>NZ_JAHKSJ010000017.1:0-273874 GCF_019024305.1 Cellulomonas algicola | reverse complement strand
CTGCGGCGCGGCCGGGCGCGACGTCGCGGTCGGCCACGCGGGCGCGGACGGGGCGGCGGGCGGCTGCGCACCCGCGGCCGGGCGAGGCGCGCTCGTCGGGTCGAGCGTGGTGTCGCGGCTCGACCGGCGGGACCGCGCCGGCTGGTCGTCGGCCGGCTGCGACCAGGACGGCACGCCGGAGCCACCCGTCGTCTGCTCGCGCATGGCGCGACGGGACGACTGCCCCTGAGCGGCCTCCTGCTCGGCGGCGGCGCGCTCGAGCTCGCGGCGACGCCGCCGCTCTCCCGGTTCACTCATGACTGACCTCGATACAACCTGTGCTTCGCGATGTACTGGACCACCCCGTCGGGGACGAGGTACCAGACCGGCTGGCCGGCGCGTGCCCGCGCGCGGACGTCGGTCGAGGAGATCGCCAGGGCGGGGATCTCCTGGATGCTCACACGGTCGGCGGGCAGGCCGTCGACCGACAACGTGTGACCGGGACGGGTCACCGCCACGAAGTGCGCCGTGGCGAACAGCTCCTCGGCATCCTTCCACGTGAGGATCTGCTCGATCGCGTCGGCACCCGTGATGAAGAAGAGGTCGGCGTCCGGGCGCAGCGTCTTGAGGTCGCGGAGCGTGTCGACCGTGTAGGTCAGCCCGGGACGCTCGATGTCGACGCGGCTCACGGTGAACCGCGGGTTCGACGCCGTCGCGATGACGGTCATCAGGTAGCGGTGCTCCGCGACCGTGACGTCCTGCTCCTGCTTGAACGTCGGCTGGCCCGTGGGGACGAAGACGACCTCGTCGAGGTCGAACCGGTCCGCGACCTCGCTCGCGGCGACGAGGTGCCCGTGGTGGACGGGGTCGAACGTGCCACCCATCACCCCCAGGCGGGGTCGCCGCTGCGTCATCGGACCGGTGCTCCCCGCCGCGCTCAGTGGCGGGTCCCGACGCTCCGGAACGCGAAGGTGAACAGCAGCATGGCGACGAGGCCGACGAACGCCCCGACCCCGAAGACCACGGGCGAGAACGGCAGCTCGACGGCGTGCTCGGCGGCTTCCTCGGCGGCGGCGATCAGTGCGCTGTGCACGGTGTTCCTCCTGTGGGGTTGTCGGGGAGCGACAAGTGTCGCACGACGCGCTGTGGCGTCAGGGCCGGACGTGCCCGTCGCCCTGCACGACCCACTTGGTGGTCGTGAGCTCGGCGAGGCCCATCGGGCCGCGGGCGTGCAGCTTCTGGGTGGAGATGCCGATCTCGGCGCCCAGGCCGAGCTGTCCGCCGTCGGTGAACCGCGTCGAGGCGTTGACCATGACGGCCGCGGAGTCGACCTCGGCGACGAACCGCTCGGACGCGGCCAGGTCGCGCGTGACGATCGCCTCGGTGTGCCCCGAGCTCCACGTGCGGATGTGGTCGAGCGCCTCGTCGAGGTCGTCGACGACGCGGACCGCGAGGTCGAGCGACAGGTACTCCTTCGCCCAGTCCTCGTCGGTCGCGGCGACGACGGACACCTCCTCGGGCGCGAGCCGCAGCGTCGTCTCGTCGCCGTGGATCGTCACGCCGGCGTCCGCGAGCGCCGCCAGCGCGACGGGCAGGAACTCGTCGGCGACGCCCTCGTGCACGAGCAGCGTCTCCGCGGCGTTGCAGACGCCGACGCGCTGGGTCTTGGCGTTGAGCAGGATCGGCAGCGCGACGGACAGGTCGGCGCTCTCGTCGACGTAGACGTGCACGTTGCCGACGCCGGTCTCGATCACGGGCACCGTGGACTCGCGCACGACGGTCGCGATGAGGTCCGCTCCCCCGCGCGGCACGAGCACGTCGACGAGCCCGCGCGCGTGCATGAGCGCGACGGCACCGGGACGACCCCACGCGTCGATGGACTGCACGAGGTCGCCGGGGAGGCGCTGCGCGACGAGCGCGTCGGACAGCACGCGGACGATGACCTCGTTGCTGTGGGCCGCCGCGGACCCGCCGCGCAGGATCACGGCGTTGCCGGACTTCAGCGCGAGGCCGGCGGCGTCGACCGTCACGTTGGGCCGTGCCTCGTAGATCATGCCCACGACGCCCATCGGGACGCGCAGCTGGCGCAGCCGGAGGCCGTTCGGCAGCGTCGAGCCGCGCACGACCTCGCCGACCGGGTCGGGCAGGCCCGCGAGCTCGCGCAGCGCGTCGGCGATCGCCGCGACGCGCTCGTGCGTGAGGGCCAGGCGGTCGAGGAGCCCCGGGGAGATGCCGTCGGCGCGGCCCCGGTCCAGGTCGAGGGCGTTCGCGGCCACGATCTCGGCGGTGGCGGCGACCAGCGCGTCCGCGAGCGCGTGCAGCGCGGCGTCCTTGGTGGCACGGGTCGCGGTCGCGAGCGCACGCGACGCGACCTTGGCGCGCTGCGCCACCTCGCGGACCTGCGCGGCGACGTCCGTCCCGGCGGCGTCGTGCAGCGGTGCCTCGAGCGATGCGGTCATCCCGTCAGGGTAGACCGCGGGCGTGCTCGTCGGTCCGCGCATCCACCACCCGGCCGTCGCCCTCGGCGCGGTCGTCCGCAGGCGGCACCTCGAGGGCGAACGCGAGCAGCGTGCCGCCGTCGACGACGCGCGTCTCCCGCTCGGGCACCCGCACGAACCCGAGCCCCTCGTACAGGCGGTGGGCGCCCGTCATCCGCGGCCCGGAGTTCATGACGGCGCGCGCCAGGCCGCGCGCCCGCGCGAGGTCGACGACGAACCGCGTGAGCAGCGTCCCGATGCCGCGGCCGCGCGCCGCCGGGTCGACCGCGAGCAGCCGGAAGTCCAGCTCGCCGTCCTCCCCGAGCGGCGAGATGTGGCGGCCGGCGCGCGGCGTCGCGACCGTGCCGAGCAGCGCGCCGGTCGCCACGTCCTGCGCGACCCACACCTCGTGCTCGGCCGCCCGCGACGCGACGTCGGCCAGCGACGCCCGGTAGGTGTCGCTGAGCTCGTAGTCGTGCGCGTAGGCCGCGACGGACAGGCGGGCCACCTCGTCGTGCTCGTGCGGCTCGACGAGGCGCACGACGATCCCGCCGTGCCGCGTCCCGCCGACCCGGTCGGTCGTGGGTGCGCTCACGCGGACGGCTCCCCCGCCGTGACCTCGTCGACCGGGAGCCCCGCGTCCTTCCACGCGGGTGCGCCGCCCTCGACGTGCACGACGTTCGTGAAGCCGCGCGCGCGCAGCTCGGCGGCCACCGGTCCGGAGCCGCGGACCGACCCGCACACCACGACGATCGGCGTGTCGAGCGAGACGACGGGCGCGACGCGCGCGGCCGACGCGAGGTCGAAGTCCGTGTCGACGGCGTACCGGTCGACGACCGTCGCGCCGGGGATCGCGCCGGTGCGCGCGCGGCCGGCGTCGCTGCGGACGTCGACGAGGACGGCTCCGTCGGCGACGCGTGCGGCCGCGTCGGCGGGGGTGACGAGCGGCGCGAGCGCGCCCGCGGCCTCGAGAGAGAGGTCCTCGGCGGGGGCGGTGGATCGGGTCATGAGGGGCTCCTGGGGGTGGCGGTCGGCAGGACGGGTCAGCGGGGTCGGCGTGGCCGGGCGCACGAACGGGCGGGCGGCTCAGCGCAGCGGGAAGCCGCGGTCGTGCAGGTGCTCGCGCAGCCGGTCGCGGCCGTTGAGCGCGTGCGGGCCGGACAGCCGGGCGAGCAGCCGCTCGACCCAGGAGTGCGCGAGGCCTTCGTCGGCGTAGAACGCACCGATGCGCCGCTCGTAGTCCTCGACCGCTTCGTGCGCGATCTCGTCGTAGACCTCGTGGTGCAGCACGGCCGACTGCGGGAGCCGCGGCTTGACGCGCGTGCCCTCGGCGGGGTCCGGGTGCCCGACGACGAGCCCGAAGGCCGGGAACGCGTGCGCCGGGAGCCGGAGCAGCGCGGACACCTCGGCCGGGTGGTTGCGCAGCGCCCCGATGTAGACGGTGCCGAGCCCGAGCGACTCGGCGGCGAGCGTCGCGTTCTGCGCGGCGAGCGCGGCGTCGACGAAGCCGACGACGGCCGTCTCGAGGTACTCGGCGCCCGCGGTGGGTGCCTCGTGCCGGGCCGCGACGGCGTGTGCGCGGGCGAGGTCGACCAGCCAGACGAGCAGGACGGGCGCCTGCACGACGTGCGCCTGCCCACCGGCGAGCTCGGCGAGGCGCGCTCGGGTCGCGGCGTCGCGGACGGCGACGACGCTCCAGAGCTGGAGGTTCGAGCTGGTGGCGGCGGACTGCGCGGCGGCGACGAGCGTCCGGATCGTCGCGTCGTCGACCTCGTCGGGCAGGTAGCGGCGGACGGAGCGGTGCGCGAGCTGCTGCTCGACGACCGGCGACGTGCGCAGGTCGACGGCGAGCGGCGCGGCGTACCGCTCGTGAGCGAGGCGAGCGGTGTCGCGGACGTCGATGCTCATGGGCGGCTCCTCGGTCGGTGCGTGGCTGCGCGCAGGGTCGACGCAGGACAGCCGGCAGTCAACGCCCGCGCGGGGTCGTCTCAGGCGGCGGGACGCACGTGAGACGCCGTGTCCGGATCGTGGGACACGCACGCCGGACCGTTGACCGCCCCCGGCCGCGTTCCTACGTTCCGGGCCGGTCACGAGACCCGACGACAAGCCCTGGCTGGTCGGGCAGCAACCCTCCGGACGTGGCGGGGTGCTCCAGGTGATGACCCGGCACGGCACCCCCGTCGTGCAAGCACGGACGACCGACGCGCGCACCGTCCCGCGCACCGAAGGAGCACCCATGACGCCCGCACCGCACGCCCCGGCGGTGACGCCGTGACGCGGTACCTCGCCCGCCGGCTCGGCCTCGCCGTGCTCGTGCTGTGGGCGGCGTACACCGTGTCCTTCGTCGTGCTCTACGCGCTCCCCGGCGACCCCGTGTCGATCATGTACGGCGGCGACTCGTCCGACGTGACCCCCGAGCAGCTCGACGCGCTGCGCGCCGAGTACGGGCTCGACCAGCCGCTGCCCGTGCAGTACCTGACGCAGCTGCTCGACGCGGTGCGCGGCGACCTCGGCACGTCCGTCGTGAGCAAGCAGCCGGTCACGACGCTCCTCGCCCAGGCGATCCCGCCCACCGCCGCGATCGCGGGGGCCGCGCTGCTGCTCGCGGTCGTCGGCGGCGGGACGCTCGCGGTCGTCGCGACCGCGACGCGCAACCGCGCGCTCGCGGGGTTCCTGCTGTCGCTGCCGCCGCTCGGTGTCGCGATCCCGTCGTTCTGGTTCGGCCTGACGCTCGTGCAGTGGTTCTCGTTCCAGCTGCCGATCTTCCCCGCGCTCGGCAACCAGGGGGCCGCGTCGATCGTGCTGCCCGCCGTGACGCTCGCGCTGCCGACGTCTGCGATCATCGCGCAGCTGTTGTCGCGCAGCCTCCTGCACACGCTGCGCGAGCCGTACGTCGACACCGCGGTCGCCAAGGGCGCGGGCCGGGTGCGCGTGCACCTGCGGCACGCGCTGCGCAACGCGGCCCTGCCCGCGCTCACCGCGACGGGTCTGGTCGTCGGAGGGCTGCTGTCCGGCGCGGTCGTGACCGAGACCGTGTTCTCCCGGGCCGGGCTCGGGCGCCTCACCGCGACGTCGGTCGCCTCGCAGGACATCCCCGTCGTGCAGGGCGTCGTGCTCGTCGCCGCGACGGTCTACGTGCTCACCCACCTGCTCGTCGACGTGGTCTACCCGCTGCTCGACCCGCGCATCGTGACGGGCGGTCGTGCGGCGGGCGTCACGCCCGAGCCCGACGACGCGGGCCGTCCGGCCGCCGACGCGCACGTCACGCCGCCGCCGACCACCGCGCCCGCGGAGCACGCCGACGCCGTCCCCGCCGGAGGTGCGCGATGAGCACGATCGACAGCCTCACCGGCTCAGGCCCGTCGCGCCCCGACGGGTTCGTCCCCACGGCGCTCGACCCGGGCACGCGCGCCGACGACTTCACCGCGACGGCCGCCGACCGGTTCGCCGACGCCGTCCGCGAGCACGACGACGAGCTCACCCACCGCGGCCCGTGGCGGTCCCGCGTCGAGGACCTCGCCCGCCGGCCCGGCCTGGTGCTCGCGCTCGTGTGGTCGCTCGCGGTCGTCGTCGCGGCCTTCGCGCCGTCGCTCCTCGCACCCGGTGACCCGCTCGTCGGGGTGCCGGCCGACAAGCTGCAGCCGCCGTCGGCCGCGCACTGGTTCGGCACCGACCAGCTCGGCCGCGACCTGTACACGCGCGTCGTGCACGGCACGCCGCTCACTCTCCGGGCCGCGCTCGTCGCGGTGCTCGTCGGGCTCGTCGTCGGCGCGCTCGTCGGGCTCGTCGCGGGGTTCGTCGGCGGTCTCGTCGACGACGTCGCCATGCGGGTCGTCGACGTGCTCCTGTCCATCCCCGCGCTGCTGCTCTCGCTCGCGCTCATCACGGTGCTCGGCTTCGGCTCGGTGAACGTCGCGATCGCCGTCGGCATCGCGAACGTCGCGGCGGTGAGCCGCATCATGCGGTCCGAGGTGCTGCGCGTGCGGACGTCCGGGTTCGTCGAGGCGTCGCAGGCGGGCGGCAGCCGCTGGTGGACCGTCCTGTTCGGCCACGTCCTGCCGAACTCCGTCGGACCCGTCGTCGTGCTCGCCGCGCTCGAGCTCGGCGGTGCGGTCCTCGCGGTGTCGTCGCTGTCGTTCCTCGGCTACGGCGAGCCGCCCCCCGCTCCCGAGTGGGGCTCGCTCGTCGCGGGCGGCCGCGACTTCCTGCGCACCTCGTGGTGGCTGACGACGCTCCCCGGCCTCGTCGTCGTCGCGACCGTGCTCGCCGCGGGACGGATCTCCCGCGCGCTCGACGGCGACCCCGGGAGGGCCCGATGACCGCCACGACCTCCGCCGCGCCGGCCGCGGGCGCCCCCACCGCCGAGCGCCTGCTCACCGTGGGCGACCTCGCGGTCTCCTACCGCACGCGCCGCGGCGACGTGCACGCCGTGCGCGACGTCTCGCTGCACGTGGACGCGGGCGAGACCGTCGCGGTCGTCGGCGAGTCGGGCTCGGGCAAGTCGACGACCGCCGCGGCCGTCGTCCGCCTGCTCGCGCCCGCCGCACGCATCGCGTCGGGCACGATCGACCTGCTCGGCCACGACCTCGCGACCGCGTCGCCGCGCGTCCTGCGCACCGTCCGCGGCGCGCTCGTCGGCCTCGTCCCGCAGGACCCGACCGTGTCGCTCAACCCCGTCACACGGATCGGCGACCAGGTCGCCGAGGCGCTCGTCGTGCACGGGCTGGCCGACCGCCGCGGAGCCGCCCGCCAGGCCGTCGAGGCGCTGCGCCGCACCGGCCTGCCCGAGCCCGAGCTGCGCGCACGGCAGTACCCGCACGAGCTCTCGGGCGGCATGCGCCAGCGCGTGCTCATCGCGATCGCGCTCGTCGCGAAGCCGCGCCTGCTCGTCGCCGACGAGCCGACCAGCGCGCTCGACGTGACGGTCCAGCGCCGGATCCTCGACCACCTCGACGAGCTCACCGCCGCGACCGGCACGGGCGTCCTGCTCATCACGCACGACCTCGGTGTCGCCGCCGATCGGGCCGACCGGATCGTCGTGATGTCCCGCGGTCGCGTCGTCGAGGCGGGGACGCCCGACGAGGTCCTCGGGTCGCCGCGCGAGGCGTACACGCGCGCGCTGCTCGCGGCCGCCCCGTCGCTGCGAGGCGCGCGGCGCGCGACAGCCGTCCGTCCGGTGACCGTCCCCGCGGCGCGCGTCCCTGCGGAGCGCGTCCCCTCGACGGCCGGCGGCCCGGCGAGCACGCCCGCACCGCCCGCGCTCGAGGTGCGCGGGCTCGTCAAGCACTTCCCGCTGCCGCGCTCCGGTCGGGACGGGACGGGCGTCCTGCGCGCCGTCGACGACGTGTCCTTCGCGGTCCCGCGCGGCCGGACGCTCGCGCTGGTCGGCGAGTCCGGGTCGGGCAAGTCGACGACAGCGCGCCTCGCGCTGCGCCTCACCGAGCCGACCGCCGGGACGGTCCACGTCGACGGCACCGACGTGACGCGCGCCCGCGGCGCCCAGCTCCGCGCGCTGCGGCGCCGGCTCCAGGTCGTGCAGCAGAACCCGTACGCGTCGCTCGACCCGCGCTGGACCGTCGAGCGGATCGTCACCGAGCCGCTGCGCGCGTTCCGCGTCGGCGACCGGCGCGAGCGCGCCGCCCGTGCGGCCGAGCTGCTCGACCTCGTCGCGCTCCCTGCGTCGGCGCTGCACCGCCACCCGGCCGAGCTCTCGGGCGGTCAGCGGCAGCGCGTCGCGATCGCTCGGGCGCTGTCCGTGCGGCCCGACATCGTCGTGCTCGACGAGCCGGTGTCCGCGCTCGACGTGTCCGTGCAGGCCCAGATCCTCGACCTGCTCGCCGACCTGCAGCGCGACCTGGCCGTCTCGTACCTGTTCATCTCGCACGACCTCGCCGTCGTCCGGCAGGTCGCGCACGACGTCGTCGTGCTGCGGCACGGGCGGGTCGTCGAGCACGGCGACGTCGAGTCGGTGTTCGCGCGTCCCTCCCACCCGTACACGACCGAGCTGCTGGAGGCGATCCCCGGCGTCTCCGTGCGGGCCGAGCACCGAGGAGGTGAGCGATGACCGCCTGTTGTCCCGGCCGTCGCCGCCCCCGGCGTTGACCGCGCCCCCGCCCCGCAGCACCCTGGAGAGACCCCATGTCGCAGTCCCCGTCCCCTGCTCGCACGCGCGCCCTGCGCGTCGCGGCGTCCACCCTCGCGCTCGGCCTCGCCCTGGCCGCGTGCAGCTCCGGCTCCCCCGAGGGCGCCGAGCCGTCCACGTCCGCGTCGAGCGGTCCCGTCGACGGCGGTGACCTCGTCTTCGCGATCGGCAACGACCCGATCTCGCTCAACCCGTCCGGCACCGGCTCGGGCAACGACACGCTCTACGTGACGCGCCAGCTCGTCGACTCGCTGCTGTGGCAGGACCCGGCGGACGGCTCGCTCGAGCCGTGGCTCGCGACCGGGTGGTCGTCGAACGACGACGCCACCGAGCACACCTTCACGCTCCGCGACGACGTGACGTTCTCCGACGGCACGCCCCTCACCGCGGAGTCGGTCAAGGCGACGTTCGACGACATCGTCGCCGCGGGTGCCAAGAGCAGCGCGGCGCCGTCGTTCGTCGGCTACACGGGCACGACGGTCGTCGACGAGCACACCGTGACGGTCGCGTTCGGCACCCCGAACGCCGCGTTCCCGCAGGCCGTGAGCACGGTCGCGCTCGGTGTCGTGGCCGCGTCGACGATCGCCGTGCCGTTCGACGACCGCGCGGACGGCGCGGCCGTCGTCGGCACCGGACCGTTCGTGCTCGACCACTACACGAAGGACACCGAGACGGTCCTCGAGGCCCGCGACGACTACGCGTGGGCACCTGAGGCCCGCACCGACGCCGGTGCCCCGCACGTGGACTCCGTGACGTTCCAGGTCGCACCCGAGGCGAGCGTCCGCACGGGTTCGCTCACGTCGGGCCAGGTCCAGGTCATCGGCGGCGTCCAGCCGACCGACATCGCGACTCTCGAGCAGTCGGGCTTCCCGCTCGTCCACCGCGCCAACCCCGGCATCACGTTCGGCCTCACGTTCAACGGCGCGTCCACGCTGGGCAGCGACCCGGCCGTCCGGGAGGCGATCGGCCTCGCGATCGACCCGACCGAGGTGCGCGACACCGCGCTCACGGACGGGTTCGCCGTCGCCACCAGCGTGCTCGCGAGCACCACGCCGGGTGTCGCCGACGTGAGCGAGCACCTCGACTCCGACCCCGCGAAGGCCGCCGAGGTGCTCGAGGACGCGGGCTGGGAGAAGGGTGCCGACGGCATCTACGCGAAGGACGGCGTGCGCCTCGCGCCGACGCTCGTCTGGATCACGAACTTCTCGCCGAACCAGACGTCCGTCGAGCTGCTCCAGGCCGAGCTCAAGGCGGTCGGCATCGACGTCACCCTGTGGTCGGGCGCCGTCCCGGACTTCCAGGCGAAGCTCAAGTCCGGCGAGTTCGACCTCGTGTGGGGCAACCTGTCCCGCGCCGACGGCGACGTGCTGCGCACGCAGTACTCGACCGCGGCGACGAACTACTACCGGATCGACGACCCCGAGCTCGAGAGCCTGCTGCAGGAGCAGCTGGCGACCAGCGACCTGGCGGCGCGTGACGCGGTCCTCGCGGAGGCCCAGGAGCGCCTCGTCTCGCAGCACTGGGTCCTGCCCGTGCACGAGCTGACGACGTACCTCGGCCTGTCGCCCGACGTGCACGGCGTCGAGCTCGGCGCGGACTCGCGTCTCGACCAGCTGACGACCGCCTGGCTCGACTGACCGGGCGACCGACCGCACGAGGGGCGGGAGCGGCCACGACGGCGCTCCCGCCCCGCGCGTCGTCACGAAAGGGCGTCGCGCGGGCGGTGCGCGGTGGTGCGCGGCGCGCTCAGCGCTCGGCCGCCACCCGCCGACGCCTGACCAGGACCAGGTCGTCGCGGTGCACGAGCTCGCGGTCGTAGCCCGGACCGAGGTCGTCCCGCAGGTCCGACGTCGTGCGGCCCAGCAGGTCGGGCACCTCGTCCGACGCGTACGCGACGAGCCCGCGCGCGACGACGGTCCCGTCGGGCCCGACGATCTCGACGGGGTCGCCCGCGTCGAACGTCCCCTCGACACCCGTGACGCCCGCGGGCAGGAGCGACGTCCGCCGTTCGACGACCGCCCGCACGGCGCCCTCGTCGAGCACGAGCCGCCCGCGCGTCCGCGCCGCGTGCGCGAGCCACAGCAACCGGATCGACGACCGCCGGCCCGTCGCGGCGAACCACGTCCCGACGTCGTCGCCCGTGAGCGCGGCACGCGCCTGGCCCGCCGACGTCAGCACCACCGGGATGCCCGACTGCGTCGCGATCGCGACCGACTCGAGCTTCGTCACCATGCCGCCCGTGCCCACGGCACTGCCGCGTGACGACACGTCGACGCCGTCCAGGTCCCGCGGTCCGGCGACGTGCGTGAGCCGACGCGACCCCGGCCGCGACGGCGGTCCCGTGTACAGCGCGTCGACGTCCGTGAGCAGCACGAGCGCGTCCGCGTGCACCAGGTGCGACACGAGCGCCGCGAGCCGGTCGTTGTCGCCGAACCGGATCTCGTCCGTCGCGACCGCGTCGTTCTCGTTGATGATCGGCACCACGCCGAGGTCGAGGAGCCGGGTCAGCGACCGGTGCGCGTTGCGGTAGTGCCCGCGCCGCACCGTGTCCTCCGCGGTCAGCAGCACCTGCCCGACACGGAGCCCGTGGTCCGCGAACGCCTTCGTGTAGTGCGCGACGAGCAGACCCTGCCCGACCGACGCGGCGGCCTGCTGCGTCGCGAGGTCCCGGGGCCGCGCCGACAGCCCGAGCGGACCGATGGCCGCCGCGATGGCCCCCGACGACACGAGCACGACCTGCCCGCCGGCGTTCCGCCGCTCGGCCAGCACGTCGACGAGCGCACGCAGCCGCTCGGGGTCGAGGCGCCCGTCCGGGCTCGTGAGCGACGACGACCCCACCTTGACGACCACCCGCGCGGCGGCGGGCAGCTGCTGGCGGTCGTGCAGGGGTGCGGCGCTCACGTCGGCATTCTGCCCCGGCGACCCCGCATCGCCGCGGACGCATCCGCGCGCCGGACGCCGCCCGCACCGTGGTGGGCGCGAACCCGCCCCGCGGGTCACGCGTCGTCCCGCGTCCGGGTCCGTCCGGACGCCGTGCTCGCGCTCGGCGTCAGTCCGCGTCCGGGTCGGTCCGGACGCCGTGCTCGCGCTCGGCGTCAGTCCGCGTCCGGGTCCGTCCAGACGCCGTGCTCGCGCTCGGACCACAGCTCGTCCCGGGCCGCGGTCTTGGCGTCCATGCGCTCGCGGTACTCCTGCCGCTTCTCGCCACGGGTCGGGCGCGACCGGTCCTCGAGGCGGACGTCGGATCCGCGCGGGCCACCGAGCAGCTCGGCGCCCGTCATGAGCGTGGGCTCCCAGTCGAACACGACCGCGTTGGTGTCCGGACCGATCCGCACCTCGTCCCCCGCGACCGCGCCGGCCGAGTACAGCGCGTCCTCGACGCCGAGCCGCGCGAGCCGGTCGGCGAGGTAGCCGACGGCCTCGTCGTTGGAGAAGTCGGTCTGCCGGACCCAGCGCTCGGGCTTCTCGCCGCGCACGGCGAACCAGACGGCGCCGCCGCCCTCGCGTCGCGTGACGGTGAACCCGGAGTCGTCGACGGCCTTGGGCCGGAGCACCACGCGCGTGGCCTCGGGCACCGGAGCCTCGCGACGGGCCCGCTCGACGCGCTCGGCGAGCGCGAACGTGAGCGGGCGCAGGCCCTCGTGGCTGGCCGTCGAGATCTCGAACACGGGCAGGCCGCGCGCCTCGAGCTCGGGCTTGACCATGTCGGCGAGGTCGCGCGCCTCGGGCACGTCGATCTTGTTGAGCACGACGATGCGCGGGCGCTCGGCCAGCGGGACGCGTCCACCCTCGATCCCGAGGTCACCGGCGTAGGCCGCGAGCTCGGACTCGATGACGTCGAGGTCGGAGATCGGGTCACGGTCGGGCTCGAGCGTCGCGCAGTCGAGCACGTGCACGATCACCGCGCAGCGTTCGATATGGCGGAGGAACTCCAGCCCGAGCCCACGCCCCTGCGACGCGCCCGGGATGAGCCCCGGGACGTCGGCGACGGTGTAGCGGGACGACCCGGCCTGCACGACGCCGAGGTTCGGCACGAGCGTGGTGAACGGGTAGTCGGCGATCTTGGGCCGCGCGGCGGAGATCGCCGCGACCAGGCTCGACTTGCCCGCCGACGGGTACCCGACGAGCGCGACGTCGGCGATGGTCTTGAGCTCGAGGACGACGTCGAGCGCGTCACCCGGCTCGCCGAGCAGCGCGAAGCCCGGCGCCTTGCGCCGCTGCGACGCGAGGGCGGCGTTGCCCAGCCCGCCACGGCCGCCGGCCGCGACGACGAAGCGCGCACCGAGGCCGACGAGGTCCGCGAGGACCTCGCCGTCGGTGCCCTTGACGACGGTGCCGTCGGGCACGCCGAGCACGAGGTCCTGCCCGGTCGAGCCGGACCGGTGGTCGCCCATGCCCTGCGTGCCGGACGGCGCGTGCCGGTGCGGCAGGTGGTGGAACTCGAGCAGCGTCGTGACCTGGGGGTCGACCTCCAGGATCACCGAGCCGCCGTTGCCGCCGTTGCCCCCGTCGGGGCCGGCGAGCGGCTTGAACTTCTCACGGTGGATGGACGCACACCCGTGCCCACCGTCACCGCCGGTCGCGTGCAGCACGACCCGGTCGACGAACGTCGCCACGGCTGTCCTCCTGTCCGGCCCCGGCCCTCACCGGAGCGCTCTCGTGATCGTCACACGACGAAGGGGCGCACCGCACCGGTGCGCCCCTTCGTCGACTGCTGAGCGGTCGTCAGGCCTCGACGGCCACGATGTCGATGACCTTGCGGCCACGACGCGTGCCGAACGTGACGGCACCCGCGGCCAGCGCGAAGAGCGTGTCGTCGCCGCCACGGCCCACGTTGTTGCCGGGGTGGAAGTGCGTGCCGCGCTGGCGGACGATGATCTCGCCGGCCTTGACGACCTGACCGCCGAAGCGCTTGACGCCGAGGCGCTGCGCGTTGGAGTCGCGACCGTTGCGCGAGGAGCTCGCGCCCTTCTTGTGTGCCATGACGAACCTGCTCTCTAGCTGCTGCGTAAGTCGGGGGCCGCGGCGTCAGTGCGCCGCGGGGAAGCTCACTTGATGCCGGTGACCTTGATGCGGGTCAGCTGCTGGCGGTGACCCTGGCGCTTGCGGTAACCGGTCTTGTTCTTGTACTTGAGGATGTCGATCTTGGGACCCTTCTCGTCCCGCACGACCTCCGCCGTCACCTTCACCTTGGCCAGCGCCGCGGCGTCGGTGGTGATCTTCTCGCCGTCCACGAGGAGCAGAGCCGTCAGCTCGACGGTGGAGCCGGCCTGCGCGGCGAGGCGGTCGACGACGACGACGTCGCCCACGGCGACCTTCTCCTGGCGGCCGCCAGCCTTCACGATCGCGTACACCACGTTGCTGCTCATCTCTGCTCGTCGAACTGCTCGGTCAAAAGTCTGCCGGTGCCTGCCTGCGCCCGCGCACGTCCCGCAGCGTCCGGGAGCCCGGTCCGAGGGGAGTCGCGTCGACGCCGTTGCGGCGGCACACATGACCAGCGCGCACACGACGCGCCGACGTTCTAGGGTACGGACCGTGTGAGCCAGGGTCAAACCGCGGCGGGGGGCGACGCTGGTCACACCGCCGGGGCTGCGAGCCGCGACTCCAACCCGCGCACGACGAGGTCCACCCCGAACGCGAAGCGGGCGTCGGCGGCGTCGTCGCCGTCGGGCCGGCCCTGCTCCTCGACCACGAACCCGACGACGAACGCCAGCAGCGTCGACCACGCGCGGGTCGCGTCCTGCTCGCCGAACCCGGCGTCGACGAGGATCGACATCGGCAGCTCGACCCACCCGCGCAGGCGCTCGTCGGTGACGTACGTGCCGCTGAAGACACGGGCTCCGTCGCGACGACCGAGGAGCGCGGCCCGGAAGCGGTCGGCGGAGACGCGCACGCAGTCCTGCCACGGCTCGCCGACGAGGTCGCGCATCTCCGGCCCGGCGGCGTCGATGAGGTCGCGCAGCATGGTCGTGGCCATCTCGTCGAGCAGCGCCGCCTTGCTGGGCACGTGCCAGTAGAGAGCCGCCACCTGGACACCGAGGTCCCCCGCGAGGCGGCGCAGGGTGAGGCCGTCGAGACCGACCTCGTCGAGGAGGTCGAGCGCGCGCCGGACGATCCGGTCGCGGTCGAGTCGCTGGACCAACGCACCTCCGCTGCCGTCCGCCCTGCCGCGGGACCGCCCCGCGCTGCACCACCTTGACAACTGAACGTCGTTCAACGCAACCTGAACATCGTTCAGTGAACAACGTTCAGGAGGTCTTCATGCGCACGACGGTCGTCGTCAACCACCCCTACGAGGGGAGCTTCTGCCACGCGCTCGCCCACGCCGCCGAGCGGGGTGCACGGCGGGCGGGCCACGAGGCCGAGGTCCTCGACCTCGACGCCCTCGGCTTCGACCCGGTCATGCGCCGCACCGACCTCGCCGCGTGGCGCGAGCACCGCACCGTCGACCCGCTGGTGCTCGACCTGCAGGCCCGCATCGACGCGACCGACCACCTCGTGCTCGTGCACCCCGTGTGGTGGGAGACCGCGCCGGCCGTGATGAAGGGGTTCTACGACAAGGTGCTCGTGCCCGGCTGGGCGTACGACGACGGCATCCTCGGGCTCCCGCGCGCGCGGTTCGGACGACTGCGCCGCGTCACCGTCGCCACGACCATGACCACGCCAGGCCCCGCCTACCGCTGGCTGTTCGGCAACACCGTCCAGAAGGCGTCGGTGCGCGGCGTCTGGCAGAAGATGGGCGTCCCCGCGCGCTGGCTCAGCCATCCGCGCGTGGCCGACGTCTCCCCCGCGCGTCGCGACCG
This sequence comes from Cellulomonas algicola, assembly GCF_019024305.1. Classification (NCBI taxonomy): domain Bacteria; kingdom Bacillati; phylum Actinomycetota; class Actinomycetes; order Micrococcales; family Cellulomonadaceae; genus Cellulomonas; species Cellulomonas algicola. The sequence continues at coordinate 258,473 of NZ_JAHKSJ010000017.1, read as the reverse complement.
GTGGTTGGTGCGCATCGAGGACCGGGTCGCCGGGGTGCGCCCGGAGCGGCGCGACGACCTCGCGGTCACCGCCTCCTGAGCACCGCGGTGACCGGTGCGCGCGATCGACGTGCAGGGCGTCCGCGTCCGGATGCGGCGGCAGGTGCGCCGACCTAGCCTCGCCAGGTCGGACCAGTCGGGCGAGAGGCGTCCCGCAGCCGCCGCGTCCCCCAGGAGGCGTCGTGTCCCAGGACCCGTCCCGCAGCCGCAGCACCACCGAGGCCGCACCTGAACCCGAAGACCCGCGCAAGCCCGACTCCGTCGGCGACATCCACAAGCCGTCGTGGAAGTACGTCGCGCGCAAGACGTTCCGCGAGTTCCTGGCCGACGAGTGCACGGACCAGGCCGCGGCGCTCACCTACTACGCGGTGCTGGCGATCGCGCCCGCGCTGCTGGCCGTCGTGTCGGTGCTCGGCCTCGTCGGCGACCCCGAGCAGACGCTCAACCGTGTCATGGACCTCGTGGGCGACCTCGGCGCGCCCGACCAGGCCGCCGAGACGGTGCAGCCGATCGTCGAGGCCGCGACGTCCAACACCAAGGCAGGGCTGGCGCTGATCCTCGGCGTGCTGCTCGCGCTGTGGTCCGCCTCGGGCTACGTCGCGGCGTTCGGGCGCGGCATGAACCGCGTGTACGAGGTCGAGGAGGGCCGGCCGATCTGGAAGCTGCGCCCGGTGATCCTCCTCATCACGCTCGTGCTCGTCGTGATCGCCGTGCTGATCGTCGCCGCGACGGTCCTGTCCGGACCGGTCGCGCGGAGCATCGGCGACGCGGTCGGGCTCAGCGACACCGCCGTGACCGTCTGGAACGTGCTCAAGTGGCCCGTCGTGGTCGCGCTCGTCGTCATCGCGATCGCGCTGCTCTACCACGGCACGCCCAACGTGCGACAGCCGAAGTTCCGCTGGATCAGCGTCGGCGCGACCGTCGCGCTGATCGTGTGGGTCGTCGCGTCCGTCGGGTTCGGCTTCTACGTCACGACCTTCGCGTCCTACGACGCGACGTACGGCTCGCTCGCGGGCGTCGTCGTGTTCCTGCTGTGGCTGTGGATCAGCAACCTCGCGCTGCTGTTCGGCGCCGAGCTCGACGCCGAGCTCGAACGGGGCCGCGAGCTGCAGGGCGGCATCGAGGCCGAGGAGACGATCCAGCTCCCCGCGCGCGACACCAAGGCGAGCGACAAGAAGGCCGCGAAGGCCGCCGAGGACGTCCGCCGGGGCCGCGAGCTGCGCGAGCGCGCGAGCCGTGGCCGGGAGGACGACGACGCACGCGACGGCCGCACCCGGCGCTGACGGCGCAGCCGCAGCGACGACGACGCCCGCACCGGAGGTCGGTGCGGGCGTCGTCGTGAGCGGTGCCGGTGGTCCGGCGCCGGCGATCAGTCCTGCGTCGTCTCCGCGGGCTCCTCGTCGTCGCCGGCGTCCTCGAAGAGGTCGGGCGACACGGGGGTGAGCTCGAGCGGCTCGTCGGCGGCCTCGGCCTCCGGGGCCGCGGTCTCGTCGACCTCGGCGGTGCTCGGCGCACCCGCCGGGGCGACCCCGCTCGCGGCCAGCGCCGCGAGGACGTCGAGCACCGGCTGGTCGGCCGGGCCGCCCGTGGTGCCCGGCGCGGCCTCCGCCGCGGCGAGCTCCTCGACGGCGTCCTCGACGACCACGACGCTCTCGCGCACCTCGACCGTCTCGTCGACGACCACCGCGACGCCGTCACCGGCCACCGCGTCGTCGACGACCGGCGCGTCCGCGTGGTGCCCCTCGGCGTGACCGTCGGCCTCGTGGTGGTGCTCGTGCGCGTGCGCAGCGGCAGCCGCGATCGTCGCGAGCGTCGCCTTCACGGCCTCGCGCGCCTCGGGCAGCACCGGCACGCCGGGGTGCGGCGTCACGGGGGCGGGCTCCTTGGCACCGCGCTTGCGGCGCGACCGCTTCGACTCGCCGGCCTCGACGGGCGCGGCGGCCTGCTGGGCGCCGGCGTCCGGGCGGCCGTTCTTCTCGACCGGCTCCTCGTGGACGATGAAGCCGCGGCCGTGGCAGTGCTCGCACGTCTCGGAGAAGGCCTCGACGAGGCCCTGGCCGACCCGCTTGCGGGTCATCTGGACGAGGCCCAGCGACGTCACCTCGGCGACCTGGTGCTTCGTGCGGTCGCGACCCAGGCACTCGACGAGCCGGCGCAGCACGAGGTCACGGTTGGACTCGAGGACCATGTCGATGAAGTCGATGACGATGATGCCGCCGATGTCCCGCAGCCGGAGCTGGCGGACGATCTCCTCCGCCGCTTCCAGGTTGTTGCGCGTCACGGTCTCCTCGAGCGTGCCGCCCGAGCCCGTGAACTTGCCGGTGTTGACGTCGACGACCGTCATCGCCTCGGTGCGGTCGATGACGAGCGAGCCGCCCGACGGCAGCCAGACCTTGCGGTCCATGCCCTTCGCGAGCTGCTCGTCGACCCGGTGCACGGTGAAGACGTCCTGCGTGCCGGTCCACTTGGAGACCTTCTGCGCCAGGTCAGGCGCGAGCTCGTCGATGTACGACGAGATCGTCGACCACGCGTCGTCGCCCTGGACGACCAGCGACGAGAAGTCGTCGTTGAAGATGTCGCGGACCACGCGGATCGCCATGTCGGGCTCGCCCTGGAGCAGTGCGGGGGCCGACGCGGTCTTCGCCTTCTTCTCGATGGCCTCCCACTGCCCCTGCAGGCGGGCGACGTCGGCGCGCAGCTCCTCCTCCGAGGCACCCTCGGCCGCGGTGCGCACGATGACGCCCGCCGAGTCCGGGACGACCTCGCGCAGGATCTTCTTGAGGCGGTTGCGCTCGGTGTCGGGCAGCTTGCGGCTGATCCCGGTCATGCCGCCGCCGGGGACGAACACGAGGTAGCGGCCCGCGAGCGTGACCTGCGACGTCAGACGTGCACCCTTGTGGCCGATCGGGTCCTTGGTGACCTGGACGAGCACCGAGTCGCCGGACTTCAACGCCTGCTCGATACGGCGCGGCTGCCCCTCGAGACCCGCGGCGTCCCAGTTGACCTCACCCGCGTACAGCACGGCGTTGCGGCCCTTGCCGACGTCGACGAACGCGGCCTCCATGCTCGGCAGCACGTTCTGCACGCGGCCGAGGTACACGTTGCCGACCATCGACGTCTGCGCCTGGTTCGACACGTAGTGCTCGACGAGCACGCCGTCCTCGAGCACCGCGATCTGCGTGCGGTTCGCACGCTCGCGCACGACCATGGTCCGCTCGACCGACTCACGACGGGCCAGGAACTCGGCCTCGGTGATGATCTGCCGGCGCCGGCCCGCGTCGCGGCCCTCACGACGACGCTGACGCTTCGCCTCCAGGCGCGTCGACCCGCGCAGCGCGGTGACCTCGTCGCTCGCGGAGCGGCGCGACGGACGCTCGGGCTCGCCCGCGTCGCCGCGGCCGCCCCGCCGACGGCGGCGACGCCGACGGCTCGACCCGCCCTGGTCACCCTCGGCGTCCGTGTCGTCCGCGTCGGCGTCCTGCGACTCGGCGTCCTCGTCCTCGGCGTCGGCGTCGGCGTCGGCCGGGGCGTCCTGGTCCTGCTCGCCCGCGTCGCCGCGGTTGCGGCGCCCGCGACCGCCGCGACGGCGGCGACGGCGCTGGCCGGCCCCCTCGCCCTGGTCGTCGCCCTGCTCGTCGGTGGCCTCGTCGGTCTGGTCGTCGACGGCCTGGTCGTCCGCGTGGTCCTCGACGTCGCCCGCGTCGGACGGCACGACGGTGTCGCCCTCCTCCTCGAGGGCCTCGGCCACCTCGACGGGTGTCGGCGCGGCACCACGGCCGCGGCGACCCCGGCGGCGGGACGGGCGCTCGGCCCGCTCGCTCTCCGCGGCCTCGACCGTCACGGCGTCGGTCGTCACGGTCTCGGCGTCGATGCTCTCCGGCGACGCGTCGACGGCGGCTGCGACCTCGGCCGCCTCCGCAGCCTCACGCTCGGCGCGGCGCGCGGCCTCGGAGATCTCCTCCGGGGAGCCGGCGCTGGCCTGCGCGCGGCGGCGGCGCGGACGTGCGGCGGCCGGGTCGGGCGCCTGGAACAGCAGCGCGGTCGTCGCGAGCCGAGGGCTCGTGGGGGCCTGCGGCTCGGCCGGACGGACGTCGGCGAGCGCCGCGAGCACGTCGAGCGCCGGTGCGGCAGCGGTGTCCTGCGCGGTCTCGCCACCCTCGGCGGTCGCGGCGTCGGCGCCCTCGGCGGTCTCGTCGACCTCGTCCTCGGCGTCGGTCGCCTCGTCCGCGACGGGCGGCGCGACCTCGGCGGCCGGCTCGGGGGCGGCGGTCGGGCGCGCGGCGGAGCGGCGGCGGCGGGCCGGCTTCTTCGGCTCGGCGGCGGGCTCGGCCACGGCCTGCTCCGCGTCGGACGCGGCGGGGGTCTCGGCAGCGGGCTCCGCGGCGGCGGCCGGCTCGGCACCGACGGCCGTGCCGGCATCCGCGGCGGTGGCCCCGTCCTCCGCGGGCTCGGCGGCCGGCGTGACCGTGCGCGTCACGCGACGGGAGCGACGCGGCTTGGTCGCGGGCGCCTCGGCGGGCGCGTCGGCCGCGGGTGCGACCTCGGCGACCTCGGGAGCGGCGGTCCCGGCCGGCTCGGCCGGGGGCTCGGCGGCGACGGCCGCACCGTCACCGGCGGGGGCGTCGGTCGTCTGCTCGACGACGGGGGCGGCAGCGGTCGTGCGCGTCGCCCGGCGGCGCCGCGTCTTCGGCGCGGACTCACCCCCGGACGTCGTCGTGCCGTCTGCGTTCTCGGGAGTGTTCTCGGGGGTCACGCGTGGTGCTCCTGGGTACCGCAGAGCCCCGCCCCACACGCGCGGTCCTCGGTCGGTCGGTCGTCACGCACGCCCTCGGCGCGGCGACGGAAGTCGTCGGTCGTGGCTGCTGCACCTGGGCCGGCGCCGTCGCCTGCACCGGCGGCGCGCTCCCGGATGGAGCGGCACGGCCGAGCGGCGGACTGGCGCGCGATGCGCGCTGGTGCTGCGAGCTCAAGGGTCCGTCCACGGTGTGGGCGCGGCCGGAACCGTGGTCAGTATCGCACAGGGGCCTCCCGCGAGCGCGGCACGACCGTCGGCGCGGCGGCGGTGGAGTGACACCGGACACCTCCAGGCCGTGTTTCACGACGCCCCGTCACTACACGGGACCTTCGTCCCAGGAGCAGACTGGGGGTGCTTCTTAGCGTTCCCCCAGGTCCACAGGCCGGGCACCCGCCGAGGCGTCCTCCGTGCGACCTGCCCGCCTGTCCGGTCCGCAGAGCACGGAGAACCCACGTGGACGCCCTCGATCTCGCCCGCTGGCAGTTCGGCATCACGACCGTCTACCACTTCATCTTCGTGCCGCTGACGATCGGCCTCGCGCCGCTGGTCGCGATCATGCAGACGGCGTGGGTCCGGACCGGGAACGAGCGGTGGCTGCGGCTCACCAAGTTCTTCGGCAAGCTCCTGCTGATCAACTTCGCGATCGGTGTCGCCACGGGCATCGTGCAGGAGTTCCAGTTCGGGATGGCGTGGTCCGAGTACTCGCGCTTCGTCGGCGACGTGTTCGGCGCACCGCTCGCGATGGAGGCGCTCGCCGCGTTCTTCGTCGAGTCGACCTTCCTCGGGCTGTGGATCTTCGGCTGGGACAAGCTGCCGAAGAAGATCCACCTTGCGTGCATCTGGGCCGTCGCGATCGCGACCAACCTGTCCGCGTACTTCATCCTCGCGGCGAACTCGTGGATGCAGCACCCCGTCGGGTCGACGTACAACCCGGAGACGGGCCGCGCGGAGATGACCGACATCGTCGCGATCCTCACCAACAACACGCTGCTCGCCGCGTTCCCCCACACGATCAGCGCCGCGTTCCTCACGGCCGGCACGTTCGTCGCGGGGATCGCCGCCTGGTGGATGGTCAAGCTGGTCCGCGCGAACCGTGCGGACGAGGCACGCGACGTCTACCGCCCGGCCGTGATGCTCGGCGTGGTCACGATGCTCGTCGCAGGGCTCGTCGTCGCCGTCAGCGGGGACGCGCAGGCCAAGCTCATGTTCGACCAGCAGCCGATGAAGATGTCGGCCGCCGAGGCCCTGTGCGAGACGACCGACGGCGGCGCGCCGTTCTCCATCCTCGCGATCGGCGACCTGTCCGACTCGTGCGAGGGCGTGCAGCACCTCATCGAGATCCCGGGCATGACGTCGTTCCTCGCGTCGGGCTCCTTCACCGAGCCCTTGCCGGGTGTCGAGGACCTCCAGGCGCAGTACGAGGAGAAGTTCGGCTTCACGGACGAGGACGGGCAGCCGATCTCGTACCAGCCCAACCTCGCGGTGACCTACTGGTCGTTCCGCCTGATGATCGGCTTCGGCGTCGGGTCCGCCGCGCTCGCGCTCGTCGCGCTGTGGGTCACCCGCAAGGGCCGCGTGAGCGGGAGCGTGTGGGTCTCCCGGCTCGCCGTCGCCGCGCTCGCGACGCCGTTCCTCGCGTCGGCGTTCGGCTGGATCTTCACCGAGATGGGCCGCCAGCCGTGGGTCGTCGCGCCCAACCCCAACCCGTCGGGCGTCGACGGCGTCTGGCTGCTCACCGCGCGCGGCGTCTCGACCGTCACCGGCCCGGGCACGATCCTCACGTCGCTCCTCGCGTTCACCGCGCTCTACGGCGTGCTGGCGGTCGTCTGGTTCCGCCTCATGCACCGGTACGCGATCGAGGGCGTCGCCGCGAGCGAGAAGGACCCGAGCCCCGACAACCCCGCCAACCGACCGGACCCGGACGACGAGTCGACCGACCGTCCGCTGTCCTTCGCGTACTGAGAACGGGAGCCCACGACCATGGAGCTGTCGACCGTCTGGTTCCTGCTCATCGCCGTGCTCTGGACCGGCTACCTGCTGCTCGAGGGGTTCGACTTCGGCGTCGGGATGCTGCTCGGCATCCTGAACCGCGGTGACCGCGCGGCGAAGGACCGGGACCGCCGCGTCATGATCAACACGATCGGTCCCGTCTGGGACGGCAACGAGGTGTGGCTGCTCACCGCCGGCGGCGCGACCTTCGCGGCGTTCCCCGAGTGGTACGCGACGCTGTTCTCGGGGTTCTACCTGCCGCTGCTGCTCATCCTGCTCGCGCTGATCGTCCGCGTCGTCGCGTTCGAGTGGCGCGGCAAGATCGACGACGACCGCTGGCGCGCGTGGGCCGACCGTGCGCTGATGGTCGGGTCGTGGGTGCCGGCCGTGCTGTGGGGCGTCGCGTTCGCCAACCTGGTCCGGGGCGTCGAGCTCGACGCCGACCACCAGTACGTCGGCGGGTTCTTCGCGCTGCTCAACCCGTTCGCGCTGCTCGGCGGCGCGCTCACCGCGCTCGTCTTCCTCACGCACGGTGCCGTGTTCCTCGCGCTCAAGTCCGACGGCGACGTCCGCGTCCGCGCCGGCGCGTTCGCGGCGAAGGCGTCCGTCGCGACGCTCGCCGTCGGGGCCGTCTGGGCGGTCTGGGCGCAGGTGGCGTACTCGGTCGCGTGGACGTGGGTCGCGGTCGTCGTCGCGGCGCTCGCGCTCGTCGCGCTCGTCGTCGCCACGCGAGCGCGGCGTGAGGGGCAGGCGTTCGTCGCGTCGGCCGTCGCGATCGTCGCCGTCGTCGTGCTGATCTTCGGGTCGATGTACCCCGACGTGATGCCCGCGCTCGACCCGGCGAACTCGCTGACCGTCGACAACGCGTCGTCCACCGACTACACGCTCACCGTCATGACGTGGGTCGCCGTGTTCCTCACGCCGCTCGTGCTGCTGTACCAGGGCTGGACGTACTGGGTGTTCCGGAAGCGCATCAGCGGCCACCAGATCCCCGCGCACACGGGCCTGACGTTCGCGAAGACCCGCGCGTCGGTCCCCGCGTCGGTGGGCGCGGGGCGCGAGGACGACGTGCCGGCCGACGGCGCGGAGCCGCGCTGACGTGCGCCCGCTCGACCCCCGGCTCCTGCGGTACGCGCGCAGCGCACGCGGTTACGTCGCGCTGACCGCGGGACTCGGGGTCCTCACCGCGGCGCTCGTCGTCGCGCAGGCGCTGCTGCTCGCCCGCGCGCTCGGCCGGGCCGTGCACGACGGCGCGACGCTCGACGCGATCGGGCCGCTCGTCGCGGGCCTCGCGGCGGTCGTCGCCGCGCGGGTGCTCGTCACGGGCCTGCAGGAGCGGTACGCGCACCGCGCGGCGACCCGGGCGGTCGGCGAGCTGCGCGACGCGGTCGTGGAGCGCGCGGTCGACCTCGGACCCCGGCACCTCGCCGCGGGGCACGGGCCGGCGCTCGTCACCCTCGTGACGCGCGGCCTCGACGCGCTCGAGCCGTACTTCGTGCGGTACCTGCCGCAGCTCGTGCTCGCCGCGACCGTCACGCCCGGCACGCTGCTCGTCGTCCTCGGGCTCGACTGGATCTCGGCCGCGATCCTCGTCGGCACGATCCCGCTGGTGCCGATCTTCATGGTGCTCGTCGGGCGTCTCACGCAGGGCCGCTCCGAGCGCGGCCTCGCGACGATGCAGCGGCTCGGCGCGCAGGTGCTCGACCTGCTCGCCGGCCTGCCGACGCTCCAGGCGCTCGGCCGCGAGCGTGGCCCCGCGGCCCGCGTCCGGGCGCTCGGCGACGCGCACCGCCGCGCCACCATGGGCACGCTGCGCATCGCGTTCCTGTCCGGCATGGTGCTCGAGCTGCTGACCACGCTGTCGGTCGCGCTCGTCGCCGTCGGGATCGGCCTGCGGCTCGTCGAGGGGCACCTCGACCTCGTCACCGGCCTCGCGGTGCTGATCCTGGCGCCCGAGGTGTTCCTGCCGCTGCGCCAGGTCGGCGCGCAGTACCACGCGGCCGTCGACGGGGTCGCGGCAGCCGACCAGGCGTTCGCGCTGCTCGACGAGCCCGCGCCCGCGCGCAGCGCGCGGACCGCCCCCGACCTCGCGTCGACGACGCTGCGGCTCGACGGCGTCGGCGTCACGACGGCCGACGGCCTCGCGCCCGACGCGCTCGACCTCGTCGTGCGGCCCGGGACGGTCGTCGCGCTCACGGGGCCCAGCGGTGCGGGCAAGTCCACGGCCGTCGACGTGCTGCTCGGCCTGCTGCCGCCCGACGAGGGACGCGTCGTCCTCGACGGACCGGACGGCCCGCTCGAGCTCGCGGACGTCGACCGTGACACCTACTGGTCGCAGGTCACGTGGCTGCCGCAGCGACCCGTGCTCGAGCCCGGCACGGTCGCCGACGTGGTCGGCGGTGACGACGCCTCGCGTGCCCGCGCCGCCGCGCTCACGGGTCTCGACCAGGTCCTCGCGACGCTCCCGGCGGGCTGGAGCACCCTGCTCGGCCGCGGTGGGGTCGGCCTGAGCGTCGGGCAGCGCCAGCGCGTCGCGCTCACGCGCGCGCTGCTCTCCCCCGCCCCGCTCGTCGTGCTCGACGAGCCGACCGCGCACCTCGACGCGTCCGGTGAGCAGGTCGTGCTCGACACCGTCCGGGCGCTGCGCGCCGAGGGCCGCACGGTCGTGCTCGTCGCGCACCGGGCGTCGCTCGCGGGGTGCGCGGACGTCGTCGTGCCGGTCCGGTCGACGGCCGGGCAGGTGGTCGCGTGAGCGCCCGCGAGCCCCGCGGCACCCTGCGCCGGGCCGTCCGGCTCCTCGACGTCGACCTGCGCCGCGTCGCGCTCGCGACGCTGCTCGGCACGCTCGCGCTGGGCTGCGCCGTCGCGCTCGCCGCCGTGTCGGCGTGGTTGATCGCGCGCGCGTCGCAGATGCCGCCCGTCCTGCAGCTGTCCGTCGCGACCGTCGCCGTGCGCGCGTTCGGCATCGGCCGCGGCGTGCTGCGCTACCTCGAGCGCCTCGTCTCGCACGACGTCGCGCTGCGCGGCATGACGAACGTCCGCACGACGCTCTACGAGCGGCTCGCCGCCGGTCGGACCGCCGCGCTGGCCGGCGTCCGACGCGGCGACCTCCTCGCGCGCGTGGGCGCGGACGTCGACACGGTCGGCGACGTCGTGGTCCGCGGGCTCCTGCCCGCCGTCGTCGCGGTGTGCCTGGGCGTCGGGACCGTCGTCGCGATGTGCGCCTTCTGGGTGCCCGCCGGGCTCGCGCTCGCCGGGTGCCTGCTCCTCGCGGGTGTCGTCGCGCCGGCGCTGGCCGCACGCGCGTCGCGCACCACCGAGCGGCACGCCGCCGACGCGCGCGCCGACCTGTCCGCGACCGCGCTCGGCCTGCTCGACGACGCCGGGCCGCTCGCCGTGGCGGGACGCGCGACCGCCGAGCGTGCGGCGCTGACCGCCGCCCACGCCCGGGTCACGGCCGCGGCGGACGCCGGCGCCCGGCCCGCAGCCGCGGCTGCCGCCGTCGGGCAGCTCGCGGTCGGGCTCGCGGTGCTCGCGGCGCTCGTCACCGGGGTGCCCGCTGTCGGTGCCGGGCTGCTCGCACCCGTCGAGCTCGCGGTGGTCGTGCTGACGCCGCTCGCCGCGTTCGAGGCCACGTCGCTCCTGCCCGCCGCCGCGATCCAGGTCCAGCGGTCGCGAGCGGCGGCCGCACGCATCCTCGCGCTGCTGGACGACTCCGGAGCGCCCGCAGGTCCGCAGGAGCTGTCCGCAGCGACCGCACGGACCGCGGGCGGTGCCGCCGCAGGGCCGTCGTCCCGCGGGACGGGCCACGCGACGGCGGACCCCCGCGGGGACGCCACGGTGTCGTCGACTGCGGACGCGACCCCCGCGACCGACACCCGCGACGCGGCAGCGGCCGACCCGGTGCTGCGCGCCGCGGGCGTGACGTGCGCGTGGCCCGACGGCCGTGACGTCGTGCGCGGGCTCGACGTCACGCTGCGCCGCGGCCGGTCGGTCGCGGTCGTCGGCCCGAGCGGCACCGGCAAGACGACCACGCTGCTCACGCTCGCCGGCCTGCTGCCGTCGGCCGCGGGCACGGTGTCGCTCGACGGCACCGACGTCGGAGGGCTCGCGCGCGTAGACGTCGCGGCGGCCGTGGTCGCGGTGACCGAGGACGCGCACGTCTTCGGCACGACCGTCCTCGAGAACCTGCGCGTCGCCCGCGGCGACGTGACCCCGGACGAGGCCCGCGCCACGCTCGACCGCGTCGGCCTCGGCCCGTGGCTCGCAAGCCTGCCCGAGGGCCTCGACACGCTCGTCGGCCCCGACGCCCGCACGGTGTCCGGCGGCGAGCGCCGCCGGCTGCTGCTCGCCCGCACGCTGCTCGCACCCGCTCCCCTCGTGCTCGTCGACGAGCCCGCCGAGCACCTCGACGCGGCGACCGCGGACCGCCTGGTCGGCACGCTGCTCGACGAGGCGCGCAGCGGCCGGCGCGGCGTGCTCCTCGTGACCCACCGCGTCTCGGCCCTCGCCGACGCCGACGAGGTCCTGTGGCTCGAGGACGGCGCCGTCGCGGCGCGCGGCTCCCACGACGACCTGCTCACGCGGGTCCCGGGCTACCGTGTGGCCCTGGACAGCGAGCAGGGCGACGCCGGGGAGGGCGAGGGTGCGCGATCCCGCGTGGGGCAGGTCGGCGGCGCGACGCATGGCTGAGCGTCCGCCCGTGGAGCGTCCCGTGGTCGGGACCCCGTTCGCGCGCGGGGTGCTGAGCGAGGTCCACTCGGAAGAGGTCGTGGACCTCACCGGCGACGGCGTGGCCGACCTGCTCGACGCGATCCTGTCCGTCGCCGCGCAGCTCGACCTGCCGTCGGTCCTCAACCGGTTCGTGCAGGTCAGCGCCGAGCTCACGGGCGCCCGGTACGCGGCGATCAACGTCCTCGACCCCACCGGCACGTCGACGACCTTCGTCTACGCGGGCGTGCCGACCGCCGTGGCGCGCATGCTCGGCACCGCACCGCACGCGCTCGGCGTGCTCGGCCAGATCCCGATCGAGGGCGCCCTGCGGCTCGACGACCTCACGCACCACCCGGCGTTCCGCGGGTTCCCGAAGGACCACCCGCCGATGGGCTCGTTCCTCGGCGCGTCCGTGCGCACGGGCGAGCGCATCTACGGCCAGCTCTACCTGTCCGAGAAGGAGGGCGGCTTCACCGACGGCGACGAGAGCACGGTCATCTCGCTCGCCGCCGCGGCCGGCGTGGCCGTCGCGAACGCGCAGCTCTACGCCGAGTCCTCGCGCCGGGAGCACTGGCTGCGCGCCGGCCAGGACATCACGACCATGCTGCTCGAGGGCATCGACGAGGAGGAGGCGCTCGAGCACATCGCCGCGACGGCTCGCGAGGTCGCGCACGCCGACACCGCGGCCCTCGCGCTGCCCGGGCTCGGCGGCCGCCTCCTCATCGAGCTCGTCGACGGGCACGACGCCGACAAGCTCATGGGCACGGTCATGCCCGAGGGCGGCCGCGCGTGGACCGTGATGACCGAGGGCAAGGGCCTGCTCACGCCGTCGCTGTCGCAGTCCCGCAGCGTCAAGGTGCCCGCGATGCGCGCGTTCGGGTCCGCGATGTACGCGCCGATGCAGACGTCCGGCCGCGGTGTGGGCGTGCTCATCCTGCTGCGCCGCATCGGCGAGCCGCCGTTCGAGGACGGCGACCTCGCGACCGCCGAGTCGTTCGCCTCGCAGGCGGCCCTCGCCTACGTGCTCGCGGAGGCTCGGCACGCGCAGGACGTCGCGGCGCTGCTCGACGAGCGCGAGCGCATCGCGCGCGACCTGCACGACCTCGCGATCCAGCAGCTCTTCGCGACCGGCATGCAGCTCGAGACGGTCAAGCGTCGGGCGGCGCGGGGTGTCGACCCGAGCGAGCTGCTGAGCATCGTGGACGACGCGCTCGACAACGTCGACTCGTCCGTGCGGCAGATCCGCGAGATCGTCTACGCGCTGCGCGACCCCGACGCCGCGACGGGCCTGGTCGAGCGGCTGCGCCGCGAGGCGTCGCTCGCGCGCACGGGCCTCGGCTTCGCGCCGTCGGTGATCCTGTCGCTCGACGGCAGCGGTCTGTCCGACGACCCGTTCGAGGAGGACCGCTTCGACGACCGCGTGGGCCAGCAGCTGACGGACGACGTCGTGGCGGTCGTGCGCGAGGGGCTCGCCAACGCCGCCCGGCACGCGCACGCGTCGTCGGTCACGGTCCGCATCTCGGTGAACGGCACCGGCCCGCTCGGACGCGTGCTCGTCGAGGTCCAGGACGACGGCACGGGCCTGCCGGAGCGTCGCGACCGCCGCTCGGGCACCGGCAACCTCGCGTCACGGGCCCGGCAGCACGGCGGCTCGTTCACGCTCGGCGCGTCACCCGACGGCCGCGGCACGCTCCTGACCTGGCAGGCTCCGCTCGCCTGACGCCCACCCTGGTCGACCCGTGCCCCGCGGATCGACCAGGTCGTCAGTGCGAGCGGTCGGCGAGGCGCGCGAGGAACAGCGCCTCCCCCACGGCCAGCCGCTCGATCTCCCGCGGGTCGACGGACTCGTTCGGCGCGTGGATGAGGCACGCCGGCTCCTCGACGCCCAGCAGGACGACGGCGGCGTCCGGGAGCGTCTCGGCGAAGACGTTGCACAGGGGGATCGAGCCGCCCTGCCCCGCGGTGACGGTGGGCGCGTCGAACGCGTCCGCGAGCGCCTGCGACAGGGTCGCGAACACGGGCCCGTCGGTGCGCGCGCGGAACGGCTGCCCGACGGGCTCCGTCTCGACCGTGACGCGCGCACCCCACGGTGCGACGTCGAGCACGTGCGCGACGAGCGCGTCCCGGGCGTTGCGGGCGTCGGTCCCGGGCGGGACCCGCAGGTTGAGCCGCGCCGCGGCGCGGGGCTGCACGGCGGCGGCGGACCCCACGACGGGCGGTGCGTCGAGGCCGAGCACGGTGACCGTCGGGCGCGCCCACAGCGTGTCGGCGACGCTCGCACCGCCGAGCAGCCGGACGTCGGCGAGCACGCCCGCGTCGTGCCGGAACTGCTCGGCGTCGTAGGCGACGCCGTCCCACGTGCCGGTCGCGTCGAGCCCTCGCACGGTGGTGCCGCCCTGCGCGTCGCGGAGCGTCGCGAGGATCGCGACGAGCGCGGCGAGGGCGTCGGGCGCGGCGCCGCCGAACATCCCCGAGTGCACCTCGCCCGCCATGGTCTCGACGCGCACGACGACGTTGGTCGCGCCGCGCAGCGACACGGTGAGCGTCGGGCGTCCGAGCGTCGCGTTGCCGGTGTCCGCGACGAGCACCGCGTCGGCCGCGAAGTGCTCCGGGTGCGCACGCACGTACTCCTCGAGACCGCCGGTGCCCTGCTCCTCGGACCCCTCGATCGCGACCCGCACACCGACGGGCAGCTCGCCGAGCAGCTGCCGCAGCGCCCGCAGCGCCGTGAGGTGCGCGACGACGTTGCCCTTGCAGTCCGCGGCTCCGCGCCCGTAGAGCCGCCCGTCGCGCGGCGTGAGGGTGAACGGCGGCGACAGCCACGCCTCGTCGCGCAGCGGCGGCTGGACGTCGTAGTGCGCGTAGAGGAGCACCGTCGGCGTGCCCGCGGGGCCGGCGCGGTGCCCCAGCACGGTCGACGACCCGTCGGGCGTGGGCACGGGCCGCGCGTCGTCGATCCCCTCGGCGCGCAGCGCGTCGGCGACCCAGGCGGCGGCGCGCTCGCACTCGGCCCGCGGGAAGAGCCGGTCGTCGGCGACCGACGGGATCGCGACGAGCGCGGCGAGGTCGTCGAGCGCACGCGGCATGAGCACCGCGACGGCGCGGCGGACGTCGGCGACGGCGGGGGCGTCAGCCACTGGTCGTCGTCCCGTCGTGCACGTCGAGGGACCCGACGAAGTCGTCGTAGTCGTCGACCACGTCGGGGCAGTACGTCTCGAGCACGAGCCGGCCGGCGGTGAGCAGGTCCTGCGGGAACGCCGACGCGCGCATGCCGGGCCCGGCGGCACCGTTCTCGAGACCGGCGCGTCGCGCGGCGATCGCGAGCGCACCGTCCGGGTCGGTGCACACGATCCCGCCGTCGCTGCCGAGCACGTCGGCGACGACGTCCTGGTCGAGCGGGACGAGCCCCGCGGCGTCGAACGCGGCGACGAGCTCGGCGGCCTTGGCGTCCGCCTCGGACACGTCCTGGTTGGTCTGCCGGTTCGCGAAGCCGACGATCATGACGGCGAGCAGACCCACGAGCAGGAGCCCCCACGCGGTGTAGACGGGCCAGCGGCGCCGACTCGCCACGACCGGGCTCACGTCGCCTCCCCCGCGGTGGTGTCGACCGTCGCGGTACGCCACGACGGCTTGCGCGACGCGTAGAACGCGAACGGCGCGACCAGACCGATGAGCAGGAGCCCGCCGCCGACGATCGCGACGTACACGAGCCCGTTGCCCGAGGAGAACTGCGCGGGCGGCACGAACCCGATGAACAGCGCCGCGAGCGACGCGACGAACCCGACGGTGCAGACCAGCGTCAGGGCGGGCACGCGGTAGCCGCGCGGGTGGTCGGGCGCCCGGCGGCGCAGCTTCACCGCGGCGACGAACAGCAGCAGGTACATGATCAGGTACACCTGCGTCGTCATCACGGAGAAGATCCAGTACGCGCTCGACACCTCGGGGATGAACGCGTAGAGCAGCGCGATGACGGTCGTGAGGAAGCCCTGCGTCACGAGGATGTTCTGCTGCACGCCGTGCGCGTTGAGCCGTTGCAGGAACGGCGGCAGGTAGCCCTCCTCGCGCGCGACGACGAGCAGCCCGCGCGACGGACCGGCGAGCCAGGTGAGCATCCCGCCGAGCGACGCGGCGATGAGCATGAGCCCGACGATCGGCGTGAGCCACTGGATCGAGAAGTGCGCGAAGAACGCGTCGAACGCCTGCATGACACCCGCCGTGAGCGACAACGCGTCGGCGGGGATGACCCAGCTGATCGCGAGCGCCGGGAGGATGAAGATCGCGAGGACCAGCCCGATCGCGAGGAACATCGACCGCGGGAACTCGCGCGACGGCTCCTTGAGGCTCGACACGTGCACGGCGTTCATCTCCATGCCCGCGTACGACAGGAAGTTGTTGACGATGAGCACGAGCGACGCGATGCCCGTCCACGCGGGCAGCAGGTGCTCGGCGTCCATGGGTGCCGCGGACGCGTTCCCCTGCCCGAGGAACGCCATGCCGAGCAGGACGAGCAGCGCGCCCGGGACGAGCGTGCCGATGATCAGCCCCATCGACGACAGCCCCGCGACGGCCTTGGTGCCCTGCGACGACACCCACACGCCGGTCCAGTACAGGACGACGATGACGATCGCCGTGTAGAGCCCGTTCGACGCGAGCGCCGGGTTCACGACGTACGCGAACGTGCTCGCGACGTAGGCGAGCAGCGACGGGTAGTAGAAGAGGGTCATCGCGAACTGGCACCACACCGCGAGGAACCCGGCGGGCTTCGAGATGCCCTCCGCGACCCACCGGTACACGCCGCCAGACCACCCCGACGCGAGCTCGGCCGAGACGAGCGACGTCGGCAGCAGGAACACGATCGCCGGGACGACGTAGAGGAACACCGCCGCGAGCCCGTACACCGCCATGGTGGGCGCCGCGCGCAGGCTCGCGACGCTCGACGTCGTCATGAACGCGAGCGCGATCCAGGTGATCACGGTGGGCGGCGGCGGTCCGCCGCGTGCCGCTGCCGGTGCCCGGGTCTGCGAGTCCGCCGCCATGCGCCGCTCCCACCGTCGTGCGGGAGCGTCCTCCCCCGCCCGCTCGCGACGCTAGCGACGTGCGTCGGCGCGGTGGCTCACCCGTCGAGGGTGGTCTCGCAGGTCAGAAGGCGTCAGTGGCCCGGCTCGGCGCGCCACCCGGCGTGCTTGCGCGACGCGACCCACGCCGCGACCTGCGTGCGGCGCTGCAGGCCCATCTTGGCCAGCAGCGACGTGATGTGGTTCTTGACGGTCTTCTCGGCGACGCCCAGGCGCTCCGCGATCTCGCGGTTCGACAGGCCCTCGCCGATGAGGTCGAGCACCCGCAGCTCGCTCGGCGTCAGGTTCTCCGTCGGGTCCTCGTGACCGGCCTTGCGGCGCGTGACGGTGCGCTCGTCGAGGAGCGTCCGACCCGCGGCGACCGCGCGGATGACGTCCGTGATCTCGGCCCCGCGGACCGACTTCAGCAGGTAGGCGGCGGCGCCGGCCTCGAGCGCCGCGGCCAGGGCGTCGTCGTCGTCGAACGACGTGAGGACGATCGCGCGGGCCTCGGGCTGCGACTCGCGCACCGCGCGCATCAGGTCGATGCCGGTGCCGTCGGGCAGCTGCAGGTCGACGAGCATGACCTGCGGGCGCACGAGCCCGGCACGACGCACGCCGTCGCCCACGGACCCGGCCTCGGCGACGACGGTCATGCCGTCCGTCCGCTCGACGACCTCGGCGATCCCGCGGCGGACGACCTCGTGGTCGTCGACGATCATGACGGTGATGGGTCCCGACCTCGTCGGCTGGCTGATCGACGGCACGATGGCATCGTATCCAGGTGTGATCACGGTTCTGCTGCCCACCACGCTGGAGGACGCGCCCGCGTTTCCCGACGACGTGCGCGTCGTCCGGTACGCCCCCGACGCGCCGCCGCCCGACGACGCGCTCGACGCCCAGGTCCTCGTCGCGTGGGGCAACAGCGCCGACAACCTCCGGGCGTGCGCCGAGCGGCTGACCGACCTGCGCTGGGTGCAGACGCTCGCCGCCGGACCCGACGCCGTGCTCGCCGCCGGGTTCGGCCCGGACGTCGTCCTGACGTCGGGCCGCGGCCTGCACGACGGTCCCGTCGCCGAGCACACCCTCGCGCTCGTGCTGGCCGTCGTGCGCCGCGTCCCCGACCTGGTCCGCGCGCAGGCCGAGCACCGGTGGGCCACCGACCTCGGCGGCGTGCAGCCCGTCCGGCCGCGCGACTCGCTCCGCACCCTGGACGGCGCGCGCGTCGCGGTCTGGGGTTTCGGCTCGATCGCCGCCCGCCTCGCGCCGCTGCTCACCGCGCTCGGTGCCGAGGTCACGGGCGTCGCGACGCGAGCGGGCGACCGGCACGGCTACCCCGTCGTCACCGCCGACTCGCTCCCTGACCTGCTCCCCCGCACCGACCTGCTCGTGAGCCTGCTCCCCGCGACGGACGCGACGCGGCACGCCGTCGACGCGCACGTGCTGGGACTGCTGCCCGCGCACGCGTGGGTCGTCAACGTCGGCCGCGGCGCGACGCTCGACGAGGACGCCCTGCTGGACGCCGTCCGGTCCGGTCGGCTCGCGGGCGCCGCGCTCGACGTGTTCGAGGAGGAGCCGCTGCCTGCGACGTCACCGCTGTGGGACGAGCCGCGGATCCTGGTGAGCCCGCACGCGGCCGGCGGGCGACCCGTCGGTGCGGCCGCACTCGTCGCGGAGAACTACGCCGCGTTCTCGGCCGGGCGTCCGCTGCGCAACGTCGTCGAGCGCTGAGTCACCGCTCGCCGCACGATGCCGCCGAGCGCCGAGTCACGCGCGACGCCGGAGCGGCGTGGACCCGCGCGGCGTCACCAGCGGCCGTTGCGGGGACGCGGCTGGCAGCGCGGGCACGTGTACGACGAGCGGTTCATGAACTCGTCGCGCCGTACGGGCGTGCCGCACCGCGGGCAGGGCCGCCCCTCCTGCCCGTACACGGCGAGCGACCGGTCGAAGTAGCCCGACGCCCCGTTGACGTTGACGTAGAGCGCGTCGAAGCTCGTGCCGCCCTGCGCGAGCGCCTGCGTCATGACCTCGTGCGCACCGTCGAGCGCACGCTCGACCTCCGCCCGGCGCAGGGTGTCCGTCGCGCGCGCGTAGTGCAGCCGGGCCCGCCACAGCCCCTCGTCGGCGTAGATGTTGCCGACGCCCGAGACGAGCGTCTGGTCGAGCAGCGCGCGCTTGACCCCGGTGCGGCGGGCGCGGACGGCCTCGACGAGGCGCGCGCGGTCGAGCGCGGGGTCCAGCAGGTCACGGGCGATGTGCGCGACGGGCTCGGGCACCGCGGCGCGGTCCGAGCCGAGCCCGCCGGGCTCCCCGTCGGGTGTCGGCACGAGGTCCGGGACGCTGAGGTGGCCGAACGTCCGCTGGTCGACGAAGTCGAGCGCCGACCCGTCGTCGAACCCGAGCCGCACGCGCAGGTGGGGGTGCCGGGCCGCGTCGTCGAGGCTCGCCGCGCCACGCACGAGCAGCTGCCCGCTCATGCCGAGGTGTGCGAGGAGCGCGTCGTCCTCGCCGTCGAGCAGCAGCCACAGGAACTTGCCGCGCCGCACCGCCGCGTCCAGTCGCCGGCCGGTGAGCCGCCCGCCGAAGTCGAGGGGTCCGGCGACGTGCCGCCGCACGCTGTAGTCGCGGTGGACGGCGACCCCGGTGACCGTCCGACCCAGGACGTGACGTGCGAGCCCGTCACGGACGGTCTCGACCTCGGGGAGCTCCGGCACCCGCCTCAGCCCTCGACGGACGCGTCCGCGGCGGCGACGGCGTGCTCGTCGGCCGGGACGGGCACGTCCCCCGCGGGGCCGTCGGGTCCGCCGTCCGCGGCCGGCCCGAGCGCCGCGAGCGCCTCCAGGGTGCGGTAGGCGTCCTCGGCGGCGTGCTGCTCGGCGAGCTTCTTCGCCGGGCCGGTGCCCGAGCCGCGCGCCTCGCCCGCGAGGACGGCGCGTGCGGTGAACGTCCGGGCGTGGTCGGGACCCTCCCCGACGACCTCGTACGACGGAGCCCCCAGGCCCAGCGCCGCGGACAGCTCCTGCAACGAGGTCTTCCAGTCGAGCCCCGCACCGAGGCCCGCGGCCGCGTCGAGCGTCGGCCCGACGAACCGGTCGACGACCGTGCGGGCCGTCTCGAGCCCGTGCGACAGGTACACCGCGCCGAAGATCGCCTCGAGCGTGTCCGACAGGATCGAGTCCTTGTCCGCCCCGCCGGTCGCGAGCTCGCCCTTGCCGAGCAGCACGAACGCGCCCAGGTCCAGGTCGCGCGCGACACCGGCGAGCGCACGCTGCGAGACGGTCGCGGCCCGCATCTTCGCGAGCGCACCCTCGGGCTGGTCGGGGTGACGGCGGTAGAGCGACTCGGTCACGACGAGACCGAGGACGGTGTCGCCGAGGAACTCGAGCCGCTCGTTCGTGGGGATGCCACCGGCCTCGTGCGCGAACGAGCGGTGGGTCAGCGCCAGCACGAGAAGCTCGGGGTCCAGATGGACCCCGAGCTTCACGATGAGCCTGTCGGCCGCGGCACTCATCCCGGTCACAGGGCGGTCAGGTGCGTCACGGCGACGAGCGAGGGTGTCAGCGGGCCTCGTGCTCGCTGCGCACGGCCTCGGCGTAGCGACGGCCGTTGTACGCACCGCACGACGGGCACGCGGTGTGCGCCAGCTTGTCCGCCTTGCAGACGGGGCACGAGGTCAGCGTCGCGGCAGTGGTCTTCCACTGCGACCGACGCGCACGGGTGTTGCTGCGCGACATCTTGCGCTTCGGAACCGCCACGGCTAGCTCTCTTTCGTCTCGTCGACCTTGCTCGACAGGCCGCTCAGGGCGGACCAGCGAGGGTCAAGCGTCTCATGCGAATGGTCAGGGTCGTCCGCCAGGCGAGCTCCGCACTCGGAGCACAGACCCGGGCAGTCGGGGCGGCACAGCGGCTGGAACGGCAGAGCCGGCACCACCACGTCCCGCAGCGCGGGCTCGAGGTCGATCAGATCGCCCTCCAGCTCACGCACGTCCTCGTCCTCGTCGCCCTCCTCGACCGCAGCGGCGGCGCGCTCGGGGTAGACGTAGAGCTCCTGGAGGGTGACGTCGACGTCCTCGACGACCTCTTCCAGGCAGCGCACGCACTCCCCGACCGCCCGGCCACGGACGGATCCGGAGACCAGGACTCCCTCCATGACCGCCTCGAGCCGGAGGTCCAGCTCGATGTCGGTACCAGGACGGATGCCGATCACGTCGGTCCCGAGATCCTCCGGGGCACCGACCGTGAGCTGCACGGTCCGCGTCGATCCCGGACGTCGGCCGAGCTCATGCGTGTCGAGCACGAACGGCGAACGGGGATCGAGGTGAACAGGGCGCTGCACGGCCGAAGGTCCCCTCATCTTGGATCTCGGTCCACGCCACGACCGGCAGGACCAACCGCCAACTCTACGACACGCGACCGGGGGCTCCCAAATCAGCCCCGACCTCGCCCGACGGCACCGGTCGACGGGCTGCTCGACCGGCCGGTCAGCCGGGGCCTCGGCTCAGAGGACGGAGCCCTCCGACCGGTCGTCCGCGCCACCGTCCAGCCGGTCCGCGAGCTTCGCACGACCCGCCTGCACCTGGCTCAGCACCTTGCCGAGGTCGATCTCGAAGTCCGCCAGCCGGCGGTCGCAGTAGTCGTCCGCGTCACGCCGCAGGACCGTCGCCGACTCCTCGGCCTCCTGCACGATCTGCTGCGCCCGCTCGCGCGCCGCCACGACGACGGCCTCCGAGTCGACGAGCTCGTCGGCGCGCTGCCGTGCCTCGGCGATGATGCGGTCCGCCTGCCCCCGCGCCTCGGCCCGTGCCGCGTCGGCGTCCGCGAGCACCTGGTCCGCGCGCGTGAGCTGCGTGGGCAGCACGTCGCGCGCCTGGTCCAGCAGGTCCAGCAGCTCCGCCCGGTTCACCAGCACGGACGACGACATGGGCATCGCCCGGGCCTGCGTCACCGCCGCCGCGATCGCGTCCAGCACACCCGTGAGGCCCTCGGGCCGGGTCGTCGCGTCCTCGTCGGTCATCGTGCACTCCCTCCCGTCCGCGCGAGCGCCGCGCGCACCGCCTCACCGACCTCGGCCGGCACCAGGTCGTCGATCGGCCCGCCGAACCGGGCCACGTCCTTCACCAGCGACGACGCCACGTGCGCGAGCGCCGGGTCCCCGACCACGAACACCGTCTCGACGCCCGACAGGTGCCGGTTCATGAGCGCCATGGGCAGCTCGGCGTCGAAGTCCGCGCCGCTGCGCAGGCCCTTCACGACCGCCGACGCGCCCTGCTCCCGCACGAAGTCCGCGAGCAGTCCGTCGACCGCCTCGACCCGCACGCCGTCGACGTGCGCGAGCGCCGCGCGGGCCAGCGCGACGCGCTCGTCGGCGGTCAGCAGCGGCGTCTTCGACGAGTTGCGCGCCACGGCGACGACGACCTCGTCGAACATCGTCCGCGCACGCCGCACCACGTCCACGTGGCCGAGGGTGAGGGGGTCGAAGGATCCCGGGCAGACGGCTGTGGTCACCCGGCCAGGGTAGGCGAACGGCCGGTGCGCGCCCGTCGGACGCGGCCGGGTCAGTCCTCGTCCGGGCGCGGCGCTCGCCCGTCCGCGGCGTCGCCGTCGCACGCGGCGTCGTCGGGTTGCCCGCCGTCGTCGGGGGTGCCGTCGACCGGCGTCCGCTCCCCGAACCAGACGACCGTCTCGCCGTAGACGCGCCGCTCGACGCCCTCCCAGCCGGTGGGCCACGTGGGCTCGGGCGAGCGTGACGAGCGCTCGACGGCGAGCACGCCGTCGTCGGCGACGCCCGGTGCGACGTGGGCCAGCACCGTGCCGAGGTCGGGCTCCGCGACGTCGTAGGGCGGGTCGACGAGCACCAGGTCCCACGGGGCGACGGGCCGGCGCTGGACGAACTTCTCGGCGCGCTCGGCGGCCACGGTGACCCCGCGGAGCCCGAGCGTCGCGGCGTTCCGCCGGCACACGTCGGCGGCGTCGCGCGACGACTCGACGAGCGTCACGGCGACCGCGCCCCGGCTGGCGGCCTCCAGCCCGAGCGCGCCCGAGCCGGCGTACAGGTCGAGCACGCGCGCGCCGGACACGACGCCCAGGTGCTCGAGCCGGGAGAACAGCGCCTCGCGGACGCGCTCGCTCGTCGGCCGCGTGCCGCGGCGCGGCACCTGGAGCGTGCGGCCGCCCGCGGCCCCGGCGACGATGCGCGTCACCGCCGCGCCCCGGACTTCTCGGGCGGGTTCTCCTGCGCGTCCATGATCCGCTCCATGAGGGGCCGGGTCTCGATCGACGACGCGACGAGCACCGCGATCACGGAGAACAGCGCCTGCGCGGCGAGGAACACCGGCCCGGTCCGGCCGACGAGGATCGCGATCCACACGGGCAGCAGGCCGAGCACGACGACGTCGGGCCCGCGGGCGAGCACCGCGGCGACACCGCCCGGCAGGGCACCCATGGGCGTCGAGACGAGCGGTCCCGACCAGTCCGGCGCCGAGCGGTACGCGGCCCGGACGGCCGCGGCCGCCCAGACCGGCGTCGCGGCGACCGCGAGCGCGAGCCACCCGACGAGCCGGTCGGCCCACAGCCCGACGGCCGCGAACGCCAGGAGCGACCAGACGAGCATCGCGGCGCCGGGGACGACCATGCGCAGCCGCCGGACCGTCTTCGCCTCGAGCGGCAGGAGCCGGTCGAGCACGGGGGCCATCTCGGCGCGGCGCGCGCCCTCCCCCGTCGCGCTCGCCGCGACGTAGCCGGACACGAGGACGGCCAGGAGGACGCCGAACGGGGACGCGAGCTGCGGGACGACCACGACGATCGCGGGCACGAGCGCCGCGACGAGGAGCTGCACGAGGTGCCGGGTCGAGCGCCGCAGCACCACGAGGTCGGCCGTGACGAGCGCGGACGCGGCCCCGCGCGCGGTCCGCAGCCGGCTGACGCGTCGACGCGCGGACGGCAGCGCGCCGTCGGTGAGCGCGCGGCCGAGCTCGCGCGAGTCGAGCGAGACGACCGCACCGACCGCCTGGGCCGCGACCGAGCCGCTCTCGCGCAGCGAGCGCTCCGGGATGTGCGCCAGGCGGCGGTCGACGAGCACGCCGAGCCCCACGACGAGCACCGCGAGCACGGCGACGACGACCCAGCCGGGCGCGGGCGGCGGGACCTGGACGTCGGTGACGAGCAGGACCGCGGCCGCGGCGAGCGCGGTCACCGCGACGAGGTCGCCCGTGAGCGCGAGCGTGCGGCGCGCGGTACCCGTGGTCTGCGCGGCGGCGGCCACGAGGACGACGGCCGCGGCGACGAACGCGGCGGCGACGGCGACGCGGCTGACGGTGCTGCCGGACTCGGCCAGCAACCCCGCGTCGAGCACCGCGACCAGCACACCGCCGACGAGTCCGGCCACGACCGGCAGGCGCAGGGACGCAGGCCGCAGCAGGCCCCGCCGGTCGACGGGCAGGCCCAGCCACCACGCCGCCTCGGCACCACCGGCCCCGACGGGCCCGAGGCGACCGGCGACCGACAGCAGCGCCCCGGCGCCCGCGACGAGCACGACCGCGACGAGGGTCGACAGGTCGAGCGCCCACCCCGTGACCACGTGCGACGCCGGGTGCACCTCGAGCCGGAGGGTGCGCGCGGCGCCGAGCGCGACGAGCACGCCCACGCCGACCGCGATCACCGCGTAGTAGACGTCGGACAGGACCGACCCCAGGTTCGCGCCGCCGCGCGCGTTGCCCGCGTGCGCGGTGTAGCGACGGATGGCCCGGGCGGACGGGACCTCGCCGACGTCGGAGGGCGCGACGGCCGCCTCGTCACTCACGGGTTCTCCCGGCTGATGACGCGGGCCGCCTCGGCCGGGTCGACCACGCGGCTCACGTCGTCCGAGACGACCACCGCACGGTCGGCGACCGCACGCACCAGGTCGGGGTCGTGCGTCGCGAGCAGCACCGCGCCGCCGTCGCGCTTCTCGACGTTCAGGCGGTCGGCGAGCCGGTCGCGCATCGCGCGGTCGAGGCGCTGCTCGGGCTCGTCGAGCACCAGCAGCGATCGTGGACGCGCGAACCCGGCGGCGAGGAGCAGGCGCCGGCGCTGGCCCGAGGACAGCGCGACGGGCAGCGCGCGACGGTGGTCGGACAGCCCGAACTCGTCGAGCAGCGTGTCGACGACGCCGTCGGCGCCGAGCACGCCGTGGCCGCGCGCGGTGAGGTACAGGTGCTCCGCGACCGTGAGCGCCGGGAAGTACGCGTCGTCGTCGAGCACCGCCGCGACCCGGGTGCGGAAGAGCACGTCGCGCTCGTCGACGGGGTCCCCGAACACGCGCAGGGTGCCCTGCGCGGGCGTGAGCAGGCCGAGGATCGTCTTGAGCACGGTCGACTTGCCCGAGCCGTTGGCGCCGACCAGCGCGACCGCCTTGCCCGGGGCGAGCGTGAAGCTCACCGGCGCGCACACCGGTGCCCCGCCGTAGCCGACTACCAGGTCCTGGGCGCGCACGACGGGCTTCGACACGCCCGCCAGGGTAGACCGCCCACCCGTGCACGCCGCACCGGGGCTCGTCGACGCACCAGCCGGGGTGCGGGACCGCCGCGACGAGCCGCGACGGCGCGTCCGTGGTGACGCCGTCATCCGGCGGGGGCGCGCCCTCAGGTGCGGTCGAGGAACTCCTCGCGGTCCCCCGCGAGCAGCGCGCGGATCGCGTCGTCCAGCGGGTGCCACGACGCGAGCTCCGGGTCGCGCTCGACGAGCGCGCGCGCGTCCTGGCGCGCCTGCTCGATCACGTCGCCGTCGCGCGTGACGCGCAGCAGGCGCAGCGACGAGGACCCGCCCCACTGGGACGCACCGAGCACGTCGCCCTCACCGCGCTGCTCGAGGTCGAAGCTCGCGAGCGCGAACCCGTCCGACGTGCGCGCGAGCGTGTCGACGCGCTCCGCCGCGGGCGTGCCGGGCTCGGCCGTCGACACGAGCAGGCAGACACCCGGTGCCGTGCCGCGCCCGATGCGGCCGCGCAGCTGGTGCAGCTGCGACACCCCGAACCGGTCCGCGTCGAGGATCACCATGACGGTGGCCTCGGGGACGTCGACGCCGACCTCGACGACCGTCGTCGACACGAGCACCGGCACGCGCCCGGACGCGAAGTCCGCGAGCGCGCGGTCCTTCTCGTCGGGCGGCATGCGCCCGTGCAGGACGCCGACCCCGAGGCCGGACAGCGCGGGCTCCTCGGCGAGCTCGGCGGCGACCTCGAGCACCGCGCGCAGCGGGCGGCGTGGGGTGGTCGGCCCGGCGTCGTCCTCGGGCGCGTCCTCGCGGACGAGGTCCGCGTCGTCGGCGCCCTGGTCGTCGTCGCCGTCGATGCGCGGGCACACGACGTACGCGCGGCCGCCCTTGTCGACCTCCTCGCGCACGCGCACCCACGTGCGCGACATCCAGACGGGGTTGTCCGCGGGCACGACGTGCGTCACGACGCCGCTGCGACCCGCGGGCACCTCGCGGAGCACCGACGTCTCGAGGTCGCCGAAGACGGTCATCGCGACGGTCCGCGGGATGGGCGTCGCCGTCATGACGAGCAGGTGCGGGCTGGTGGACGCCTTGGCGCGCAGCGTGTCGCGCTGCTCGACGCCGAACTTGTGCTGCTCGTCGACGACGACGAGCCCGAGGTCCGCGAACTGCACCGTGGCGGAGAGCAGCGCGTGCGTCCCGACGACGATCCCCGCGGCACCGCTCGCCGCGTCGAGCAGCGCGGCCTTGCGGGCCGCGGTCGACTGCGACCCGGTGAGCAGCACGACCCGCGTCGCGGTGTCCGCGCCGCCGAGCATGCCGCCCTCCGCGAGGTCGCCGAGCAGGGCGCGCAGCGACCGGGCGTGCTGCGCGGCGAGCACCTCGGTCGGCGCGAGCAGGGCGGCCTGGCCGCCGCCGTCGACGACCTGGAGCATCGCGCGCAGCGCGACGAGCGTCTTGCCGGACCCGACCTCGCCCTGCAGCAGCCGCTGCATGGGGACGGGACGTGCGAGCTCGGCCGCGATGGTCTCGCCCACCTCCACCTGGCCCGCGGTGAGCGTGAACGGCAGGCGCGCGTCGAACGCGGCGAGCAGGCCGTCGGCCACCGGGGGGCGAGCGGTGGCGGGCTCGGCCGCGGCGCGGGCCCGTCGGCGCGCGAGCTCGGCCTGCAGGACGAACGCCTCCTCGTAGCGCAGCCGGTCGCGCGCGGCCTGCCAGTCGGCCGCGGTGTGCGGCTCGTGCAGGTCCCGCAGCGTGCGGTGCAGGTCCGCCAGCCCGCGCTCCTCGCGGAGCTCCGGCGGGACCGGGTCGACGACGTCCTCGTCGCGCAGCGTGCCGAGGACCGTGCGGACGGCGGCCGCGATCTTCGTCGTGTCGAGCCCCGAGCCGGCCCGGTAGACGGGCCGCGGCCACGACGCGCGCTCGACCGCGACCCGCTCGCCCTCGCCGTCGTCGTCGAACATCTCGTAGGTGGGGTGCGCGAGCTGCAGGTGCCCGCCGAACGCGGAGATCTGCCCGGTGAACAGCCCGCGCCGCCCGGGGACGAGCAGGCGCTCGTGGTGCCGCGCACCGCCGAAGAAGATGAGCTGCAGCTCGGCGCGACCGTCGGTGATCCGCACCTCGAGCCGCGACGCGTTCGTCGACCGCGCCCGGCGCACGACGGCCTGCCGCACGTCCGCGACGACCGTCACGGTGTCCCCGACGCGCAGGCTCGCGATGTCGGTCAGCGTCCCCGGGTCGGCGTACCGGAACGGGTAGTGCCGCAGCAGGTCGCCGACGGTCCGCATCCCGAGCGCCGCGAACGGCTTGCCCGCGCGGGGCGCGACGGACGTCACCGGGGAGTCCAGGTACCCGCCGCGCGGCTCGACGCCGTCGACGTACCGGACACCGCCCTGACCGCCCTGCACCCGCCGCGCCATCAGTCCACCCCCACCCAGAACGCCGCCCCGCCCCGGGTCGGCCCGACGAGCACCGGCTCGAGCCCGCGCGCCGCGGCCGCTGCCTCGACGTGCGCGGACGTCGCGTCGTCGAGCGGGTCGCGGTGGAGCACGGTGAGGCTCTCGCCGCCCGGCCCGGTCAGCACGTCGTCGACGGCCGCGGGCAGCGCGGACGCGTCGTCGACGCGGACGACCCGCAGCCGGCCCAGCGCGCGGACCGCGTCGTGCACCGCCGCCGCCGTCCCGGACGACGACGCCGACGACGCGAACGCGAGGGTCGCGACGACGACGCGCAGCTCGTCGTCCGCGTCGAGCACCTCGACGACCGGGCCGGGCCGGTCCGTGAGCGCCTCCGCCCCGACGACGCCCCCGGGCAGGAGCGCGACGTCGGACGCTCCCGTGTCGGCGACCGCCCGCGCGACGTGCGTCGCGGTGACGGGTGTGTCCGGCACGACGAGCACGACCGCGCCCGCCGCCGCGTACCAGGCGGCCAGGGCCGGAGCGGCGGTGCACGCGACGAGCCCCCAGCGGGCCGCGGGCTCCGCGTCGTCGAGGGTCTGCCCGTGCGGGGCGTCGACGAGCCGCACGACGGCCTGCTCGCGCGCCCCGAGCGCCGCCGCGTCGATGGCGGCCGCCGGGTCGTCGGTGTGCACGTGCACGTGCCAGACGCCGTCCCCGCCGACGACCGCCACCGAGTCGCCGACCTCCGCCAGCCGTGCCTGCAGCGGGCCGGCCAGGTCCTCGTCGGCGTCCGCGCGCACGACCAGCATGACCTCGAAGGCCCCGCTCCCCTCGTGGTCCGCGTGCGCGTGTTGCTCGACGGGCGGCAGCCAGGGCGCGGGCGTCGTCGGTTCGGGCGTCCCGGTCACCGCGCGGTGCAGCGCGTCGAGCACCACCAGGAGCGCGCACGCCCCGGCGTCCGGGACGTGCTCACGCCGCAGGACCGGGTGCTCGGCGCTGATGAGCTCGAGCGCGGCGCGCGCGTCGTCGAGCACGCTGCCGAGCACCGTCGCGGCGGGGAGGCGCGGGTCGTGGGACGCGGCCCGCGCGGCGACCGTGTCGGCCAGCGTGAGGACCGTCCCCTCGGACGGCTCGGCGACCGCGGCCCGCGCCGCGGTGGCCGCGGACGCGAGCGCCCGGACGACGTCGGTGGCGGGCTCGTCACGCCCGGCGACGTGCGGCGGCGCCGGCTCCCCGGGGCGCGGGACGGCCAGGGCGGTCGATCCCGCCGGCGCTGCCAGGGCCGCCGGGGCCGCCAGGGCTGCCGGGGCCGTGAGCAGCGTCACCGACGGGTCCGTCGGCGCGGCACCCGCCAGGCCGTCGGCGAAGCCCGCGAGGTACTGGCTGAGGATGACCCCGGAGTTGCCGCGCGCGGCGAGCAGCGCGCCGCGCGCGAACGCGCGCGCCACGGCGAGCGCGCCGGTCCCGGCGGGCAGCGCCGCGACGGCCTCGGCTCCCCCGGTGATCGTCAGCAGCGCGTTCGTGCCGGTGTCGGCGTCCGCGACGGGGAAGACGTTGACCGCGTCGACGGCGGGCCGCGCGAGCGCGAGCGCCGTCCGGGCACCGCCGGCCCAGGCGCGCAGCACGTCGGCGTCGAGCACGTCCATCCCTCCGGTCACCGCCCGGGCGTCGGCTCGAGGCGCACGTCGGCGCCCGCGGCGGGCGGCCCGAGGTCCCGCTGCTGGTCCCCCACCCTGCCGCATCGCGCCCACATTTGGGTCGCCTGCGGGCCATGGGCTAGTCTTGACCGGTTGCCCGACGACTCGGGCACAGGTGACGCGCGGGCCACACCGGCCCGTCGACCCCGATCCGGTCGCCCCAGGCCCGGTGACGGACGCGTCCCGACAACCGACTTCGTCGCGGTCCCCGCGACGTGCCCGCATCGGTCCCGACTCGTCGGGGCCGGGACCGACCGCAAGAACACAGGAGAAGATCGTGGCTGCCAACTGCGACGTCTGCGCCAAGGGCCCGAGCTTCGGGCACAGCATCTCGCACTCGCACGTGCGCACGAAGCGCCGCTGGAACCCGAACATCCAGCGCGTCCGCGCCGTCGTCGCGGGCACCCCGAAGCGCCTCAACGTGTGCACCTCGTGCCTCAAGGCCGGCAAGGTCCAGCGCGCCGTCTGACGCCGCCGCACCACCGGTCGCAAGGCCCGTGAGGCAATCGCCTCGCGGGCCTTCGCCATGCCCGGACCATGTGGCAGGGTGACGTCATGATGGAGCAGCTCGACGAGGTGACCGTCCGCGCCGCCGGAGCCGCTGACGCCGCTGCCATCGCGGCCGTCCACGTCCGGTCCTGGCAGGAGGCGTACGCGGGCATCGTCCCGGCCGACTACCTCGCGAGCCTCGACGTCGACGCCCGCGCGCGCGACTGGCAGGGCTACCTCGCGCACGGTGCCGAGGACCGGGTGCGGACCTGGGTCGCCGAGGCCGGCGGGCAGATCATCGGCTTCATCTCCGTCGGTCCGGCCCGCGACGAGGACGCGAGCCGCGGCGACCGCGAGATCTACTCCATCTACCTCGACCCCGGCACGTGGGGCCACGGGGTGGCGCGCGACCTGATGCGGACCGTCCTGTCCGAGGTCGGCGACCGCACGCGCGTCTCGCTGTGGGTGCTGGCCGCGAACGAGCGCGCCCGCCACTTCTACCGCCGGCACGGGTTCCAGGCCGACGGCGTCGAGCGCTACGACGACGTCGGCGGTGCCGAGCTCCTCGAGGTCCGGTACCGCCGCAACTGACGTCCGGGGGCACTCCTCCCCCTGACCTCGCCGTCACGACCTGGCGCAGCACCTCGCGCCGCTGCTGTACCGTCGCGGCTGCCCCGACGCTCCGACGGCCGCTTCCTCGGGCGTCTTCAGCCCGCGACGCCGTGGCGCTCGTCAGCCCGCGAAGTGGTCCCAGCCCGACGCGAAGTCCGGCACGCACCCGCCGACCAGGACCCGAGGCCCGTCACCGCCGCCGGCGGCGCGCACGACGCCGATCCGCCGGAACGGCGCGGGCGGCTCCACGTCCGGCGGGAACGTCGCGAGCAGCCCGTGGTCCTCGCCGCCGCCCAGCACCCACGCGAGCGGGTCGACACCCAGGCGCTCGGCCGTCGGCCGCACGCGCGCGACGTCGCGCGCCAGCCCGTCCGGGCCCGCCGTCGACGGGTCGTCCAGGTCGACGACCGCACCGCTCGCGCGTGCGAGCCTCCCCGCGTCGCGCAGCAGCCCGTCGGACACGTCGAGCATCGCGGTCGCCCCGGCACTCGCGGCGAGCGGCCCGGCCTGCAGCGGCGACGACGGGCGTCGGAACGCCGTGACGGCGTCGGGATCGACGCCGGGCCGGTCCGCGGCGAGCGCCGCCCACCCCGCGGCGGACGTCCCGCACGCGCCGGCGTGGGCCACGACGTCGCCCGGACGCGCGCCGGACCGCAGGACCGGTGCCCGGCCCTCGAGGTCGCCGTGCGCAGTCACCGACACGACGACGAGCGGACCGCCGGACAGGTCGCCCCCGACGACGTCCACGCCGTGGAGCCGGCACGCGTCACCGAACCCGCGCGCGAGCCCTTCGACCCAGTCCGCGGGAAGGTCGCCGGGCACGACGAGCGCGACGACCAGGCTGGTCGGCACGGCACCCATCGACGCGACGTCCGCGAGGTTCTGCACCGCGGCGCGGTGCCCGACGTCGTCGCCCGTGGACCACGCGCGGCGGAAGTGCCGGTCCTCGACGAGCACGTCGGTCGTCACGACGAACCGGCCGTCCGGCGCGGTCACGACGGCCCCGTCGTCGCCCGGCCCGACGAGCGTGCGGGGACCTTGCGGCAGGTGCGGGAAGATGCGGGCGAGCAGCCCGTCCTCGGACAGGTCGGCGACGCGCGGGCCGGGCTGGTCGGTCACGCCGCCACGCTAGACGCCTGAGCGGCGCGCCCGCGCACCGCACCTGCCGTGGTGAAGGTCACGCCCAGGACGACGCGGCCGTCGCGGCTGCGCCGCTGCGTGACCCCGTGCGTCGCGACCGGCCGCGGTCGGACGGCGTGCGTGAGCCTCCCGCGGGCGGGTTACCGTGACGTGTGCCCTCGACCCGATCCCGTCTGCGCGCGACCGTGCCCGTCGCGGCGCTCCTCGCGCTCGGCGGCTGCGCGCAGGCCGTGCCGGTGACGGTCGCGCCGCACGCGACGGACCCCGTGTGCGCGGACGTCGTGCTCTCGACGCCCGACACGCTCGGCGACGACCTGGACCGCGTCGACACGACGAGCCAGGCGACGACGGCGTGGGGCGACCCGCACGCCGCTGTCGTGCTGCGGTGCGGCGTCGAGCCGCTGGGTCCGACGACGGACCGGTGCGTGACGGTCGAGGCGCCCGACGGCACGTCGGTCGACTGGGTCGTCGTCGCGGACGACCCGCAGGACGAGCAGGGGTCCGACTGGACGTTCACGACCTACGGCCGCGTGCCCGCGGTGGAGGTGCGGGTGCCCGCCGAGGTCGCCGCGACGACGAGCAGCACGTCCTTCGTCGACGTGCTGGGCCCGGCGGTCGCGAAGGCGGCGGTCGAGCGGTCCTGCGTCGGCCTCACGGGCTGACGCGGCGTCCGACGGGCCGAGGCGTCGGCCGCACGGGCGGCGGCGCCGGCCGCACGGGCCGAGGCGTCGGCCGCTGGGGCCGAGGCGTCGCCTGCACGGGCGGAGACGCGGCGCCGGGAGCGACCGCGTCAGCGCAGGCCCGTGGGCCGGGCGAGCGCGAGCTGCACGAGCTCGTCGACCAGCTCCGGGTAGGTCACGCCCGACGCCTCCCACATGCGCGGGTACATCGAGTACGGCGTGAAGCCCGGCATGGTGTTGATCTCGTTGACGACGACCTCGCCGTCGGGCGTGACGAACACGTCCACGCGTGCGATGCCCTCGCACCCGATGGCCTCGAACGTGCGCACGGCGGCGTCCCGCACCCGGGCGACGACGTCGTCGGGCAGGTCGGCCGGGCACGACAGCGTCACGCCGCCCTCGTCGAGGTACTTCGCCTCGAAGTCGTAGAACGTGTGCCGCGGGTCGGTGACGACGATCTCGCCCGGCAGGGACGCGCGCGCCCGCTGCCCGTCGCGCCCGCCGAGGACGCCGCACTCGACCTCACGCCCGACGATGCCCGCCTCGACGACGACCTTCGGGTCGTGCTCGCGCGCGGTCGCGAGTGCCGCAGGCAGGTCGGCGAGGTCGTCGACCCGGGTGATGCCGAGGCTGGACCCGGCGCGGGCGGGCTTGACGAACAGCGGCAGGCCGAGCGCCTCGACCCGCTGCGCGACGCCCTCGGGGTCACGGTCCTGCTCGCCCGGCAGGATCACGGTGAAGGGCCCGACGGGCAGGCCGTGGCCGGCGAGGACGAGCTTCATCATGTGCTTGTCCATGCCGACGGCGGACGCGAGCACACCCGCGCCGACGTACCGCACGTCGGCGAGCTCGAGCATCCCCTGGAGGGTGCCGTCCTCCCCGAAGGGGCCGTGGAGCAGCGGGAAGACGACGTCGACGGCACCGAGCGTGCGCGGCAGCGCGCCCGCCTCGAGCACCTGGACGTCGCGGTCGTCGGTCGCCTGCGGCAGCAGCACGTGCGCGGCCGTGTCCTCGACCTGCGGGAGCCGGCCGTCACGGATCGCCCAGCGGTCCGGGTCGTCCTCGGCGAGCACCCAGCGACCGGTCGGCGTGATGCCCACGGCGACGACGTCGTAGCGGTCGCGGTCGAGCGCGCGGAGCACGCCACCGGCGGTCGCGCAGCTGATCGCGTGCTCGCCCGAGCGGCCGCCGAACAGCACCATGACGCGCGCACGCGCGCTCGTGCCGTCCTGCGCGGATCCGACGGAGGGGGTGGGCGACGGGAGCGCGGTGTCGTTCATCGCGCCCGACCCTACCGGGCGCAGGCCGCCGCTCCGGACGGTGCCGGTCGGTCGTCGGACGGACGCGTACCGTGGCGCCATGCCCGACGCTCTGCCCCTGTCCCCCGCCACGCTCGTCGTCAGCTCCGGCCGCCCGGCCCGCACGCAGGCCGCCCCGGTGAACCCGCCGATCGTGCTGTCCTCGACGTACGTCTCGCAGGGCGAGGTGCCTGACGGCGAGCTGTTCTACGCGCGGGCGGACACCGAGACGTGGCACCCGTTCGAGCAGACGCTCGGCGCGCTCGAGCGCTCGACGCGGCCGGCCCTGCTGTTCGGGTCGGGCATGGCGGCGATCGCGGCGGCGCTGTCCCTCGTGCCGGCCGGCGGGCGGGTCGTCGCGCCGCGGCACGCGTACAACGTCACGCTCGTGCACGCGCAGGACCTCGCCGCGCGCTCGGGCCTCGAGGTCGTCCCGGTCGACATCGACGACACGGACGCGGTGGTCGCGGCCGTCCAGGGCGACGGGACGCCCGCCGCGATGCTGTGGGTCGAGTCGCCGACCAACCCGATGCTCGAGGTCGCCGACCTGCCCGCGCTCGTCGACGCGGCTCACGCCGTGGGCGCGCTCGTCGCGGTCGACAACACGTTCGCGACACCGCTGGGCCAGCGTCCGCTGAGGCTCGGTGCCGACGTCGTCGTCCACTCGGTGACGAAGTACCTCGCCGGGCACTCCGACGTCGTGCTCGGGGCCGCGCTCGCCGACGACCCCGCGGTGCACGCCGCGCTGCGCCGGCACCGCACCGTCCACGGTGCGATCGCGGGCCCCACGGAGGCGTGGCTGGCCCTGCGCGGGCTGCGGACCCTGGCGCTCCGCGTCGAGCGGTCGCAGGCCAACGCGGCCGAGATCGCCCGCCGCCTCGCCGCGCACCCGGGCGTCGCGCAGGTGCGCCACCCGAGCCTCCCCGAGGACCCCGGGCACGCGCGGGCCGCGGCGCAGATGGACGGGTTCGGCTCGATCATCGGCCTGCGACCGCGCGGCGGGGTCGCGGCCGCCGACGCGCTCGTCGCCGGGGTGCGACTGTGGGTGCCCGCGACGAGCCTCGGTGGCGTCGAGTCGAGCCTCGAGCGGCGGCGCCGGTTCCCGCTCGAGACGGTCACCGTGCCCGAGGACCTGCTGCGGCTGTCCGTCGGGATCGAGGACGTCGAGGACCTGTGGCGCGACCTCGCGCAGGCGCTGGACGCCGCGACGGCCGGCTGACGCGACCGGGTGGGCGCCCTGCGCCCGGCGGCAGCGGGAGGCCGCGGCCGGCTCCCCGGCGGACGACGCCCTCAGGCGCCTGCGGGAGGGCGACGCCGGGGCGCTCCCCCGGCCGGCGACACCCTCGGGCGCGTGCGGGAGGGGCGACCTGCCGCGGCGCGGACGCGCGGTCGGTCAGGCGCCCTCGGCCTTGTGCGGACGTGCGAGCAGCAGCGGAGCGAGCTGGTCGACGGGAAGCCCTTCGTGCAGGACGCGGACGACGGCGTGCGTGATGGGCATCTCGACGCCGAGCGACGTCGCGAGCTCGAGGACCGACCGGCACGACTTGACGCCCTCCGCGGTGCCGCCGGTCGCGGCGATCGCCTCGTCGAGCGTCATGCCACGGCCGATGTGACCGCCCAGCGTGTGGTTGCGCGAGTCGGGCGACGCGCACGTCGCCATGAGGTCGCCCATGCCCGCGAGGCCCGGGAACGTCTCGGCGTCGGCACCGAGCGCGAGCCCGAGGCGCGTGATCTCGACCAGCCCGCGCGTGATGACGGTCGCCATCGTGTTGTAGCCGAGGCCACGCCCCTGCGAGATGCCGACCGCGAGCGCGATGACGTTCTTCACGGCGCCGCAGAGCTCGACGCCGACGACGTCGGGGTTCGTGTAGGGGCGGAAGTACGCCGACGCGCACGCGCGCGCCACCAGGCGGGCGGTCTCGTCGCTCGTCGAGGCGATGACGGTCGCGGTCGGCTGCCGGCGCGCGATCTCCCGCGCGAGGTTCGGGCCCGAGACGACGGCCACGCGGGACGCGTCGATCGCCAGGGCCTCGGCGACGACCTCGCTCATGCGCTGGTCGGTCGAGAGCTCGACCCCCTTCATGAGCGACACGACGACCGTGCGCGGCCCGACGGCGTCGCGCAGCGGCTCGAGCACCGTGCGGGCCTGCTGCGAGGGCACGGCGACGGCGACGACGTCGGCGCCTCGGACCGCGGCGTGCGCGTCGGTCGTCGCCGTGATGCGCCACGGCAGCTCGACGCCCGGCAGGTACGCCTCGTTGCGGTGCTCGTCGGCGATCTGGCGGCAGGTCTTCTCGTCGCGGCCCCAGACCGTCACGTCGCAGCCCGCGTCGGCCATCACGGCGGCGAACGTCGTGCCCCAGCTCCCCGCGCCGAGGACGGTCGCGCGCAGCCGCGGGGCCGCGGGCTCGTCGGGCGGCAGCAGGTCGGCCGTCACGGAACCTCCGGACGCGGTGCGGCGTCCCCGCCCGCGCCCGCGTCGCGCGGGGCGTTCGGCTTGCGCATGTCGTAGCGGACCGTCGGCGCCTGCTCGGCACGCAGGTCCTCGAGCAGCGTGGTGATGGCGGCCATGACGCGCTCGGTCGCCTCGCGCAGCGTCGCGTTGTCCTGCGGCCGGTCGTACAGGTCGTCGAGGTCGACCGGCGGCCCGGCGACGACGGAGACCTTCTTCGCCGGGATCGGCTTGAGCAGCTTCTTGTAGCGGCCGAGCAGGTTCTGCGGACCCCACTGCGCGACGGGGATGACGGGTGCGCGGGTCGTCAGCGCGAGCCGCGCGACACCCGTCTTGCCGACCATGGGCCACAGCTCCGGGTCACGCGTGAGCGTCCCCTCGGGGAAGACCGCGACACACGCCCCGTCGTCGATCGCCGCGATGGCCGACTGCAGCGACTCCCCGGCCGCCGCCGTGTTGCGGTGCACGGGGATCTGGCCGGTCGCGAGCAGCACCTTGCCGACCACGGGGACCTTGAACAGCGACGCCTTCGCGAGGATCTTCGGCGTGAAGCCGTTGTCCCACAGGAAGTGCGCGAACGTCAGCGGGTCGATGTTCGTCATGTGGTTCGACGCGACGATGAAGCCACGGTCGCGCGGCATGTGCTCCACGCCGCGCCAGTCGCGCTTCGTCATGGCGAGCAGCGGCGGGCGCAGGATGAAGGCGACGACGCGGAAGGCGCGGGGCGAGTTCGGCGGCGGCGGCACGGGAGGGGATGCTACCGGGACTCAGTCGCGGCTGAACTCGGCGCCCAGCGCCTCGAGCTTCTGCGTGAACCGCTCGTACCCGCGGTCGATGAGGCTGATGCCCCGGACGGCCGACGTGCCCTTCGCGGTGAGGGCCGCGATGAGGTGGCTGAACCCGCCGCGCAGGTCGGGCACCTCGATGTCGGCCGCGGCCAGCGGCGTCGGGCCGCTGATGACCGCCGAGTGGAAGAAGTTGCGCTGCCCGAACCGGCACGGCCGGCCGCCCAGGCACTCCTTGTAGACCTGGATCGTCGCGCCCATGCCGACGAGCGCGTCGACGAAGCCGAACCGGTTCTCGTACACCGTCTCGTGCACGATCGACAGGCCCTTCGCCTGCGTGAGCGCGACCACGAGCGGCTGCTGCCAGTCCGTCATGAAGCCGGGGTGGACGTCCGTCTCGAGCGTGATCGACCGCAGGTCGCCGCCCGGGTGGAAGAACCGGATGCCGTCGTCGTCGACGTGGAACTCGCCGCCGACCTTGCGGAACGTGTTGAGGAACGTCGTCATCTCGGGCTGCGTCGCGCCACGGACGTACACGTCGCCGCCCGTCGCGAGCGCGGCCGACGCCCACGACGCGGCCTCGATGCGGTCCGCGAGCGCGGTGTGCTGGAAGCCGACGAGCCGGTCGACGCCCTCGATGCGGATCACGCGGTCGGTGTCGACCGAGATGATCGCGCCCATCTTCTGCAGGACGTTGATGAGGTCCATGATCTCGGGCTCGATCGCCGCGCCCGCGAGCTCGGTGATCCCCTCGGCGCGGACCGCCGTCAGCAGCAGCTGCTCGGTGGCGCCGACGCTCGGGTACGGGAGCGCGATCTTGGTGCCCTGCAGACGGCGCGGCGCCCGGATGTGGATCCCGTTGTCCTGCTTGTCCACGACCGCGCCGAACTGCCGCAGGATGTCGAGGTGGAAGTTGATCGGCCGGTCGCCGATGCGGCAGCCGCCCAGGTCGGGGATGAACGCCTCCCCCAGGCGGTGCAGCAGCGGCCCGCAGAACAGGATCGGGATGCGGCTCGAGCCGGCGTGCGCGTCGATGTCGGCGACGTGCGCGCTCTCGACGTCGGTCGGGTCGAGGTGCAGGACGCCCGCGTCCGCGTCGGCGTCGACCTTCACGCCGTGCAGCTCGAGCAGCCCGGTCACCACGGCCACGTCGCGGATCTGCGGGACGTTGCGCAGCACGCTCGGCGTCTCGCCGAGCAGAGCCGCCACCATCGCCTTGGAGACGAAGTTCTTCGCACCGCGGACGGTGATCTCGCCCGACAGGGGGTTGCCCCCGTTGACGTACAGCAGATCGCTCATGGTCCTCATCGTCTCCCACGCCGAGGCGTGCTCCTGACCGGACGCGGCGCGTCGCGCCGCCCGGCCCCAAACCTTCACAACCGGCCCACCGCGCACGGACGACGTCCGTCGGGCGACTCGTGGACCCGGCCCGAGGGGAGAACCGCGGCGGTGCGCCTCTTCTTCCCGAGGGCCTGGGGCTCACGGTAGCCATCCCTGGGCGCGGATGCGTGACGTTCGTCCCGTTCGCCCCCCGGATGCCCGGCCCGCCCTGCACGGACGGGTGGTGGTCCGGGCGAGGCGTCCGGACGCGCCGGAGGCCGGCGGGACGTCGTCGACGGTCCCACCGGCCTCCGGGGCGTGCGGTGCGCGTGTCCTCAGTCCGGTCGGCCGATCGTGACCGGCACGGGGCGCGCGGCCTTGATCTCGACCGGCGGCAGGTGCTTCGCGGGCAGCGTGCGCGGGCGCCACGGCTCACGCGTCTGCTCGAACTCGCTGATCTCGTCCGCGTGCTGCAGCGTCAGGCCGATGTCGTCGAGACCCTCGAGCAGCCGCCAGCGCGTGTAGTCGTCGACCTGGAACGGCACCACGACGTCGTCGCACGTGACGGTCCGAGACTCGAGGTCCACGGTCACCTCGGTGCCCGGGCGGGTCTCGAGGATCTTCCAGATGAGCTCGATGTCCTCCTGCGCGACCTGCGCGGCGAGGAGGCCCTGCTTGCCCGAGTTGCCGCGGAAGATGTCCGCGAACCGCGCCGAGATCACGACGCGGAACCCGTAGTCCTTGAGCGCCCACACGGCGTGCTCGCGGGACGAACCGGTGCCGAAGTCCGGACCGGCCACGAGGACCGAGCCGTTCCTGTACGCGTCCTGGTTGAGCAGGAACTCCGGGTCGCCGCGCCACGCCGCGAACAGCGCGTCCTCGAACCCGGTGCGCGTGACGCGCTTGAGGTAGACGGCCGGGATGATCTGGTCGGTGTCGACGTTGCTGCGGCGCAGCGGGACCCCGATGCCGGTGTGCTGGGTGAACTTCTCCATGACGGTGCTTCCTTCTGCGATCGCGGGTCGGGTCAGACCGACTGGAGGTCCGTGAGCGGGCTGCCGTCGAACGCCCTCGGGTCCTCGCCGAGGTCCGAGATCGACGAGAGCGTGCCGCGGATGGCGGTCGCGGCGGCGACGAGCGGCGACACGAGGTGCGTGCGCCCGCCCTTGCCCTGACGACCCTCGAAGTTGCGGTTCGACGTGGACGCCGAGCGCTCCCCCGGCGCGAGCTGGTCGGGGTTCATGCCGAGGCACATCGAGCAGCCGGCGTTGCGCCACTCGGCACCGAAGTCGAGGAAGATCTTGTCGAGCCCCTCGGCCTCGGCCTGGAGCCGGACGCGCGCCGACGCCGGGACCACCAGGACGCGCACGTCGTCGGCCTTGTGCTTGCCCTGGACGACCTTGGCGACCGAGCGCAGGTCCTCGATGCGGCCGTTGGTGCACGAGCCGATGAAGACCGTGTCGACCTTGATCTCGCGCAGCGGCTGACCCGGCGTGAGACCCATGTACTCGATCGCGCGCTCGGCGGCGACGCGCTCGTTCGCGTCGGCGATCTGCTCGGGCACCGGGACGGCCGCCGACAGCGGCAGACCCTGGCCCGGGTTCGTGCCCCACGTGACGAACGGCTCGAGGTCCGCCGCCTCGAGGACGACCTCCTCGTCGAACGTCGCGTCGTCGTCGGTGCGCAGCGTGCGCCAGTACTCGACGGCGGCGTCCCAGTCGGCCCCCTCGGGCGCGTGCGGGCGACCCTTCAGGTACTCGAACGTCGTCTCGTCGGGCGCGATCATGCCGGCGCGCGCGCCCGCCTCGATCGACATGTTGCAGATCGTCATGCGGGCTTCCATCGACAGCGAGCGGATCGCCTCGCCGCGGTACTCCAGCACGTAGCCCTGGCCGCCGCCGGTCCCGATCTTGGCGATGATCGCGAGGATGATGTCCTTGCTGGTCGCGCCCGGGGGCAGCTGACCGTTCACCGTGATCGCCATGGTCTTGAACGGCGCGAGCGGGAGCGTCTGGGTCGCGAGCACGTGCTCGACCTCGCTCGTGCCGATGCCGAACGCGAGCGCGCCGAACGCGCCGTGCGTCGACGTGTGCGAGTCGCCGCAGACGACGGTCAGGCCGGGCTGGGTGAGCCCGAGCTGCGGACCGACCTGGTGGACGATGCCCTGGTCGGCGTCGCCCAGCGAGTGGATGCGGACGCCGAACTCCGCGGCGTTGCGGCGCAGCGTCTCGATCTGGGTGCGGCTCGTCGTGTCGGCGATCGGCCGGTCGATGTCGAGCGTCGGGGTGTTGTGGTCCTCCGTCGCGAGCGTGAGGTCGGGGCGGCGGACCTGGCGTCCGGCCAGCCGCAGCCCCTCGAACGCCTGCGGGCTGGTGACCTCGTGCACCAGGTGCAGGTCGATGTAGAGCAGGTCGGGTGCGCCCTCGGTGCCACGTCGCACGACGTGCGCGTCCCAGACCTTCTCCGCCAACGTGCCGGCCATGTTCTCGGTCCTCTTCTTGTTCGTCCGGGTGGGGGGTGTTCCCGGTTCCTGTTGCCTGCCTGCTTGCGTCTCAGCCTCCGAGACGCCAATATCGACCTATGGACAACTCTAGCGGAGTCGGCGTCCTGGACAAGGCCGCGTCGGTTCTCAGCGCTCTCGAGGCGGGCCCGGCGACGCTCGCACAGCTCGTGACCGCCACCCATCTTGCCCGCCCCACCGCCCACCGACTGGCCGTCGCCCTCGAGCACCACCGGCTCGTCGCGCGCGACATGCAGGGCCGCTTCGTGCTCGGACCGCGCCTGTCCGAGCTCGCCACGGCCGCCGGCGAGGACCGCCTGCTCGCCGCCGCGAGCCCCGTGCTCGCCGCGCTGCGCGACCACACCGGCGAGTCCGCGCAGCTGTACCGCCGCCAGGGCGACATGCGCATCTGCGTCGCCGCGGCCGAGCGCCCGATCGGGCTGCGCGACTCGATCCCGGTCGGCGCGACGCTCACGATGCAGGCCGGCTCCGCCGCGCAGATCCTGCTCGCGTGGGAGGAGCCCGACCGGCTGCACCGCGGCCTGCAGGGCGCCAAGTTCACCGCGACGATCCTGTCCGGCGTCCGCCGCCGCGGCTGGGCGCAGTCCGTGTCCGAGCGCGAGGTCGGCGTCGCGTCCGTGTCCGCCCCCGTGCGCGGGCCGTCGGGCCGCGTCGTGGCCGCCGTGTCCGTCTCCGGGCCGCTCGAGCGCCTCTCGCGCCAGCCCGGGCGGCTGCACGCCGCCGCCGTCGTCTCCGCCGCGAACCGCCTGACCGAGGTCCTGCGCCGCACCGCCGAGTGACACCCGCTCCCCCGTCCACGGACCCCCTCGCGAGCCGGCCGCGAGGGGGTCCTCGCGTATGCGGCGAGCGCGGACCTCGCGGTCGTGGCGAGCGCGGTCCTCGCGGCCGTGGCGAGCGCGGTCCTCGCGGCCGTGGCGAGCGCGGTCCTCGCGTCGGCGGCGAGCGCGGTCCTCGCGTCGGCGGCGACGCCGGCGACGAGCGCGCGACGGGAAGGGCCCGGACGCCCGGCGTGGCCGGGTCGCGGGAACGCGGCCAAGGTCCCGGGAACGCGGCCAGGTCCCGGGAACGACGAAGGCCCGGTCACCGAGGTGACCGGGCCTTGACGTACCCCCGACCGGATTCGAACCGGCGCTACCGCCGTGAGAGGGCGGCGTGCTAGGCCGCTACACAACGGGGGCCTGTCAGCACACGAGGCCCGGAGGCCCCGCTTACCGAGTGAACACTTTACCCGATGTTCCGAGGGACTCGGACCATCCGATCAGCGGTGCTCGCGCTGGGGTACCAGGACTCGAACCTAGACTAACTGAACCAGAATCAGTCGTGCTGCCAATTACACCATACCCCATGGGGTATAACCCCCGGCGTTCGACCGGGCCACCCGAAGGCCGCCACGGCGTCGTCCGGACGTCGTACCGGCGGTGAACATTACCCGAGGCGTGGCGTGCCGGTCCAACCGGCCCCTGCCCGTGGCGTCGTTCGTGACGAACGCCACGCGTTCAGCGCGGGATCGCCCCCAGCTCGGACGCGTCGTACCAGAGCAGGTCGCGCTCCTCGAGCCTCTCGCGCGCCTCCCCGTCGCCGGCCAGAGCGGCGACCACGTCCGGCCGCGCCTCGGGCTCGTCGACGTGCGCGCAGGCCACGTCCGTGGCGGCGACGTCCACGACGAGTCGGACGGCGCTCGGTGGGGCGCCGTCGTCGGTCACCGCCGCGACCGACGCGTCCGGCACGTCGACCGACACGACGACACGCAGCCGCGGTGCGTCAGGCCGTGCCCGGAGCAGGTCGAGCGCGTCGTCGGCCGCCGTGAGCTGGGCGACGAACTCGACGGTCTCGTCGTCCTCGTCGGGCAGCGCGGACCGCAGCGCGGGTGTCACCGCGTGCGCCGTCCTCGCCGTCAGCGGGCCGGGGATCTCGTCGAGGGTCGCGGGGACGTAGACACGCACCGGGCCAGTCTGCCCGAGCCCGTCAGGCCGTGTCCGGCGACGCCCCGCCCGGCGGCCGCCGGGGTGGTCGGACGGACGAGGCCCTCGTCGACGGCGACGCCCCGGTCGGACCAGCAGTCCGCGGCACGGTCGAGCCCGACGACGCCCGGGCCGGCGGACCGTGCCGGGCAGTCCGGGTCAGTGCGCGACCACCTCCCGGACGCCGACGGGCGCGCGGACGGTCGCGTGCACCCGCGCGGCGACGCCGGCGAGGGCCCGACGGGCCGGGGAGCCGGGCACGGCCTCGCGCAGCGTCCGCGCCTCGAGGAGCGCGGCGTCGAGCGCCGGGCGGTCGTCCGGGACCAGGTGCGCGTCCGTCACGCCGGCGTAGCGCGCGAGAGCCCCGGCGACGGCCTCTCCCGGTCGCGGGCCGGCGACCGACGCCCGCACCCGGTTGACGACGACCACGCGCGTCGAGCCGAGGCCGAGGTCGGTGAGCTCGCCGAGCCCGCGCACCAGGCGCTGGATGCCCACGGGGTCGGCTGCGCCCACGACCACGACGACGTCGGCGGCCTCGAGGGCGCTGATCGTGGCGCCGTTGCGCTGCGGGGCGCGCGTGTCGAAGGTCAGCACCTCGTCCGACTCGAGGCAGAACCCGCAGTCCA
Organism: Cellulomonas algicola; assembly: GCF_019024305.1. Lineage (NCBI taxonomy): Bacteria > Bacillati > Actinomycetota > Actinomycetes > Micrococcales > Cellulomonadaceae > Cellulomonas > Cellulomonas algicola. The sequence goes on along the minus strand of NZ_JAHKSJ010000017.1, from coordinate 215,434 downwards.
CGACCGTCCACCGCGCCAGTCCGCGCGCGACGGACCAGACCACGTCCAGCGACGACGCGGGGAGCTCGGGCCAACGGTCCGCGCGCGAGACGCCGGACAGCACCCGCAGGTCGGGCGCGAGCACGGGCGCAAGGCGGGCGAGCTGGTGCAGGTCGAGCGTCCCCTGGGCGGCCGCGCGCGCCGCCGCCGCGAGGCCCGGCGCCTCGTCGAGCAGCCCGACGACCTGCGCGACGCTGCCCCCGTAGGTGTCCGCGTCGACCAGCAGGGTCGTGCCGCTCGACGCGGCCAGCTCGGCCGCGAGGTTGACCGCGACGGTCGTGCGTCCCGGAGCACCGGTCGGCCCCCACACGGCCACGACCGCTCCGTCGACGTCCCGCGGCGCGACCGACGCGGGCCCGGGCCCGCCGTCGTCGGGCACCGCCGCGGGGCGCGAGCCGGGCGCGTGCGGGCTGTCGAGCGCCGCGAGGGCGCCCTGCACGAGGTCGCCGGCGCCCGCCTCGTCGTGCGGTGCATCTGCGAGGACGTCGACCCCGTACGCGCGCAGGCGGTCGGCGAGCCACGGGCGGCTCGGGTCACCGACGCCCACGACCGTCACGCCCGAACGGTGCAGGACGTCGACCGACTCGCGGTCGAGCAGGTCGAGGTCGACCGACACGACCGCGATCCGCCCCAGGCCCGCCTCCGCGGCCGCGAGGAGCTCGGTGAGGTCGGCGCAGCGACGCGTGACGCTGAGGCGCCCGTTCGTCCCCTCGACGGCCTGGACGATGATCGACTCGGCGGTCCCCCGGACCGCGCACAGCACGCCGACCGACACGTCAGCCTCCCGAGCCCGGCACGGGCACGACGTCGACCGAGCCCGGACCGGCGAGCGCGCCCAGGACGTCAGCGAGGGCGTCGGACGGCACGAGCACCTGCACGGTGCTCGCCCCGCCCACGCTGAAGGCGCCGTCGGGCGTGTCGACCTCCGCGACCGTGAGCCCGACCGCGAGCGGACGCGGTGCAGCCGGCGTCGCGCCGGCGCTCGCGTCGCCCGCACCGCGCGCGGTGCCGTCCGGCACCCACCAGAGGTCGACGAGCGCGCCCACGACGAGCGCCCGCGACGGCGCGTGCTCGAGCGGGACGGCGACCGGGCGGACGTCGCCCTCCGCCGCGTCGCCGAGCGCCGCGCGCGGGACGAGCTCGCCGGCCCCGACGACGCGCAGCACGGTCGCCTCGTCCGGCAGCGGCTCGTCCGCGCGCAGGTAGCTGCCCAGGTCGACCGACCCGAGCTGCACGTCGCGGACCACGAGCGTGCCGGGGTCGACGACGTCACCGGGCACGAGCGCGGTGCGCGCGACGTACACGGGCACGGTCGCCTGCGCGGACCGCACCGCCCACGAGCCGAGCGCCACGGAGCCGGCGACCATCGCGACCCCCGCGAGCAGCCGCGGATCACGCCATCCCGGCCGACGCAGGCGCGGCGCCACCGGCGCAGGCAGGTCCAGCACGCTCGTCTCCATGGCACTCCCCGTCGTCGTCGGTACGGCAGGCGCCCATCCTGCCGAGCCGGCCGGGGACGCGGAGGCATGGTTGTGGACAAACCGGTCAGCGCGCCACCGCGTGCCAGACTGCGAGCATGGCCTCGAGGTTCCTCACGCTCGCCGACGTCACGGAGATCCTCAACATCTCCGCCCCGCAGGCCTACGCGCTCGTGCGGTCCGGCGAGCTGCCCGCGATCCAGATCGGTGGACGTGGCGTGTGGCGGGTCGAGGCGACCGAGCTCGAGAGCTACATCCAGCGCATGTACGAGCAGACGCGTGCCCGCAACGCCGCGGAGGCGACGGCCGAGACGGCCGGCTGACCGCGCGGCGCACCGCCGGCGCTGCGGAACGGGGCGCGCGCGGTCCTGATGCTGCGTCCCCGGCGTCGCGGTCGTGTTGCTCAGCCTGAGCGGACGACCTCGAGGGTCGCGAACGTGACCGCCCACGTGCGGGCCCTGCCCGTCGGCCGGTCGCTCTCCGTGAGGTCAAGGTGGTCGGCCCCGACGCGGTCGACCCGACCGACGAGCTCGACGTCGCGCGACCGGACCCGGACGACGGCGCGGTCGCGGGCGAGCGCCCGGAGCGCATGACCGAGGCCGAGCCGCCGTTCCACCGTCGCGGCGGCCGGCGCGGCGTGCACGGTGAGACCCGCCACCGCGACGACCGCGGCCGTCGGCACGAGCGCCCGCTGCACGGGACCGAGCGCCAGCAGCACCCACTCGGGTGTGACGTCGACGAGCGCGCCCTCCACGGGCTCACCGTGCGCGGTCCGGACGGTCACGGACGAGTCGCGCGCCGCGCGGAGGCGGTCCACGAACCCGACGGTGGCGCGCTCGGCGCGCGTGAGCTCCGCGACGTCGAGGCGGACGGCGGCGCTCCGCACCGCGGCGAGCTGCGCCTCCATGTCGTCGAAGAGGGCCTCCCAGCGCACGGCGCCCACGGTACGGCCGAGCCTCACGACCACAGCGCCGGACGCTCGGATCGCGGACACGCCTGGACGAACCCGGCACATTCGGATAGATCTACGTGCACTCGTCGTCATCAAACGACATCAAACGACATCAAAGGAGCTCGACGTGGTCGAACGTGCACGCAGGGCCCAGAGCGGGGCGACGCCGGCCCGCCCCGGGCGCCCCGGCGCCCGCGGCGCCGCCGTCCTCGGCCTCGCCGTCGCGGCGGGCGCCGCCGCCCTCACCGCGGTGCTGCTCGGCGTGCGCACCGCCGAGCTCGCCGGCACGGGGGCATGGCGCGTCGAGTCCGCCGTCGAGCTCGGCGTCACCGCGGTCGGCGCGCTGGTCGCCGCGTGGCTCGCCGCCTCCGCCGGTGTCGCTCTCGTCTGCTCCGTGGCCCGGGCCGTCGGCGCCTCGTGGCGGACCGGCGAGCACCTCGTGCAGCGCTGCGCGCCCGTCGTCGTGCGTCGCGTCCTCGTGCTCGCGATCGGCGCCGGGGTCGGGCTCGCCGGTGCGACCGGTGCGAGCGCAGCGACTCCCGTCGCGCCGGACGCACCCCCGGCGGTGAGCAGCATGTCGTCCGACCTCGGCTGGGCGCCCACGTCGCCCGGCGACGCTTGGTCCGGGCCCCACAGCGCGACGCACGGTGGTACCGCGACAGCGGCGCCGTCGGCGGGCGCCCCGGACACGCCCCACGAGCGGGCCGTCGACGCGGACGCCGCCGGACGCACGGCCTCCACGTCGCAGGGCTCCAGCGCCGCCTCGGCGGCCCACGACGCGCCGTCACCCGGCGAGCCGTCGCCCGGCGAGTCGTCGCCCGGCGAGTCGTCGCCCGACGCACCATCGCCCGACGCACCGGCCTCGACCTCTGGCGCCGCCACCGCCCCGGCACCCTCGTCGGCGGCGACAGCCCTCGCGAACGCGTCGCGCGACCCGCACGTCTCGACGGGATCCGCACGGCCCACCGGACCGACCGCTCCGTCCGCTGGTCCCGCCGCGGCCGACGCACCGACCGGCGGCTCGCGCACCGCGTCGTGGTCGTCGGCACCCGCGGGCGGCCTGGAGAGCGGCAGCGGTGCGACGCCGCGCTCCTCCGCGACGCCGGCAGGCACGACCGTCGACGCCGGCTCCGTCGTCGTGCAGCCGGGCGACACGCTCTGGAGCATCGCGGCACGCCACCTGCCCGCCGGTGCCGACGACGCTGCCGTCGCCGCGGCCTGGCCCCGCTGGTACGCGGCCAACGTCGACGTCGTCGGCGCAGACCCGGACCTCCTGCTGCCCGGTCAGGTGCTGGCCGTCCCGACGACCGACGGGACGGTGGCCCCGTGAGCGCCGTGACGATCGAGGCGACCGCCGTCGAGCGCGTCTTCGTCCGGGCCGACGCCGACGGCGACCCGCCGTCCGCCGCACGTCCCGCACCGCGTCTGTGCGCCGCCCCCGCGTCGCCCGCCCGCGCCAGGACCACGCCGGACGCCGGGCACCGTGACACCACGAGCGCCAACCACGGGCTCGCCCGCCCCGGGTCCACGCCGGACCCCGCGCACCATGACACCGCGAACGCCAACCACAGGCTCGGCCGCGCCGGCAGCCCGACGGACCTCGACCACCGCGACACCGCGAGCGCCGCCAGCGCGCTCGGCCGCCCCAGCAGCCCGACGGACCCCGCCCACCGCGACACCGCGCGCACCGTCCGGGCGGCAGGTCCGCGGGCACGGCTCGTGCGCACCGTCGAGCCCGCCGCGCCGGTGCGGGCGGCAGGTCCCCGGCACGTCGTCCCGCCTACCGTCGCGCACCGGCTGGACGTGCTCCGCGTGCAGGACCGCTCGCCGGTGCTCGACGCCGCGGACGAGGACCGCGGTGCCGTCCCCGCGCACGACCCCGGGGTGCTCGCGGGCCGGATCGCGCTCGCGACCGTCGAGGTGCTCGGAGGTCGCCGGCCGATCGGTCAGCTCGCGCGGTGGCTCACGCCGGGCGTGCTCGACGCGCTGCAGGTGCGCGCGGCGCTCACGCTGCGCGTGCGCGGGACGTCGGGTCGGGCGCCGCAGGTGCGCCGCGTGCGCACGTCCGCGGTCGACGAGCACACGCTCGAGGCCGGGGTCGTCGTCGAGGACGGTGCGATCGTGCGGGCCGTCGCGCTGCGGCTCGAGACCCACCGGGGCGCGTGGCGCGCGACGGTGCTCGAGGTGGGCTGACGGGACGGCTGGCCCGACGGGCGCCGGTGGACTGACGCGACGGCACGCACGCTGCACGCCAGCGCCTCGCGCCGGTGGCACGGCGACCCGGTGCGCCACGTGCACGACAGGACCGGCCGTCCCTCAGGGGCGGCCGGTCCGGTCGTGCGTCGTCAGTTCTTGCGCTGCTGGCGCTGCGCCTTGCGGCGCGCCTCGCGGTTGCTTCCGGCGGCGGGTGCGTCACCGGACTGGCCCGCGGCGGGCGTGCCGCCGTCGCGCTTCGTCACGGTGCCGGCGTCGCCGTCGACGGACGGGGCCGAGTACTGCAGCGGGACGCGACGCTCGGGCCCGTCGAGGCCCTTCGCGACGAGGCGCCCGGCCGTCGGACCGTCGGCGACGGTCCGCGGGCCGGCAGCCGGGGTCGGTGCGGGCCCGGCGGCGGCAGCGGTCTGCGCGGCGGAGTCGGCCGTGACGACGGGGGCTTCCTCGGTCGGCGCGACCTGCACCTCGAGGTTGAAGAGGTACCCGACCGTCTCCTCCTTGATGGCGTCGGTCATCGCGTTGAAGAGCTGGTAGCCCTCGCGCTGGTACTCGACGAGCGGGTCGCGCTGCGCCATCGCGCGCAGGCCGATGCCCTCCTTGAGGTAGTCCATCTCGTAGAGGTGCTCGCGCCACTTGCGGTCGAGGACGGAGAGCGTGACGCGCCGCTCGAGCTGGCGCATGTTGTCCGAGCCGATCGTCGCCTCGCGGTCGGCGTAGGCGTGGTCGGCGTCGGAGAGGATCTCGCGCTCGACGAGGTCGCGCGTCAGACGCTGGGCGCCGCCGGCCTCCTCGACGACCTCCTCGGGCGTGATGGTCACGGGGTACACGGCCTTGAGGGCGGTCCACAGCGCCTCGAGGTCCCAGTCCTCCGGACGGCCCTCGGCCGTCGCGCCGCCGATGTAGGCGGACAGGACGTCGTTGCGGAAGTGCTTGACCTGCTCGTGCAGGTCCTCGCCCTCGAGCACCCGGCGCCGCTGGTCGTAGATGACCTCGCGCTGGCGGGACATGACGTCGTCGTACTTGAGGACGTTCTTGCGGATCTCGAAGTTGCGCGACTCGACCTGGGCCTGCGCGGACTGGATGCCGCGCGTGACCATCTTCGACTCGAGCGGCATGTCCTCGGGGAAGCCGGCGCGCGTCATCATCGACTCGGCGAGGCCGGAGTTGAAGAGGCGCATGAGGTCGTCCTGCATCGACAGGTAGAACCGGGACTCCCCCGGGTCGCCCTGACGGCCGGAACGACCGCGCAGCTGGTTGTCGATGCGGCGCGACTCGTGGCGCTCGGTGCCGAGGACGTAGAGGCCCCCGAGCTCGACGACCTCGTCGTGCTCCGCGGCGACCGCGCTCTTGGCCTTCTCGAGAGCACCCGGCCAGGCGGCCTCGTACTCCTCCGCGTTCTCGGCGGGGTCGAGCCCGCGCGCCGCGAGGTCGGCGACGGCCATGAACTCGGCGTTGCCGCCGAGCATGATGTCGGTGCCTCGCCCGGCCATGTTGGTCGCGACGGTCACGGCGCCCTTGCGGCCGGCCTGGGCGACGATCGCCGCCTCGCGCGCGTGCTGCTTGGCGTTGAGGACCTCGTGCGGGACGCCCTGCTTGCGCAGCTTCGAGGAGAGCAGCTCGCTCTTCTCGACGCTCGTGGTGCCGACGAGGACCGGCTGCCCCTTCGCGTGCCGCTCGACGATGTCCTCGACGACCGCGTCGAACTTGCCGTCCTCGCTCTTGTAGACGAAGTCCTTCTGGTCGATGCGCTGCATCGGACGGTTCGTCGGGATCGGCACGACGCCGAGCTTGTAGGTGCCCTGGAACTCGGCGGCCTCGGTCTCGGCCGTACCGGTCATGCCCGACAGCTTCGAGTAGAGGCGGAAGTAGTTCTGCAGCGTGATCGTGGCGAGCGTCTGGTTCTCCGCCTTGATCGTCACGCCCTCCTTGGCCTCGATGGCCTGGTGCATGCCCTCGTTGTAGCGGCGGCCGGGCAGGATGCGGCCGGTGTGCTCGTCGACGATGAGGACCTCGCCGTTCATCACGACGTAGTCCTTGTCGCGCTTGAACAGCTCCTTCGCCTTGATGGCGTTGTTGAGGAAGCCGATGAGCGGCGTGTTGAGCGACTCGTAGAGGTTGTCGATGCCGAGGTAGTCCTCGACGCGCGCGATGCCCGGCTCGAGGACGCCGACGGTGCGCTTCTTCTCGTCGACCTCGTAGTCGCGCTCCGGCTGCAGGCGACGCACGACCTTGGCGAACTCGCCGTACCAGCGGTTGGTGTCGCCCGACGCGGGGCCGGAGATGATGAGCGGCGTGCGGGCCTCGTCGATGAGGATCGAGTCGACCTCGTCGACGATCGCGAAGTTGTGGCCGCGCTGGACGAGCTCGTCGACGCTCCACGCCATGTTGTCGCGCAGGTAGTCGAAGCCGAACTCGTTGTTGGTGCCGTACGTGATGTCGGCGGCGTACTGCTCGCGACGCTCGGCCGGCTGCTGCTGCGACAGGATGACGCCGGTCGTCAGGCCGAGGAACCGGTAGACGCGTCCCATGAGCTCGGACTGGTACTCGGCGAGGTAGTCGTTGACCGTGACGACGTGCACGCCCTTGCCGGACAGCGCGTTGAGGTAGGCCGGCGCGGTCGCGACGAGCGTCTTGCCCTCACCGGTCTTCATCTCGGCGATGTTGCCGAGGTGCAGTGCGGCGCCGCCCATGAGCTGGACGTCGAAGTGCCGCTGCCCGAGCGTGCGGCGCGCGGCCTCGCGCACCGCGGCGAACGCCTCGGCGAGCAGGTCGTCGAGGGTCTCGCCGTCGGCGAGGCGGGCGCGGAAGCGGTCGGTCTCCTCGCGGAGCTCCGCGTCGGACAGCGAGGTGAAGCTGTCCTCCAGCGCGTTGACCTGCTGGGCGATGCCGGACAGCTTCTTGAGGACGCGGCCCTCACCGAGCCGGAGGACCTTGTCGACGATCGTGGGCACGCGCACTACTCCCGACGTGTTCTCGCCCCTGGCACGCGCGGCGTCGGAGCGGCTGGCTGACCGGCCGCGTGGCCGGGCCCGACCATGCTAGTCGGCCCGGTCGAGGTCCGGGGCCGAAGGACGACGACCGCGCTCGCCAGGAGCACGGCACCGACGGCACCGCCGAGCCCGAGCCGCTCGTCGAGGAGCAGGACCGCACCGACCGTGGCGGTCAGCGGCTCGAGCAGCGCGAGGAGGCTCGCGGTGGTGGCCGGCACGGTGCGCAGCCCGGTGAAATACGCGCCGTACGCGGTCGCGGTGGGCACGATGGCGAGGAACGCGAGCAGCCACCAGCCGGTCGCCGAGTCGGGCGCACCGACGGGGTCGCCGAGAACGGGCGCGACCGCCGCGAGCAGGATTCCGCCGAGCGTGAACGCGAGCGCGGTGGTCGGGAGCGGTCCGGCCTGCGGGACGACGCGGCGGCCGAGCCCCGTCATCGCGGCGAACGACGCGGCGGACACCAGCGCGAGCAGCACGCCCGCGAGCGGTGCGCGTCCGGTGCCGCCGCTCGTGCCGACGAGGGCGAGCAGCCCGGTGAGCGCGAGGACCGTCGCGAGCACCGTGGTCCGGGATGGCGGGCGACGCGTCGCGACCGCGGTGCCCACCGCGACGAGCACCGGCGCCCCGCCCAGGGCCACGAGCGTCGACGTCGCGACCCCCGCGCGCTCGACCGCCGCGAAGTAGGCCGCCTGGTACGTCGCGGCGAGCACCGCGGTGGCCGCGACGTGCCCGACGAGCGCGCGGCTGACCCGCACGCCGCGGAACGCGCCCAGCAACGCGGCCCCGACGAGCAGCACGAGCCCTCCGCCGAGCAGCCGGTACGCCGCGACGGCGACCGACGGAAGATGGCCGCTCTCCCCCGCGGCCGCCCCGGCGAGACCGCCCGTCCCCCACAGCAGCCCCGCGAGCGCGACGAGCGCGAAGTCGGCCCGGCGCATCACGCGGCGTCGGCCGTGGCGTGCCGCAGCGGCGCCGCGAGGTCGCCCCGGAGGGTGCCGTCGGCTGCGCCGACGACGACGTCGTCGAGGCCGAGCCAGGTCGCGACGAGGCGCAGCTCGGCCGCGAGCGCGTCGACCGTGCCGGCCGGCAGCCGCTCGGTGCCCGGGCTGGCGTGCGCGGCGACGACCCGCAGCGCACGTGCGGCGCGGTCCGCCTTGAGGTCCACGAGCGCGGGCAGCTGCTCGCCCATCAGGAACGGGAGCACGTAGTAGCCCCACACGCGCTTGGGCTCGGGCACGTAGATCTCGATGCGGTACCGCAGCCCGTACAGCTCCTCGAGGCGACGACGCTCGAAGACGAGCGGGTCGAACGGGCTGAGCAGCGCCGCGCCACGGGCCGAGCGCGGGAGGGTCGCGTCACGGTGGCGGAAGACGGGGCGCGCCTCCCACCCGGCGACGCGCACGGGCACGAGGACCCCGTCCTCGACGAGCTCGGCGGCGGCGGTCGCCGCGAGGCGCTGCGAGATGCGGAAGTAGTCGGCCAGGCAGCCGAGCGTGCCGATGCCGTGCGCGCGCGCGGAGATCTCGACGAGCGCGCGCACCGCGGCCGCGTCGTCCGGCTCGGGCTGTGCGAGGACGTCGGGCGGCAGGACGCGGTCCGCGAGGTCGTAGCGGCGCTCGAACGCCGCGTTGCGCCCCGCCGACGTGACCTCGCCGGTGAAGAACAGGAACTCGAGCACGCGCTTCGCGACCGACCAGTTCCAGCCCCACTCGTCCCGCGACGTCGGGTGGTCGGCCTCGAAGTGCACCTGGACCTCGCTCGCGGTGAGCGGGCCGGACGACGCGAGCAGCGTGCGGATCTCCGTGAGGGCCGGCGCGTGCTGCAGCGGCACCTGCGCGATCGACCCCCACGCCTCGGTCGCGTACGTGCGCTGGCGCCAGCCGAGCAGCCGGAACGTCTCCGGCGGGACGTACGACGCCTGGTGGGCCCACGCCTCGACGAGCCGGCGCGGCGCGCGACCCGATGCGCGGTCCAGCAGCGCCGGGTCGTACGGGCCGACGCGCGAGAACGTCGGCATGAGGTGGGCCCGGGCCAGCACGTTCACCGAGTCGATCTGCAGGAGGCCGAGACGGTCGACGACCTGCTGGAGGTGCCGCATCGTCGCGGGACCGGTCCGCTCCGGGCGCGGGACGTCGAGCCCCTGGGCGCGCAGCGCGACACGGCGCGCCTGCGAGAGCGACAGCGACTCGGTGGGGGCGGGGAGGCCGGCGGGAGGCACCGTCCCATCATGGCGGTGACCACCCACGCGGCCCGTGACCCGCCCGGCACGCGACGACGCCCGGCCCTCACGGGGAGAGCCGGGCGTCGTGGGACGCGGGGTCAGCCGCCGACGACGGCGGACGCGGGGGCGTCGGTGCGCACGGCGGTGTCGAGCTTGATGACGCCGTAGCTCCAGCCGCGGCGACGGTAGGCGACGGCCGGCTGCGCGGTCTCGGCGTCGATGAAGAGGTAGAAGTCGTGACCGACGAGCTCCATCTCGTAGAGCGCGTCGTCGACCGTCATGGGCAGCGCCTCGTGGACCTTCTCGCGGATGACGACCGGCGAGTCGCCGAGCGTCGTCTCCACGGCGCCGTCGACGGGGGCGGGTGCCTCGGCGGGCTCGGGGACCTGCTCGAGGGGACGCACGTCGACGGGGGTCAGCGGAGTGTGGTTGCGGTGGTCCTTGCGACGGTCGCGTGTGCGGCGCAGGCGTTCGAGGAGCTTCCCGAGCGCCAGGTCCAGTGCCGCGTACCGGTCGTCTGCGCACGCCTCGGCACGGATGACGGGACCCTTGTCGACGACGGTGAGCTCGACGCGCTCACAGCTGCCCGACTGACGAGGGTTGGCCTCGTGCGACACGAGGACGTCGATCCGCTGTGCGCGGGGGGCCAGCTGCTCGACCTTCGCGAGCTTCTGCTCGAGGTGTGCCCGGTACTTCGGGAGCACCTCGGTGTGCCGGCCTGCAACCACGATCTCCATGTGAGCCTCCTGGGAGGTCTGGGGCGGCTCGCGCCACCCGGCGACATGCTTCTGGTCTGCCCCGGGGGACAGTCGGGCGGCGTCACCTCCTCCCGCGCTGCGGGTCGACCTCGACTGCTTCGAGGTCGGGGGCTCCGCTGCGCCGTCGGCTCAGGCACCCACGCTAACCCCGGTCCCGGGGGTGGGACCAATCGCCGCCCGACCGGCGGACGACGAACCGGACGAGCCGCGCGAACCGGTCACCCGCGGGCACCTCTCGCGCCCGGTGCCGGGGTGGACGCCACGGTCAGGCACGCGACGACGAACCCGCCCGCCGCCCGCACGGCCGCCGCCGAGGCCGCGACGCTCGCCCCCGTGGTGAGCACGTCGTCGACCAGCAGCACGTCGCGTCCGCCCAGCACGCGGCCGCCGCCGCGCGCGACGCGCACCTGGCCCACGAGGTTGCGCGCCCGGGCCCGCGCCCCGAGCCCTGCCTGGTCCTGCCCGCCCCGGCGGCGCAGCACGGGAGCGCGGCAGGCGACGACGCCCGCCTCTCCCAGACCCCTGACCGCGGCGCGCGCGAGGTCGTCCACGAGCCATCCGCCGCGTCGCCGGCACGCCCCTGCGGTGGAGGGCACCGCGGCGACCACGAGCGGTCCGGGGCGCGACCGAGGGACGTGGGGTGCGACGGACCGCGCGGCCCGGGCGACGTCCGCGGCGAGCGGGCGCGTGAGGTCGAGGCGCCCGCCGTCCTTCCACGCCACGACCGCGTGCCGCACCGGTCCGACGTTGTCCGCGAGCGTCCAGACGGGTAGCAGCGGGCGGCCGTCGAGCGGGTCCAGACGTCCGGCGCGCTGCTCGCACCGCCAGGGCGGACCCGCGAGCGCGGTCCGGCACGCGGCACACCAGGCGACGTCGACCGCACCGCACCCGGCGCAGGCGACGGGGAGCACCAGCGCCGCGAGCTCCTGCGAGACCCGGGCCGCGTGGCGACGGAGCGTGCGACCCGTCGGCCCCGGTGCGCCGCACGGGCCCGGTCGCCGCGGGGCAGTCGCGACGGGACGGGTCGGCGGCCGGAGGGCGGCGGACGGGAGGGGCGGCGGACGCGTCGAGCGCACCGGTGTCGCGGGCACGGGGACAGCACACCGGACGCGGACGGACCGGCGGGCGCCCCGTCTGCGCGCGGTGGAGGACGTCCGTCGGCTCGGGGGCTGTGGACGGCTCGGCACGGGCGTCAGCCCGGGAGGGACGGGTCGCGCACGCCCGCGACGTCGGGGACGCGCACCCAGGTCGTGCCGACGAGCCGCAGCAGCGTGCCGTCCGCCGTCGCCGCGTACGGCGTCCGACCTCCCGCGAGCGACACCAGCCCGGACGCGCGCGGCAGCGTCGTCGTCTCCCCCGCGAGCGGCACGACGTGCACGACGCTCTCGCCGCCCTCGGTCGCGAGGACCCCGAGCGTCGCCTCGTCGAACCACACGACCGACGACGCCGCGGTCAGCGGCGTGCCGACGCGCACGACCTCGCCGATCGCCTGCGGGACGCCGTGCCGGTCGCGGGTGACGGCGCCCAGGTGCACCGCGACGCCGTCGTCGCCCGTCGACACGAGCGCGACGCGCACCCCGTCGCGCGACACCCGCACCGAGCGCACGGTCCGCCCCTCGAGCGCGGGAGCCGCGACCTGCACGGCCTGCGCCGGGGCCTCGCCCGTCGCCCGGGACGCGAGCACCGCGACGATCCCGGCGCCGACGTCGGTCGTCCACGCGTAGCCGTGACGGTCCACCGACGGCGCCGACAGCGCGCTCCCGGTGTAGAGCGTCGTCCCTGGGTCGTCCTCGGTCGGTACGGTCACGAGCGAGCGCCCGTCGGACAGCACGACGCGGACGGTGCCGCCCTCGTCGCGCGCGGGGGCGCTCGGGTCCGGCACCGTGAGCGGTCCGAGGCCGTCGACCGGTGCGGGACCGTCGGTCCCCACCTGCACGAGGGCACCGTCGAGCAGCACCTCGGGTGCGACCGCGGGCCCCTCGCCCGAGCGCAGCGACGCCGCACCGTCGAGGCTCACGCCCCCCGCGGTCACGTCGACGGACGACACACCGGGCAGCGCGAGGAGCGACTGCTCGATCTGCGCGAGCAGCAGCGGCCGGTCGGCGTCGAGCAGCTCGGCCGTCCGCGTCGTGAACAGCCCCACGTGCGCGACACCCTCCGCGTCGACGCTCACCGCCTCGGGCTTGAGCTGGACGCCGTCGGGCAGCGCGGTGTGCACCGCGTCGCGCAGCCACGGCGACGGACCGGCGAGCAGCGCGCTCACGACCGACGTCTCGCGGCTCTTGACCGGCAGCCAGCGCTGCTCGGGGACGAGGAACGTCTCGTCGGGCGAGAGGAAGTAGATCGACGTCTGGCGGAAGAACACCTCGAAGTCGTCCGTCGGCACGACGAGCCCGTCGGGCGCCTCCGAGATGCGCCACTGACCCTCGTCGTCCTGCACGAGCCCGAAGGTCACCGACGACTCCGCGCCCGCGGGCGCCTCGGCGTACCGGCCCTCCCGGTCGACGCGTGCGACGACCGGCACGTCGACCTGCACCTGGCCGTCGCCCAGGTCGCCGAACTCGAGCGCACCGGACACGACGACGCCCGCGAGCGGCTGCCACTCCGCGCGCGCCTCGCCCGCGAGGTACTGGCGCGCGACGACGAAGTCGTCCCGGAACCCCGCCGAGCCCGCGACCAGGAAGCTCTCGACGATCTCGAGCGGCGCGGCGTCGGGTCGCGGCCCCTCCGCGAGGACGTCGATGTTCGACGGCTCGTCGACGCGCCCGTCCCCACCCTGCTGCACGGGTCCGGACGTCGGGATCGCGGTGCACGCCCCGAGGACCAGCGTCACGGCAGCCGCGGCCGCGGCGGCCACGCGACGACGCAGGGCGCCCCTCATCGCGCGGCCCCCTCGCGGTCGGGGTCGGCGGGTGCGACGTGCACGGACACCGCGCGGATGCCCGTCGGCGACGTCGCGGTGCCGACCGGCCCGTCGAGGTCCGGCAGCGCCGCCGGGTCGGTGCGCGGGCGCGAGGCGGCGTCGAGCACCGGGTCCGGCGCGACGGAGTCGTCCGGCACGAGCGGCAGCGGGGACGACGCGAGCCGGATCCCGGCGCGCCGCGGCAGCGTGAGCCGGAACGACGCGCCGCGCGCGGGCCGTCCCCAGGCCTCGAGCCAGCCGCCGTGCAGGTGCGCGTCCTCGAGCGAGATCGCCAGTCCCAGGCCCGTCCCGCCCGTCGTGCGGGCGCGTGCCGGGTCGGCGCGCCAGAACCGGTCGAAGACGTGCTCGGCCTCGTCGGCCGTCATGCCGACGCCGTGGTCGCGGACGGTCACGGCGACCGCGTGCGCGTCGCCCGCGACCGTGACCTCGACCTGGGTGCCCTCGGCGTGCTCGATCGCGTTGACCAGGAGGTTGCGCAGGATCCGCTCGACGCGGCGGGGGTCGATGTCGGCGACGCACCGGTCCTCCGGGACGACGACGCGCAGCCACGAGCCGCGCCGCTCGGCGAGCGGGCCGGCCAGGTCGACCGCACGCACTACGACGTCGCGCACGTCGCGGCCCTCGACGTCGAGCACGGCGGCGCCCGCGTCGAACCGGCTGATCTCGAGCAGGTCGGCCAGCAGGTCCTCGAACCGGTCGAGCTGCGTCTGGAGGAGCTCGGCCGAGCGCTTCGTCGCGGGGTCGAAGTCGTCACGCGCCGCGTGCAGCACCTCGCCCGCCATGCGGATCGTCGTGAGCGGCGTGCGGAGCTCGTGCGACACGTCGGACACGAACCGCCGCTGCACGGCGGACAGCTCCTCCATGCGGTGGATCTGGTCCTGGAGGCTCTCGGCCATCTCGTTGAACGAGTGCGCGAGCGTCGCCATCTCGTCCTCGCCGCGTTCCGGCAGGCGCTCGGACAGGTGCCCGTCGGCGAGTCGCTCCGCGACGAGCGCGGCCCGGCGCACGGGGTGCACGGTCTGCCGCGTGACGAGCCACGTCATCGAGCCGAGCAGCAGCACGAGCACCACGCCCGCGAGCGCGAGCGTGCGCTGCAGGAAGTCGAGCCGGTCCTGCTCCGCCTGGAGGCTGTAGAGGAAGAACAGCTGGTAGCGGCCCACGACGGGGACCTGGACCTCCTGGCCGACGACGATCGCGGGCTCGACGCGTCCGTCGTCCGTCTCGACGCCGACCGACTGCCAGTGCTGCCCACCCTCCGCGACGGCGAGCTGCAGGTCGTCGCTCACGACGTCGATCAGGGACCCGTCGGAGGCGGCCGCACCGCCGGTCACGGGCGACGTCTGCCCCGGCGCGCGCAGGAGGAAGACCTCGCGCTCGCCGGACGTGCCGGTCCGCTGCGACTGCGCGACGTCGCGCAGCAGCCGCCGCACGTCCGGGCCGAGCGTCGCGTTGGACGAGGCGAACGTGTCCTGCGCCTGCTGGGTGCTCCGGGCGCTCTCGTCGAGCACCTGGTCGCGGCGCGCGTCGAACAGGCCGTCGCGCATGCGCTCGCCGACGTAGAGGCCCACGCACGCGAGCGCGACGAGACCGATGACGAGCGTGGAGGCGATGACGCGGAACTGCAGGGACCCGCGCCACGCCCGGGGCCAGGCGCGCACCCGTCGCAGCGTCCGGGCCCTCGTCAGGCGCCAGACGCTGTTCACGCGCGGCACGGCGCAGCCCCGCCCGACGTCACGTGGGCGTCACGCCCGCCTTGTACCCGACCCCGCGGACGGTCACGACGATCTCCGGCTGCTCCGGGTCGTTCTCGATCTTCGAGCGCAGCCGCTGGACGTGCACGTTCACGAGGCGCGTGTCCGCCGCGTGCCGGTAGCCCCACACCTTCTCGAGCAGGACCTCGCGCGTGAACACCTGCCACGGCTTGCGCGCGAGCGCGACGAGCAGGTCGAACTCGAGCGGCGTCAGCGAGATCGGGCGGCCCGCGCGCGCGACGCGGTGACCGGGCACGTCGATCGTGACGTCGCCGATCGACAGGTGCTCGGGGGCCGGCTCGTCGCTGCGCCGCAGACGCGCGCGCACGCGCGCCACGAGCTCCTTGGGCTTGAACGGCTTCGAGATGTAGTCGTCGGCGCCGGACTCGAGGCCCAGAACGACGTCGACCGTGTCGCTCTTCGCCGTGAGCATCACGATCGGCACGCCCGACTCGGCGCGGATCTGGCGGCACACCTCGTTGCCGTCGCGTCCGGGCAGCATGAGGTCGAGCAGCACGAGATCGGGCTGGGTCGCCCGGAACGTCCCGAGCGCCTCGTCCCCGTCCTCGCAGAAGACGGGCTCGAAACCCTCGGAGCGCAGCACGATGCCGATCATCTCGGCGAGCGCGGTGTCGTCGTCGACCACCAGCACACGTCCCTTCATGCGCCACATTGTGGCACCGCCACCTGTCGATCCAGGACGGGTCCCCCCGGACGGCCCACAGATCACCCGCACCTCCACCGGCGGCGAACGGCGACGTGGCACGATGGGCGTCGCCCGGGGGCCATCCCTCGAGCCGCACACCAGCCCGAGGAGGCAGCGCTCCGCATGACGAGCCCGCAGGACGACGCGCCCCGCCCGCCGGCGTGGGCCGCACCGGGCGGCGGTCAGCCGAGCCCCGGCCCCGGTGTCCCCCCGTCCGGCCCGCCCGCACCCCCCGCACCACCGGCGCAGTGGGGCGCGAGCCAGGGCGGCTGGGGCGCCCCCGTGCCGCCCCCGCCCCCGCCGGGCTCCGCGTGGAAGCCGCCCGCCCTCCAGCCGGGCATCGTGCCGCTGCGGCCGCTCGGCCTCGGCGAGGTGCTCGACGGCGCGTTCAAGGCGATCCGGGCCAACCCGCGCGTCATGTTCGGGCTGTCCGCGCTCGTCGTCGGTGCCGCGGTCGTCCTGTCGACGATCCTCACGTGGTACGTGCAGGGCCTCGTCGCGGGTGCGATCAGCGACGCGCTGCTCGAGCTCGACCCGTCCGGCGCCAGCGGCCTCGACGCGATGCTGGGATGGGCCGTCGGCACGCTCCTGACCGCGCCGATCATCTGGCTCGCCACGACGGTCCTCACGGGCCTGCTCATCGTGTCCGTCAGCCGCTCCGTGCTGGGGCGCACCATCACCATCGGCGAGGTCCTGCGCTCGGGGCGCGTGTGGTGGGTCGTCGGGTTCACGCTCCTGGCGGGCGCCGCGGTGCTGCTGGTCGCCGCGCTCCTCGTCGGCGCCGTGATCGGCCTCGCCGCAGCCGACCAGACCGGGCTCGCGGTGGCCGTCGGGATCCTCGGCTGGCTGGGGCTCGTCGTCGCCGGCATCTGGTTCACGATCCGCACGCTGCTCGCGCCCGCGGCGCTCATGCTCGAGGGCAAGGGCTTCTGGTCGACCGTCGCGCGTGCCTGGCGGCTCACGCGCGGCAGCTTCTGGCGTCTGCTCGGGTACTACGTGCTCGTCCAGATCATGGTGAGCGTCGCGAGCTACTTCGTGATGTTCCCGTTCGAGCTCGTCGGGACGCTCGTCACGCAGGACCCGACCGGCACGTCGTTCGTCTCGATCGTCCTGACGGGCATCGGCAACGTCATCGCCTACACGCTCACGACCGCGTTCACCGCGGCGATCTACGCGCTGCTCTACATCGACGTCCGCATGCGCCGCGAGGGGCTCGACCTCGAGCTCGCACGAGCCGCCCAGGCCGGATGACCGCGCTGTCCGTCGTCGCCGCGCTCCTGCGCGACGTCCCCGTCCAGCCGGACGCCGAGACGGCCCGCGAGTGGGCCCGCGACGAGCTCGCCCGGCCCGAGTACCACCGGCAGCCGTCGCTCCTGCAGCGTGTCCTGGAGTGGCTGCGGGAGCAGCTGGACTCGGTGCCGTCGCTCGGGCTGCCCGACGGCGTCGCGCTGACGGTCGCCGTCGTCGCGGGCGTGGCGCTCGTGCTCGGCGTCCTGTGGTTCGTCGGCCCCGTGCGGCGCTCGAGGACGCGCGCCCGGACGGGCGCCGTCGTGCTCTCCGTCGACGACCGGCGGACCGCCGAGCAGCTGCGCGCCGCCGCGGACGCCGCCGCGGCCGCCGGTGACTGGCACCTCGCGGTCCTCGAGCGGTTCCGGGCCGTGGTCCGCGGGCTCGAGGAGCGGACTGTCCTCGACGAGCGGCCGGGCCGCACCGCGCACGAGGCCGTCTCGGCCGCGGCGCAGCGCCTGCCCGGGCTGGTCGCCGACCTCCGGACGGCCGGCGACCTGTTCGACGACGTCGCGTACGGCGACGTGCGCGCGGACGCGGACGACGACCGCCGGCTGCGCGAGCTCGACCGACGCGTCCGCGCCACCCGCCCGACGACCGCGGCCCCCGCGGCCGGCGACCGGCTCGTGGTGCCGTCGTGAGCGCCCCGGCCGCCGTCCTGGGCGACGGGACGACCGCCCGTTCGCGCGCCACCGGGCGCTGGCGCCGCTGGCGGCTCCCCCTGGCGATCGTGGGCCTGCTCGTGCTCGTCGGGCTGCTCGCCGCGCTGCCGACGCCCCGCACCTCGACGGACCCCTTCGCGCCCGACAACCCCGCGCCCAGCGGGGCGCGCGCCGCCGCGCAGATCCTGCAGCGGCAGGGCGTCGAGATCCGGTACGTGACGCGGCTCGGCGACGCCGTCGCGCAGGCGCGCGCGGGCTCGACGCTGCTCGTCGTCAACGGTGACCTCCTGCTCGACCAGGCCGCGGTGGACGCGGTCGTCGGGACGGAGGCCGACCTCGTGGTCGTCGACTCGCCGTGGCTGCTCGAGTCGGCGACCGACGGCGTCTCGGGGGACGCCGGCTACTGGCCCGACGGCGACCTGACCGCCGCGTGCGACGACCCCGACGCGATCGCGGCCGGCACGATCACCGCGGCGCCCGGCCTCCAGGCCCTGAGCGACGACGCGGTCGTGTGCTTCCCCGCAGCCGACGACCCGACCGTCGGCGCGTACGCCGTGGTCGACGGCGAGCGGCGCGTCACCGCGCTCTCCGACGGGCGCATCCTCACGAACGCGCTCCTCGCCGAGGAGGGCAACGCCGCGCTCGTCCTGCGCGCGCTCGGACGGCACGAGCGGCTCGTCTGGTACCTGCCGTCGGCCTTCGAGACCATGGGCGAGGCGAGCGGCCCGGGCACGGGAGACATCCTGCCGCCGTGGGTCCCCGTGCTCGGCCTGCAGCTGCTCGTCGTGGTGCTCGTCGCGGCGGTCTGGCGCGGACGGCGGCTCGGCCGCATCGTGCCCGAGCCGCTGCCCGTCGTCGTCCCGGCGGCGGAGACCACCCGCGGGCGCGGACGCCTCTACCGCAGGTCACGCTCGTACGGCCACGCCGCCGCCGCGCTGCGCGCGGGGACCGCCGCACGGTGCGCCGCCCGGCTCGGGCTGCCCCGCTCGGCCGAGCCCCACGCGCTCGTCGACGCCGTCGCCCGGGCGACCGGTCGCCCCGCGGCGACCGTCGAGGCGCTGCTCTACGGACCACCACCGCACGACGACACCGGCCTGGCGCGGCTCGCGCAGACGCTGGACCACCTGGAAAGCGAGGTTCACCGACCGTGACCGACGAGACGACCGGCGCACCGCAGCCGCCGCACCCGCCGACCCCCGCGGGCGGCCCCGACGCGGCCCCGCACGCCCCGGCGCCGCCCCCCGCCGGGCAGGCGGCGCCGCCCACCGCCCCGCCGGTGCCTCCGACGCACGCCGGTCCGCCGGCGTACGAGCCGTCTCCCGCGCCGACGGCTCCCCCGGCGTACGGGACGCCTCCGGCGCCCGGGGCGGCGCACGCCGCGCCTCCCGCGCATGCCGCACCGTCCGCGCACGTCGCGCCGCCTGCGCCGGCCGCGGACACGGCTCCGGGCGCGCACGCCGGTCCGGCCGCCTCCGCAGCCCAGGACGGGCCGCCGAGCTGGACCAAGGCTGAGCCGGCGCCTGCTCCCGTCCCCGCGCCGTCGTCGGCTCCCGCTCCCGCTCCGGCTCCGGCACCGGCCTCGCCGCCCGCGCCCCCCGCACCGGCCGCGCCGCCCGCCCCCAGCGTCGCGCTGCGATCGGCGCTCGCCGACGTCCGGCTCGAGGTCGCCAAGGCCGTCGTCGGGCAGGACGCCGCGGTCAGCGGCCTCGTGATCGCGCTGCTGTGCCGCGGCCACGTGCTGCTCGAGGGCGTCCCAGGCGTCGCGAAGACGCTGCTCGTCCGCTCGCTGTCGGCGGCGCTCGACCTGTCGACGAAGCGCGTGCAGTTCACGCCCGACCTCATGCCGGGCGACGTCACGGGCTCGCTCGTGTACGACGCGCGCACGGCCGAGTTCTCGTTCCGCGAGGGCCCGGTCTTCACGAACCTGCTGCTCGCGGACGAGATCAACCGCACGCCCCCGAAGACTCAGGCGTCGCTGCTCGAGGCGATGGAGGAGCGGCAGGTGTCGGTCGACGGCACCCCGCGGCCGCTGCCGGACCCGTTCCTCGTCATCGCGACGCAGAACCCCGTCGAGTACGAGGGCACCTACCCGCTGCCCGAGGCGCAGCTCGACCGGTTCCTGCTCAAGCTGACGCTGCCGCTGCCCGAGCGCGAGGACGAGGTCGAGGTCCTGGTCCGCCACGCGGGCGGGTTCGACCCGCGCGACCTCACGGCCGCCGGGGTCCGGCCCGTCGCGGACACCGCGCTGCTCGCCGCGGCCCGCGCGGAGGTCGCGCGCGTGCAGGTGGCGCGTGAGGTGCTGGGCTACGTGGTCGACGTGTGCCGGGCGACGCGCCGGTCGCCGTCGCTCGCGCTC
Source organism: Cellulomonas algicola (assembly GCF_019024305.1). NCBI lineage: Bacteria > Bacillati > Actinomycetota > Actinomycetes > Micrococcales > Cellulomonadaceae > Cellulomonas > Cellulomonas algicola. Next base: position 195,097 of record NZ_JAHKSJ010000017.1, on the reverse strand, counting down.
GGCGTCTCGCCCCGTGGTGCCACCGCGCTGCTCGCGACGGCCCGCGCGTGGGCGTGGCTGTCGGGCCGCAGCTACGTGACGCCCGACGACGTGAAGGCGCTCGCGCACCCCACGCTGCGCCACCGCGTGCAGCTGCGTGCGGAGGCCGAGCTCGAGGGCGTCAGCACGGAGAGCGTGCTCGACACGGTGCTCGCGTCCGTGCCCGTCCCCCGCTGACAGCCGCATGACGCTCACCTGGCGCGCGGTCGTCCTCGCGGCCGTCGGCGTGCCCCTCGTGCTGCTGCTGCCGTCGACCGGGACGGTGCTGGTCTGGGCGCTGGTCTGCGTCGCGCTGTGCGTCCTCGACGCGTCACTCGCGGCGTCGCCGCGCCAGGTCGCGGTGCAGCGGGACCTGCCCCCGTCGGTGCGGCTGACCGAGCCCGCGACGTCGACGCTCACGCTCACCAACGTCGGCAACCGGCGACTGCGCGGGCTCGTGCGCGACGCGTGGCCGCCGTCGGCGTCCGCGGAGCGCGACCGGCACACCGTGGCCGTCGCGGCGGGCGACGGCGCGCGTGTGCGCACGGTGCTGCACCCGACGCGTCGCGGCGACGCAGTCGCCGACCGCGTGACGATCCGCTCGGCGGGACCGTTGGGGCTCGCGGGGCGGCAGGCGTCGCTCACCGTCCCGGGGCGGCTGCGCGTCCTGCCGGAGTTCGCCTCGCGGCGGCACCTGCCGAGCCGGCTCGCGCGTCTGCGGGAGATGGACGGGCGCGCCGCGGTGCAGGTGCGCGGACCCGGTACGGAGTTCGACTCGCTGCGCGAGTACGTGATCGGCGACGACGTGCGGGCGATCGACTGGCGTGCGAGCGCGCGCCGCGCGGACGTCGTGGTGCGCACGTGGCGCCCCGAGCGTGACCGCCGGGTGCTGATCGTGCTCGACACGGGTCGCACGTCGGCGGTCCGTGTCGAGGACGCGCCGCGTCTCGACGCGTCGATCGAGGCGGCGCTGCTGCTGGGCGCGCTCGCGACGCACGCGGGCGACCGGGTCGAGCTGCTCGCGTTCGACCGGCGCGTGCGCGCGCGTGTCGCCGGGACGGCGGGCCCGCGGCTCATGCCCGCGCTCGCGGACGCGCTCGCGACGACGTCCTCGCAGCTCGTCGAGACGGACTGGCCGGGCGTCGTGACGCAGGTGCGCGAGCGGCTCAGCCAGCGGGCTCTCGTCGTGCTGCTCACGGCGCTCGACGCGTCGGCGGTCGAGCGCGGGCTCCTGGGTGTCGCGCAGCAGCTGACGTCGCGGCACCAGGTCGTGCTCGCGTCCGTCGCGGACCCCGAGACAGACGCGATCCGCACGGCCCGCACCGACGCGCGCGCGGTGTTCGACGCCGCGGCGGCCGAGCGTGCCGACCTCGAGCGCTCGGCGGTCGCGGTCCGGCTGCGCCGGCGGGGCGTCGAGGTGGTCGACGCGCTGCCCGAGGACCTCGCCCCGCGCCTCGCGGACACCTACCTGGCGCTCAAGGCGGCCGGCCGGCTCTGACCCGCCCGCGAGCCGCGTCGACGGCATCCGTCCACCCTCGCGCGGACGGCCGGCCGACCGCGCCCGTCGTGGGTGCCGTTCGATAGCGTCCCGGCATGGCCGAGCCGCCCCTCATGGACCGTCGCGCGCTCAACCGGGCGCTGCTCGCACGTCAGCACCTGCTCGATCGGACGGACGCATCGGCCGTGGACGTCGTCGGGCACCTGGTCGGCCTGCAGGCGCAGAACGCGTGGTCCCCGTACGTCGGCCTGTGGAGCCGGGTCGAGGGGTTCACGCACGCGGACCTGGGCGACGCGCTGCTCGACCGGCGGCTCGCGCGGATCGCGGTCATGCGCGGCACGATCCACCTGGTCGACGCGGCGGACGCCCTGCTGCTGCCCGGCCTGGTCGCCCCGCTGTACGCGCGCGACCTCGAGGTCAACACGCTGCACGCGGCGCCGCTGCGCTCCGTCGACCTGGCGGAGGTGACGGCGTTCGCCCGCGAGCTCGTCGAGGCGGAGCCGCGCGTGAGCACGACCCTCGGGAAGCTGCTCGCGGAGCGCTGGCCGCACGTCCCGCCCGGGTCGCTCGCCCACGCGGCGCGCGGCACGCTCCCGCTCGTCCAGGTCCCGCCGCGCGGCGTGTGGGGCCGGTCGGGTGCGACGACGTGGACGACGACGACCGCGTGGTTCGGCGCGGACGCCGTCGCGGCTGCCCCCGACCTGTCCGACCCCGACGTCCTGGCGGTCGAGCAGGAGCGCCTCGTCCTGCGGTACCTCGCCGCGTTCGGCCCCGCGAGCGTCACCGACGTCCAGGCCTGGTCGGGGCTCGCCGGCCTGGCCGCGGTCGTCGCACGCCTGGGCGACCGCGTGGTCCGGTTCACCGCCGAGCCGTCCCCCGGCAAGGTGCGCCCGCGCGAGGTGCTCGACCTGCCCGACGCGCCGCGCCCGCCCGCGGACGTCCCCGCCCCGGTGCGCTTCCTGCCCGACCTCGACAACGTCCTCCTGAGCCACGCGGACCGCACACGCGTCGTGGCCGACGAGCACCGCCGCGCGCTGCAGAGCCCGAACGGCGTCGTGCCCGGCACGGTGCTCGTCGACGGCGTGGTGGCGGCGACCTGGCGCGTCGAGCGCGTGCGCGTGGACGAGGCGGGCGCGCGACGGCGCCGGGAGCGCGCGACGCTCGTCGTCGAGCCGTTCGGCGACCTCGGGGCGCGCGCCCGGCGGGACGTCGTGGCGGAGGCGGAGCGCTTCGTGACGTTCTTCGCCGACGACGCCGTCGGGCACGACGTGGTGGTGCGCTGACCCACGCCGCTCGCGACGGTGCGGCGGCGACAGGGTGCGGCGTCGACGGCGTGCGGGCACCGCGCGACGGTGGTGGAGCGCTGACCGGCGTTGTGCGGGATCAGCCGGCGACCGGCACCGCGTAGCCCGCGCGGTCGGGGTCGAGGTCGCCCGTCGCACCCGCCCGGACCGCACGGCCGCCGAGCACGAGCGTGTAGGCCCAGAACGCGGCGAGCACGACCACGCCGACGACGATCTTCAGCCACCAGGCCATGCCCGAACCCGTGACGAAGCCCTCGACCACACCGGACACGGCCAGCACCCCGACGAGGCCGAGCGCGACCGTGAACAGCGCGCGCCCTTCCTCCGCGAGCGCGCGCCCACGCGTGCGCGGACCCGGGTCGATCAACGTCCAGAAGATCCGCAGCCCGGCACCGCCCGCGACGAACACCGCCGTCAGCTCGAGCAGGCCGTGCGGCGCGATGAGCTGGAGGAACAGCGCGAGCTCGCCGTGCGCGCCCATCATCCCGCCGACCGCGCCGACGCTCACGGCGTTCTGGATCAGCAGCCAGACGGGGATGACGCCCGTGATGCCGGACGCGACGCACACCGCTGTGATCCACGCGTTGTTGGTCCACACCATCGCGGCGAACCCCGCGCCGGGGTCGTAGTACTCGGCGAACGCGTGGTCGACGTACTGCTGCCGCTCGGCGGGCGTGCCCATCGCCGCGAGCGCCTCGGGCTGCGTCGCGACCCACCACCCGGCGGCGATCGCGAGGCCCAGGAACCCGATCATCACGCCCACGGTCCACCAGCGGATCCGGTACAGCGCTGCGGGCAGCGACTCCCCCACGAACACCGCGACGTCGCGCCAGCTCGGCTCGTGCGCACCGACGATCGCGGAGCGGGCGCGCGCGACGACCTGCGAGAGCCGGCTCACGGCGTCCGGGTCGGGCGCGGCCGAACGGATGACGGACAGGTCGGTCGCGGCCGACTGGTACAGCCGGACGAGCTCGTCCGACTCGGCACCCGTGCGGCGCCGCTTGCGCGCGAGCGCGTCGAGGCGCTGCCACGACTCGTCGCGGGCCACCTGGAAGGCGTCGAGGTCCACGGCCCACAGCCTGCCATCTCCGGGGCCCGTCTCCGGTTAGTGTTCCCTCGGCGGAGGAGGGACATCGATGGTCGAGGACGAGATCCTCATCGGCGAGGGCGTGCTGCTCGACACCCGGGCGGCGTCGGCCCTGACGCGCCTCGTGGCGGCGCTCGTCGACCTCGCGGTGCTCGCGGCCGCGCTCATCGTGATCGTGATCGTGCTGACGACGACGGCCCCGGCCGCGATGTCCGAGGAGGTCGCGCGGATCACGATGATCCTGGCGCTCGTCACGGTCATGGTCGTCTACCCGACGACGATGGAGACGCTCAGTCGCGGTCGGTCGCTCGGCAAGCTCGCGCTGGGCATCCGGATCGTGCGCGACGACGGCGGGCCGCTCGTGTTCCGGCAGGCGCTGATCCGTGCGCTCGTCGGCGTCATCGAGCTCTGGATGACGTTCGGCTCGGTCGCGTTCCTGTGCTCGCTCGTGCACCCCCGCAGCAAGCGGCTGGGCGACGTCCTGGCGGGCACGTACGCCGTCCGCGTGCGCGGCGGCGCGCGCCGGGCCCCGGTCCAGATGCCGCCGTGGCTCGCCGGCTGGGCGCAGGGCGCCGACGTCGCGCGGCTCCCCGACGGGCTCGCGCTGGCCGTGCGGCAGTTCCTCGCACGCGCGAACGGCCTGCACCCCGCGTCGCGGGTCGAGCTCGGCACCCGGCTGTCGACCGAGGTCGCTCGCTACGTGCACCCCGGGCCCCCGCCGGGGACGCACCCCGAGGCGTTCCTCGCGGCGGTCCTCGCCGAGCGGCGCGAGCGCGAGCTCGTGGCGCGGCTCCGGGACGACGCGCGCGACGCCGACGACGCGCGCGTGCTCCACCGCCTGCCGCACGGCGTGCCCGACCCCGTCGACTGACGGCTCGCGGCGACCGCCCGCATCGAGGTCGTCCTGCCTGTGACGCCACCGTTCCGCGCGACGCGGTCGTCCTGCCTCGTCGACGGCGTCGTCCTGTGGTCAGTACCGGTAGTGCGCGGCCTTGTACGGGCCGTCGACCTCGACGCCCAGGTACGCCGCCTGGTCCTTCGTGAGCCGTGTGAGCCGCACGCCGAGCGCGTCGAGGTGCAGCCGCGCGACCTTCTCGTCGAGGACCTTCGGGAGCCGGTGCACCTGCCGGTCGTACACGCCCTGCCGCGTCCAGAGCTCGACCTGCGCGATCACCTGGTTCGCGAACGACGTGCTCATGACGAACGACGGGTGGCCGGTCGCGTTGCCGAGGTTGAGCAGCCGTCCCTCGGACAGGACGATGACCGACCGCTCGCCGCGGCCCGTCTGGTCGTCGGCGGGGAACGTCCACTCGTGCACCTGCGGCTTGAGCTCGGTCCGCCGCACCCCGGGGTACGCCGCGAGCCCGGCCATGTCGATCTCGTCGTCGAAGTGACCGATGTTGCCGACGACGGCCTTGTCCTTGAGCGCCGCGAGGTGCTCGACGGTGACGACCGACCGGTTGCCGGTCGCGGTGATGACGAAGTCCACCTCGCCGACGACGTCGTCGAGCCGGGCGACCTGGTAGCCGTCCATCGCGGCCTGGAGCGCGCAGATCGGGTCGACCTCCGAGACGATCACGCGCGCACCCTGCCCGCGCAGCGCCTCGGCGGCCCCCTTGCCGACGTCGCCGTAGCCGACGACGAACGCGACCTTGCCGCCGATGAGCACGTCCGTCGCACGGTTGAGCCCGTCGGGCAGCGAGTGCCGGATGCCGTACCGGTTGTCGAACTTCGACTTCGTGACGGAGTCGTTGACGTTGATCGCCGGGAACCGCAGGTCGCCCGCCTCGGCACGCTGGTAGAGCCGGTGCACACCCGTCGTCGTCTCCTCGGAGACGCCCACGATCCTGTCGGCCACGCGGGTCCAGCGCTGCGGGTCCTCGGCCAGCGACCGGCGCAGCAGCTCGCGCACGACGACCAGCTCGAGCGAGTGCTCGGGGTCGCCGGGCGCAGGCACGTCGGGCACGGTGCCCGACGCCTCGTACCGCGCGCCCTCGTGCACGAGCAGCGTCGCGTCGCCGCCGTCGTCGAGGATGAGGTCCGGGCCGCGCCCGTCGGGCCACAGCAGCGCGTGCTGCGTGCACGCCCAGTACTCCTCGAGCGTCTCGCCCTTCCACGCGAACACCGCGGGACCGGCAGGCGCGTCGACGGTCCCGTCCGGGCCCACGACGACCGCGGCGGCGGCCTCGTCCTGCGTCGAGAAGATGTTGCACGACGCCCACCGCACCTGGGCGCCGAGCGCGACGAGCGTCTCGATGAGCACCGCGGTCTGCACGGTCATGTGCAGCGAGCCGCTGATCCGCGCGCCCGCGAGCGGCTGCGACGGCCCCAGCTCGGCGCGCAGCGCCATGAGGCCGGGCATCTCGTGCTCGGCGAGCCGGACCTGGTGGCGGCCGGCCTCCGCGAGCGCGAGGTCGCGCACCTGGTACCGACCGGGGACCTCGCTGAACCTCGCCATGCGCACCTCGCAGGATGAGACGGGCCGAGCCGGGCTGCGTCGCCCGTGCCCATCCTGCCCCACGACGTCCGGTCCGTCCCGGCCCGCGACGACGGCGCGCCGCGTGCGGACGGGCCGCGCGTCAGCGCGCGGGCGCCGGGCGCGCCTCGTCGGCGAGCAGCACCGGGATGCCGTCGCGCACCGGGTACGCGAGCGGCTCCGTCGGGTGCGTCGAGACGAGCAGCGGCTCGCCGTCGGGTCCGGTCGCGTCCACGAGCGTCGCGCCCGACACGGGGCAGCGCAGCAGGTCGCGCGCCCACGGTTCGAGCGGGTGGGTGGCGTCGGTGCTCATCAGGCGTCCTCTCCCTGGCGCACGAGCGCGAGGACGTCGTCGCGCACCTTCTCCATGATGTCCTCGTCGGCGGCCTCGACGTTGAGCCGCAGCAGCGGCTCGGTGTTCGACGCCCGCAGGTTGAACCACCACTGCGGATGGCCGTCCCAGTGCGACACGGTGAGGCCGTCGAGCTCGTCGACCTCGACCGGGCCCGCGCCCTGCTGCGTCACGTACGCCTCGACGACGCGGGCGCGCGCCGCGGCGACGTCCTCGACGCGCGAGTTGATCTCGCCGCTCGCGACGTACGGCTGGTACTGGTCCGCGAGCGCCGACAGCGGGTGCGGCTGGCCGCCGAGGGCCGCGAGCACGTGCAGGGCCGCGAGCATGCCGGTGTCGGCGAAGAAGAACTCGCGGAAGTAGTAGTGCGCGCTGTGCTCGCCGCCGAAGACGGCCTCGTGCTGCGCCATCTCCGCCTTGATGAACGAGTGCCCGACGCGCGTGCGGACCGTCTTCGCGCCCGCCGCGGTGATGAGGTCCGGCACGACCATCGAGGTGATGAGGTTGTGGATGACCGTCGGCGTCCGCCCTGCGGCGCGCTCGCGCGCGACCTCGCGCAGGCCGACCAGCGCGGTCACGGCGGACGGGCTGACCGGCTCGCCGCGCTCGTCGACGACGAAGCAGCGGTCCGCGTCGCCGTCGAACGCGAGGCCGATGTCGGCGCCGTGCTCGACGACCGCACGCTGCAGGTCGCGCAGGTTCTCGGGCTCCAGGGGGTTGGCCTCGTGGTTGGGGAACGTGCCGTCGAGCTCGAAGTACAGCGGCACGACGTCGAGCGGCAGCTCCGGCAGGCCGGCACCGGTGCCGAGCACCGCCGGCGCGGTGTAGCCGCCCATGCCGTTGCCGGCGTCGACGACGACCTTCAGCGGACGGATGCCCGAGAGGTCGACGAGCGTGCGCAGGAAGCCCGCGTACTCCGCGAGCGTCTCCCGCTCGGTGACGCTGCCGCGCGCGTCGTCGACGACCTGCGGGACGCCCGACGCGAGGTAGTCGCCGGCGAGCTCGCGGATCGTCGAGAGGCCCGAGTCCTGGCCCACCGGACGCGCGCCCGCACGGCACAGCTTGATGCCGTTGTACTCCGCGGGGTTGTGGCTGGCCGTGAACATCGCGCCCGGGACGTCGAGCGAGCCGGACGCGAAGTACAGCCCGTCGGTCGAGGCGAGCCCGATGAGCTCGACGTCGACGCCGCGCGCGGTCAGGCCCTCGGCGAACGCGCCGACCAGCTCCGGCCCTGACGGCCGCATGTCGTTGCCCACCACGACGCGGGGCTTGCCGGTCGCCTCGGGGAGGACGACGACGTCGGCGAACGCCGCACCGATCGCCCGCGCCACGCCGGCGTCGAGCTGCTCGGGGACGATCCCCCGGACGTCGTAGGCCTTGATGAGGGCGGACAGGTCGACACGGTCGGGCGAAGGAGTCGTCACGTCGGGCATCGTACCGAGCGCGGGGGTCCGACCCGACGCCCGCCACCTGCCGGGACGCGCGTGGTCAGGCGCCGTCGCGGCCCATGACCTCGTCGCGCGGCAGCGGCGTACCGTCGCCGTCGAGCGCGAACCACCCCGTCCGCTCGCACGCGGGGCACGACACGAACACGGCCGGCCGCCCGCTCGACAGCGTCATGCGGATCCGGGTGAGGTCAGGCGACCCGCACTGCTGGCACGCCTCCGTGCCGGGTGCGAGCGGGCCGGTCGGCTGGCTCATCGAGCCGAGCGGCTCGGGCGGCAGCGACCCGCGCGCCCCCGACTGCTCCCCCCTGCGTCGCGGCACCGCTCAGCCCTCTCCGCGCAGGACCCGCAGGTGCCCGCGGCGCGGCGCGTCCGCGAGCGCGTCCGTCACGGGCTCGGGCACCGTCGCCGCCGCGGCGGCGGGTGCGGTGTGCCGTCCGCGACCCGCTTCGCGCACCGCGTCGGCGAGCGCCAGCAGGTCGTCGCGGCTCGGGGCCGCCGGGGTGAAGTCGGGCGTCAGGCGCACGACCTCCCACCCGCGGGGGGCGGTCAGGCGCTCGGCGTGCTCGACGCACAGGTCGTACGAGTGCGGCTCGGCGTGGTGCGCCAGCGGGCCCAGGACGGCCGTCGAGTCGGCGTACACGTAGGTCAGCGTGGCCACGGCGGCACGGCCGCACGCCGTGCGCGAGCACTGCCGGACGGATCTCACGGGGTGACCGTACCCCCCGGCGGCGACACGTGGCGTCCCCCACGCCGGACGGCGCGACGCGACGCGCGCGCTCCGGCCTCGCGTGCACGCGCGGACTAAGGTTTCCCGCGTGACGTCCTCCGGCCACCCGCACGCCTCCGGGCACCGCTCCGGCCCTCTCGGGCGCCGCGGGTCGACCCCCGGCCTCGGCGACGGCCCGGTCCAGGGCGTGCGTCGTCGCGACCGCCGCGGACGCGGTCCGCGCGGGCCGCTGATGCCGTCGACCATGCCCGCCTACCGCACGCGGGCCGAGCGCTTCGACGACCTCGTGCTCGACGCCGTCGAGCGGCTCGAGCGGCGCTGGACGCGGCAGCTCGACGGCACCGAGTTCGCGGTCGAGGACGTGCCGCCGTCCAACCCGGCGCCGTGGGAGCACGGCGGTGTGCCGCTCGGCCGGTACTTCCCCGCCGACTCCGGCCTGCCCGCGCGTATCGTCGTCTACCGCCGTCCCGTCGAGTCGCGCGCGACCGACGCGGGCGACCTCGCCGACCTCGTGCGCGACGTGGTGGTCGAGCAGGTCGCGCACCTGCTGGGACGAGCCCCCGAGGACGTGGACCCCGGCTACGGTGACGCCCACTAACCTGGGCGCACGATGAGCAGCCCCGCCCCCACCGTCCGAGTCGTCTGCGTCGTCTACCACCCCGGCGAGGAGCTCGAGCGCTTCGCGCGCACGCTCGCCGGCGCGACGTCCGCCCCCTACGAGCTGGTCGTCGTCGACAACGGCGACGACCCCACGGTGTCCCGTGCGGTCGCGGCCCGGCACGGCGCCCGGGTCGTCGAGTCCGGGGCGAACCTCGGCTACGGCGGCGGCGCGAACCTCGGCGCCCGGGACGCGCAGGCGCCCTGGCTCGTCGTCGCCAACTCGGACCTCGAGTGGGAGCCGGGCTCGCTCGACGTGCTGGTCGCGGCCGGCGAGGACCACCCCGACGCCGGTGCGCTCGGTCCCGCGCTGCTCAACGTCGACGGCACCGTCTACCCGTCCGCGCGCGCCCTGCCGTCGCTGACGCAGGGCGCCGGTCACGCGCTGCTGGTCCGGGTCTGGCCGGCCAACCCGTGGACCCGCGCCTACCGCGCGCAGCACGAGGACGCGGGCGGGCAGCGGGCCGCGGGCTGGCTCTCGGGCGCGTGCCTGCTGCTGCGCCGCTCGGCGTTCGAGGCCGTCGGCGGCTTCGACGACGGCTACTTCATGTTCTTCGAGGACGTCGACCTGGGCGAGCGGCTCGGTCGCGCCGGGTGGACCAACCTCTACGTGCCCGGCGCGCGCGTCACGCACGTCGGCGGCACGTCCTGGCGCGAGCGGCCGGCCCGGATGATCTCGGCGCACCACACGAGCGCGGCGCGCTACGTGTCGCGCCGGTACCCGCACGCCTGGCAGTGGCCGGTGCGCGTCGCGGTGAGGACCGGCCTGCGGCTGCGGGAGCGGTCCGAGCTCCGGGCGGCCGCCCGCTGATCCCGGGCGCCGCGGGCCGGCGCCCGCCGAGCCTGCACGCGCTCGAGCGCCCCACGCGCCGCCGCGCGCGCCGTGCGCAGGTCCGACTTGATCGAGGCGTCCGTCAGCGCGTGCCGAGCCGCCGCGCGCGTCAGCGCGTGCCGAGCCGCGGGTCCTGCTGCACCGCGACGTCCGGCGCCCGCACGAGCGCCGGGACGGGACGCAGCACCGAGACGAGGACCCCGTCGGGGCGCGACACCTCGGCGACCAGCGCCCACGCGACGTCGTCCCCGTCGTCCACGACCACGTCGACCGCCCGCACGACCGGCTGGCCCTCCGGTGCCGTGAGCGCGGTGCTCGGCGTGACGAGCCCGTCGCCCTGCACGAGCGCCTCGAGCGACCACGCCCCCGTCGCGCCGACCGGCACCGAGACGCGCCGCTCCCCCACGACCCGGCCGTCGCCACCGAGGAGCCGCACGGTCGCGGTCGTCTCGCCCCCGCCGTCGACCGAGTCCGCCGCGCTCCCGCGCGCGGGCAGACCCGCGAGCGTGAACGTGCCCGCGGTCCCGGCGGGCAGCACCGCGACGCCACCGTCCGTGGGCGACGAGGACGCCGCCCACGCGCGCTCGCGGCTGGGCACGTCGTCGAGCTCACCGGGCGAGCCCGGCCGGGTCACGACCGCGGCCACGACGACCGGCTGGTCCGCGTCGACCAGGAGCGTGTAGGTGCCGGCGGCGAGGCCGCCGAGGGGGACGTCGGTCACCTCGCCGGGGCGCAGCTCGACGGACTCCGCGCCGGGCAGCGCGGTCGGGCCGTCCGGACCGAGCACCGACACCGACGCCGTGGCGGTCGTGCCGCCCGGCACGAGCAGTCGCACCGCACCCGCGTCCTCGTCGCCGACCTCGCTCGCGACGACCGCCACCCCGGGCACGACCTGACGCCGTGCGGGTGCCTCGCCGGGCACGACGAGGTCGGTCCCGGCGGGCGTGAAGCCGTCGAGCGCGGAGTCCTGCAGGTGCACGGCGACGCGGCCGCCCGTCGTCGCGACGTGCACGACCAGGCGGCGCTGCTCGGCGGCGATCCCGCCCACGGCGACGACGCGCTGCGCGCCGGGGGCCACGAGGTAGCGCTCACCCGTGAGGTCGACGGCACCCGACGGCCCCCACACCTCGACGCCCACCTCCGCGGGCGTGCTCCCGGCGTTCGTGAGGACGAGCTGCGCGGTGCTCGTGAGGTCGGTCGCGCCGCCCACGAGCCACGCGTCGGCGGTCGGGTGCTGGCACGACGCCGCCGACAGGCCGCGCAGGTCGCCCGCGGTGACGAGACCGCTGCTCACGGCACCGACGCGCGCCGGGGCGGTGTCGCCGGGCTCGGCCCGCACGACGAGCGGCGCGGGGACCTGCCCGACGGTCACCGCCTCGTCGCCGGCGTCGAGCCGTGCGAGCGTCTGCGTACCGTCCAGCGTCGTGACGGTGCCCGCGCCCGGGGTCGACGACGCGACCGAGACGCTCGACACCGGGTCGACCGGGGTCGGGTCGAACGCGGAGTCGCCGCGGCCCACGTCGTCGGGCAGCAGCAGCGGACCGGCGCACACGAGGGTCGTCGCGGCGGGCGGCACCGGGACGGACGTCGGGCCGAGGCCGTCGACGGCGGTGCCCGGGACGACGCCACCCGCGACGACCGCCGCAGCGACGACGCCCGCGACCGCGAGGCCGGAGCCCGCACGCACCAGCCGCCCGCGCCAGACGGCACCCCGGTCCACGGCGGCGGGCTCGGTCGCGGCGGTCATGCGGTCACCCGCCGACGTCGCACGGGCAGCGCCAGCAGCAGCGTGACGACCAGCACGGCGCCCTGCGCCGCGAGCCACGGCGCACGGTCGGGCGCGTCGTACCGGACGACCAGACGCCCGCCGTCCGCGGGGACCGCGAAGCCCTGGCGCCAGCCGGTGTCGACCGCGCGCAGCGGCGTGCCGTCGAGCCACGCGCGCCACCGCGGGTCCGCACGCTCGGCGAGGACGAGGACCCGGTCTGCGGCACCGGCGGAGACGGCCGCGTCGACCGCGCGGTCGTGGGACGCCACGGCGAGCGCGTCGACGGAGACGTCCCGCACGTCGGATCCTTCCGGGACGAGCCGGGCCCACGACGGCACCACGACCGGCGCGACCTGCCCCGCGTCGGCGGTCGCGCGCACGCGCCAGAGAGTCCCGGCGGGGGTCTGCGTCACGCGCTCGAGGCCCGGCGTCGAGTCCAGGCGGGAGACGAGGTCGTCGCGCAGCGCGCGCTCGGCACGGTCGGACCGCACCGCGGCGGGCAGGGCCGGCACCAGGACGTCCGCGACGGCGAGGGCGGCCAGCTCGCCGGCCACGTCGCCCCCGGACGCCGTGACGAGCCGCGCGACGAGCGCGTCGACCTCCTGCGTGGCGGGGTCCGCGCCGCGCACCCGGGGCGCGTCGAGGTCGCCGGTGAGCGCGCGCGTCGACGTGGCGGCGGCGACGTCGTCCAGCTGCGGACCGTCGGCACGCATGAGCTGCCACGTGGCGAGCGGCTCGTCGTCACCGGTGCCGCGGACCTCGACCGCGAGGACGCGCGACGCGAGCGGCGACGTCTGGGCCTGCTGGCCGACGGCCGGCACGACCGCACGCTCCTGCGCGCGCAGCGCGACGGCGTCGCCCTCGCGCGCCTGCCACGTCCACCCGCCGAGCACCGCGAGCGGCGCGAGCACCGCGACGGCCGTCAGGAGCGCGGCGAGCGGCTGCCGCCAGCCGAAGGACGCGGCGGCGAGGCGGTCGCGCAGCCGGTCGGCACCGAGCAGCGCCGCGGCGAGCAGCCCCGCCCACGCGAGCGACAGTCCCGGACCGGCCCAGCCGTGCACGGCGGTCGAGCCGTCGACGCCCACGGCCAGCGCGGCGCCCACGGTCGCACCCGCGAGGCCGAGCGCCGCGACGAGCCACGCGACGCGCACGCCGCGCGCGACGGGTCGGCCGCGCACCAGCGCGAGCGCGGCGAGCAGCACGAGGACGCCTCCGGGCAGGTACGGCCACACGTCCGCGACCGTGCCCCCGAGCGCATCGGGCACGAGCGCGCTCGCGTCGGCGGGCACGCCGAGCAGCCGGGCGACCGGGTCGGCCGCCGTCGACGCGAGCGGGAGGCCGGGGTCGGCGAGCACGAGGCGCCAGCCCGCGAGCCCGCGCGCGAGAGCCGCGACCAGGAGCGGGCCGGCGACGACCAGCGCGGGCACGGGGACCAGGAGCAGGCGCGCGCGGCGACGCGGGGCGGCGAGCGCGACGAGGAGCACCGCGAGCGTGCCCGGGACCAGCAGCGAGGGCGACGCCGCGACGACCACGGCGAAGGCGAGCGCCGCGGCGGCCGCCGCGGTCAGGGACCCGGTGGGGTCGGGCGCGCCGACCAGGCCGGGCGCGTCGGAGCCACCGTCCGCGCGGGCGTCGACCGGCGCGCCCGTCGTCGGTGCGACGCGCTGCGTCGGCACGGTCGGCACGGTCGGCACCGCCGGGACGCCCCGCACGGGCGTGTCGACGTCCGCCGGGTCGGGGTCGTCCTCGTCGTCGGCGCGGCGCGCGGTCGCGAGTCCCGAGAGGACCTGGTCGACGCGCTGCACGCCGATCGCGCGCACGAGCCCGAGCGCGACCCACGGGAGCGCGGCGTGCGCGAGCACCGGCCCGAGCCGGCCGTCGCCGACGGCGAGCAGGAGCATCGGGGCGGCCGCCCAGACCACCGCCGCCCAGGCGCGGGCACCGACCGAACGCGTCGCGGCACCCGCGGCCGCCCAGGCACCCAGGCCCGACAGGAGCACGCCGCCGAGCAGCAGCGCGGCGACCGCGGGGGCGGTGTGCCCCGCCGCGACCGTGCTGGGCACGAGCAGGAGCGTGAGCAGCGGGTCCGCGGGACCGGGTGCGCCGAGCCCGCCCGCGACCCACCCCGACGTCGCGGACCGCCACAGGTCCCCGAGGTCGGCCCCGGCGGCCAGCAGCGCGCCGCCGACGACCGAGGCGCCGCCCGCGGCCGCGCTCACGAGCGGCCCGAGCGCGACGGCGGTGACCAGTGCGAGCGCGACGACCAGCACCACGAGCGTCACGCGACGACGCGACGCGAGGGCCGCGAGCTCGCGCAGCTCGAGCTCGCTCGGCGCACGCACGACCCTGCGGGCCTCCGCACGCGCGAGGCGGCGGTCGCGGTCGAGCGCCCACACGTCCCGCCAGCGCGCCTGCAGCGGGCGCAGCGTGCGCCGCGGGAGCCGACGCGTCCGCCGGGCCCGGGCGCGCGCCCGGGCGACCGCGTCGGGACGCAGCAGCGCCGCGACCGGGGCGCGCAGCTCGTCGACCGCCAGGCCGGGCTGCTTGGCGCCCAGCCGCACGAGCGAGCGGAGCAGGCCCGCGGCGAGGAACAGAAGGGCCGCGCACGGCAGCCAGGGCAGCGGCACGGCCGCGAGATGGCGGTGCACCGCGGCGCGGCGGCGCGCGGCGTACGAGCGGTGCGGGTCGCCCGCGTCGTCGAGGCCGTCACCGTCGCGGTCGACGGGCTCACCGTCCTCGGCACGGAGGCCGAGGTACGTCGCCTGCGCGTGCCGGACGACGGCCGCGGGCACGACGACGACGCGGTGCCCCGCGAGGCGCGCGCGACGCGACAGGTCCTCGCCGTCGCCGAACGGGCCGAGCGCGGGGTCCGGGCCGTCGAGCTCGTCCCACACGTCGCGCCGCACGAGCGCGCCGACCAGGCCCACGCCCAGCACGTCCTCGCGCGCGTCGAGCTGACCCTGGTCGAGCTCGCCCGGGGCGACGTCGGTGAGCCGCCGCCCGGCCGGCGAGGTGCGGAGGCCGACCTCCAGCAGCCGCTCGGGGTCGGTCCACGTGCGCTGCTTGACGCCCGCGACCGCGACCGAGCGCGCGTGCCCGACGGCGCGCACGAGCTCGGCGAGCGCGTCGGGGGCCGGGGCGCTGTCGTCGTGCAGGAGCCACAGCCAGGTCGATGCCGGCCCGTCGGCGCGGACCTGCGGGTCCGCGAGGGCCGCGCGCACCGCGTGCCCGAAGGTCCGCGCGCCCGGGACGTGCACGGTGCGCAGCGGGGGCCGCGGCGAGCCGGTCTGCCGCGCGAAGGCGTCGTCCAGTGCGCCCCCGACCTCGAGGTCCGGGGCGACGTCGACCAGCAGCACCCGCGCCGGACGACGGGTCGACGCGGCGAGGGCCGCGAGCGCGTCGTCCAGGTAACGCGTCCGGCCCCGGGTCACGACGACCGCCGTCACCGGCGTCGTCACCGGGAGGGGTGCGGTGGTCGTGGGTGCGTCCACGGGCGGGAGGGTCTCGGTCATGCTCGGGCCATCCTGCCGTCCGGGGTCCGCGAACCCCTCGACCGACACGCGTCAGACGACCCGGCGCTTCAGCTTGCGGCGCTCACGCTCGGACAGGCCGCCCCAGATGCCGAACCGCTCGTCGTTGGCGAGCGCGTACTCGAGGCACTCCGACCGGACGTCGCACCCGGTGCAGACGCGCTTCGCCTCACGGGTCGAGCCGCCCTTCTCCGGGAAGAACGCCTCGGGGTCGGTCTGCGCGCAGAGTGCACGCTCCTGCCACCCCATCGGCCCGTCGTCCTCGGGCGCTCCGAAGAGCGACAGCACGTTCGACGCGGGTTCCGCCGGCTTCCGGGCGTCGCTCGGGAAGGTCTCGTCGTCGTCGTCGAGCAGGTTCCACATGGCGTGCCTCCGTGCGGGTCTTTCGTGCGGTTCGTTCAAGGCTCGGCAGAGCGGCTCCCGGAGGACGCCGCGTGGTGGTGCTCGCGCATGAATCTCTTCTCAGGAATTACACGCGTGTCGTTCGAGGGCGTCAAGCCGAGCCGTGGTAGTTGCCCGGATATGTCGGGGTGAACTTGTGGCACACGGGTGAAGACGGCGTGTCGCGCCTACGCTGAGGCCGTGCCAGGAGCCACCATCGCCGAACTTCTCGCCCTCGTCGCCCGGAATCCGGGCCGTCCCCGGCTCACGTGGTACGGCGACGGCGGCGAGCGCGTCGAGCTCTCGGGAGCCGTCCTCGAGAACTGGGTCAACAAGACCACGAACCTCCTCGTCGAGGAGTTCGACGCGGGCCCCGGGACGCGCGTCCTGCTCGACCTCCCCGGCCACTGGCGGACCGTCGTGTGGGCCCTCGCGGCCTGGCGCTGCGGTGCGACCGTCGCCGTGGCCGGCACCGGGAGCGACCTCGTCGTCACCGACCGTCCTGCCGACCACGCCGGCGGTGCCGCGCCCGTCGTGGCGGTCGCGCTCCCGGCCCTCGCCCGCCGCGTCGACGACCTCCCGCGCGGGGCCCTGGACGCGGCGTCCGCGGTGAGCACCTACGGCGACGCGCTCGGCTGGGTCCCCGCGGTCGACCCGTCGGCCACGGCCTGGGCGGCACGGGACGGGCAGGCGACCCACGCCGAGCTGGTCGCGCTCGCGACGTCCCGCGCCCCCGCCCCCGACGCGCGCCGCGTGCTGTGCGAGGCCCGCGACGCGACGGTGGCCCTCGACGCGGTCGCGGCGCTCGCCGCCGACGCGTCCCTCGTCCTCGCGTCGACCTCGGTCGCCGCCCGGCTGCGCGACGACGCCGACGCCCGTGCACGCCTCGTCGGGCCGGAACGCGTGGACGCCGACCTGCTCGACACCCTGCGGTCCACCCTGTCCTGACGGCGGCGACCCGGTGACCGTCCGTGGGATGACCGGGACGCTGCGCACCGCGCGACGTCGGCTCGGGGCCGCCGCGGCGCACCCCAGGGTCGCCGGCGCGCTCGAGCGACTCGGGGCCCACACCCTCGCGGACCGGGCCGACCGCCGCCGGTCCGCCGGGGAGATCGTCGCCGTCACCGTGCCCGCCGCGGCGACCGCGTGGCGCGCCCGCCGCATCAAGGCCCTGCGCCGGAACGGCACCGACCAGTGGGTCGAGGCGTTCCGCCAGGGCGGCTGGTGGGGCTACGAGCGGCCGCTGCCGGACGTCCTGCTGGCAGCGGTCCGCGAACGCCGGGGCGCCGTGGTCGACGTCGGCGCGAACACCGGCGTCTACTCGTTGGTCGCGGCCAGCGTGCCCGGCACGACCGTCCACGCGTTCGAGCCGTACGCGCCCGTGGCCGCGATGCTGCGCGAGAACCTCACGCTCAACTCCACCGGGAGGCGGGTGCACGTCGTCGAGGCCGCGGTCTCCGACGTCGAGGGACAGCTCGACCTGTACGTCCCGCCGGACGTGGGCCTGGTCGAGACGAGTTCCTCGACCGACCCCGGGTTCAAGGGCGGCGAGCTGCGTCGGGTCCAGGTCCGCGCCGTCACCCTCGACGGCTGGTGGGCGTCGGCCGGCCGGCCGCGGGTCGGCGTGGTTAAGGTCGACGTCGAGGGCGCCGAGGAGCGGACCCTGCGCGGCGCGCGCAGGGTGCTGCGGGAGTGCAGGCCGTGGGTCGTGCTCGAGGTCCTGGGAGGCGCGCGGTTCGGCGAGCTCGAGACCGAGCGCGCGGCGGCCGGCTACGTCGACGTGCGCCTCAGCCCGTGGGAGGCCGTGGTCGGCGACCGCATCCGCTTCCACGAGCTCGCGTGGAACCACGCGTGGGTCCCCGCCGAGCGTGTCGAGGACGCCGTCCGCGTGCTGTCCGGCACCGGCCTCGTCGTCACGCGCCTCGACCGACCCCCGACCGGGGAGGCGGGCACCTGAGACGCCCGTGACCGGCGAGTAGGAGTTGCCGCTGGTGATGCGCCAGACTGTGTCCCCATGCGCGGAATCATCCTGGCCGGCGGCTCCGGCACCCGGCTGCACCCGATCACCCTGGGCGTCAGCAAGCAGCTGGTGCCGGTGTACGACAAGCCGATGATCTACTACCCGCTGTCGACGCTGATCCTCGCCGGCATCCGGGATGTCCTCGTCATCACGACCCCGCACGACGCCGAGCAGTTCCACCGGCTGCTGGGCGACGGCTCGCAGTTCGGCATCTCGATCAGCTACACCGTGCAGGCGGAGCCGAACGGGCTCGCGCAGGCGTTCGTCCTGGGTGCGGACTTCGTCGGCGACGACAGCGCCGCGCTCGTGCTGGGCGACAACATCTTCTACGGGCCCGGGCTCGGGTCGCGGCTGCAGCGCTTCGAGGACATCGACGGCGGCGCGGTGTTCGCGTACCGCGTCGCGGACCCCACGGCCTACGGCGTCGTCGAGTTCGACGCGGACAACCGTGCGCTCTCGCTCGAGGAGAAGCCCGCGCAGCCCAAGTCGTCGTACGCGGTACCGGGCCTCTACTTCTACGACAACGACGTCGTCGCGATCGCACGCGACCTGAAGCCGTCCGCGCGCGGCGAGTACGAGATCACCGACGTCAACCGCGAGTACCTGCGGCAGGGCCGCCTCCAGGTCGAGGTGCTGCCGCGCGGCACCGCCTGGCTCGACACCGGCACGTTCGACTCGCTCCTCGAGGCGTCCGACTACGTCCGGACCATCGAGCACCGGCAGGGCCTCAAGGTCGGCGCGCCCGAGGAGGTCGCGTGGCGTCGCGGGTTCCTCTCCGACGACGACCTGCGCGAGCGCGCCGAGAAGCTCGTGAAGTCGGGCTACGGGTCGTACCTGCTCGGCCTGCTCGCCCAATGACCGCCCCGGGAGCGCGCGTGCGCCGGCTGGTCGCGACGCACGCGACGCTCCTGCGGTTCATCGTGGTCGGCGGCGGCGCGGCGTTGCTGGAGCTCGGGACGTTCGAGCTCCTGGCGCGCGCCGGTCTGCCGGTCGTCGCGGCAAACGTCCTGAGCTTCGTCCTGGGGCTGCTGACGTCGTTCGCCGGGTACCGGTTGTGGACGTTCGCGGGCGAGCACACCACGCCCGTGACGGCGCAGCTCGGCGCCTACGTGGCACTCGCGCTCGTCAACGTCGCGGCGACGTCCGCGATCATCAGCGTGCTGGTCTCCGCCGGTCTGGTCCCGTGGGTCGCGAAGGCGATCTGCATGGCCCTCGTCGCGACGTGGAACTTCCTGCTGCTGAACCGCATCGTGTTCCGGCGCGCGTCGCCGTCCCCGACACGCACGACGCACTGACGCGCCGCGAGCTCAGGCGGTCGGGCGGTCCGCAGGCCGTCGCTCGCCGGGTGCCGGTCGGGTGATCACCGGCAGGTCCTGCGAGCGGACGCCCGCCGGTCCCTGCGTCCGGCCCACGACGAGCTCGTCGACCAGGATCTGCGGTCGCTTCTTCGCCTCGTCGAAGATCACACCGACGTACAGCCCGATCAGCCCCAGGGTCATGAGCTGGACGCCGGACAGGATCGCGACCAGCACCACCAGGGTCGCCCACCCCTCGGGGATGCCTGCGCCCGACAGCTTCATCACCAGGGCGACGAGCCCCGCGACGAGCCCCAGCAGGCTCACGACGGCACCGAGCACGATGCCCACGTGCAGCGGCGCCTTGCTGAACGACACGAGCCCCGACGCAGCCAGCGACAGGCTCCGCCCGAAGGAGTACTTGCTCCGCCCTGCGGCCCGAGCGGGCGCAGTGAACTCGAGCGTCTCGGTCGGGACGCCCAACCACGGGATGAGCCCCCGCAGGAACCGGTCGCTCTCGGGGATCTCCCGCGTGAGGATCCGCACGACGCGCGCCGACATCAGTCGGAAGTCGGCACCGCCCTCGACGATCGACACCTCGGACAGCCGGCGCATCACGCGGTAGAAGCCGCGGGACGCCGTCCGGCCCAGCACGCCCTGCTGGTGCGTCTTGGCGCGGACCGTCTGCACGACGTCGACGCCGGACTCGAACAGCTCGAGCATCCGCGGGATGAGCTCCGGCGGGTGCTGCAGGTCGCCGTCCATCGTGATGACCGCGTCGGCCGTCGTCTGCTCCATGCCCGCGACGAGCGACATCTGGTGGCCCGCGCGACGCAGCAGGAGCACGGCGCGCACGCGCTCGTCACGCGCGACGAACTGCCGCACGTGCTCCGACGTCCCGTCCGAGCTCGGGTCGACGACATAGACGACCGACCACTCGTACCGGTCGCCGACCGACTCGAGGACGTCGACGAGCACCGCGTGGAACTGGTCGATCCCCTCCGCCTCGTTGTACAGCGGCACGACCACGTCGAGGGTGCGCTTGTGCTGGTCCGTCATCGTCGTCAGATCCGATCGTCGAGTCGGCGGGCGCTGGTGACGTGCCCGAACTCCGGCACCGCCTCGGCGACGCGCGCGGCGATCTCCGCGACCGTCGGACCGTGCGCGCTGTCGCGTGCGGCGGCGACCCAGGCAGCCACGTCGAGCGCCGCGGGACGGGCGGGCGACGTCCGGACGAGGTCCACGCCGGGCAGCCAGGGCGTCGTGCGCTCGTCGGCGCCCGCGAACACCTCGGCCGCCTTCTCGCCCGCCGTGTCGCGCGCCGTGACGAGCACCCGGACGACCTCGTCGTCGCTCGACCCCACCGCGTCGTCGTCGGTCACACGGCGCGACGGTAGCTGCATCGCGGCCAGCATCCGGTCGAGCGCGTCCTCGAGCAGCGTCGACTCCACGACGCCCTCGGTGGGCACGACCACCGATCCCGGCTCAGCCGTCGCCGCGAGCAGGCAGATCTCACCCGCCTCGATGGGACGGACGAAGAACCGGCGTGTCTCCGCCGGGACGGGCAGCACCTGGCCGCGGGCCAGCCGGATGAGCCAGCTCTCGAGGAGGGAGCCGCTCGAGAACGCGACGTTCGCGAACCGCGTCGTGGTGGCGTGCGGCAGCTCGACCCGGACCGCCTCCTCCATCACACGCTTGCTCGCGCCCATGAGGCTCGAGGGGTCGGCGGCCTTGTCCGTCGAGACCATGAAGAGGCGTGCGTCGGCGTTCGCGTCCGCCACGGCGCGCAGGGTCCGCAGCGTCCCGTTGACGTTGACGTTGAGCATGTGCAGCGCCGAGACGGCGTCGCGCTCGGTGCGCACGTGCTTCGCGGCCGCGAACGCGAGGACCATGTCGAACGGACCGTCGTCGACGACCACGCGCTCGATCAGCGGCGTCGTGACGTCGACCAGTCGCGGCTCGAAGCGCGTGCCCGGCAGGATCGCCCCCTCGGAGCGCAGGTCGCGCACGAGCTCCGCGAGACCGTTCTCCCAGGTGTCCGCGACGACGACCAGCGCCGGGCGCCGCGCGAGCAGGAGCCGCAGCGTCTGGCCGCCGATGAACCCGGCGCCGCCGGTGACGAGGATGCGGGCGCCCCGCACCGCGTCGTCGACGTGCGCCGACCGCGCGTCCCACGCCTGGGCGAACGCGGAGACGTCGCGCGACGTGACGGCACGGGCGTGCGCGTCCAGGTCACGGGCCGGTGCTGACACTCAGTACTCCTCGGGGAGGTCGGCGGTCGCCCGCGCGTGCCGCGCGACGAGCGCAGCGAGGTCGGATGTGGTGACGGCCTCCGCGAGGCCGGACGTGGAGCGCCAGAGGTCGGCGGTACCGACGACCGTGCTCGCCGGGGCCGCCGCGAGGTCGTGGACACCCGCGGGCACACCCAGGAGGTCGAGCGCGCCGGCGACGGCGTCGCCCATCGCCACGCCCTCGCCCGAGGCCACGTTGAAGACGCCCACGGGGCGCAGGCGGACCGCGCGCTCGACGCTGCGCGCCACGAACGACGGCCGGACCCAGTCGCGCACCGTCGCGGCGGAGATCAGCTCGACCGGCGACCCCGCGCGCGCACGGGCGACCCGGGCGACGACGTCCGCGAGGGGCGTGCCGTCCTGCGGCGGCTCGGACGCGACGTTGAACACTCGCAGGACGGTCGCCCGCCCGGACGCGAGCGCGCACTGCGTGCCCTCGGCCTTCGTCACGCCGTAGGGGGACTCGGGGGCCGGCTCGGCGTCCTCCGCGCACAGGCCGCCCGGCTGCGCGGTGCCGTACTCGGCGGCCGATCCCAGCTGGACGAGGTGGCCGGACGTCTCGTCGACGACCGTCACCAACGCCGCGACGAGCTCGACGTTCAGCCGCCGCAGGGCCTCGGGCTCGCCGCGTCGCGCGCCCGCCGCGTTGACGACCACGGCACCGGGGCGCACGACGCCGCGCATCGCGTCGGGGCCACGTTCGAGCACGTCGCGCGCCGGCACCGCGACGACGTCGCCGAGTAGGTCGGCGACCACCGTGCCGAGGTGACCGCTCGCGCCGACGAGGACGGTCGTCACAGGACCCCGCGCTCGATCATGTCGTGCGCGGCCTCGAGGTCCTCGACACGGCCCAGGTCCATCCACAGGTCGTCGGTGCGCCGGCACAGCACGGTCCGGCCGTCGGCGACCAGGCCGAGCAGGAAGTCGGGCATGTCCACGCGGCCGGCCGGGAGGCGACGCAGCGCGCGGCCCCGCAGCAGGTTGATGCCGGTGCTCAGCAGGTTGCGCGTCGTCGGCTTCTCGTGGATGTCGACCAGCGTGCCGTCGTCGGCGGCCACGACGACCCCGTAGTCGATCGTGACCGCCCGCTCCACGCAGACCATCGCGGCGTCCGCACCCGAGCTCTCGAACCAGTCGAGCAGGTCTCCCATGTCGAGCGACGTCAGCGTGTCGCCGTTCACCACGAGGACCACGTCGTCGTCGGCGACGTCGAACGGGATGAGGGCGAGCGCGCCTGCGGTGCCGAGCGGGGACTCCTCCCGCGTGTACTCGACCCGCATCCCGCGCGACGCACCGTCCCCGATGACGGCCTCGACGAGATGCCCGAGGTAGCCCACGCTGATGACGACGTCCTCGAGGCCGGCCGCGGCGAACCCGCGCAGCACCCGCTCGAGGATGGACTCGGTCCCGAGGGGGATCAGCGGCTTGGGCAGCACCGAGGTGTAGGGCCGGAGCCGCGTCCCCGTGCCCCCCGCCAGCACGAAGCCGAACCGATGAGGGGCCGCGGCCGGTGCACCGTCCGCACGAGCCGGATCGGTCACGAGATCGGTCCTTCCACTCACCCTGCGCTCCTGTCGGCCACGGCCCCGGCGGCCGTGAGACGGCGACCAAGGTACCAGCCGGGTCGCCGCTCCCCGGCGCTCCGCGGCCGCAAGGGAACGGGTTCGGCGCACCCCGCTGGGGTACCCTGGTCCGTCGCCGCGTCGCGACGCGGGAGACGCCGGCGCACGCACGCGCCGCACCGCGTGCGAGGAACCCGTGGCGCCACGAAGCCCGTCTGGAGGCGTCCTTGGCTGCGGGAGAACCCACCGGACCCGAGCGAGCGCACGCCGCCGAGGCCGAGCCCGACGCGACGCCCTCGCCCGCGAGACCGACGTCCGGGCCGTGGTCGCGCGGACAGACCCTGCTGCTCCTCGGCGTCGGCCTGCTGCTGTCGGTCGGCACGTTCCTGTGGGTCGTGACCGGCCCGGACTACGGCTGGCACGGCGCCCGCGACCTCGAGCTGCGGGAGAGCTACCGGACGTACCAGGAGACCGGCGTCCTGCTCGCGAAGGAGACTGGGACCGGGTCCTGGTACACGCAGATCCCCGGCGCGGGCGAGTACAGCCCCGCCACGTGGGACGAGGACCCCGGCGCGTACCTCGTCGCCGCGCTCATGTCGCACGTGACCGGCTCGGAGTCCCCCTACCCCGGCCTGCGCCTCGCGGTCGCGGGCCTCGTCGCACTGCCGCTGCTGATCCTGCCGCTGGGCGTGGCGCGCGTGCTGGGCCGCCCGCGCGCGGGCCTCGCGCTCATCGCGCTGCCCGGGGTGGTGTACCTGCTCAACCGGGGCACGCCGCTGGTGGGCACGGAGTACGGACTCTCGGACGCCGGGTCGCCCACGCCGGTCTACGCGTTGTACGGCATCGGTGCGTCGCTCGTCTTCCTGTCGCTCACGCTGCTGCTCACGCTCAGCACGGTGCGGATGCGCACGAGCGTGCTGGTCGGGGTGAGCGTCGTGCTCGCGCTGCTCAGCGGCGTGAGCAACCTCGCGCGGTCGATGTCCGGGATGGGGACCGCCCTCGGCATCGGCATCCTGTGGTGGCTGCACAGCTCGGGCCGTGCGCGCTGGTGGCGGGCCGCTGCCGCGGCGGCGGTGGCGGTCGCGATCGC
This sequence comes from Cellulomonas algicola, assembly GCF_019024305.1. Taxonomy (NCBI): domain Bacteria; kingdom Bacillati; phylum Actinomycetota; class Actinomycetes; order Micrococcales; family Cellulomonadaceae; genus Cellulomonas; species Cellulomonas algicola. Next base: position 170,761 of record NZ_JAHKSJ010000017.1, on the reverse strand, counting down.
TGCGCTCGTGCCGATCGGGGCGATGCGGTCGATCGACGCCGACCGTGCCGAGCTCACGGGCATGCCCGTGAACGAGCTGCCGACCGCGCACGCGCTCTGGCACTCCATGTACCTCGGGCTCTCGTACCCCACGCCGGTCAACGGTGAGCCGTCCCCGTTCGGCATCCCCTGGTCCGACGAGTACGGCTGGCAGGTCGCACGGGCCGTCGACCCGGAGGTGCTCATCGGCAGCGTCGAGTTCGACGAGATCATGCGCGGCGAGTACGAGGAGATCGTCCGCAAGCACCCCACGACGGCGGTCCGGCTCTACCTCGAGAAGGGCGCGTTCGTCGTGTGGCACTTCGCGGCGATGATCGCGTTCGCTGCCGTGGGCATCGGCATCGCCCTGTGGCGCCGGGGTCCCCACCGGGCTCGCCTCGTCGCGGTGCTGCTGATCGCCGCACCGACGCTCGCGATCGGGCTCGCGCCGCCCGTGCTCGTGATGCCCCTGCTGTACTACTTCTCGGAGCTCGCCGCGGGGCTGGGCCTGCTCACGGCGGTCGCGCTCGGCGGCCTGGTCTGGTTCGTCACGACGACTGCACCCGCGCAACGCATGGCGGACCGCCTGCGTCCGCGTCGACGCGACGGCGCAGACGTCGAGCCGGCAGTCCCGGACCACGAGGGTGTTCCCGGCTGACCCGTCCGGCCGTCGCGAAACGTCCACCCGTGCGGTCGCGTCACGCCCGTGCCACGGTGGGCGCGTCCGCGCAGGCGGGACCTCACACGTGTCGCGCGAGGTCCCGCCTCAACGGGTCAGCACTCCTGGGTACGGCCCGACGCCGCGGATGCGAGCACGGTCTGGGCGACGCGCACGGTGTCACGGCCCTCGTCCATCGCGATGATGTCGTTCCCGACGCCCAGCACGGCGTCGCGGAACGCCTCGTGCTCGACGAGGAGAGGCTCGCGCTTCTCGAGGGCGAACCGCTGCGAGCCGCCTTCCGTCACACCGCGGAAGCCGACCAGGGAGTCCCACGTCGTCTCGACAGTGCCGTTCGCGTGGAACGTCAGGTCGGCGGTGACGGTGTCGGCCACGAAGGTGCCGCGCTCTCCCGAGACCGTCGTGGTCCGCTCCTTGAAAGGCGACAGCCAGTTGACGAGGTGGTTCGTGACCAGCCCGTTCTCGAGCAGGCCGACGAACGCCACCAGGTCCTCGTGGCTGCGGCCGCTCTTGTGGGCGACGTGCGCCGCGACCGTCGAGTAGCGCGACCGCGCGACCCACGCCGTGAGGTCGATGTCGTGCGTCGCCAGGTCCATCACGACACCGACGTCCGCGATACGGCTCGGGAACGGGCCCTGGCGTCGCGTCGTGATCTGGTAGACCTCGCCGAGGTCGCCCGACTCGATGCGCGCCCGCAGGCTGCGCAGCGCCGGGTTGTACCGCTCGATGTGCCCGACGGCCCCCACGAGACCACGCCCGGCGAACGCCTTGGCGAGCCGCGTCGCCGCGTCGGCGTCGGTGGCGAGCGGCTTCTCGATCATCGTGTGGATGCCGGCGTCGGCGAGCGTGAGCCCGATCGCCTCGTGGTACACCGTCGGCGCCGCCACGACCGCGTAGTCGACGCGCGCGTCGACCAGCGACTGCACCGAGTCGCCGACCGCCAGGTCACGCGCGACGCCGTGCGGGTCACCACCCGGGTCGGCGACCGCGACCAGCTCGACGCCGTCGATCGACCGCAGAACCCGGGCGTGGTGGCGCCCCATCATCCCGAGGCCGATGAGGCCCGCGCGCAGCGCCGCCACGTCAGGCACCCGCCTTCGCGACCGCGTTCACACCCGCGACGACGCGCTCGAGGTCCTCGTCCGACAGTGCCGGATGGACGGGCAGCGACAGCACCTGCTGCGACGCGCGGCGCGTCTCGGGCAGGTCGATCGTCAGGCCGAACGACGGGAGCTCGTGGTTCGGGACCGGGTAGTACACGCCCGAACCCACGCCGTGCTCCGAGAGCAGCGCGGCGGCGAAGCCGTCACGGTCCTGCTCGACGCGGATCGTGTACTGGTGCCACACGTGCTCCGCACCGTCGACGACGACCGGCACGCCCACACCCTCGAGGTGCTCCGACAGGAAGCGTGCGTTGCGGCGTCGCGTCTCGGTCCAGGCATCGACCTTCCCGAGCTGCACCCGGCCGATGGCCGCGTGCAGGTCGGTCATGCGCGCGTTGAAGCCGACGACCTCGTTCTCGTACCGGCGCTCCATGCCCTGGTTGCGCAGCAGCTGGACGGCGCGAATGAGCTCGGGCGACGCGCACGAGACCATCCCGCCCTCGCCGGACGTCATGTTCTTCGTCGGGTAGAGGCTGAACATCGCGAACGAGCCGAACGTGCCGACACGGCGCCCCTGCCAGCGCGCGCCGTGCGCCTGCGCGGCGTCCTCGAAGAGCTGGACGCCATGCCGCTCCGCCAGCGCGCCGAGCGCCGTCACGTCGGCCGGGTGCCCGTACAGGTGGACGGGCATGATGCCTTTCGTGCGGCTCGTGACGACCGACTCGACGTGCTGCGGGTCCAGGCAGTAGGTCACGGGATCGATGTCCGCGAACACCGGCGTCGCGCCGGTGAGGGCCACCGAGTTCGCTGTCGCCGCGAAGGTGAACGACGGCACGATCACCTCGTCACCCGGACCGATGCCGGCGGCGAGGAGACCGAGGTGCAGACCTGCTGTCCCGGAGCTCACCGCCACGCAGTCGCGACCGTCGACGAGCGCGTCCGCGAACTCACGCTCGAACGCCGCCACCTCCGGCCCCTGCGCGATCATCCCGCTGCGCATCACGCGGTCGACCGCGGCGCGCTCGTCGTCCCCGATCAGCGGCTTCGCCGCGGGAATCGTGGCACCCATTGCATGTCCTTCCGTTGCGGGCCGACCGACGCCGGCCCTCATGGTCGCCGCCCGTCGATCGGCGGCATTGCGTCTCAGTCGGCCGCGGCGGCCGGCGCGCCGACCATCAGCTCGAGGGTGTCGACGACGACACCGCTCGGTCGGTACTCGTCGAGGCGCGACGCCGACCGGTACTGCTCGTGGTGAGCGAGGAAGTCGCGCAGCACGTCCACGTCGTACCGGGTCAGCACCATCTGGGTGCCCTCGCCGACATGGCGCTCCGTGTGCGTGCGGTGCACCGCGCACGGGATGCCCATGAAGTTGGTCTCCTCCTGGACGCCGCCGCTGTCGGTGACCACGAACTCGGCGTGCGCGAGCACGGGCTGGAACCGGATGTAGCTCAGCTTGTCCGCGAGCAGGAACCGGGTGCCGTCGAACAGGTCGCGCAGACCGTACGCGTCGATGCGCTCACGCTCGGACGCACCAGTCAGGCAGACGATCGGCACCTCGTCCGTGGCGGCGTCGCGCAGCACCTCGAGCGAGCGTCGGTACACGTCCTCCTGACGCACCAGCTCGAACCGGTGCAGCGTCACCAGGCCGTACCGCTCGGGCAGCGGGATCGATGCCTCGGCCGGCTTGCTGAGGGCCATCCGCATCGAGTCGAGCACCGTGTTCGCGCCGGTTGTCACGACCGCGCCCCTGCGGCGGCGCAGGTTGCGCGCCTCGTTCGCGGTCGGGGCGAAGTGCACGTCGGCGAGGTGCGCGACCGCACGCCGGTTCAGCTCCTCCGGCAGCGGGTTGAAGATGTTGCCGCTGCGCATGCCGGCCTCGACGTGGGCGACGCGCGCGCCGAGCACCTTCCCGACGAGCGAGCCGACGACCGCGGTAAACGTGTCACCGTGCACCAGCACGACCGGCGCGGTGCGGTCGGAGAACAGCCGACGTCGCAGCGCGGCCCGCCGACGCAGCACCGTCGTGGCGACGCGCAGCACCCAGCCCGGTACCTCCGCGGGCCGGGAGAGGTTCGCGGCGCCCTCGCGCGGCACCAGCCACTCCGCGATGTCCGGCAGCCCGAGGTCGGCGAGCGACGGCTCCAGCTCCTCGACGTGCTGCGCGGTGTACCAGATCTCCGCGGCGTGCCCCCGGTCCTGCAGCTCGTGGTAGACGGGAGCCATCTTGATGAGCTCGGCGGTCGTCCCGACGATGATCGCGAACACTGGTTGCCCTTCACCCGACGCACGCCTCGGCCCGGCGCGCGCCCCACAATAACGGAGCGACCGGGTCCGACAGGCCACCCGCGGACCCTCCTCGGTACCGCTCCCGGGCCGCCCACTCGCCGGACCTCCTCCCGTAGCCTTGCGCGCGTGACCAACGTCCCCACCTCCCCCACCGTCGACCCCCTCGCGCGCCTGAGCGTCGTGATCCCCGTCTTCAACGAGGAGTCGTGGGTGGACCGCTGCCTCGACGCGCTGCTGCGTTCAGCGCGGGCCGCCGACATCGCGCTCGACGTCGTGGTCGTCGACGACGGCAGCACGGACAGCACGCCCGAGGTGCTCCGCGAGCGGGAGGCGCGTGGGGAGGTCCGCGTCGTCACGCAGCCCAACTCGGGTCGGCTCGCGGCACGCCTCGCGGGCGTCCGCGCCGCCCGCGAGGAGAGCGTGCTGCTGCTCGACAGCCGGGTGATCGTCGAGGAGCCCTCGCTCACGTGGGTGCGGGCCGCGACGCGCGAGGACCCGCAGCGTCGCGTCTGGGTCGGCCACGTGGACGTCGAGACGGCGGGCAACCCGTACGCCGCGTTCTGGGCAGGGCTCGTCAAGATCGGCTGGCGGCGGTACACCGCCGACCCGCGCCTGCTGTCGTTCGGGTCGGAGGACTTCGACCTCTACCCCAAGGGCACCGGCTGCCTGGTGGCCCCCCGGCAGCTCCTGCTCGACGCGATGTCGCGCTTCGCGTCGCTGTACGACGACGACTCCTTGTCGAGCGACGACACCCGCATGCTGCGCGACGTCGCCGAGCACGAGCGGATGTGGCTCGCCCCCCAGTTCGCCTTCCGCTACCACGGTCGGGCGGGGATGCGCGGGTTCGTGCGCCAGTCGTACTTCCGCGGCACGACCTTCGTCGACGGCTACGTCGGCCGGCCCGGGCCTCTGCGGTGGGCGCTCCTCGGCGGCGTGGCCGCCGCGGGGGCGGGCGCGTACGTGCTGCTGCGGCACCCGCGGGTCGGGCTCGCGGGCGTCGTCGCCGTCGCGGCGGCGGGTGCCGCGGGCGTGCGCGCGTCGGGGGGGTCGGCCGCGGAGACCCGCGCGACCGCGACGCTCCTGCCGGTGTTCGCCCCCGTGTTCACCGGCGGCGTCGTGCGCGGCCTCGCGCTCGCCGCGCGCGCTCGCGTCGCCCGGCGCCGCGTCTCGTGAGCGCCCGCCGCCCCCGCGCCGACGGCATCGGCACGATCGGTGCCGCGATCGCCGTCGCCAGCGCAGCCGGGTGGCTGCTGCAGCTCGTCGTGGGCCGCCAGCTGGGCCCCGCGCAGTACGGGGAGTTCATCGCGTTCTGGGGCGTGGTCTTCGGCATCGGCGGCTCGCTGTCGACGCTCGAGCAGGAGGTCGCCCGACGTGCCGCCCGGTCCGAGCTCGTGCAGACGCCGTCGACCGGCTCCGTCGCGGTCGTCGCGGCGCTGCTCGCCGGGGCGGTCGGCGCCCTCACCCTCGTGCCCGCGGTCGCGGACCGCGTCTACGGCGGCTCCGCGACCGTGTTCGGCACGATCGTCGTCCTGACCTCCGTCGGCTTCGCCGCGCAGTTCGCCGTCCGCGGTTACCTCGTCGGCACCGCCCGCACACGCTCCTACGGGCTGATCGTCGTCGCCGAGGCCGCGCTGCGTCTCGTCGTGCTCCTCCTGGTCCTCGTCGCGGGGGTGCTCGACCTCACGACCGCCGCGCTCGCGGTCGGGGTCGGGTCGTTCGCGTGGCTCGCCTGGCCGCGCGCCACCGCCACCGTGCTGGGCAGCGCGCGCACCCTGCCGACCGACCTGCGTGCCGCGGGCGGCCGCGCGGTGTCGCTCCTGGGCGGCGGTGCGCTGACGGCCGCCGTCATCACCGGCTTCCCCACGCTCGTCACGGCCCTCACCGGCGAGGCTCCCGGAGCGGCCGGCGGCGCGCTCTTCGCCGCGCTCACCGTCTCGCGGCTCCCCCTCCTGCTCGTGTCGCCCGTGCAGGCCGTCGCGGTCCCGCGCGTCGCGCGCTGGCGTGCCGACCTCGACGAGGGGCGGCCGTCGCCAGCCGGCCGGGTCGTGGTGCTCGGCACCGTCGCCGCGGTGGGTGTCGCCGCGCTCGGCGGGGTCGTCGGCGCCCTGATCGGCCCGTGGCTGGTCCAGCTGCTGTACGACGAGTCCTACGTCGTCTCGCCCGCCGCGGTCGGCGTGCTCGTGGCGTCCGCGTGCCTGCTGGCGTGGCTGCTGCTGCTGTCGGCGGCGCTCATCGCGCTGTCGGCGCACCGCACGATGGTCGCGACGTGGCTGTCGGCCACGGGCGCGACGTGCGTCTGGCTCCTCGTGAGCCCCTGGCCGCTCGTCCCGACGACCGTGGCCGGCGCGCTCGTGGGCCCCGTCGTGGGCCTCGTCGTCGCGCTCCCCGCGGTGCGTGCGCGTCTGCGCCCCGCGCCCGTCAGCTCGCCGGCGACGTCCTGACGGACGGCTCGACCGGACGGCCCGTCGCGCTGCCGCCTGCCGGCGTCGTGCCGCCCGCGGTCGTCGTGCCGTCCTCCGCGGTCGTGCCGTCCTCCGCCGTGCCGTCGGCCGCCGGCACCGCGACCGCGGGACGCTCGCCCAGGACCTCGTCGGCGGGCGCGGGCGTGCGCAGCTCCGCGGTCAGCGCCCAGAGCGCGACCGCGAACGCGGCCGACCCGACGAGCCAGACGGTCAGCGGTGTGACGGACGTGTTCCACCACCACTCGCGCGCGGTGTCAGGGTTGAGGCTCAGGTTGTCGTCACCCGTGAGGTAGCGCGCGAGGTTGACGTGCAGGGCGACGGCGTTGGCGACGGCGAGCGCGCCGACCACGAGCCAGCGCTGCGTCACGCTGAGCACGAACGCCGCCCCCGTCGTCCGTGTCATCGCCGTCGCGGCGAGCAGCACGACGAGCGGGAAGACGTAGCGCGACTGGACCTGCTCACCCACGGGCGCGTCGGCGATGTACTGGATGTACGAGGGCACGACCGCGACGGCGAGCGCGACCAGCGCGAGCGCGAGGCCCCGCCGTCGTCCCAGGCCGGTCAGCGCCGCGAAGACGCAGCCGAAGAAGCACGCGAGCGCCGCGACCCACACGACCGCGGGCATGGCGGTGTCGAGCCACCCCAGGTTCCACGTGCCGAAGCTCCCGACCCACAGGCTCGGGACCTGCAGCAGCACGCGGCTCAGGCGCAGCAGCGAGAACGGCTCGCCGGACTGCGCCTCGACGGCGGACGACTGCCCGGCGGACAGGAACGACCAGCCGGCGACGGCCGCGAGCAGCGCCGCGTAGGCGAGCCGCGGGAGGTCGGGTCGGCCCACGCGGCCCGCGATGACGACGGCGACGACGACACCGAGAGCCGCGTAGAGCGCGCCGTCGGCCCGCGAGCCGGCCGCGAGCAGCAGCGCGGGCACTGCGACCGCAGCCGTCGCGTAGGTTCGCCACCGTTCGCGTGCGGTCAGGAACCCGACGGTCGCGACCATGAGCAGCGCGGCGGCGTAGAGGGTCCACCCGCTGGGGTTGATCGAGCCGACGAAGAACGTGCCGTACGGCACGGCGCACACCAGCATCGCGAGCACGAGCCCGCGACGCTGACCGGTGCTGACGAGCGCCGCGACCGCGGTCGAGACGAGCACCACGACGAACGCCGCGAGCACCCGCATCGCGACGACGGAGCGCTCGACGTCCGGCCCGACGAGGTGGCTGAGCGTCCAGTAGTAGACCGGCGGGTAGTCGCCGGTGAAGTTGCCGCGGTTCGTCAGCTCCATCGCGCCGTCGGGCTCGGTGAGCCGGTCACCCTGGCACGCGGCGCTGTCCTCGGGCTTGAACGCGTAGCAGGGCGTGTTGACGATGGAGGTCGGCACCTGACGCGTCGTCGGGTCGGTGCCCGCCTCGCACACGCCGTCGCGCAGGCCCTGGCCGCACCACACGCTGCCGAGGTGGAAGTCCTCGTCCGGGCTCGAGCCGACGGCCGAGGACAGCGCCCACGTGACGAGGGCGACGAAGACGGCGACGACGCCGACGGCGGGACGCAACCAGGGATGACGGCTCAGGACGTGGGGAAGCACGCGCCATGGTAGCGGGAGGAACCGGTCGCTCCCGCGGTGCCCCGGCAGGGCCGGCGGCCGGTCAGCCGGCCGCGAGCACCTCCGACGCCGCCTCCTCCCAGCGGGAGTCCCACGCGCCGATGGGCTCCACGCCCGCGGCCCGCAGCGACGCGTGGCCGAGCACGGAGTAGGCCGGTCGCGGGGCCGGCCGGGCCGACGCGTCCGACGTCGACGGGCTCACGATCGCCGGGTCGAGGCCCGCCGCACCGACGACGGCACGGGCGAACTCGAACCACGACGCCTGCCCCGAGGACGTGCCGTGGTAGACCCCGGCGGGCGCCTGCGCGTCGACCAGCCGGACGACGAGGTCCGCCAGGTCGCGGGTCCACGTCGGCTGGCCGAGCTGGTCGTCCACCACGTCGAGCGCGCCCCGCTCACGCGCCGCCCGTGCGATGGTCCGCGGGAAGCACGGGCCGTTCGCGCCGTACAGCCAGGCCGTCCGCACGATCAGGTGGTCCGGCGCCTCGGCCCGCACGGCCCACTCGCCCGCAGCCTTGGTCCGGCCGTACGCGGAGAGCGGGGCGATCGGCGCGTCGTCCTCGTACGGCGTGCCGGCGTGCCCGCCGAAGACGTAGTCCGTCGAGACCTGCACCAGGCGGGCCCCCGCGTCGTGCGCCGCGCGGGCGAGGACCGCGGCGCCGACGGCGTTCACGCGGAAGGCGTCGGACTCCTGCGACTCCGCCGCGTCCACCGCCGTCCAGGCGGCGCAGTTCACCACGACGTCGGTCCCGCGGACCGCGCGCGCCGTGGCGTCGGCGTCCGTGATGTCGACCGTCCCGCGGTCGGCCGCGACCACGTCCTCGTCGCGGGCGCGCAGCAGCGCGACCAGGTCCTGCCCGAGCATCCCCGCCGCTCCAGCGACCAACCAGCGCACGATGCGTCCTCCCCGTCGTCCCACGATGTCCGGGTCAGGGTAGCCGCGCCGATACCCTGGTCGGCGACCAGCGGACGTCGTCGGAGGAGATGCAGTGGAGTTTCGCGAGCTTGCCGTGCCCGGTGCCTGGGAGATCACGCCCCGGCAGTTCGGCGACCCGCGCGGGGTCTTCCTCGAGTGGTTCCGCTCGGCCCCGTTCGGCGACGCGGCCGGCCACGCGTTCGACCTGCAGCAGGCGAACCTCTCGGTGTCCGCGAAGGGCGTGCTGCGGGGGATCCACTTCGCGGACGTGCCACCCGGGCAGGCCAAGTACGTGACGTGCGCGCGCGGCGCGGTGCTCGACGTCGTCGTCGACATCCGGGTCGGCTCCCCCACGTTCGGCACGTGGGACTCGGTGCTGCTCGACGACGTCGACCGCCGTGCGATCTACCTCGGCGAGGGGCTCGGCCACGCGTTCATGTCCCTCGAGGACGACTCGACGGTCCTGTACCTGTGCTCCGCGGGCTACAACCCGGGGCGTGAGCACGGCATCCACCCGCTCGACGAGACGGTCGGCATCGACTGGCCGACGCAGGCGCGTGACGGCAGCCCGATCACCCCGCAGCTGTCCGAGAAGGACGCCGCCGCGCCGTCGCTGCGCGAGGCCGAGGCGCAGGGGCTGCTGCCGCGCGCCGAGGACGTCGCGCAGTACCTGGCGTCGCTGCGTGGCTGAGGCCGCCCCGGACCGTCCGCCGGTCGTCGCCGTGATGGTGACGTACCGGCCGGCGGTCGACCAGGCGCTCGCGCTCGTCGACGCGCTCGCCCCGCAGGTGGACCGCGTGGTCGTGGTCGACAACGGCAGTCCTGCCGACGACGTGGCCGCGCTGCGGGACCGGGTGGCGGCGTACGGCGGCGAGCTCGTGGCGCTCGGCGCCAACCTCGGCATCGCGTCCGCGCAGAACGTCGGGATCGCCCGTGCGCGTGAGCTCGGTGCGCGCCTCGTCCTGCTGTCCGACCAGGACTCCCTGCCCGCGCCGGACATGGTCGACCGGCTCCGCGCCGGTCTCGCGACCGCCGCGGAGCGCGGGCCCGTGGCAGCCGTCGGCCCGATCACGACCGACGAGCGCAACGAGGGTGCGGCGCTGCTGTTCTCCGACCACCGCTGGGGCCCCCGACGCGCGGACATCCCGGCGACGGACGGCGCCCTCGTGCCCGTGACCTTCCTCATCGCGTCCGGCTGCCTGGTCGACGTGGCCGCGCTCGACGTCGTGGGCGACATGGACGAGGCGCTGTTCATCGACCACGTCGACCTCGAGTGGGGCCTGCGAGCGCGACGCGCAGGGTTCGCGCTGTACGGCGTCGTCGGCGCCCGCCTCGCGCACGCCCTCGGGGACGAGACACGGCGGATCGCGGGCCGGCGCCGGGCCGTCCACCTGCACTCCCCCACGCGCAACTACTACATGGCGCGCAACACCGTGGCCCTGGTGCGCGGCGACCTCCTGCCCACCGCGTGGCGCTGGGGCTACGCGGCGTGGATCACGAAGTACTCGGTCTTCTACGTGCTCGCGGTCGCGCCGCGCGCCCAGCGGCTGCGGCTGCTCGTGCGCGGGCTCGCCGACGGCCTGCGCGGCCGCACCGGCCCACTCGCCACGGCGCGCCGGTGAACGGCGTGCGAGACGGCGCGCGGGGTGGCACCGCCACGGCCAGCGTGCCGACGTGGACGGACCGCGCGCGGGGCATCTGCCCACCTTCGGTAGGCTGCTCCGGTGTCATCGAGCGTTGACCGGGCGCTGATCGTCATCCCGGCGTGGAACGAGGAGGCGGCGTTGCCGGGGGTCCTCGCGGAGGTGCGTGCAGTGTGCGCCTCGCGGCCGGAGCTCGCGTCGACCGACGTCCTCGTGGTCAGCGACGGCTCCCGCGACCGCACGGCCGAGCTGGCCCGCGCGGCGGGCGTCGCGGTGCTCGACCTCCCCATCAACCTCGGCGTCGGCGGCGCGATGCGGGCCGGCTTCAAGTACGCCGTGCGCGCCGGCTACACGCAGGTCGTGCAGCTCGACGCCGACGGTCAGCACGACCCGCGCGCCATCACCGACCTCATGGCGGCCGCGCGCGAGCACGACGCCGACCTCGTGATCGGCGCCAGGTTCGCCGGCGCCGGCACCTACGAGGCCCGCGGGCCGCGCCGCGCCGCGATGCGCGTGCTCGCCGGGGTCCTGTCGCGCGTCACGCGCACACGCCTCACGGACGCGACGTCGGGCTTCAAGCTCGCGCGGGGACGTGCGCTGCCGCTCTTCGCGACCGAGTACCCCGCGGAGTACCTGGGCGACACCGTCGAGGCGCTCGTCCTGGCGGCGCGTGCCGGGCTCACCGTGCGCCAGGTGCCCGTCGAGATGCGCGAGCGGCAGGGCGGCCAGCCGTCGCACGGCCCGCTCAAGGCGACCGTCTTCCTGCTGCGTGCCGTCCTCGCGCTCGTCGTCGCGCTCAGCCGCCCGTCGCAGGTGAGCACCGCCGACCGCGGCGAGGTCGCCACGGGTGCCGCGCGGTGAGCGGCTACGTCACCGCCCTGGTGCTCACCGTGGTCACCGTGGGCTCGATCGTCTACCTGCTGCGCGCACGCCGGATCCGCGAGAAGTACGCGGCGATCTGGATCGCGCTCGCGATCGTCGTCCTCGTCATCGGCGCGTTCCCCGCCGTGCTCGAATGGCTCGCGGCCGCGCTCGGCGTCATCCAGCCGGTCAACCTGCTGTTCCTCGTGACCGGGCTGGTGCTGTTCCTCGTCTGCGTGCAGTTCAGCGTCGAGATCTCCCAGCTCGAGGAGGAGACGCGCACGCTCGCGGAGGAGATCGCGCTGCTGTCCGCCAAGGTGGACGCGCAGGCAGCCGCCACGCAGGCAGTCGCCGCGCAGGCAGCCGCAACGACGCGTGCCGCGCTGGACCACCCGACCGACGGCTCCGTCGCGCCGGCCTCGGCGACGCCGGTGGACGTCGACGACCCGCGGCCCACGGCGCCCGGCCCGACCGAGCGCGCCTGACCGCTCGCTCGAGCGACCCGGCCGCCCGGACCCCGACCGTCCGCGCGCACCTGACCGCACGCGCCACGAGCGACCCACCCGCCCGGACCCCGGCGTCCGTCCGAACGCGTCCGTGCGCGTGGACCTCGCCGTGCGGCGACCCGGTCCACGCCGTCGACGACGCACCCCTCGTCACGTCGGCGTGATGCCCGGCGACGCGCGGGCCGGTGGCCGTCCCCGAGAACGCCGACGGGCGGGTCTGACGGAACGCTGCCGCCGCACCCGCCCGTGCGCGGGCGTCAGCCGAAGTACCCCACGACGTCCAGCAGCAGGTGGGACGTGCCCTGGTCGTTGTAGACGGCCACGGCGCCGCCCGCCCCGAGCCGCACGACGACGGCGTTGGCCTGGGTGTGGGCGCCGGTGCTGTTGAGGTCCGACGTCGGGGTCAGGGGCAGACCCGCGGGCCACACGCGTGCGTGCGTCCACGGGGCGGTCTGGTTGACGGCGGTGACGGTGCCGGCCACGGCGGTGGCCCCGGTGGGCACCACCGACGTGGGGACGGGGACGACGCGCTGCCCCGTGGGGCCGAGGGGCGTCGTCAGCCGCGTGTCGAGCACCCGGGTGGGGGTGATCGGGGTGAACAGCGCGCCGCTCGTGCCGCCCGGCGCGCCGTACCAGCCGCCGATGTCGACGATCGCGTCCGCGGGCGCGCCCTTGAGCGCGAGCGTGACGGTGCCGTTGACGACGGGCACCACCGCGCGGTTCGCGACGTCCGCCCCGAGCTGCAGGTTGACCGTCGACGTGGTCGGCAGACCGCCGCCGCCGTACGCGACGACGTAGCCGTTGCCCTGCGCGCGGGTCGTGGTGACGTTCACCGTGACGGCGCTGAGCGAGGCGGCCGGGACGTCGAGCGCGGCCGCGACGTCGATCGTGCGGGGTGCGCCGTCCGTGAGCTGCTGCCCGGTGTACCGGGAGTCGAACGCGCGGACGGGGTCCACCGCGGTGTACCGGGCGCCGGTGCCGCCGGTCGTGTAGTAGCCGAGGACGTCCACCAGGTAGTGCGTGGTGCCGACCGGGTTGTAGACGCTCACGGCCCCGCCGCCGCCCAGGGCGACGGTCACGAGGCTCGCCTGGACACGGGCCGGGTCGGTGTTGACGACGGACGTGTTCGGCATCGCGGAGCCCGCGGGCCACACCCGCAGGTGCCCGGCGACGCTCGTCCCGACGGCCGTGACGTTGAGCACGACCGCGGACGCGTCGGCGGGCACGCCCGCCTTGCCCGCGACGACGACGTCGGCCCGCCGGCCCCCGCCGAGGGCGGAGAAGGTGTCCCGCGTGTCGAGGACGCGCGTCGGGGTCAGCGGCACGTAGGAGCCGGCGCCGCGCAGGGCGACCTCGGCCTGCGGCGCCGGGTCGGCGGGCGGGCGGACCTCGAGCGCCGTCCGGAACGGGGCCGCCTGGTTGCCGGCGTCGTCCTGCGCGGACAGCGTGAGGTCGTAGGTGCCGGGCCCGACGTAGGGCGACGCCCCTGCGGGCGGCGAGTCGTAGGTGCCGAACCAGTTGGCGTTGAACCGGACCCCCGACTGCGCGGAGCCGTGCACGGTCGCCGCGAGCCGGCCCGTGCTCCGGTCCACGACCGTGAGCGTCCAGGACAGGGGCACGTTGGGCGTCGCGCCGATCGCGAACTGGCCGCCGTGGTCGATCGCGCTCGACGAGACGAGCACCTGCTCGAGGGCGGGCGTCGTGGGCCGCGGACGCCACCAGCTCGAACGGAGGCCGAACGCGGGCGTCGCGATCGTGCGGCTGCCGGTCGAGCAGTCGACGCGGGCCTGCAGGACCCGGCCGCCGAGCTCGCCGTTGCCCGTGCGGCTCGTGACGACGAGCGCGCGCAGCGTGCCGTTCGACGGGCACTGCGCGGCGACGGTCGAGACGGGCAGCGAGGCCGTCCACCGGGAGACCGTGTCGCCCGGCGCCGAGCCGGTCCACGGGTCCTGCTGCGCGATCTGGTACGGGTAGCCGCCGGCCGTCGTCCAGCCGCCGTTCGACGACGAGAACTCGGTGAACGCCGCGGCGCCGTTGTACGTGCGGACCTGTCCCGCGGTCGCGGCGATCGCCGCGTCGGAACGCGCGTCCTCGTTCGAGGCGGTCAGCGTGCCGGCGGCGTTGGCGGTGCCGCGGCCCGCGTAGACCTGGCACGTGGTCGTGTCGCACAGCGCGCTGCCGTGGTCGACCTTCCACTGCGCGTAGGTGCGGGCCGCGACGGCCTGCGCCTGCAGCGCCGCGGCGCCCCAGCTCGCGGGCGACTCGCGCGGGACGACGCTGCGCAGGTAGCCCTCCATCGGGAGGCTGTTCGTGACGTTGAACGCGGTGCCGGAGGTCGGCTCGATGCGGATGTCGCCGCGGTACCAGCGGCCGCTCGTGTCGCCCTGCGACGCGGCGATGACCATCCCGTACTCGTCGAGCGACTCCATCCGGAAGACGCCGGTGAACTGGCGGGTGTCCGTCACGGCCCCGTTCGGCGCGTCGCGGCGCTGCGCGGTGACCGTCTGGCCCGACACCGTGATCGTCCAGCGGCCGGTGAACCCGAACGTCTCGGAGCCCACGGTGCCCATCCGGATCGTGCGTCCCTCGGGTGCCCACACGGTGACGCTCGACGCGGGCGTGTACGTCACCAGCGACGTCTTGACGTAGGTGCTCGCCGGCTGCGTCGCGGTGCCCGTGCCCGGGTAGTAGAAGTCGAGGATCTGCGCGGCGGACCGACCCTGGAGCGCCTGCGCCTGCGCGCCCCACTGCGACATGCCGCGGCCGTGCCCGAACGCGCGCCCGTCGACCGTCCAAGCCCCCGACGCGGGGACCGGGTAGACCTCCTCGGCGGCGTTCGCCGGTCCGGACAGGGCGACGAGCGTCGTCACCCCGATCGCCAGCGTCGCCGCTGCGGCGACCAGTCGGCCTGCGAGTGTCACGGCACCTCACCTCGTCGGACGTTCACGGAGCCGTCCGAGCATAGGCGTCAGGGGCGAGGCGTGGTGCGGACTCGCACGAACGTCATCCCACGAGCTTGCGACGCACGACGAACGCCGTCCGACGCACGACCGCGACCGGCCCGTCGGACCGCAGCACGCGGCCCGCGGCCACCACCTTCGACCCGCCGGGCACGCGCAGCAGCAGCTCGCGCAGGTGGTCCGCCGACCCCGCCGGGATCCCCGGGTACGGGTCGAGCCAGCCCTCGGTCGAGTCCAGCGGCTCGTCGTCCAGCACGGGCTCCCAGCCGGACGCCGCGCGAGGGCCGTCGGCGGCACGGGCGCGCCACACGGTCGTCAGGATCTCCTCGTACCGCTCTCCCTGCGCGTGCGGACCCCACCGCAGGAGCGCGTCGCGGCGGGCGCGCGACCCCGTGCGGCGGCGTGCGAGCGGGTCGTCGAGCAGCGTGGTGATCGCCTCGACCCACGACTCCTCGTCCGTCGCGAGCATCCCGGTGACGCCGTGCTCGACGGCCTCACGGAACGGCTGCGTGGGCGAGGCCACGGTCGGGGTCTCGACGAGCGCGGCCTCGAGCCACTTGATCGCGGACTTCGCCTCGTTGAACCGGTTGTCGAGCACGAGCGGCGCGAGGTTGACGTCGACGTCGCGCAGCCGCTGCGGCAGCTCGTACCAGGGCAGCATCGGCAGACGTCGCACGCGGTCGCCGAACTGCTCGAGCGCCGGGCCGGTACCCAGCTGGCCGCCGAGCCACAGCTCGACGTCGGGGTGCGACGCGAGCACGCGGACCACGGCGGGCTCGACGGCGGCCCAGTCGGCGTCGTGCGTGTTCGTCCCCGAGAAGTACCCGATCCGCAGCGGACCCGGCGTGCGGGGACGCGCGAGCGCCTCGTCGCTCACCTGCGCGAGCGCCTGGCCGACGCCGTTCGCGAACCGGTGCGCGGGGATCCCGGTCACGGCGGTCACGTGCGCGCACAGCGCCTCGGTGCTGCCGACGTACGCGTCGCACATCTCGAGCGTCGTCCGGTAGCGCGCGACGCCGCGCCACCACAGCGCGTGCTCCTCGGCCGACAGGACGTGCAGGCCGTGGACCTCGCCCTCGAGCTCGGGGTCGAAGATGAGGTCGTCGACGTCGAACAGCAGGGGCACGGCGCGGTCGCGCGCGCGGACCCGGTCGACGAGGTCCGCGACCTGCACGGTGGCGGGCACGCGGTAGAGGACCACGACGTCCGCCCGGTCCGCGAGCTCGGCGATCTCGGGGTCGCGGTAGTGGCGGACGTCGACGGTGAAGCCACGCATCCGCAGCGCCTCGGCGGGCAGCCGGCCGCGGTACCGCAGCGCCGCACCGCGGATGCCCACGACGACCAGGACCCGGTTGACCAGCGAGCGCAGCCCCGCATCGACCTCGGCGGTGCGCTGCTCGGGGTGCTCGGCCGGGTCCTCGCGGTCGACGAGCTCGCGGTAGACCTCCTCCACGTGGTCGAGCTGCTCGTCGACCGTCCGGATCGGCACGGCCTGGGTGCCGCCGCGCAGCCGCCGGACGAGCGCGGGCGACTCCGCGAGTCGTCGCAGCGCGGCCGCGAGCGAGTCCGCGTCGCCCGCGGGCACGACCAGGCCGTTCTCGCCGTCCCGGACGACCTCCTCGGGACCGAGGGTGTCCGTGCACACGACCGCGAGCCCCGACCCGAGCGCCTCGCGCGTGACGATCGAGTACGACTCGCGCATGACCGACGGCAGCACGAGGACGTCGTGCGTCGCGAACACCTCGGCGACCTCGTCGCGTCCGTACCGCGGGTGGAAGCGCACCTCGGGGCGATGGCGGCCGCGCTCCGGCACCCCGTAGACGTCGAGCGTCCACGAGCCGTCGGACGGCAGGGTGTCGACCGCGCGCAGGAGCACGTCGATGCCCTTCATCGGGTCGGGGGTGCCGGCGAAGAGGAGGCGCACGGGGTGCGGCTCGTCGTCGCCGGCGTGCGGCACCGGGGCGCCCACGAGGTCCTCGGGCGGCACGCCGTTCTCGTCGACGCGCAGCCGGGCACCGTCCACGCCGTTCGCCTCGAGCACCGCGCCCGCGCTCGCCGACGGGGTGAGCACGACGTCGGCGTGGCGCAGGTAGCGCGCGAGGACCGTGTTGCGCCGCTCGAGCCACGTGTGACCGCCCGCGCACGGGCAGGTGCCGCAGTCGACGACGAGGCTGCACGGCCGCATGTCAGGAGCGACGAGGAACTGCCGCGCGCACGTCCACCAGAAGTCGTGCATCGTCACGACGACGGCCGCACCGGCGCGCTGGGCGACCTCGACGAGCTCGCCCCCGAGCGTCTGGAGCGAGTGCAGGTGCACGACGTCGGGCTTGACCTCGTCCAGCCAGCGCGCGAAGTCCTCGCCCACCGGGGGGTTCACGCTGTTGCGCGGGTCGGCCCACGCGGTCCACGGCGTCGTCACGATCCACCGGACCTGCACGCCGGAGCCGTCGTCCTCGGTCCAGGTCTCGAGCGGCCGGCGGTGCTCGTCGAGGTGACCGGCGTACACGAACACCTCGTGGCCCCGCGCGGCGAGCCCGCGGGCGAGGCGCTGCGGGACGAGGGTCCCCCCGCTCACGTGGTTCGGGGGATAGTGAGCGGAGACCTGCACGACACGCATCCGTCCACTCTAGAGGTCCGCGAACGTCCGCCGTTCGAGTGCCCTGGCACGGTGTCCGGATGCCTTACCCTCACCCCATGTCAGTGCATGAGCCCTCGAGTGCAGCGTGGCACTCGGCCCTCGCCGAGAAGGACGCCGCCGCCCACGCCCGGATGGCGGACTTCACCGACCGGGGGGAGGTCGACCTGCTGCGCCGGCGGCTGGAGGCCACGGTCGCCGAGCTCGAGGTCGCCCGTGCGGGCGTCCATCTGCGCAACGGCCTGCTGCACGACCAGAGCGTGGCCCTCACCGAGCGTGACGAGCGGATCCAGCTGCTCGAGGCCCGGCTGACGCCTGACGAGGCGCGCGGCAGCGCGTCGGGTGCGGCACGCGCCGTCGCCCGTCGCGGCCGCTCGGTGCTGCGTCGGGGCCGGTCGGCCTTGCGCGGCGTGCTCGCCGGCCGGCGCGCGTGACGCCGTTCGTCGCCCTCGTCCTGCTGCCCGGCACGGACGACTCGGGCCTGCTCCGCACCGCGCGCAGCGTCGCCGCGGCCGGGGACGGCCCGTGGACGCTCGTCGTCCCGGCCCGTGTCGGGAGCGAGCACGCACGCGGCGAGGTGCGCCACCTCCTCGGGCGGCGGCACGTCCAGCTCGCCGACGACGGCGCGCCCGGGGACGAGCTCGGTGCCGCGTTCGACGCCGTGACCTCCCGGTACGTCGGCCTGCTCGGCGGCGGTGACGAGGTCGAGGCCGGTGTCCTGCGTGCCGTGGTCGACTACCTCACGGAGCGCCCCGAGGTCGACGTCCTCTACACCGACGAGCAGTGGCCCGCGCCGGGGATCACCGGCATCGCGACCAAGCCCCACTGGGTGCCGCACTACCTCGAGGGGTGGGACTACCTCGGTCGGCTGTGCGTGCTGCGCCGGTCGCTCGTCGCGGAGGTCGGCGGCCTGCGGACCGACGCGCCCCGCGCCGTCGAGTGGGACGTGCACCTGCGCGTGACGGAGCGGACCGACCGCGTCGAGCACCTGCCGCTCATCGGCGTGACGCGCGAGACCGGCCCCGCACGCGACGCGGAGACGGCCGAGCACGGCCGACGCGCGGTCGCGGCCCGGTACGCACGGCTCGGCGTTCCCGCCACGGTCGAGGTGACCGGCCCAGCCGGGTACGTCCGCGCCTGGCGCACGCTCGACGACCCGCCGCTCGTCTCGATCGTCGTCCCGACGGGCGGCGGGCGCCGCGAGGTCGGCGGCGTCCCCACACTCGTCGTCGAGACGTGCGTGCGCTCGCTCGTCGAGCGCACGACGTACGACCGCTGGGAGCTCGTGCTCGTCCCGAGCGAGAACACGCCGCCCGACGTGGTCGAGCTGGTCCGCTCGATCGTCGGGGACCGGCTCGTCGTCGCGCCCGTCACGGGCGAGTTCTCGTTCTCGCACTCCGTGAACGAGGGTGTGCGCGTCGCGCGCGGCGACCTCGTGCTCCTCCTGAACGACGACACCGAGGTCGTCGAGCCGCGCTGGCTCGACCGGCTCGTCGCAGTCGCGGCCGACCCGACGGTGGGCGTGGTGGGCGCCAAGCTCCTGTACGAGGACGGCACCATCCAGCACGTCGGGATCATCCACGACGACGAGTGGCTGCCGATCCACGCCCACCGGCTGGGCGCGGACGACGACAGCCACTTCGGTGCGAAGGTCGTCGACGTCGACTACCTGGCCGTGACGGGCGCGTGCCTGCTGACGCCGCGGGGCCTGTACCTCGAGCTGGGCGGGTTCAGCACCGAGCTGCCGATGGCGTTCAACGACGTCGACTACTGCTACAAGGTCGTCGCCGCCGGGTACGGGGTGGTGTGCGCGCCGTTCGCGACGCTGTTCCACTACGAGAGCACGTCACGGGTCGCGGACGTCCGACCGTTCGAGCGCCGCTACCTCGAGGAGCGCACGACCCGGCTCGCACAGGTGGACCCGCACATCAACCACCGCTCCGCGCGCTGACGGCCGCACGGCCCGGCGTTCGCCGGCCGTCGCGGACCAGCGTGCGCCGGGCGGCGACGCCGCGGTCCTGTCCGGGCCGGGTCAGCGTCGCCGCGCGAGCCGCCAGCGGACCTTCGACACGACCTGCCGTGGCCCGCCGGCACGCAGGTGGCGCCAGGCGGACCGTGCGTCGGCGACGAGTCGACGCACGCGCGACGGCGCGGCTGTCCTGGGCGCGGGCGCGTCCACGGCGGTGCCGGCCCAGCGGGCGGCGTCCGCCGCGCGACGCGGCGCACGGCAGAACTCGACGAGGGGCTCGAGCACGACGGGCCACGTGAACGACCGCGCCACGCGCTCGACGGCCGCGCGCACGTCCGCGGCGGCCGCCGTGTCGACCAGCATGGTCTCGAGCGCGTCGGCGAGGGCGTCGACGTCCTCGGCGGGAACCGTCCGGCCGATGCCCTCCGCGTCGATGAGCTCGGCGAAGCCGTCACCCTCGGTCGCGACGATGGGCAGCCCGGCCCAGAGGTAGTCGAGGATGCGCGTGCGGAACGAGAACTCCGTCTCGACGTGCAGGAAGTGGCAGCTCGCGCCGACGTCGGCGTCGAGCAGGTAGTCCGCGCGGTCCTCGTAACGCACCCAGTCCTCGTTGAAGAAGACGTGCGTGCCCACCAGCCCGAGCTCCTCGGCGAGCTCGCGGCACCGGGCCGCGACGGCCATCTCGGGGACGTCCGGGTTGGGGTGCCGCATCCCGAGGAAGTAGAGCCGGACCTCCGGCACCCGCGCACGCAGGACGTCGACCGCGCGCACGAGCGTGAGCGGGTCGAACCAGTTGTAGACGCCCCCGCCCCACAGGACGACCTTGTCGTCCTCCCCGATGCCCGGGACCACGCCCTTGATGGCGTGGCGGCGCTGCACGGGACGCTCCGCAGGGCTCCCGAACGGCGCGATCGCGAGCAGCGACCGCATCGACGGGTCGTCGTCGTACGTGTCGGGGTTGAGACGCCCCGCACCGGCGAGCTGGCCGAGCCACAGGTCGCGCTGACGACGCGACGCGCACAGGAAGAAGTCGCCGCGGCGCAGCTGGTCGCGCAGCTCGCCGAGCGCGAAGTCGAGGGCCCGCTCCCGCTCGGCGGCCGGCTTGTAGCGGTCCACCTCGAGCGTCTCGATGTGGAACGGGTCGTACAGGTCGACGACGAGCACCTGCTCGCACTCCTGCAGCCACGCGAACGCGTTGAACACGAAGCCCTGGATGACGACGACGTCGCTCGCCTCGACGCGCGCCCGGAAGTCGGACACGTCGATGTGCTCGGTGACGAACCCCTCGCCGTCACGCGTGCAGCGGCCGAACGTCACGACGCGCACGTCGTGCTCGTCGCTGAGCGCGCGCGCGATCTCCCACGCGCGGATGGCGGGACCGGCCATCCGGTCGGCGATGGTGTCCAGCGTGACGACGAGGACGCGCCGACGCGTGACCGCCGGCGCCGCGGCCTCCGCCGTCACGACCAGCGCCCGTCGAGCGCCAGGTAGCCGCCGGACTCGACGGGGTCGCCGAACTCCACCGCGACCCAGGCCGCCTCACGGACGTAGTCGAAGACGTGCGTGGTCGTCGAGTCGACGATCGACGCGAGGACCTGGAACCGGCCGGGCTGCAGCGCGAGCCGCGGGATCCGGCACTCCACGACCCCGGTGCCCTCGATCGCGTCGACGGAGTACTTCGCGTCGCGCGTGTTGTTCGCCCACAGGTAGACGCCGTCGTGCGACTCGATCGCGAGCCCGAAGACGGGCTTCTCGATCCGCTCGGTGGCGGTGTAGCGCAGCCGGATCGACACCTCGTCGCCCGTGCGCACGGCCTCCACCGGCCGGCCGTCGTGCAGCACCTCGACCTTGTCGAGCCGGGCCTCGCCGGTGCCCCACCGGACCTGACCGTCGGCGCCCGTGACCGCGTCGGTCCGCGTCGAGTCGAGGTAGCGCTGCAGGATCGGCGTGGCCTCCCCCGTCTCGACGAGCTTGCCGTGCTCGAGCCACGCGACCTGGTCGCACATGCTGCGCAGCGACGGCATCGAGTGGCTCACGACGACGACGGTGCGTCCCTCGCGCCGGAACTCGACGAACTTCTCGGTGCACTTCTCCTGGAACGCGGCGTCGCCGACCGCGAGCACCTCGTCCACCAGGAGGATCTCCGGGTCCACGTGGATCGCCACCGCGAAGCCGAGCCGCACGTACATGCCCGACGAGTAGTTCTTCACCGGCTGGTCGATGAACTGCTCGACGCCGGAGAAGTCGACGATCTGGTCGAACTTCCGCTCGATCTCGGGACGCGTCATGCCGAGGATCGACCCGTTGAGGTAGACGTTGTCGCGCCCCGACAGCTCCGGGTGGAAGCCGGACCCGACCTCGAGGAGCGCCGCGACCCGGCCGTTCGTCACGACGCTGCCCGAGTCGGGGTAGAGGATGCGCGCCATGCACTTGAGCAGCGTCGACTTGCCCGAGCCGTTGTCGCCCACGAGCCCGAACGTGCTGCCCTCGGGGATCTCGAAGCTCACGCCGTCGAGCGCGTGGAAGTCCTCGTAGACCGAGCGCCGGCCGCGCATGACCGCGGCCTTCAGCGTCTGGTTGCGCTCGTGGTAGACGCGGAACTTCTTGGTGACGTCGTCGACGGAGACCGCCACGGGACTCACAGGGCCTCCGCCAGCTTCGTCTGGTGGCGCCGGAACACGTACGCACCGACACCCAGGGACAGGACCGCCCAGCCGAGGCACATCAGGCTCGACTCGAGGCTCGGCCAGCGGTTGTCGTACAGCAGGTTGCGGAACACCTCGGAGAACCGCTCCATCGGGTTGAGCCGGTACAGGTCGAGCAGCGTCACCGACCCGAAGAGCGGGCCGATCTTCTCGGACTGCTCGGCGACGAGCGACACCGGGTAGACGATCGGCGTCGCGTAGAACCACGCCTGCAGCAGGATGCCGACGAAGTGCTGCGTGTCGCGGAAGTAGACGTTCGCGATCGACAGCATGAGCGAGACGCCGAGGGCGAACGCGAGCAGCACGACCATCGCGACCACCACGGCCGGGACCCACATCCAGGCGGCGGCACCCGCGACCACCAGGGCCACCAGCAGCACCAGCATCTCGAGCGACCACGTGAACCCGACCGAGAGCGCGTTCGACACCGGGAGCGTGACGCGCGGGAACGCGACCTTCTTGATGAGGTTCTCGTTGCCGACGATCGACCCCATGCCGCCGTTGACGACGTTCGTGAAGAACGCCCACGGCAGCAGCGCGCACAGGAGCCACAGCGCGAACACGTCGAGCCCGCTCGGGTCACCGGGCGCCGGCTGCATCCGCAGGATGAACGAGAAGACGGCGGTGAAGATGACCATCTGCGCGAGCGGGTTGACGAGCGACCACAGCTGGCCGAGCGCAGTCCGCTTGTACTTGCCCTTGACCTCGCGGCGCGTGAGGTTGGCGAGCAGCTCGCGCGAGGACGTCAGGTCGGAGACGAGCGACATCAGCGGCTCCCCCCGCGACCCAGGACGCGCCCGTACAGCGCGCGCGGTGCACGCAGCAGGCGCCACGACCGGGTCGCCTGGATCCGCCGGAGCGACTCCTGCGCCTCGGCGCGCTCGGCCGCGGCGCGCTCGACGTCGTGACGCGCGTGCTCGAGCTCGGCCCGCAGCGCGTCGCGCTCGTCGACGGCCCGGCGCAGCGCGCCCTCGCCGTCGTCCGGGACGGCCCGGACGATGAACTGGTACGTCCCCGAGTCGGGCTGCTGACGCACCCAGTCGACGACGCCCGCGGGAAGGTCCGCCGTGTCGACGTAGACGTCGGAGTCGAGGACGTCGCGCCAGGTGGTGCGCACCTCGACCGCGACGACGCCCGCCTCGGCGAGCAGCTCGAGCAGCGTGGTGCGCGTGACGAAGCGGATGTGCGTCCGGTCGAGCAGGCCCGTCTCGGTGTACCGCCAGCGTCCCTGCAGCAGCGCGAGCCGCAGCGACCCGTGCGCGACGTTCGGGATGGAGATCACGACGGAGCCGCCGGGACGCAGCAGCGTGACGAGCCGGCGCAGCGCGTCGACCGGGTCGGGCAGGTGCTCGAGGATGTCGGCGCACACGATCACGTCGTAGCGGCGGTCGCCGAACTCGTGCGCCAGGTCCATCGTCACGAGGTCGCCCACCACGAGGTGGTCGAGATGGGGACGCGCCTTCTCGGCCGCGTCGGCGTCGTACTCGATACCACTGACCACGCACCCGCGGGCGACCAGCGCCTCGGCGAGGTAGCCCGTGGCGCAGCCGACGTCGAGCACCGTCGACCCTCGCGGCACGAGGCTCATGACCTGGTTGTGGCTCGTGTTCGACACCGTCGGGTCGAGCGTGGTGTCGTACTGGGACATGCAGGGACCCGCTTACCTCGGCTGTCAGAACGCGGGCGTCAGCATACAAGGCCGACACCCCGGACCGGACGCCCGTGACTAGCGGAAGTACCCCATGACGTCCCCCACCACGTCGACGCTGCCTGCGTTGTTGTACACGGAGACACCGCTGGTCCCTGGCCTGACGAAGGTCACGTTCGCGATGTCGGCGCCCGCCCCGGCGTTGAGGTCCGACGTGGCGGGCCGCGACCCGGGACCCCACGCCGTGAGGTACGTCGCGTAGGCGTTCGCGCGCGTCGCCGTGAGGTTGAGGACCACGGACGACGCGTCCGCGGGGACGCCGCCCACCGACGCCACCGGGAAGGTCCGCGTCTGGCCGTCCCCGAGCTGCCGGCCCGTCAGCCGGGTGTCGAAGGCGCGGGCGGGCGCGACGGGCGTGAACCGCTGCGTGCCGCCGGGCCCGAACCAGCCGACCACGTCGACGACGACGTCCGCCGCCGACCCCGCGACGTTCACGTCCACCGCGCCGGAGCGCAGCGGCACGACCGCGCGGTTCGCGACGTCGCGACCCGGGACGTGGTTGACGGTGGAGGTGATGCCGGGCGCGCTGCCGCTCGGCACGACCGCGACGTTGCCGTAACCCGCCGCGCGGGACACGACGTTCACGACCACGGCCGTCGCGTCGGCGGGGATCCCCGACGTCCCCGCGAGCGGCACGGTGCGCCGTCCGCCGGCCGGGATCGCGCCGCCGCTCGTGCGGGTGTCGAGCGCGCGCGCCGCCGTCGTCAGGGGTGCGTAGCCGTCGGTCGCGCCGGAGTCGGTGAAGTAGCCGGTGACGTCCACGACGAGGTGCACGCTGCCCGCGTTGTTGTAGAGGCTGACCAGGCCCTGCCCGCCGACGCCGACCACCGTGGAGGCCGCCGTGGTCCGCCCGGCGTCGGCGTTCAGCACCGACGCCCCCGGTCGGGCCTGCCCCGCGGGCCAGGCGCTCACGTAGGACACGCCCGCGGAGCTGACGGCCGTGATGTTGAGGGCGACGGCCTTCGCGTCGGCCGGGACGCCTGCGACGCCGGCGACCTTGAGGTCCATGCGCGACGACGCGCCGAGCGAGCCTCCGGTCGCCCGCGTGTCGACGAGCCGGGCGGGGTCGACGGCCTCGTACCGCAGCGAGCCGGTGAGCGGCACGGCGGCGACGACGGGCGGGTTCTGGCTGCCCGTGATCTCGAAGTTCTGCGACCACGGCACGAGCGGCGACCCGTCGACGAGGTCGGTGCCCGTCATCGTGAGCGTGTACGGCCCGGCGCCGAGCGCGACGCCCGCGTCCGACCGGCCGTCCCAGCCCGCGATCGTCGTGCCCGACGTGGGGCCGGTGCTGCCGGCGCGGCGCACGAGCTCGACCCCGGTGCGGCGGTCGACGACCGTGAGCGTCCACCCGATGGAGCCGACGACGTCGGAGGCGACCGCGGTGCCCGCGCCGTACGCGAGCGACGTCGAGAGCAGGTAGGGATTCACCATCTGCGAGCCGACGAGGTCACGGGCCCGCGAGCGCACCGCGCCGAGCATCGCGTACCCGCGCTCCCCCGGGCACGCGGTGAACGCGACGTCGCGGTGACCGATGACGACCGGCAGCTGCAGACGCGTGCCTGCCGCGTACCGCGAGTTCTCGCCGCCGCCCGTCGTGTACCAGAACGACCCGGCCGGGTCGCGGTGGTAGGACGCGAGACGCCACGCGATCAGGCGGGCGACGCTCTCCTGCGTCGCGGCCGGCGGCGCGACGGCGCCGTACTCGCCCAGCATGGAGACGCCGACGCTGCCGGTGTTGAAGCCGCCCGCGTGCACGCCGATCACGGGCCGGTCGCCGGAGCCCGCGCGCCCCTCGTAGACGTTGCCCCACTTGTCGACGAGGTAGTTGTAGCCGATGTCGCACCAGCCGCGGGACTGCTGGTGGTAGCGCTGGTCGTTGCGGATCTGCGCCATGGCCTGCGCGACGCTGGTGTAGGCGTTCGAGCCCGCGGTGTGGTGGACGACCGCGAACTGCAGCGTGGACGCGACGTCGAACGCGCACAGCTGCGGGGCGGCGCCCCACTCGGCCCGCGAGACGATCGCGGGGGCCGCGACCGAGGACGCCTGCGCGAGGGCGCCGACGTCGCCGTCCTCGAGCGCGGCGGTGGTCGTGGCCGCCGCGGTCCGCGCCCCGGTGCCGTCGGTCGTGGCCGTGCCCGCCGCCGTGCCGGCGCCGTCCGTCACGTCACCCGTGACGCCGTCGGTCGCCGCGTCGCCCACGAGCGTCAGCTCGAGGTCCGCCGGTACGGCCGTCGTCGCGGGGAAGGAGAGCTCGACCGCGTCGGCGTCGCCGATCCAGACCGCCTCGGTGCCACCGCGCAGCGTGCGCTGCGCCTCGCTCGTCGACGCGTCGGGCGACGTGACCTCGTCGTCGAGCGCGCGCCACTGCGACCAGGTCCCGTCGGTGCGGGTCCGGACCTGGACCGCGAGCGAGGCCGCCGGGTCGGCCCAGGAGACGCCGAGCGTCGTGTGCTCCGACGTGGCGATGGGCTCGGTCCGGACCCGGTCGGACCCGTGCGGCCGGTCGGCGGTCGCCGCGTCGGGCGTCGTCGCGTCGGACGCGGTCGTGTCGGGGTCCGTCTCGTCCAGGGTCGGGCCCGTCGTCGAGGGCGCCGGAAGCGCGAACGCCGACAGCCCGGACGGCGGGGCGACCGTGAGGTCGACCTCGTGGAGGGGCACGTCGGTGACGGCCCGCACGGCGGCGGCGCTCCCACCGTCCGTGCGGAGCGTCGCCTGCGCGGCGGGCGACGTGCCTCCCGCGGCGACGGGCAGCGCCTGCGCGGGCCCCGCACCTGCCACCAGACCTGCGGCGGCCACGGCTCCGGCTGCCCACCTCTGCACACGACTCGACATCGTCGCCCCTCCCTGCGTCGTGGCTCGCAGTCTTCGTGCCCCTCCGGGGCTGGTCAAGCCGCCCCGCCGGGCGGCGCGCGGGCACGTCACGCACGACCGCTCGTCCGGCGCAGGCACGGCGCACGGCACGGATCCGCCATGATGCTCACGACGACGAGGAGGTTGAGCTCATGGGAAGTCACGGGACGACCGCGTGGTTCGCGACGTCGGCCGAGGTCGACGAGCGCGCCGAGGTGGGGCCGGGGACACGGGTCTGGCACCTCGCCCAGGTCCGGGAGGGCGCCCGCATCGGCGCGGACTGCATCATCGGTCGCGGCGCGTACGTCGGCTCCGGTGTCGTCATGGGCGACCGCTGCAAGGTCCAGAACCACGCGCTCGTGTACGAGCCGGCCGTCCTCGAGGACGGGTGCTTCGTGGGTCCCGCGGTCGTCTTCACCAACGACCACTTCCCGCGTGCCGTGGCACCCGACGGCTCGCTCAAGTCCGCCTCCGACTGGGAGCCCGTCGGCGTGACCGTGCGCACGGGCGCGTCCGTGGGCGCGCGGGCGGTGTGCGTGGCTCCCGTGACGATCGGCCGGTGGGCGACGGTCGCGGCGGGTGCGGTCGTGACGCGCGACGTCCCGGACTTCGCGCTCGTGGCCGGCGTGCCTGCCCGGCGCATCCGGTGGGTGGGTCGCGCCGGGGTGCCGCTCGAGCGTGCCGAGGACGACGTGTGGGTGTGCCCGGAGACCGGCGAGCGCTACGTGGAGCGCGACGACGTCCTCACGGAGCTCGACGGCTAGGGTCGGCCGGAACCTGCCCGTACCGGTCACCAGTAGTCTCGTGGCCGCTGCACCCGATCTCGCGAGGAGTCGCCCCCATGCACGTGCTGGTCACCGGCGGAGCCGGTTTCATCGGCTCGAACTTCGTCCACCAGACGGTCCGGGAGCGCCCCGACGTGCAGGTCACGGTGCTGGACGCCCTGACGTACGCGGGCGACGAGCGCAGCCTCGACCCCGTCGAGGGCCGCGTGGTGCTCGCGAAGGGCGACATCGCCGACCCCGACATCGTCGACAGCCTCGTCAAGGACGTCGACCTCGTGGTGCACTTCGCGGCCGAGTCGCACAACGACAACTCGCTGCACGACCCGTGGCCGTTCCTGCGGACGAACGTGATCGGGACGTACCAGCTGCTCGAGGCCGTCCGCCGCCACGGGGTGCGCTTCCACCACATCTCGACGGACGAGGTGTACGGCGACCTCGAGCTCGACGACCCCGCGAAGTTCACGCCGGACACGCCGTACAACCCGTCGTCGCCGTACAGCTCGACCAAGGCGTCCTCCGACCTGCTGGTGCGCGCCTGGGCGCGCAGCTTCGGCGTGCAGGCCACGATCTCGAACTGCTCGAACAACTACGGGCCGTACCAGCACGTCGAGAAGTTCATCCCGCGCCAGATCACGAACGTCATCGACGGCGTCCGCCCCAAGCTCTACGGCAAGGGCGAGAACGTGCGCGACTGGATCCACGTCGACGACCACAACAGCGCGGTCTGGGCCATCATCGAGCGCGGCCGGATCGGCGAGACGTACCTCATCGGTGCGGACGGCGAGGAGAACAACAAGACCGTCGTCGAGGACATCCTCGAGATCATGGGCCAGCCCCGCGACGCCTACGACCTCGTGAGCGACCGCCCCGGTCACGACATGCGCTACGCGATCGACGCGACCAAGCTGCGCGACGAGCTCGGCTGGACCCCCCGGTACGAGAACTTCCGTGCGGGCCTCGAGGCGACCGTCGCGTGGTACCGCGAGAACGAGGCCTGGTGGCGGCCGCGCAAGGACGCCACGGAGGCCAAGTACGCGCAGCTCGGCCGCTGACGCCCGTCCGCGCCGCCACCGCCCGGAGCCGGGGGTGGCGGCGCGGCCGCGGGCCGATGATCTGCACAGATCCTCCACGGCACGCGTGCGACGGCTCTGCGCCGAGCGCCTGCGACGCACCTAGCATGACGGGGTGACCAGTCGCCACGTCGCCGTCCCGCGCCCTCGTGCGGCGCGGCACGCCCGCAACCCGCGCACGCACCGGGTCCTGCGTGGCGTCGCCCTCACGACCGTCGCGCTCCTCGCCTTCGGCGTCGCGGGAGCCGCCGCGGCGTTCACCCGCCTCCAGGGCAACATGGACCGCGTCGACATCTCGGCGCTCGTGGGCCCGACCCCGCAGGTGACCCGCACCCCCGACCCGGACGACCCGAACAAGGGTCTGCCGGTCAACATCCTGGTGCTCGGGTCCGACCAGCGCGACGGCGTCAACGCCGAGATCGGCGGCTCCGTCGCGGGCATGCGCTCCGACACCACGATCCTCGTGCACATCTCCGCCGACCGGCAGCGCGTCGAGGCCATCTCGATCCCCCGCGACTCCCTCGTCGACATCCCGTCGTGCACGATGTCCAACGGCAAGACGTCGCGCGCCACGCACGGCATGTTCAACACCGCGTTCGCGACGGGCTGGGACATGGGCGGCGACATGGCGTCGGCGGCGGCCTGCACGATCCGCACGGTGCAGGAGAACACGGGCGTCCCGATCGACCACTTCGTCGTCGTCGACTTCGCCGGCTTCCAGAACATGATCAACGCCATCGGCGGCGTGGACATCTGCATCCCCAACGCGATGACGTCGAAGGACGCGGGCCTCAACGTCCAGGCCGGTCAGCAGCGTCTGGACGGCGCCACGGCGCTCGCGTTCGCCCGCGCCCGCAAGGGCAAGGGCGTCGGCGACGGTTCCGACACCAACCGCATCGGCAACCAGCAGCGCCTGGTCGCGGCGATGGCGACCGAGGTCCTGTCGAAGAACGTCCTGAGCGACCTGGGCCAGCTGGTGTCGTTCCTCGACGCGGCGACGAGCTCGCTGACCACGGACTCGGGCCTGTCGCTCACGGCGATGACCGGCCTCACCTACAACATGCGGTCCATCCGGGGTGGCAACATCACGTTCATGACCGTGCCGTGGGCGCCTGCCAAGAGCGACCCGAACCGCGTCGAGTGGACCTCGGAGGCCGACACGCTGTGGGAGAACGTCGCCGCGGACCGACCCGCCCTGGGCGAGCCCGAGACGCCCGCGACGCCGACGGCGCCCACCACGACCGCGCCCCCGGCCGCTGGCGCGACGACCCCGCCGGACGCGGGAGCGGCACCCGTGCAGCCCACGCCGGCCCCGACCAAGCACGCCGGCCGCGAGGCGTTCACGGCCGAGGACACGACCGCGGTGTGCCCGGCATGACCGAGGCGGCCTCGTGACCCGCGACGGGCGCCCCTCGGCGCCGCCGTCGTTCACCCCGGCCGCGCCGCCCCGACGCCCGGCGGCAGGTCCGGACGGCGACGCGATCGTCGTCGGCGACGACGCCGCAGCCCCGCGGCCCGCGGCCGCACGACCCACCGCACCCTCCGGCTCCGCACCGTCGACGCCGCCCCGCGGGAGCGCGTCCGTCGGGCGGGCCCCCTCCGCCTCGCGTCCGGCGTCGTTCTCGCCGGCCGGCGGCGCGGCGCGCCCCGCGGGTGACGCGCCCGCGATCGCGGTCGGCGGCACGCGCTCCGGCGCCGCACGTCCCACGCCGCCGCGTCCCGGCGCCGCTCGCCCCGGCGCTCCTGGCGCTCCCGGCGCCCCCCGCGCCGCTACCCCGGCGAGCGGGACGTCGGTGGCCGGCGGTCGTCCGGCCGGCGGTGCCGCACCGCGTTCGACCACGTCGCGCGCGGGCGCCGCAGCACGGCCCGCACCCGTCGCAGCCGCCCGCCCGCGACCCGGCGGGCCGAACGGGCCGAGCGGGCCCGGGAACGTGCCCGCCGCAGGCGCGCCCGGCGCCGGGGCCCGACGTCGACGCGGCCGGCTCGCGCTCGCTGCGGTCGCGGTCGTCCTCGTGGCCCTGCTCGCATGGCCCATCGGGCTCGTGCTGTGGGCGAACGGCAAGGTGCAGCACACCACCGCGCTGTCGGGCGCGGCCGACACCCCCGGCACCACGTACCTGCTCACCGGGTCCGACTCGCGCGCGGACGGCGGCATCGCGGCCGACGGCACCGAGGGCGCACGGACCGACACGATCCTGCTGCTGCACGTCCCCGAGAACGGACCGACGGCGCTCATCTCGCTCCCCCGCGACACGTACGTCGAGATCCCCGAGCACGGCGCGTCCAAGCTCAACGCCGCGTTCGCGTGGGGGCAGGCGCCTCTGCTGGTCCGGACGGTCGAGGGGCTCACCGGCCTGACGGTCGACCACTACGCGGAGATCGGCATGGCGGGCGTCGGGAACGTCGTCGACGCCGTCGGCGGCGTGCACCTGTGCCACGACGCGGACGTGAACGACGCCGACTCCGGCATGGTGTGGACCGCCGGGTGCCACGACGTCGGCGGACCCGAGGCGCTCGCGTTCGCGCGCATGCGCAAGTCCGACCTCAAGGGCGACGTGGGCCGCGCCGAGCGGCAGCGCCAGCTCGTCAGCGCCGTCATGGCGAAGGTCCAGCCGTCGTCGCTCGTGTGGCACCCCGCGCAGCAGGTCAAGCTCGTCGACGCCGGGACGGGCGCGCTCACCGTCGACGACGGCTCGGGCATCGTCGACATGGGGCGCCTCGCGCTCGCGTTCCGTGCCGCGACCGGGCCCGAGGGCATCACGGGCACGCCGCCCATCGCCGACATGGACTACCGCCCGGGCGACGTCGGCTCGACGGTCCTGCTCGACCCCGACCAGGCGCCCACGTTCTTCGCCGCGATCCGCGACGGCTCGCTGCCGCCGGGAGCGGTGGGCGGCGTCCCCGGGTCCTGACGCCCGACGACGTCACCGGGTCCTGTCGCTCGGACCGTCGGACCGGTCAGGCGCCACCGCGCGCTGGCGCCAGGGCACGGTCGGACCGGCCGCGTCAGCCGGGGACGCGGAGCTCGTCGAGGCCGCGCACCAGACGCGGCCCGCGGTTCACGCGGTCAAGCAGCACGCCGCGCACCCGCGCGAGCGCCTGCTCGGACCAGCGCCGCACCCGGGGCCCGCACGGCAGCTCGACGCACCGGTGCACGAGCCACGCGAGCGCGAGCGCCGCACCGACCGCGAGCGTCAGGGCGACGGCCGTCGGCACGTGCGGCGCCGTGAGGTGGACGACGTACAGGCCCCAGTAGTCGTGCACCAGGTAGACGGGGTACGTGAGCGCACCGAGCGTCACGCACCACGTGGCCCGCGCCCGTGCGAGCGGCGTGAGGACGGCGCACGCGACCAACGCGACGCACACCACGACGCCGACCCCGAGCAGCAGCTGCGACGGCTCGTAGCCGGTCGTCCGGGCGAGGACGGCGGCGCGCGACGGGACGACGAGCAGCACCGCGAGGACGGTGTTCGCCGCGACCACGAGCCACGCGTCGAGCCGGTGCCCGTCGCGGTGCAGCACGTAGAGCGCCATGCCGGCCGCGAACAGCGACGCGTAGTCCGCGACGAGCGCGGTCGCGAGGCCCGTGAGCCCGCTGTGCAGCGCGAGCTGCGCGAGCCACGGCCAGACGAGCGCGACCGCGAGCACCCGGCGTCGGGTCAGCCCGACGAGCGACAGGAGGCCGATGAGCAGGTAGAAGCGCAGCTCCGCCCAGAGCGTCCAGTAGACGCCGTCGACGTGCGGGACGCCGAGCGCGGACTGCACCATCGTGAGGTTGACCAGCACCTGCGCGGGGGTCACGTCCTTGCCGTCGGGCCACAGCACGAGCAGCAGCCCCCCGGTGAGCAGCACGCCCGCCCAGTACGCCGGGTACAGGCGTGCGAGGCGTGAGGCGACCAGCCGGACCGTCGGGCGGCCCCAGGCGGTCAGCAGCACCACGAACCCGCTGATGACGAAGAACAGCTCCGGGCCGAGCGACCCGTAGGACGTCCACCGAGGGACGTCGCCGAGGCGCTCGACCTGGTCCGGTCCCCAGGCCGACGTCTGCCGGCCTGCGAGGTGGTACGCGACGACCGCGGCCGCGGCGAGGAACCGGAGCCCGTCGAGCACCATGAGCCGGGGTGGCGGCGGGCTCGCGGGCGCGTCACCGGTGACCGCGGTCGAGGTGCCGGCCCGGTCGGCGGGGGCCGCAGGCGCTGCTGCGCGGGAGACGGCGCGAGAGGCGACAGTGCGGTCGTCGACGGAGGGGGCGGAGGTCATCACCTCGACGGTAGGCACGCCCTCGCCGGCACCGCGCGCCGAGACGGCCCGGGCGACGCGTCGTGCACGGGGCCTTCACACGAGGTCCGGAACCGTGGCCCGGGACCTCCACGCCCCCGGACCCGGCCGGGAGCGACCGGTCAGGCGGAGAACCCGGTGGTCGGCCGACCCGTCGCGCGCGCCCGCAGGCGCTCGCCCTTGGCGTCCGCCTGCGCTCGGAGGCCGTCCTGGAACCGCGCCATCGCGTCACGCAGCCGCGCCGCGTCGTCGTCGGCGCCGGCCGCGAGGATGCGCACCGCGAGCAGCCCCGCGTTGCGCGCGCCGCCGACGGACACGGTCGCGACGGGGACGCCCGCGGGCATCTGGACGATCGACAGGAGCGAGTCGAGACCGTCGAGATGCGCGAGCGGCACGGGGACCCCGACGACGGGCAGCGTCGTCACCGACGCGAGCATGCCCGGCAGGTGGGCCGCTCCCCCGGCACCCGCGACGACCACGCGCAGCCCGCGCGCGGCGGCGGTCCGCCCGTAGTCGAGCATCTTGTCCGGCTGGCGGTGGGCCGACACCACGTCGACCTCGTAGGGCACGCCGAACTCGTCGAGCGCGAACGCGGCGGCCTCCATGACGGGCCAGTCCGAGTCCGAGCCCATCACGATCCCGACCAGGGGCTGCGTCGTGGTCACGGTGTCTCCGTCCGTGCGGTCCGCGGCGCGCGCCGGGACGAGGGGGTGGGGGCGTCAGGGCCGCTCGCCGCGCAGGCGCGCGGCCGCGTCCCGGGCGCGGCGACGCACCTCGTCGAGGTCGTCGCCGCTGACGTTCACGTGTCCGAGCTTGCGGCCCGGGCGGACCTGCTTGCCGTACAGGTGGACCTTCGCCTGCGGGTCCGCCGCGGCGACGTCGTCGAGCGCGTCGGTCAGCTCGTCGAGCGCGCTGCCGAGCACGTTGGCCATCACGGTCCACGGCGCGCGGGCGGACGTGTCGCCCAGCGGCAGGTCGAGGACCGCGCGCAGGTGCTGCTCGAACTGGCTGGTGACCGCGCCGTCGATCGTCCAGTGGCCCGAGTTGTGCGGGCGCATCGCGAGCTCGTTGACGAGCACCGTCGGCGCGCCGTCGTGCCCGGCGACCTCGAACAGCTCGACCGCGAGGACGCCCACGACGTCGAGCCCTTCGGCGACGCGCACCGCGACGTCGAGCGCCTGGTCGCGGGTCGCGGGGTGCAGGTCGGGTGCGGGCGCCACGACCTCGGCGCACACGCCGTCGCGCTGCACGGACTCGACCACGGGCCAGGTGCGGACCTCGCCGCTCGGCCGCCGCGCCACGAGGACCGCGAGCTCGCGCGTGAACGGCACCTTCTCCTCCGCGATGAGGGCCGCGCCCGACCCGTCGGCGGCGGCCGCGAGCCAGTCGGCGGCCTCGTCGGCCGACCGGACCACCCGCACGCCCTTGCCGGCGTAGCCGCCGCGCGTGGTCTTCACGACCGCCTGGTCGCCGTTCGCGGCGAGGAAGTCGCGCAGGTCGTCGGCGTCCGCGACCGGTGCCCAGCGCGGGCACGGCACCCCGAGCGCGGTGAGGCGGCGCCGCATGACGGCCTTGTCCTGCGCGTGCCGCAGGGCGCCCGCGGCCGGCCGGACCGCGACACCCGCGTCGGCGAGCCGCTCGAGCAGGTCGTTCGGCACGTGCTCGTGCTCGAACGTCAGCGCGGTCGCGCCGTCGACGATGCCCTCGATCGCCGCCGCGTCGGACGCCGCCCCGACGGGCGCGTCGACCACGACCTGCGCGGCGGACGACGACGCGTCCTCCACGAGGACGCGCAGGTGGACGCCGAGCGCCGTCGCCGCCGGCGCCATCATCCGTGCGAGCTGACCGCCGCCGACCACCGCCACCACAGGAGCTGCCACGGGCGTCGAGCCTAACCGAGCGGACGTCGCTCCCTGCGCGGCGTCCACCGCGCACGTCGAATCGCTTCAGCGCGGACCGCCGGCGCCTTCACCCTGCCGGTTCCCAGGTGGCCCCGCTATTCTCGCGGCAGCCCAGGCGAGGAGACCACCACCGTGAGTGCCACCGACGAGCGCCGCCTCGCGGACGTGCCGCGCACGTCCGGCACGCGGCCGCAGCCAGCGCTCCGCCTCGCGGC
This sequence comes from Cellulomonas algicola, assembly GCF_019024305.1. Lineage (NCBI taxonomy): Bacteria > Bacillati > Actinomycetota > Actinomycetes > Micrococcales > Cellulomonadaceae > Cellulomonas > Cellulomonas algicola. The sequence goes on along the minus strand of NZ_JAHKSJ010000017.1, from coordinate 135,605 downwards.
GCTGCGCGCGCGTGGTCTCGAGGTCGCCCGGTTCCTGTCCGTCGGCGGCGTCGCGTTCGTCGTGGACATCGGCGTCTTCAACCTGCTCCGGTTCGGTCCCGGCGAGCTGCTCGAGGCGAAGCCGATCACCGCGAAGATCGTCTCGATGGCGCTCGCGACCGTCGTCTCCTGGCTCGGCAACCGCTACTGGACCTTCGCGTCGCACCGCACCGAGCGGCACGGTCGCGAGCTCGTCGTGTACGGCGCGATCAACCTGGTCGGGGCGGCCGTGCCGATCCTCACGCTCGCGTTCTCGCACTACGTGCTGCAGCTCGACACCCCGCTGGCCGACAACGTGGCGACCGTGGTCGGCATCGCCGTCGGGACCGTCCTGCGGTACGTCGGGTACAAGCGCTGGGTGTTCACGGGGCACCGCACCGCCGCCTGAGCCCGGGCTGATCGGCCGTCAGGGCACGTCGGCCGTCAGGGCACGTCGGCCTGGATGAGGACGCCGTCGCCCCACGCCGTCAGCACGCCGTCGCTCGCGGGCGCGAACGCCGCCTGACCCCGCGTCAGCACCATCGGCTCGCCGTCCTGCGCGCGCACCTCGACCTCGCCCTCGAGGCACAGGAGCACGCGTGGCCCCCGCCCCGGGATCCGCGTCGCGCCCTCGTCGGTCAGCCGGGTGACGGAGAGCTCGAAGTCGTCGACGGGTGCGTAGAAGATCTCCGTCGACGTGAACACGCGCTCCGGGGCGATGCGGATGGGCGGCGCCGCGACCGCGTCGAGGTTGGCGAGCAGCTCGGGGAGGTCGATGTGCTTCGCCGTCAAGCCCGCGCGCAGCACGTTGTCCGAGTTGGCCATGATCTCGACACCGACGCCGTGCAGGTAGGCGTGCACCGACCCCGCAGGCACGAACAGCGCGTCGCCCGGGTGGAGCGTCACCGGGTTGAGCAGCACGGACGTGACCGCGCCCGCGTCGCCGGGGTACGCCGCGGCGAGGCGCATGACCGTGCGGTCCGTGCGCGGGCTCGGGGACCCGTCGGCCAGCCGCTGCGCGCACGCGTCGGCGAACTTGCGCACGTCGTCCTCGGCCGGACGCGTGTCCGGTGACATCAGCCACTGGAACGCCCGGCGCACCGCGCCCGGCGTCGGGTCGGACACGAGCAGCGCGTGCAGGTCCGCCGCGAGCGGCGCGTCGAGCCCCGCGAGCAGCTCGGCGACGCGACGCGACGCGCGGAAGCCGACCATCGCGTCGAAACGCGTGAGCGCGTAGACGAGCTCGGGCTTGTGGTTGCGGTCCCGGTAGTTGCGCTCGGCCGCGTCGAGGGGAACGCCTGCCGCGTCCTCGGCCGCGTACCCGGCACGCGCACGGTCGCGGCTCGGGTGCACCTGCAGCGACAGCGGCGACTCGGCCGCGATGACCTTGAGCAGGTACGGCAGCTCGCCGTTGAACCGCGCCCGCACGTCCTCGCCGAGCGTCGCCGTCGGGTCCGCCGCGACCAGCCGGTCGAGCGGGACGTCATCCTCGTCCTCGTGCACCACGGCCGGGGCGCTCGGGTGGGCGCCGAACCACGCCTCGGCCACCGGGCGGCCGTCCGGCACGACGCACAGCAGGTCCGGGATCGCCGTCGTCGACCCCCAGGCGTAGTGCTGCGTCGCGGGCGAGATGCGGCGCACGGCTCCCCTTCCTCTGCGCGGACGTCGGCGGCGCGTGGCGTCAGGCCCGCACCTTGCACGGCAGGTTACGGGACCACGGCGCCGATCCAGGCGACAAGTGCGGGCGAAACCGACTTTTCGCCCGGTCGGCTCAGGCGGCGTGACGCGGGCGGGTCAGCGCCGGCGACGGTCGGGTCGCGCCGACACCACGGCGCCGAGCGGCAGGACCACGTCCGGGCGCATGGACGCGGGCACCCCGGACAGGAAGAGCGCGAAGACCGCCGGACGGCGCTGCGCGAGCTCGAGGCGGCCGCCGTCGGCGCTGGCGAGGTCGCGTGCGAGCGCGAGGCCGAGCCCCGTTCCCGCACCCGACGTGACCTCACGCTCGAAGATCCGGCCCGCGAGCTCGTCGGGCACGCCCGTGCCCTCGTCGGCGACCTCGACCACGACCGCCCCCGACGGCCCGCCCGTGCGCGACCGCACCGTCGTGGTCCCCGCCCCGTGCTTGAGGGAGTTCTCGATGAGCGTCGCGAGCACCTGCGCGAGCGCGCCGGGCGTCGCGAGCACCTGGGTCTGGGGGTCGACCTCGACGACCAGGCGCCGGCCCGCCGCGGCGAACGTCGGGGCCCACTCCTCCTCCTGCTGGTGCACGACGTCGATGAGCGGGACGGCCTCGGTCGTGCCGCCCTGCGCGCGGCGCGAGCTCGTGAGCAGGTCGTCGACGACCCGCACGAGGCGCTCGACCTGCTCGAGCGAGATGCGGGCCTCCTCGCGCACCTGCGGGTCGTCGGTCGCGAGCGTGATCTCCTCGAGCCGCATGGACAGCGCGGTGAGCGGCGTGCGCAGCTGGTGGGACGCGTCGGACGCGAACTGCCGCTCGGCGGCCAGGCGCCCCGCCATGCGGTCGGCGGACCGGGCGAGCTCGGCCGCGACGAGGTCGATCTCCTCGACGCCCGACGGTTCGAGGCGCGGCCGGACCTGCCCCGACCCGAGCTGCTCGGCCGACGCCGCGAGGTAGACGAGGGGTGCGGCGAGCCTGTTCGCCTGCCAGATCGCCATCGCGATGCCCGCCGCGAAGGCCACGACCGCCGCGACGACGACGAGCGCGATGACGCGGGCGCTCACCCAGAAGACGTCCCAGAACGAGACCGACAGCACGACCACGGCGTGCGAGTCCGTCGTGGTCTCGAGCGTGAGCGCGCGGCCCTCGACCGGGGTGCCCGCCTCGTAGATCTCGCCGTCGGTCGTGCGGACGACGACGTTCGCGGGGATCTCGTCGACCCGGCCCGCCGCGGGCTCGAGCATGCGGTCGGTGTAGGCGATGCCGGAGTCGGCGCGGAAGTCGACGGTCTCGGCCGCCGAGTCCAGCCGTGCCTCGAGCCGGCGCAGCTCGTTCTCACGGACGAGCTGCGCGCCGAGGAACGCGAGCGGGAAGCCCAGCAGGACGACCGCGACGGTGACCGCCGCGATCGTCGCCTGGAGGACGCGACGGCGCACGCGTCAGACCCGCTCGCCCGCGCCCGTCTCGAACCGGAAGCCCATGCCGCGCACCGTCGTGACGTAGCGCGGGGCGCCCGCGTCGTCGCCGAGCTTGCGACGCAGCCACGAGACGTGCATGTCGAGCGTCTTGGTCGAGCCCGTCGGGTCGGAGCCCCACACCTCCCGCATGAGGGTCTCACGCGCGACGACGGTCCCCGCGGCGGCGACGAGCACGCGCAGCAGGTCGAACTCCTTGGCCGTCAGGTGCAGCTCGCGCTCGCCCTGGAACGCGCGGTGCGCCGCGACGTCGACGCGCACGTTCTGCGCGTGCAGCTCGTCCTCGTCCGCGGGGTCGCCCACGCTGCGACGGAGGAGTGCCCGCACGCGGGCGAGCAGCTCCGCGAGCCGGAAGGGCTTGGTGACGTAGTCGTCGGCACCCGCGTCGAGCCCGACGACGAGGTCGACCTCGTCGGCGCGCGCGGTGAGCACGAGGACGGGGGTCGTGAGGCCCTGGTTGCGGATCGCGCGTGCGACGTCGAGCCCGTCCATGTCGGGCAGCCCGAGGTCGAGCACGACGAGGTCGGCCGACGAGGCACCGTCGATCGCACCTTGACCCGTGCCTTGCACGCGCACGTCGTAACCTTCACGCCCGAGGGCGCGGGCCAAAGGCTCGGCAATCGCGGGATCGTCCTCCGCCAGCAGCACCTGGGTCATCGCCCCATGCTAGGTCACGGGACGGTCTGGTCCGCCAGTGCCCACGCGATGTCGGTCGAGGTCGGCGCGGCGCGCACCTCCGGGCGCACGTCGGCGGCGGCCGGGTCCTCCCGCAGTCGTGCGGTGGGCCGACCGGGGTCCGACCGCGGGTGCACGACGCACGGCGGCGGCCCGCCTAGGCTCGTCGCGTGAGCTGGTGGGACCGGGTGCTGCGCTGGGAGGACTCCCACCGGTTCGTCGTCGACCTGCTCGGCACGCTCGTCGTGCTGCTGTTCGGCCTCACGCTCAACGTCAACTTCCTCGACGGCTCGTCGGCGCGCGCGGTGCCCGACCTGCTGGTGGCGTTCCTCCTCATCGCGCCGCTGGCCTGGCGACGCGTCCGGCCCGCGGCGTCCGCCGCGACCGTCTACTCGGTCGCGCTGCTGCAGATGCTGTTCGTCACGCCGCTCATGATCCCCGCCGACTTCGCGGTGCTCGTGGCGCTCTACTCGGTGACCGTGCACGGCCCGCGCTGGGCGCACCGCGTCGCGATGGTGGGCGCGATCGTGGGCGGCGTGCTGCTGCCGATCACGCTCGTGACCTGGTGGAACCCGCCGTCGGCGGTCGCGACGACGATCTTCGTGTGGTCCGTCGCCGCGGCCGTGTGGGCGTTCGGCCTCGCACGCCGCTCGCGGCGCGAGACGCTCGAGGCGCTCGTGGACCGTGCGACCCGGCTCGAGCGCGAGCGCGACCAGCAGGCCCAGATCGCGACCGCCGCCGAGCGTGCGCGCATCGCGCGCGAGATGCACGACATCGTCGCCCACTCGCTCACCGTCATGATCGCGCAGGCCGACGGGGGCCGGTACGCCGCGAGCGCCGACCCGGCCGCCGCGACGCGCGCACTCGGCACGATCGGCGAGACCGGACGTGCGGCGCTCACCGACATGCGGCGCCTCCTGGGCGTGCTGCGCGAGGGACCACCCACGCCCACCGGGAGCATCCCGGTCGTCGCCCCGCCCGCCGGGACCGCAGCCGCGCTCGGCACGGCGCCCCCCGCGGGCGGCGGACCCGCCGGTCCCACGCCTCCTGGTCCCGCCGTCACGCCGCAGCCGTCCGTCGAGGACGTCCCGCACCTGGTCGAGCAGGTGCGCGCGAGCGGCCTGCGCGTGTCGCTCGTGCGCACGGGGACCCCGCGCCACCTCCCTCCCGGCGTCGGGCTCACGGCGTTCCGCATCACCCAGGAGGCGCTCACGAACGTGCTCAAGCACGCAGGCCCCGACCCGTCCGTCACGGTCGTGATGTCGTGGCGCCCCGACGCGCTCGCGCTCGAGGTCTCCGACGACGGGCGGGGCGCGTCCGCGGGGTCGGACGGGCTCGGCCACGGCCTGCTCGGCATGCGCGAGCGTGCCGCGCTGTTCGGCGGCACCGTGACCGCCGGGCCGCGGCCCGGCGGCGGTTACCGTGTGCGCGCGGAGCTGCCCACCGGCCCGGCCGTCGCGGCGCCGCCCCCCACGACGAGCACGCTCGACGCTCCCCCGCCCGCCGCCTCCTCCCGACAGGACGACCGATGACCGAGACCCCGACGCCCCCGGTGCGCGTCGCGCTCGTCGACGACCAGCAGCTCGTGCGCGCGGGCTTCCGCATGGTGATCGACTCCCAGCCCGACCTCGAGGTCGTCCTCGAGGCCGGTGACGGCGCACAGGCCGTGCAGGCGCTCACGCGCGCGACGGGTCAGGTCGACGTCGTGCTGATGGACGTCCGGATGCCCACCATGGACGGGCTCACCGCGACCGCGCACCTCACGGCGGGTGCGTCCGAGACGGTGCCCGCGCCGCGCGTCATCGTGCTCACGACGTTCGACCTCGACGAGTACGTGCTCGCCGCGATCCGCGCGGGCGCCAGCGGCTTCCTGCTCAAGGACGCGCCGCCCGAGGAGATGCTCGCCGCGATCCGGACCGTGCACCGCGGTGACGCGGTCATCGCGCCGTCGAGCACGCGCCGCCTGCTCGAGCACCTCGTCACCGTCCTGCCGCCGGACCGGCCGGGCGCGCCGAGCGACCCCGCCCGCGCGGCCGTGGCCGAGCTCACCGACCGCGAGCGCGAGGTCCTCGTCCTCATGGCCAAGGGCCGCTCCAACACCGAGATCGGGCAGGACCTGTTCGTCGCCGAGGCGACCGTCAAGACGCACGTGGGGCGGATCCTCGCGAAGCTCGGCGCGCGCGACCGCGTGCAGGCCGTCGTCATCGCCTACGAGACGGAGCTCGTCCGCCCCGGCGAGTGACGTCCGCCCCGGCGGGCGTCGGGGCTGCTCCGGCGGTCGCACCGCACCGTCCCGGGCGTCAGCCCCAGGGCGTACGACGCCGGCCCGCGGTCGCGACCCGGGCCCGACGCGGGTGCCGCACCGGCCGACCTACCGTCGAGGTGTCGTCGACCGACGTCGCCCGCCACAGCCCCGAGGAGCCCTTGTCGTGGACACGACCGTGTACGTACCGTCCGGACCCGCCTCCGGTCCCGACCCCCGGCGCGAGGACGCGGTCGCGTCCCGGGCGCGCGGTCTGACGAAGGTGTACGGCCAGGGCGCCGCCGCGGTGCGCGCGCTCGACGGCGTCGACGTCGACTTCGCCGCGGGGGCCTTCACCGCGATCATGGGCCCGTCCGGGTCGGGCAAGTCGACGCTCATGCACCTGCTGGCGGGGCTCGACCAGGCCACGTCGGGCGAGGCGATGCTCGGCACGACCCGCCTGTCGGGGCTCGACGACGGTGCGCTCACGCGGCTGCGCCGCGACCGCGTCGGGTTCGTGTTCCAGTCGTTCAACCTGCTGCCGATGTTCACGGCGGAGCAGAACGTCCTGCTGCCGCTCGAGCTCGCGGGGCAGAAGCCCGACCCGGCGTGGCTCGACACGCTCGTCGACACCCTCGGCCTGCGGCAGCGGCTCACGCACCGCCCGAGCGAGCTGTCCGGCGGGCAGCAGCAGCGCGTCGCGATCGCCCGCGCGCTCATCGCCAAGCCCGAGGTCGTGTTCGCCGACGAGCCCACCGGCAACCTCGACTCGCGCTCCGGGGCCGAGGTGCTGAGCTTCCTGCGTCGCTCGGTCCGCGAGCTCGGCCGCACCGTCATCATGGTCACGCACGACCCGACCGCCGCCGCGTACGCCGACCGCGTGGTCCTGCTGGCCGACGGGCGCATCGCGGGCGACATCGTCGACCCGACGCCCGACGCCGTCCTCGCCGGGCTCGACGCGCTGCGCACCCTCGAGACGTCGACCGGCTCGGCGGTGAGCGCCTGATGCTGCGCCTCACCCTCGCGCAGATGCGGCGCAGCGTCGGCCGGCTCACGGCCGCCGCCGTCGCGATCGCGATCGGCACCGCGTTCCTCGCCGCGACGCTCGTCGCCGGGAACGTCCTGCAGCGCACCGGGTACGACTCGGTGACCGCGCAGTTCGGCGACGCGGACCTCGTCGTGACGTCCGGGGCCGCGGTCCAGGACCTCGACACCGTCCGCGACGTGCCCGGCGTCGTCGCGGCCGACCCGCTCCTGCTCGGCGGTGCCGAGCTGTCGAACGGCGCGCGCACCACCTACCAGATGCTGCTCGCGCAGCCCGGCGACGAGCGGCTCGCGTCGGTCGTCGCCCAGACCGGCCGCGTCCCCGCGGCCGCGGGCGAGGTCGCGCTGCCCGCGACGACGCTCGACCGGCTCGACGCGGCCGTCGGCGACACCCTCGAGGTCCGGTGGTCGTCGCCGTCCGACGACGGCGAGTGGACCGAGCACGAGGGCGACGTGACCGTCGTCGGCCTCGCCGACGACCCCGCGGGTGCCTGGTCGGCCTACGGCGGCGCGGGCCTCGCGACGACGCCCGACGTGCTCGAGTGGTCGAGCGAGGCCGCGCAGGACAGCGTGCCCGCGCAGCTCCTCGTCGTGACCGACGGCTCGTCCCAGGTCCAGGCCGACGTCACGACGGCGCTCGACGACGCCGACGTCCTCACCAAGCGCGAGGCCGCCGAGGCCGCGGTCGAGCAGATCACCGGCTCCGGCAACGCGCTCGTCATGGTCGTGCTCGGCTTCGCGGCGGTCGCGCTGCTCGTCGCCGCGCTCGTCATCGCGAACACCTTCCAGGTCCTCGTCGCGCAGCGTGCCCGCACGCTCGCGCTGCTGCGGTGCGTGGGCGCCGTCAAGCGTCAGCTGCGCCTGTCGGTGCTGTTCGAGGCGACGGTCCTCGGGGTCGCCGCGTCGATCGGTGGCGTCGTCCTGGGCCTCGGGCTCGCGCAGGTCGCGCTCGCGGTCCTGGCCCGGGCGGACACCGGCACGCCGCTGCCGTCGACGATCGCGGTGACGCCGACGGTCGTGCTCGTGCCGCTCCTCGTCGGCACGCTGGTCACCGCCGTCGCGTCGCTCGTCCCGGCCCGTGAGGCGACGCGCGTGTCCCCGGTCGCGGCCCTGCGCCCGGTCGACGCACCGTCGGTGTCGGCGCGCGGGGGGCGCGTCCGGCTCGCGCTGTCCCTGCTGCTCGTGCTCGGCGGCGCCGCAGGTCTGCTGGTCGCGGTCGCCGCGAGCGCCGCGCAGGTCGGCGAGCCCGTCCTGCTGCTCGGGCTCGGCGTCCTCGGCGGGGCGCTGTCCTTCGTCGGCGTACTGCTGGGTGCCGTCTTCTGGATCCCGCGGGTCGTCTCTCTCGCGGGCCGCGCGCTCGCGACGACCGGCACGAGCGCGCGGCTCGCCGCCGCGAACACGCTGCGCAACCCGCGACGCACCGCGACGACCAGCACCGCGCTGCTCATCGGCGTCACGCTCGTCGTGCTCATGAGCACGGGCGCGGCGAGCGCACGCCGCTCGATCACCGCCGGGCTCGAGGACCACTACCCCGTCGACGTCGCGGTCAGCGCGGTCGGCGGCGCGGGTGACGAGTCCGTCCCGGCGTCCGTCGCCGCGGAGGTCGCCGACGTCCCCGGTGTCGAGCAGGTCGTCGAGGTGCCCACCGCGTCCGTCGTCCTGGGTGACGGGACCTTCGTCGTGCTGCGGGCCCCCGACCCGGCCGAGGCCGCCGCGGTGCTGCGCGACGCCGACGCGCTCGACCGGCTCGAGGACGGGACGGTCGTCCTGCCGGCCGCGCGCGAGGACACGGTGACCGAGGGTGACACGACGGTCGAGGCCGTCGGCACCGACGGCGAGCCGACGGGCGAGTCGGCCACGCTGCGCGCCGTGCACTCGTCGCTCGGCGGCGTCGACGCCGTCGTCACGCCCGCGACGCTGCGCGGGCTGGTCGGCGAGGCGCCCGTGCAGACGCTGTGGGTGCGGCTCGATCCCGACGTCGACGCCGCGACGACCGCGCTCGCGATCAACGACGCGGTGTCGTCCGACGCGGTGCTCGTCGAGAGCGCCGGCGCCGAGCGCCAGCAGTACGAGAACCTCATCGACGACCTGCTCGCGGTCGTCGTCGGGCTGCTGGGCGTCGCGGTCGTCATCGCGGTCGTCGGGGTCGCGAACACGCTGTCCCTGTCCGTGATCGAGCGGCGGCGCGAGTCGGCGACGCTGCGCGCGATCGGCATGTCGCGGCGCCAGCTGCGGTGGATGCTCGCCTACGAGGGGATGCTCATCGCCGGCATGGGCGCGGTGCTCGGCACGCTGCTGGGGCTGCTGTACGGCTGGGCCGGGGCCGCGATCATCCTGGCCGGGATGGGCGAGATGCAGCTCGCGCTGCCGTGGGACGACCTGCTCATGGTCCTGGCCGTGGCGCTCGCCGCCGGGCTGCTCGCGTCCGTGCTCCCCGGCCGGTCCGCGGCCCGGACGTCACCCGTGGCGGCGCTGGCCGTCGACTGATGATCGGCGAGCCGACCGGCGGGCCTGTGGGTGGTGGCGACGTCCACACCTCCCACGGGTCCGCCGGTCTCGGCACGCCCGCCCACGGCAGCCTCCCCGGGTGCGCCTCCTCACCGTCCACCCCGACCCGGCGCGCGGCCCTGCGCCGTGCACCACGGAGGTCGACGTCGACCCCGGCACCACGATCGGCGCGCTCCGGCCGCACCTCGCCCGGCTCACCGGCTGGTCCGGCTGGGCCGGCAGCGCCGTCCGGCTGGCCGTCGACGACGCGGTGCTCGACGAGACGCACCCCGTCGGCCAGCACCCGCTCCTCCCGGGTGCCGTGCTGCGCGCCGGTCCCGGGCAGCCGCCGCCCGAGCGCCTCGCCGTCCAGGCGCGGCGGCACGTGGCCGTCGTCGCCGGACCCGCCGGCGGTGCGCTCGTCGCCGTCCCCGACGACGGTGTCGTGACGCTCGGCGCCGACGGCGGGCCCGCACCCGGCGACCTCCGCGGCCGGGGTGGCCTCGGGACGGGTCACCCCGGCGGGGGCGACGCCGGCGTCGGTGTTCCCGCGGCGGCTGTCGCTCGGGCGGGTGCGATCGAGGTCCGCGGGCGCGGACGTCGCGTCCACGTCCGGGTGACTGCGTCGTCGACCTCTCGCCGCGCGCCGGTCACCGGGCCGCGGCGGACCTCCGACGAGCAGCGCACGGCTGTCACGGGCCGGCCCACGCCGCCCGGCCAGGGGCGCGCGGAAGCGGCCGGCGCACGGCCGGGCCGCGTCGCCCGAGGGCGAGGCCCACGTGCCGGGCGACCGGACCCGGGAGACGCACCGCACGTCGTTCCGGGCGAGCGGGGACCGGCGCTCGTCGCGCCGCGCACGTCCTCGCCCGCCGCACGGATGCGCCGACGCACGCGCACCCTCCCGCCAGGCCGCTGGGTCCGGTGGCGGGCCGGCCACCTGCTCGTCACGGGCCGTGCGTCGCTTGCCCTGCGCGTCGGACCGGCACCGTGGGGCGAGGACGACGGTCCCCACGGCACCGGTCACCCCGAGCGCGAGCGCGGGCGCGGCGACGCCGAGCAGGTCGTGACCTGGCTCGCCCCGCTCGCGGGCAGCGTCGCGCTCGCGCTCGTCCTGCGGCAGCCCGCGCTGCTGCTCGTCGGGCTCGTCGTGCCGCTCGTCGGCCTGGGCGTGCACCTCGCTCGACGTCGGCGCCGGCGCGGCGCGGCGGACGGTGCGGGGCACAGGCGGGACGGGACCGACCGCTCGGCGCATGCGTATGACCACAGGCACGGGCACCGGCACGGGCACGGGCACGGGTACGGGCGCGGGCACGGGCTCGGGTACGGGCGCGGGCACGGGGACCGGGACGGGGACGGCGACGAGCCGGACGGTCCCACGCCCGCGCCGGAGCGCGTCCCGCGCGACCCGGCGGACCTCACGTTCGTCACGACCGCGGCGACGCTGGGGCGCGGCGGCCGCGTCCGGGGCGGCGTGCCGTGGTCCGCGGACGGATGCCTCGCCGTCGTCGGCAACCCGCAGGACGCGGCAGCGACCGCCCGGGCCGTCGTGCTCGCGGAGCTGGGCAGCCACGCGGCCGCCGACCTCGTCGTCGTCTCCCGTCGGCCGGACGGCTGGGGGTGGACCGCCCCCGTCGAGCCGCGAGAGCCGCTGCCTGCGCCCGGCGACCCGGGCACCGTCGTCGTGTGCGACGACCCGGCGACCCTCGGGAGGCTCGCCGTGTGGCGCGCCGGCGCCCCGGGGCGGCACCGCCTGCTGCTCGTGCTCGGTCGCCGTGCCGACGTGCCCGCCTGGTGCCGGCACGTGCTCGAGGTCGCCCCCGACGGTGCGCGGCTGCACGCCGGAGGCGCGGCACCGGCGGTCGTCCCGTGGCACGCCGTCACCGCGGAGCGCGCCCGTGCGCAGCTCCTGCGCGCCCGCACCCTCCGCGAGCTCGCCGGTGCACGGCCCCCGGTCGCCGCACCGCCCGCGCACGTCGCGCTCGGCGACCTCCCGGGTGTCCCTGCTGCTCGTCCGGACGCAGTCCTCGCGGCGTGGTCGACCGCGGGGACGGGGCTCGTCGCGCGGCTGGGGCGCGGCGCCGGCGGCGAGGCGGTCACGGTCGACCTCGTCACCGACGGCCCCCACGCGCTGGTCGCCGGCACCACCGGCGCCGGCAAGTCGGAGCTCCTCACGACCCTCGTGCTCGCCCTCGCCCTCACGCACGGGCCCGAACGGCTCGCCGTGCTGCTCGTCGACTTCAAGGGCGGCACGGGGCTCGGTGCGGTCGCCGGGCTCCCCCACGTGCTCGACCACGTCACGGACCTCGACGCCGCGCGGACGCAGCGCGTGCTGGCGGGGCTGCGTGCCGAGAGCCGGCGCCGCGAACGGCTGCTCGCCGCCCGCGGCGCTCACGACGTCGCGGACCTCGACCCGCGCGACGCGGCGACACCACCCCGGCTCCTCGTCGTCGTGGACGAGCTCCGGGCGCTCGCCGACGACGTCCCCGACGCCGTCGCGACGCTCGCACGGCTCGCCGCCCAGGGCCGCGCCCTCGGGATCCACCTCGTGCTCGCCACGCAGCGGCCGGCGGGCGTCGTCACCGCCGACCTGCGGGCGAACGTCGAGCTGCGCGTCGCGCTGCGGGTCGCCGACGACGCGGACTCACGGGACGTCGTCGACGACCCCGGGGCCGCCCGGCTCGACCCGCGCACCCCCGGCCGCGCCGTGCTGCGTCGCGGGTCGCTGCCCACGGAGGTCGTGCAGGTCGCGCGCCCCCGTCCGGGCACCGGCGCGCCGCCCGCCCGGCTCGCGTCCGCGGGGCTCGCCGGATCACCCACCGGCTGGGTGCCCCGGCCGGTCGCCGACGTCCCGACGCAGGCCGGCGACCCCGCGCCGCAGGATGCCCACGAGACGACGGACGGCCCGGGTCCGCGGGGCGACGGCAGCTCGCAGGTGCGCGACAGCGCGGCGGGTCCCCGAGGCGGCGTCCGTGACCTGGACGTCCACGCCTGGGTCGAGGCCGCGGTCGCCGCGGCGGCCGGCCGACGCGTCGGACACGTGCCGTGGGTGCCCGCGCTGCCCGCACGCGTCGACGTGCAGGGCGTGCCCGACGGACCGGGGCTCGCGGTCGCGCTCGGCGACCTCCCCGAGGAGCAACGCCGCTGCCCGGTGCGCTGGGATCCGGGCGGCGGACATCTCCTCGTCCTCGGCGGACCCGGCTCGGGCCGCACGACGACCCTGACGGCGCTCGGCGTGCAGGCGCTGGCCGCGGGCCTGCCCGTGCACGCCGTCGGCCTTCCCGCCGCCGCGGTGGCACGGCTGCGACACGCCGACGCGCACGGGCGACTCGGCACGGTCGTCGGCGTCGACGAGGTCCGTCGGCTCGCGCGCCTGCTCGAGCTCCTCACGGCGGCGAGGTCGCCCGGACTGCTGCTCGTCGACGGCCTCACCGAGGCGCTCGACCACCTGGCGACCCTCGCGCGCGGCGCCGGCGCCGACCGCCTCACCGCGTGCTGGCGGGGGGACGCTCGCGTCGCCGTCGCCGCCACGGTCGACGTGACGACGGCAGCCCTCCATCACGCCGCGGGCTTCCGCGACCGGCTCGTGCTGCCCCTCGGCGACGCGTCGCTCGACGCCCTGGCGGGCGTGCCCGCGGCCCTGTCCGGACCGCGCGGACCCGCCGGGCGCGGCGTCCACCTGCGCGACGGGCACGCCGTCCTGTGCCACGTCGTCACCCCGCCGGAGGACACCGCCGCCACCGTGGGGATCGCCGCGCACACGCACGCGTCCGCCTCCGGATCCGCACCGGTGACGACCGCACCCACGACCGCGCCAGCGGCTGTGCCCACGAGTCCGCCCTTGCCCCTGCGTGCGCCCGCGCACGCACCTGTCGCCGTGCCGGCGCCTGCGCCCGTGCCGGTGCCTGCGCCTGCACCCGCACCGGCGCCCGCACCCGCACCCGCACCCGCACCTGCACCTGCACCTGCACCTGCACCTGCACCGAGGACACCCGACCCTGCGGTCGTGCGGGTGCTGCCCCTCCCCCGCACGGTCCAGCTCCCCCCGCGCGCCGCCCTCACCGCGGCCGCTCCCGCGGGGACGTCACCCGACCACCAGCGCGACGTGGTCGGACGCGTGCCGCACGTGCGACGCGACGCATCGGCAGACCGTGCGACGGCGGAACCGACGATGGCGGAGGCGGCGACGGCTGAACCGTCGACGACGGGACGTCCGACGACAGGACGTCCGACAACGGGACGCGAGTCGGCGGAGCCGCCTGCCGCGCGACACGTCGGGGGCTCCGTCGTCCCGATCGGTGTGGGCGGCGACGACGCGAGCGAGGTGGTCGTGGACACCGCGCGGCCCTTGCTCGTCGTCGGTCCGCCCGGGTCAGGTCGGACCACGGCGCTCGCCGTCGTGGCCGCGGGGCTGCGTGCGGCAGGTGCGCGCGTCGTGCGGCTCGTCGACGAGCGGGACGACGCGACCACGTCGGTCCGGCGAGGCGCCACCGGCCCGCTCGGACCTCCCGGCGCGGACGGCCCGCTCCGACCTCCCGGCGGAGGCGGCCCGCTCGGTCCTCCCGGTGCGGACGTCCCGCTCGGTCCTCCGGGCGCAGACGGCCCGCCCGGACGTCCCGACGCGCTCGGCCCGACGGCGCTGTCCGACGTCCCGCGCGTCGCGCCGGACGCGGTCCCCGACGACGCGGTGCTCCTGGTGGATGACCTCGACGAGCTCGAGCGCGTGTCCCCGGCGCGGGCCGATGCGGTCGAGCGGCTCGTCCGCGGACGGCGTGGGGCGCGCGTCGTCGCGGCGACGACCCCCCAGGCGGCGGGCGCGTTCCGCGGACCGCACGCTGCGCTCGTGCGTGCGCGGCAGCTGCTGGTGCTCGACGCGCACGACCCGGCCGGCGCGGAGCTCGTCGGGCCTGCGGCGCCCTGGCTGGTCGACCCGCGCGAGCGCCCGCCGGGGCGCGCCGTGCTGGTCGTCGACCGTCGAACCGTCCCCGTGCAGGTCTACGACGCGGGGTCGGACCCGTCGGTCGCGCGGTGAGCGGTCGCGGCGACGACCGACGGCACGAGGAGCAGGACGCCCACGACCACGGCCACGGTGAGGACGGCGACGGCCCACGCCGTGACCTCCTGACCGAGCCATCCGACGGCGAGGACGACGAGCAGCACCTGCCACGTCATCACCGGCGACCGCGCCCACCGGCGGCCCGCCCAGAGGCCCCGCGCGGCGAGCGCGAGGAGCGCCGCGATGCCCGCGCAGAACGCGACCAGGAACGCGGTCGGGGCGGCGAGGGCGGTCGCGCCGCGGACGAGCGAGACCACGAAGGCGACCCCGAGTCCCGCCACTACCACGGATTCGAGCAGCACTAGGACACAGGTCACAGCGAGGAGGCGCGGGCGGGGGGTCACGGACCCGAGCCTAGGCGTCCCGGCGCTCACCGAGGGCGAGCCGTGGACGGCAGCTGCCGCATGCTCATCAGGCGCTCTGACCTGGACAAACGTTCGGCAATCCGGCATCGTGACCGCGGAGTCGCTCACAGGCCGCGCACAGATGTGACCAACGCCTCAGTCGTTACCCAAGCGAAACGTTCTCGTAACCCCTTGTGCGCCGTCGACCGTGATGTGACCCTAGATGGAGCACGTCCCCCCACCCCGATCACACCCGGCCGTCGCGCGCCCTCAACCCCAGGGCGTCGGACAGCCGTGTGCCCAAGGAGAGATCTGTCATGGATTGGCGCCACCGCGCAGCGTGTCTCGACGAGGACCCCGAGCTGTTCTTCCCGATCGGCAACACGGGTCCGGCGCTGCTGCAGATCGACGAGGCGAAGGCCGTGTGCCGTCGTTGCGACGTCGTCGACACGTGCCTCAAGTGGGCGATCGAGACCGGTCAGGACGCGGGCGTCTGGGGCGGCCTGTCCGAGGACGAGCGCCGCGCGCTCAAGCGCCGCACCGCCCGCCAGCGCCGCGCCGGCTGACCCGGCAGCACCGCAGCTCACCGAGACGGCCGCACCCCCGGGGGGTGCGGCCGTCTCGTCGTCTGTCCGGACGTCACGTGCCGCTCGCGCCACGTCGCGGTCCGGCCGGCTCGTCGCCTGTCCGCACGTCGCTCCCGCCACGTCGCGGTCCGGCCGGCTCGTCGCCTGTCCGCACGTCGCTCCCGCCACGTCGCGGTCCGGCCGGCTCGTCGCCTGTCCGCACGTCGCTCCCGCCACGTCGCGGTCCGGCCGGCTCGTCGCCTGTCCGCACGTCGCTCCCGCCACGTCGCGGTCCGGCCGGCTCGTCGCCTGTCCGCACGTCGCTCCCGCCACGTCGCGGTCCGGCCGGCTCGTCGCCTGTCCGCACGTCGCTCGCGCCACGTCCCGGTCCGGCCGGCTCGTCGCCTGTCCGCAACCGCGCGTCGCTCACGCCACGTCGCGGTCCGGACTGCTCGTCGATCCGCCGCCCCGCGCGTCGGTCACGAGCGCCGGGTACGAGCCGCTCGTCGGCCATCCGTCCAGCGCGTGGGTCACGCTCCGCAGGGTGCGAGCGGCTCGCGATCCCCGCGGAGCACCCGCGGGACCCGGCTCAGGGGACGACGGCCGCGCCGTCCCGGCCGTGCCGCAGCCGCGCCTCGATGACCACGGACGTGCCACCGCCGTCACGCGCTCCCCACGCGATGGTGCCGCCCATCTCGTTCGTGACGAGGGTCGAGACGATCTGCGTGCCCAGGCCCGTGCCGGCGCCGCGGTCGGGCGGCAGGCCGGCACCGTCGTCGGCGACCTCGACGCGCAGGTCGTCACCGTCGCGGTCGACGACGATCTCGACCGTCCCGGACTCCCGCCCGTCGAAGCCGTGCTCGACCGCGTTGGTGACGAGCTCGGTGAGCACGAGGGCGAGCGCGGTCGCGTCCTCGGCGGGGACCGACCCGAACGAGCCCTTGACGACGGTCCGCACGTGCGCGCCCGCGGTCGCCACGTCGGCCGCCAGACGCAGGCTGCGACCCACGAGGTCGTCGAACGGGACGCTCTCGTCGAGCGTCTGCGAGAGCGTCTCGTGGACGAGCGCGATCGTCGCGACGCGGCGCATCGCCTCGCCGAGCGCCTCCTTGGCCTCGGGCGAGCTCATGCGCCGGGACTGCAGCCGCAGGAGGGCGGCGACGGTCTGCAGGTTGTTCTTCACGCGGTGGTGGATCTCGCGGATCGTCGCGTCCTTGGTGATGAGCTCGCGCTCGCGCCGCCGGAGCTCGGAGACGTCGCGGCACAGGAGCACGGCGCCGAGCCGCTGCCCGTGCTCGGTCAGCGGCACGGCACGCAGCGAGAGCGCGACACCGCGCGCCTCGACGTCGGTACGCCACGGCGCCCGCCCCATGAGCACGAGCGGCATCGACTCGTCGACCGTCGCGCTCTGCTCGACGAGGTCGGCGGTCACCTCGACGAGCGAGCGGCCCACGAGGTCGCCGAGCGCGCCGAGCCGGTGGAAGCACGAGAGCGCGTTGGGGCTCGCATAGAGGACCTCGCCCTCGGAGTTGAGGCGCACGAGGCCGTCGCCGACGCGGGGGGCGCCTCGACGCGGACCCGTGGGTGCGTCGGTCGCGGGGAACTCGCCGCGCGCGATCATGCCGAAGATCTCGTCGGCGGCCTCGACGTAGTTCAGCTCGAGGCGGCTGGGCGTGCGGGCGCCGCCGAGGTTCGTCTGGCGCGCGACGACGGCGATCGCCCGTCCGCGCCGCACGACGGGGACGGCCTCCTCGCGGACCGCGTACGAGCCGAACCAGCGGGGCTCGCGCGAGCGCTGCGGGGCCCGCTCCTCGAGCGCCCGGCGCAGCTGCGGCCGCTGGCCCTCGGGGGCGAGCGACCCGACGACGTCGTCGTAGTGCACGGTCGCGCCGGTCGACGGGCGGCACTGCGCGACCGCGACGAAGTCGTCGTCGTCGGTGGGCAGCCAGAGCACGAGGTCGGCGAACGCGAGGTCGGACACGACCTGCCAGTCCCCGACGAGCAGGTGCAGCCACTCGAGGTCGGCGACGTCGAGCGTGGCGTGGCGGGCGACGAGCGTGCTCAGCGTGGACACGACTCCAGGGTAGGTGCCGCCGCGCGACCCGAGACGCGTCGAGCGCCCACTGGTGCTGCCTCCGCGCCGCCGGGCGACAGGGCGACTAGCCTTCCAGCACACGACGCGACGCGGCCGCACGCCCGTCGCCGGCCGCCGAGGCGGCCCATCACGGACGGGGAGGACCACGGTGCTGCACCTGAGCGTCACGCTCGACCTGGCCACGGACGCGACGTCCGCGGGACTCATGCTGGCCGACCCGCGCTACGTCGAGCAGAAGGTGGTCGCGAGCGGCGCGATCGAGCACCAGGTCGACGTCACGGGCACCGCCGACGAGGCCTTCACCGTCGCGACGCGGCGCGCGCTGCCCTCGGACCAGATCCCCGCCCAGGTGCGCGGGTTCGTCGGGAACCGCATCGACGTCCGGCTGGTCGAGGCGTGGGAGGCGCCGCAGCCCGACGGCGGGCGCGCGGGGACGGTCGTGGTCGAGATCGCCGGCGCGCCCGTGCGCCTCACCGGCCGCTGCTCCCTGCAGCCCGTGGGACCGGCGGCGAGCCGCCTCGTCTACGACGGTGACCTGCAGGCGCAGATCCCGTTGTTCGGGTCCGCGGTGGAGGAGGCGGCGGCTCGGGCGATTCGTGGTGCTCTGGGGGTCGAGCAGCAGGTCGCCGAACGGTGGATCGCAGATCACGGACGGGCTGAGCAGCCGTAACGATTCGGTAACACGGAGCCACGCCAGCAGGCCTCTGACCTGCACAAACGTGGGTGTGGGATCGCTACCACACAGGTTTCGACCACGCACGTCCTTGACACTCAACCAGCAGCGGGCGACAGTTCATGCAGCGCGTGGGAACGCTCCTACATTCTGCGGAAGGACGGTCCTGCGCGGGGTCCACCAGGCCCACGTCCGACGCCCGTCAGCGCCCCCTGCGGCAGACGGTCCGAGGACGCCCCAGGGGTACGGCGAGGACGCCGTCCGACTGACAAGGGAGTCATAGTGCGCAAGACCACACGCAAGATGTGGGCGGCTGCGGCCGGGGTCACGGGCATCGCCCTCCTCGCCACCGCCTGCTCCTCGAACTCGGGTGACAACTCGGACGACGAGGGCACCGAGGGCGGCAACATCACCCTCACCGTCGCGACGTTCAACGAGTTCGGCTACACCGACGAGCTCTTCGCGGAGTACGAGGCGTCGCACCCCGGCGTCACGATCGAGCACAAGAAGGCCGCGACCTCGAACGAGGCCCGCGAGAACCTCAACACGCGTCTCGCCGCGGGCTCCGGCCTGTCGGACATCGAGGCCATCGAGGTCGACTGGCTCCCCGAGCTCCTGCAGTACCCGGACAAGTTCGTGGACCTGAACTCCGCCGACGTCGAGGGCCGCTGGCTCGACTGGAAGGCCGCGCAGGCCACGACGGCCGACGGCAAGCTCATCGGCTACGGCACCGACATCGGCCCCGAGGCCATCGCGTACCGCTCCGACCTGTTCGCCGCCGCCGGCCTGCCGACGGACCGCGCCGAGGTCGCCGCGCTGCTCTCCGAGAACGGCGGCGGCTGGGACCAGTACTTCAAGGTCGGCAAGCAGTACGTCGACGCGACGGGCAAGCCGTGGTTCGACTCGGCCGGCGCCATCTGGCAGGGCATGATCAACCAGGAGGAGGCCCCCTACGAGGACCCCTCCGACAACACGGTGACCGCGGCTGACAACCCGCGCATCAAGGAGATCTACGACCAGGTCGTCCAGGCTGCGGCCACGGACAACCTGTCGGCGCACCTCCAGCAGTGGAGCGACGACTGGAACGCCGCGTTCCAGAGCCCGGACAACGCGTTCGCGACGATGCTCGCCCCGGGCTGGATGCTCGGCGTCATCGAGAACAACTCGGCCGGCGTGACCGGCTGGGACATCGCCGACGTCTTCCCCGGCGGTGCCGGCAACTGGGGCGGTTCCTTCCTGACGGTGCCCGAGCAGGGTGCGCACACGGAGGAGGCGAAGGAGCTCGCCGCGTGGCTGACGGCTCCCGAGCAGCAGCTCAAGGCCTACGCCGACAAGGGCACCTTCCCGAGCCAGCTCGAGGCTCTCGAGTCGGACGAGCTCCTCTCCTCGACGAACGAGTTCTTCAACAACGCCCCCGCCGGTGAGATCCTCGCGAACCGCGCGAAGGGCATCACGACGGTCTACAAGGGCCCGAACTTCTTCGCCGTGAACGACGCGTTCAACAACGCGCTGGTCGAGGTCGACGTCAACGGCGGCAACCCGGCCGAGCAGTGGGACGCGGCCATCCAGGCCGTCTCGGCTCTGGGCTGACGCTGACGAGGCCGGGCCGATGGACCTCCATCGGCCCGGCCTCCGCCGCGTAGGCTTCGCCCCAACAGCACCGAAGGACTATCGATGGCCACCTCCACCACGCCGCCGAGACTCGACCGGCGCGCCGCCAGCAGCACCCCTCCGAGGGCACCCCGTCGGGTCGGCTTCAGCCAGAACCTCGGTCGCTGGGACGTCAAGCTCTCCCCGTACCTCTACATCTCCCCGTTCTTCATCCTCTTCGGGGTCACGGGCCTCTTCCCCCTGATCTACACGGCGTGGGTGTCGATGCACGACTGGCACCTCATCGCGGGCCAGGGTGACTTCGTCGGCCTGGAGAACTTCGCGTACGTCCTCCAGGAGCCGAACTTCTGGAAGGGCATCCGCAACACCTTCTCGATCTTCCTGATCTCGACGATCCCGCAGCTGATGATCGCGATCGTCCTGGCCGCGCTCCTCGACGCGAACCTGCGCGCCAAGACGTTCTGGCGCATGGGCGTCCTGCTCCCCTACGTCGTCGCCCCCGTGGCCGTCTCCCTCATCTTCGGCCGCCTCTTCGCGGACCAGACCGGCATCATCAACACGATCCTCAAGGACATCGGGCTCAACCCGATCGGGTGGCACTCGCAGGTGTTCCCGAGCCACGTCGCGATCGCGACCATGGTCAACTTCCGCTGGACCGGCTACAACACGCTGATCCTCCTGGCGGCCATGCAGGCGATCCCGCGCGACCTGTACGAGGCCGCGGTCATCGACGGCGCCTCGCGCGTCCGCCAGTTCTTCTCGATCACCGTGCCGATGCTGCGCCCGACGATCATCTTCGTCGTCATCACGTCCACCATCGGTGGCCTCCAGATCTTCGACGAGCCGCGCCTGTTCGACCAGCTCGGCCAGGGTGGCCCGAGCCGCCAGTGGATGACCGCGACGATGTACATCTACGAGGTCGGCTGGGGCAACCAGAAGAGCTTCGGCCGCGCTGCCGCAGTCGCCTGGATCCTGTTCCTCATCATCGTCATCGTCGGCCTGGTCAACTTCTCCCTGACGAAGCGGATCGCCTCCGACAACGCGTCGAAGTCCCGAAAGAAGGTCCGGCGATGAGCGCCCCCTCCGTCCCCGTCATCTCGCAGACCGCGGGCAAGGGTGCCGCTCGGGCCGCCGCGCGCAGGCGCAGCGTCGCCCAGGGCGCGGACCGTCGGCCGGGCTGGGTCACCTACGTCCTGCTGACCGTCGCGGTCCTCGCGTCGGCCCTGCCGCTCTACTACGCGTTCCTCTTCGCGTCGTCGACGGCGCAGGACATCGCGCAGAACCCGATCCCCTCGCTCATCCCGCAGGGGCACTTCTGGGACAACGTCAACCGCGTCCTGTCCTCGGACATCCAGTTCTGGACGGCGCTCGGCAACTCGATCATCGTCGCCGTCATCACGTCGGTGTCGGTCGTGCTGTTCTCGACGCTGGCCGGCTTCTCGTTCTCGAAGCTGCGGTTCCGCGGTCGCGCGCCGCTCCTCGTGTTCGTCATCGCGACGACGGCCGTCCCGACGCAGCTCGGCGTGGTCCCGCTGTTCATCCTCATGTCGAAGCTCGGCTGGGTGGGTCAGCTGACCTCGATCATCGTGCCCGGCCTGGTCACGGCGTTCGGCGTGTTCTGGATGACCCAGTACCTCGAGTCGGCGCTGCCCTACGAGCTCATCGAGGCCGCCCGCGTGGACGGCGCGTCGATGATCCGGACGTTCTGGCACGTCGCGCTCCCCGCGGCTCGCCCGGCGGCGTTCATGCTCGGCCTGTTCGCGTTCGTCGGCTCGTGGACGTCCTTCTTCGGTCCGTTCATCTTCCTCGGCCCGGCGAACCCGACGCTCCCCGTGGCCGTGCAGCTGCTCCAGGCGTCCTACTTCAAGGACATGTCGCTGATCATGGCGGGTGTCACGCTGTCCGTGATCCCGCTGATCGTGATGTTCTTCATCGCCGGCCGTCAGCTGGTGGCGGGCATCATGCAGGGTGCCGTCAAGGGCTGACGGCACGCCCAAGCTCCATCGGTCGCCCGACCCCGCACCGGGGAGGGCACCGACGGACAGGAGGGCGGGGTGGCCCCCACCCCGCCCTCCTGCCGTCAGCACGTCATCGCTGCCCCGGCAGCCACAGGAGGGAAGACCAACGGTGGTCGACAACATCCCCGCCCGCACGGAGCCCGCCCGTCCCCCGGCGCCGACGCTCGAGCAGGTCGCCGAGCGCGCCGGAGTGTCACGCTCCACCGCGTCGCGCGCCATCAACGGTGGCCTGCGCGTGTCCCCCGAGGCCCTGGCCTCCGTCGAGGCCGCCGTCGCCGACCTGGGCTACACCCCGAACCGCGCCGCGCGCTCGCTCGTCACCAAGCGCACCGACTCCATCGCGCTCGTCGTCCCCGAGCCCGACGAGCGCGTGCTGTCCGACCCGTTCTTCGCGGGCACCCTCAACGGCCTGTCGAGCTCGCTCGCCGACTCCGACATCCAGGTCGTCCTCGTCATCGCCCGCCCCGGCGAGAGCGAGCGGACCGTGCGCTACCTGCGCAACGGGCACGTGGACGGCGCGATCGTCGTGTCGCACCACCGCGACGACGAGCTCGACCGGACGCTGCTCGCCTCGCGCGTCCCCAACGTCTTCGTCGGCCGACCGCTGTCCGCGGACGAGCGCGACGTGCAGTACGTCGACACCGACAACCACGAGGGCGGGCGTCTGGCGACACAGCACCTCATCGACCTCGGTCGACGCCGCATCGGCACGATCGCCGGTCCGGAGGACATGTCCGCCGGCATCGACCGGCTCGCCGGCTGGCGTGACGCGATGTCCGCCGCGGGCCTGCCGCAGGACGCCATCGTCTACGGCGACTTCACCATCGCGTCGGGGGCGATCGCGGCCCGCGAGCTGCTCGCGCGGCACCCCGACCTCGACGCGATCTTCATCGCGTCGGACCTCATGGCGGCCGGGGCGCTCGGCGTCCTCACCGAGCACGGCAAGGACGTGCCCGGGGACGTCGCCGTCGTGGGGTACGACAACCTCGGTGTGGCCGCGTCGACGACGCCGCCGCTCACGACCGTCGTGCAGCCCGTCGTCGCGATGGCGCGCGCCGCGGGCGCACGGCTGCTCGACCAGCTCGCGGGCGTGCCTGCGCCGTCCGAGCCGTTGATCTTCGCGCCCGAGATCGTCATCCGCGCCTCCGCCTGACGTCCCGGCGGCACCGCGCAGGTCTGCGCGTCCGCCCGACGTCCCAGCGGCACCGCGTCAGGACGGCGGCGTCGGCGGGAGGTGCCCGAAGCGGTGGCGCGTGCGGCTGACGGCCTGCTCGCGGACGACGGTGAGCAGCTCGCGCGCCGCGGACGCGAGGACCGGCGCGTCGAGCACGGTCACCTCCCCCGCCCGGGCTGCAGCGGCCGCCCGGAGTCCCGGTCCCCGGCCGACCACACGCACGCGACCGGACACCGCGCCGGACGCCACACGCTCGGCGAACGCGTCGTGGGGCTCGGCGGCGACGTCGCTCACCGTCGTCGGGACGCCCGCGGTCGCGGCCGCGTGCAGGACGCGCTGGACGGCCACCGGCCGGGCGTCGTCCCCCACCCGGACGGTCAAGGCCGGCACCGCGCGGTACCGGAGGACGTTCTGCTCGACGGCGAGGCCGCTCGGGTCGTGCTCGCGGGCGAACGTCTCGTCCCACGCGCGACGGTCGTCGGACCGCGCCCACTCGAGCCACGCGGCGTCGTCGGTGGGGACGTCGGGCGCGTCGGACCAGGTGCCGAGCTGCGCGACGTAGTGCGGCCCGCCGGCCTTGGCGCCCGGTCCGACGACGGACGCCTTCCAGCCGCCGAACGGCTGCCGCCGGACGATCGCGCCGGTCGTGCCGCGGTTGACGTAGGCGTTGCCGACCTCGACGCGGTCGAGCCAGGTCGTGACCTCGTCCTCGTCGAGCGAGTGCAGGCCGCCCGTGAGGCCGAACGCGACGGCGTTCTGCCACGCGATCGCCTCGTCGAGCGTGCGCGCCCGCATGATGCCGAGGACCGGACCGAAGCACTCGGTGGTGTGGAACCACGACCCGGGCGCGACGCCGTGCCGCACGCCGGGCGTCCAGAGCCGTCCGGAGACGCCCAGCGGTCGGGGCGCGACGAGCCACTCCTCCCCCGCGTCGAGCGTCGTGAGCGCGCGCAGCAGCTTGCCCGACGCGGGCTCGACGAGGGGCGGCACGCTCGTGGCGAGGTCGTCGCTGTGCCCGACGCGCAGGGACGCCACGGCGTCGGCGAGCTGCCGCCGCAGCCGGTCGTCGGTGCCCGCGGACCCGACGAGGATCGCGAGCGAGGCAGCGGAGCACTTCTGCCCGGCGTGCCCGAACGCAGACTTCACGAGGTCGGCGACGGCGAGGTCGACGTCCGCGGACGGCGTGATGACCAGGGCGTTCTTGCCGGAGGTCTCGGCGAGGACGTCGAGGTCGTCGCGCCAGCCGGCGAACAGGCGTGCGGTCTCGATCGAGCCGGTGAGGACGACGCGGGCGACGTCGGGGTGCGTGACGAGCCGCCTGCCGACGTCACCCTCGGGGCTGAGGACGACGGTGAGCGTCCCGGTGGGCGCGCCCGCGTCGTCGAGGGCCCGTCGGATCGCGGCCATCGCGACCTGCGCGCAGCGGGGCGTCGCCGGCGCGGGCTTGATCAGCACGGGGCTGCCGGCGGCGAGGGACGCGAGCACCGACCCGACGGGGATCGCGACGGGGAAGTTCCAGGGCGGCGTCACGACGGTCACGCCGGACGGCCGGTGCACGGCACCGGGCACGGTCCCGTCGGCGAGCTCCTCGGCACGGTCGGCGTAGTAGCGCGCGAAGTCGACGGCCTCGCTCACCTCGGGGTCGGCCTCGCCGACGGTCTTCGACGCCTCGTGCACCATGGTCGCGACGAGGTCGCCCCGTGCCTGCTCGAGAGCGATCGCGGCGGTGCGCAGGGCGGCCGCGCGACGGGTCGGCGGCGTCGCGGCCCACGCGGAAGCCGCGGCGACGGCCCGGGCGACGACCGCGTCGACGTCGTCGGTCGTCGCGACCTCGACGGCCCCGGGCGGCGGCGGGACGTCGCGTGCGACCAGGCCGCGCGCCCAGACCCGGGCCTCGGCCGCGGCCGGGTCGGTGTCCGCCGCGTTGTCGAAGCCGGGTCCGTCGGGGGACGGCACCCGGGCGATGCGGCGCGGCGCCGTGCTCGGCTCCTCGCGCCCCGCCCACGCGGTGCGGAACGCCGCCTCCTGCGCGTCCATCGCGTCGTCGCCGCCGGCGAACGCGGCATGCAGGAAGTTCTCCCCCGCGGCGTTCTCCTCGAGGCGGCGCACGAGGTAGGAGACCGCGACGTCGAACTCGCTGCGGGCGACGACGGGCGTGTAGAGCAGGACGCTGCCGACGTCGTCGCGCACGGCGCGGGCCTGCGCGGGCGCCATGCCCTGCAGCATCTCGACGTCGAGCGCCTCGGAGACGCCGCGCGCCTGGGCCAGCAGGTGGGCGACGGCGACGTGGTAGACGTTGTGGCTCGCGACGCCGACGCGCAGCGCGCGCGTCCGCGACGGGTCGAGCGCGCGGTCCACGAGTCGCAGGTAGGCGGCGTCGACGAGCGCCTTCGACGGGTACGGCGCCTGGTCCCAGCCGTGCAGCTCGGCCTCGACGCGCTCCATCGCGAGGTTCGCGCCCTTGACGAGCCGGACCTTGAGCCGCGCTCCCCCGGCGTCGGCCCGCCGGGCGGCGATGCCGGCGATCTCGTCGTACGCGTCGGCGGCGTCCGGCAGGTAGGCCTGCAGGGCGATGCCGGACGACGCACCGCGCAGCGGCGGGTGCGCGGCGAGCTGCTCGAAGACCCGCACGGTCAGCGCGAGGTCGCGGTACTCCTCCATGTCGAGGTTGACGAACGTGCCGTGCTCCGCGGCGGCCTCGTAGAGCGGCAGGAGGCGCTCGACGACACGGTCGGCGCTGCCCTCGGTGTCCCAGGTGGACAGCTGGCTCGCGACGGCGGACACCTTGACGGACACGTAGTCGACGTCGTCCCGCTCGACGAGCGCCCGGACGCGGGCCAGCCGCGCGGCGGCCTCGTGCTCGCCCAGCACGGCCTCGCCGAGCAGGTTGAGGTTGAGCCGGTACCCGGCGGCGCGTGTGCCGGCCAGGTGCCGGCCCAGCGCGGCCTCGTCGACGACGAGGTGGCCGACGAGCGAGCGCAGCCGTTCGCGTGCGGCGGGCACGACGACGCCGGGCAGGACCGTCGCGACGCGCGTCCCCGTCGCGAGCATCGCGCGGTCGACGGGCCCGAGGAAGTCGGCGGCGTGCGCGGTCTGCGCGAGCGCGGCGAGCTCGCGCGCGGCGACGTGGAGGTCCCGCGGCCGGGCGACGCGGTCGACGAACCGGACGGCGAGCTCGAGACCGGCCGGGGACCCCACGAGTGCGGCGAGCCGCCGCGTGGTGGCGCGCTCGCGACGCGTCTCGTCGGCGGACGTGCGGTCGAGCCACTGCCGCGCGAGCCGCACCGCGTCCTCGACGAGGTCGGGCGGCTCGAGTCCGGCACCGGGGCGGGACCCGCCGGGCTCGGGGGCGTCGTGCCGTGCGGGTCGGTCGTCCGGTGGCGTCGCCATCGCACCTCGCTCTCGTCGCGTGCGGCCACGGGTGGGTGGCCACGGCCGGGCGCGTGGGGTGGTGCGTCCGGCACGTCTCACAGTCTGGGCCAGCGGGCGCGACCGCGCCGTGCGACCACGCCGTGCGCGACCTGCACCGTCGTCCGGGCGAGGGCGCGGCGCGGCCCGACGACGTGCGGCGACGCGCCGCGGCGCAGGTTTGCCTGGAGTCGGGCCGCCGACCATCCTGGGCCCGTCCGCCGCGTCGGACGCCCGACACCGTCGTCGACCCGTCCAGGGGGCAGCATGCTCGTCCGTCGTCTCGTCCGCGCCCGTCTCGTCCGCGCCGCCGCCGGCCTGGCCGTCGCGACCGGCGGCGTCCTGGTGGCCGCACCCGCGCTCGGGGCGGTCACCGACGACCCGGAGATGTCGACGACGCTCACCCCGCCGCCGGGCGTGACCGACGACGGCACGGTCGGCATCCTCGCGACCATCGAGGACGCGGAGGCGTTCTGCGGGCCGGCGCTCGGCGGCGTGTACGTCTTCAAGCCGACGCCGTACACGGTGCGGTCGGTGAACTGCCGGGACACGGACGTGTTCGTCAAGGGCCGCTACAGCAACGGCTCGTTCGGCACGTGCGTGCTGGTCCCGGCGCGGCACTCGCGGCACCTGGGCGGCTCGGTGCTCAAGCCGATGGCGGACGCCCAGCTCTGCTGACCCCGGCCCGGCACCCGGGTGACCGGGCGGGTGATCCGTCCGTGCGCCGCGGTGGCGCGCACAGCCGGCGGTGGCATGGTGGGCACGTGACCGACTCGGCAACGACGCCCCGTCCCTCGTCCCCGCTGGCGACCGCGCAGGCCCAGCTCGCGGACGCCGTCCAGATCCTCGGCTACGACGAGGGCATGCACCGGATGCTCGCGACGCCACGTCGCGAGATGAACGTGGCCGTGCCCCTGCGTCGGGACACCGGGGAGATCGAGCTCTTCACGGGCTACCGCGTGCAGCACAACATCTCGCGCGGACCCGGCAAGGGCGGCCTGCGCTACTCGGCGTCCGTCGACCCGGACGAGGTCCGGGCCCTCGCGATGTGGATGACCTGGAAGTGCGCGGTCGTCGACGTGCCGTACGGCGGCGCGAAGGGCGGCGTGACGATCGACCCACGGCTGTACTCGCAGTCGGAGCTCGAGCGCGTCACACGGCGCTACACGAGCGAGATCATGCCGATCATCGGCCCCGAGCGGGACATCATGGCGCCCGACATCGGCACGAACGAGCAGACCATGGCCTGGATCATGGACACGTACTCGGTCAACCTGGGGTACACGATCCCCGCGGTGACGACGGGCAAGCCGCTCACGGTCGGCGGGTCGCTCGGGCGTCCGACGGCGACGTCGCGCGGCGTGGTGCACGCGGCCGAGGCCGCGCTCGGCGACGCGGGCGTGCGGCTCGACGAGGTGTCGGTCGCCGTGCAGGGCTTCGGCAAGGTCGGCGCGCCCGCGGCGCGGATCCTCGCGGAGTCGGGCGCACGCGTCGTGGCCGTGAGCGACGAGCACGGCGGCGTGCGGTCGTCCGACGGGCTCGACGTGCCCGCGCTGCTGCGGCACGTCGCCGACGGCGGTGCGGTGCACGAGTTCGGGGGCGGCGAGCCCGTCGACAACGCCGAGCTGCTCTCGCTCGACGTCGACGTGCTCATCCCGGCGGCCGTCGAGGGCGTGATCGACGCCGACACCGCACGTCAGGTCAAGGCGCGCTGGGTGGTCGAGGGCGCCAACGGCCCGACGACGACCGAGGGCGACGCGGCCCTCGCCGAGCGCGGCGTCGTCGTGGTCCCGGACATCCTCGCGAACGCGGGCGGCGTCGTCGTGTCGTACTTCGAGTGGGTGCAGGCCAACCAGGCGTACTGGTGGACCGAGAACGAGATCGCGGAGCGGCTCGAGCACCGGATGCTCGCGTCCTACCGGGCGGTCGCGTCGCTCGCGCACGCCGAGGGGGTGTCGCTGCGCGACGCGGCGCTGACGATCGGGGTCCGGCGGGTCGCGGAGGCGCACAAGATCCGCGGGCTGTACCCCTGACGGAACCCCGAACCCCCGACGGAAACCCGACCGACGCCGCCCGCACCGGCTGACGGGCGGCGTCGGCGGGCGTGACGAGGCGCGGCGTGCGTCGCGTCACGGTCGCACGTGCGCGGGATGACGACGGCCCGGTCCGGCGTTGCCCTCGACGTGACCATCCCGCTCTCCGTCCTCGACACCGCCCCGCTCAGCGCGGGCCAGACCAGCGCCGACGCGCTCGCTGCGACGACCCGCCTCGCGCGGGCCGCCGACGCGCTCGGCTACCGCCGGTTCTGGGTCGCGGAGCACCACGCGATGCCGATGGTGGCCTCGACGTCGCCCGGCGTCCTGCTCGCGCACCTCGCGGCCGCGACCGTGTCGATCCGCGTCGGGTCGGGCGGCGTCATGCTGCCGAACCACCCCGCGCTCGTCGTCGCGGAGCAGTTCGCGATGCTCGAGGCGCTGCACCCGGGCCGCGTCGACCTGGGCATCGGACGCGCTCCGGGCGCCGACCCGGCCACGGCGGCGGCGCTGCGCCGGACCGTCGACGGCCTGGGCGCGGAGGACTTCCCGGCCGAGCTGGTGGACGTCCTGGCGATGCTCGGCGTCCCGCTCGGCTCGGTCGCGCCGTCCGCAGCGGCGCGCCGCCTGACCGCGACGCCCGCCGCGACGTCGAGCCCGGAGCCCTGGCTGCTCGGGTCGAGCCTGTTCTCCGCGCAGCTCGCGGGCGAGCTGGGCCTGCCGTACAGCTACGCGCACCACTTCGCGACGGGCCGCACCGCGCAGGCCGCGCAGACGTACCGCGACGCGTTCCGCCCGTCGCCGCTGCTCGCCGAGCCGCGGCTCATGGTGTCCGTGTCGGTCCTCGTCGCGGACACCGAGGAGGAGGCGCAGCACCTCGCCGGTCCCAGCCGGGTCATGACGCTCGCCCTGCGTACCGGCCGGCCGCTCGCTCCCGTCGTCACGCCGGACGAGGCCGCCCGCATGCTGGCCGGGCTCGACCCTCGCGCGGCCGAGGAGTTCTTCGCGCAGTCGCCGGGCACGCAGGTCGCGACGACGCCGGACCGTGCCGTCGAGGAGCTCGCGGCGCTCGCCACGCGTACCGGCGCGGACGAGCTCATGGTGACGGGCACGGCCTACGACGTCGCGGACCGCGAGCGCACGCTCACCGAGCTCGCGGCCCGCTGGCCGGGCCTCGGGAGCACCGCCGCCTGACGAGCCCGACGGGCCGCAGGGCCGAGCGCCGTGGCGACGGGCGCTGCCGGACGCGCGCGGCCGCGGGCCGGTGTCACGCTGCCGGTCGGGGTCGAGAGGTGGACGCCGACGCCCGGGTCAGACTGGCGTGTCGCCCGCGTGGTCGTCGCGCACGAGCGTCGCGCCGGACGTCCCGTCGAGCCGCAGCTCGAGCCGGTCGCCGTCGGCCTGGACGTCGAGCGCGCTGTTGAGCAGCTCGACGACCTGACGCTCGCACGCCATCGCGTCGTCAGGACCGGCCATGAGCGTCGAGACGACGGGTCCGAAGGTCAGGCGCGACCCCTCGAGCTGCCACGTCCCGCGGACCCGGTTGACGCCCGCGAGCCCGTAGACCTGCCCGTCGCCGTCGAACGTGAGCCACGGTGCGTGCCGCACCTCGTCGGGCAGCGGTGCGCCGCCGAGCGTCTCGAACCGCCACGTGCCCTGGAGGGTCGCCATGTCCCGATCATGGCACCGGCGCCCGTTCCCGGGGAGGGACGGGCGCCGGTCACGCGGACGCGAGCGGGGGTCAGCCGCGCGGCTGGCGGTCCGCCCAGGCCTCGAGCGTGGTGCGGGGGCCGGTGTAGAACGGCACCTCCTCGCGGACGTGGAGCCGCGCCTCGGTCGCCCGCAGGTCGCGCATGAGGTCGACGATGCGGTGCAGCTCGCCGGCCTCGAACGCGAGGATCCACTCGTAGTCGCCGAGCGCGAACGCGGAGACGGTGTTCGCGCGCACGTCCGCGTAGTCGCGCGCGGCGTGCCCGTGCTCGACGAGCATGCGGCGGCGGTCGTCGTCGGGCAGCACGTACCAGTCGTAGGACCGGACGAACGGGTAGACGCACAGGTAGTCGCCGGCGTCCTCGCCCGCGAGGAACGCGGGGACGTGGGACCGGTTGAACTCGGCGGGGCGGTGCAGGCCGACGACGGACCACACGGGCAGCAGGTGACGGCCGAGGTCGCTCGCGCGCAGCCGTTGGTAGGCGCCCTGCACCTCCTCGACGGTCTCGGCGTGCCACCAGACCATGAGGTCGGCGTCGGCACGCAGGCCCGCGACGTCGTACCAGCCGCGCACGACGAGGCCGTCGGCGGCGACCGCGTCGTGCGCGGCGGCGATGAGCTGCGCGCGCTCCGCGTCGTCCTCGGGCAGGACCTCCTCGAGCGCGAAGACGGTCCACATCGTGTAGCGGACCGTGGCGTTGAGGGCCTCGGCGTCGGGGCTGGCGTGGCTCACGTGGTCGTCCTTCCGGGACTGAGGGTCAGGACTGAGGGGTCAGGACTGAGGGGTCAGGACTGAGGTGTCAGGACTGAGGGGTCAGGACCAGGGGTCGGTCGAGCAGGCGGCGGGGATGCCGGAGTCGACGCCCGCGCGCTGCCGGCAGCAGCCGGGGCGGCACACGTCGCGCCAGGCGGGCAGGCTGCCGACGGTGGTGCCCTCGGGCGCCGGCGCCCCGGCGTCGAGCGCACGCGCGAGCGCCGCACGCTCGAGCACGAGGTCGACGAGCCCGCGGACGAACGGCTCGCGGGTGCCGACGGAGTCGGCGCGCACGGCGGTGAGGCCGAGCTCCTGCGCGGTCTCGAGCGCCTCGGTGTCGAGGTCGAACGCGACCTCCATGTGGTCGGAGACGAACCCGACGGGCGACAGGACGACGGACCGCACGCCCTGCCCGTGCAGCGCCTCGAGGTGGTCGTTGACGTCGGGCTCGAGCCACGGCTGGCTGGGCGGGCCGGAGCGCGAGCAGTACGCGAGGTCCCACTCGACCGGGCGGCCCAGGCGCTCGCCGACGGCGGCGGCGACGGTCGCGGCGACGTCGAGGTGCTGCGCGCTGTACGTCGCGCCGCTCACGGCCGACGCCTCCTCCATCGTCGTGGGGATCGAGTGCGTGACGAACACGAGACGCGCCGCCGGGTCGCCGATCTTCTCGTAGGCCTCGGCAACGGCATCGACGTTCGCCTGCACGAAGCCGGGGTGGTTGAAGTAGGGGCGGACCTTGTCGGCGACCAGCGGGTGCTCGCCGTCGGCCAGGCCGAGGTCGACCGCGAGCTCGTCGAGCGAGCCCCACAGGTTCTCGCGGTACTGCCGGCAGCCGGAGTACGACGCGTAGGCGCTGGTCACGAGCGCGACGATGCGGCGGGCGCCGTCCGCGTGGGCCGCGGCGAGCGCGTCGCGCGTGTACGGCTCCCAGTTGCGGTTGCCCCACACGACGGGCAGGTCGACGCCGCGGCGCGCGAGCTCCGCCTGGAGCGCCTTCTGGAGGGCGAGGTTCTGGGCGTTGATCGGGCTCGCGCCGCCGAAGTGGTGGTAGTGCTCGGCGACCTCGGCGAGCCGCTCGTCGGGGATGCCCTTGCCGGCCGTGACGTTGCGCAGGAACGGCAGCACGTCGTCGGGGCCGTTGGGGCCGCCGAACGAGAACAGCAGGAGCGCGTCGTACGGCGCGGCGGGGTTCTCGTCGGCGAGGACGGGGGCGGTGCGGTCGGTGGGACCGGCAGCGGGCGCGGGGGTGCTCAGCGAGGTGTCGGGGGCCACCCGTCGATCATCGCACCGCGGCGGCGACCCTTCCCTCCCGGGCGGGGTCGCCGCCGCCGTGATCCTGATCCGACAGCACGTCAGAAAAACGTCGTCAGCCCTTGACCGCTCCCCCGAGCCCCGCACCCCGCAGGAACATGCGCTGGAAGACGAGGAACATCGCGATCGGGATGAGCGTCGAGATCGCGAGCGCGGCCATGAGCGTGCCCTTGTCGACGTTCGCCATCGACTGCAGGTAGACCGACAGCGGCTTGACCGTGTCCGACTTGAGGACGAGGAAGGGCCACAGGAAGTCCTTCCACGACGCGATCACCGCGAACACGGAGACGACGCCGATGATCGGCTTGCTCATCGGCAGGACGATGCTGCGGAACAGCCGGAACGGTCCGGCGCCGTCCATGCGGGCGGCCTCGAAGATCTCGCGCGGCAGCGAGTCGAAGAACCGCGCGACGAGCACCACGTTGAACGCGCTGGCCCCGGCGGGCAGCCACACCGCGAGGTAGCTGTTGATGAGGCTCGGCCCGATCGGCGGGTCGACGACGATCTTGTAGAGCGGCACGAGCAGCACGACCGCGGGCACGAACAGCGTCGCGAGCACCGCCCAGTTGAGGGCCCGCGCCCACGCCGGCCGCAGCACCGACAGCACGAACCCGCCGGTCGTCGCGACGACGACCTGCACGAGCCACGAGCCCAGGGCCACCCACACGGTGTTCATGAAGAACTGGCCGATGTGGTACCTGTTCCACGCCATCTCGACGTTGTGCGTCGTCGCGCCGTTCGGGAAGAACGCGAGCGGCGTGCTCTGGATGTCCTGCGTCGGCGTGAACGCGAACGTGCCGAGCAGCAGCAGCGGGCCGAGGCACCACACGACGAGCAGCACGAGCAGCAGGAGGTGCATCGTGCGCCACGTGTGCTTGACGAGCGGGCGGCGCCAGTCCGCGGTCGACAGCGCGCCGCGCTCGCCGGAGTCGACGACGAGCCGCCGACGGCCGAGCCGCCGCGGGGGTGCGTCGACGGGGGCCGGCGCGACCACGGCCTGCGCGGGGCTCGGGGACGACGGGGTCTGCACGGTGGTCACGACTGGCTCCAGCTGCGGGTCAGGCGGAAGTAGACGAGCGACAGCACGGCGAGGACGACCGCGAGGAGCAGGCTGAGCGCCGTCGCCTCGCCGAAGCTGTTGCCGATCGACGTGAACGCGAGCTGGTAGACCCACAGCATCACGGTCAGCGTCGCGTGGTTCGGGCCGCCGTTGGTGAACAGGAACGGTTCGAGGAACACCTGTGCGGTGCCGATGACCTGCAGGATCAGGGTGATGAACAGCACGCCGCGCAGGTGCGGCATCGTCACGTGCCACACCTTGCGCCACACCGACGCGCCGTCGACCTCGGCCGCGTCGTAGAGCTCCGACGGCACGCCGATCAGGGCGGCCAGGTAGATGATCACCGTCCCGCCGGCGGCCGCCCACGTCGCCTCGAGCACGAGCGACGGCATCGCCATCGCCTGGTCGTTGAGCCACGAGTACGGCCCCAGGCCGACCCAGCCGAGGATCGTGTTGAAGACCCCCTGCGGGCGCGGGTCGTAGAAGAACTTCCACAGCAGCACAGCGACGACCGGCGGCACGACCACCGGCAGGTACGCGAGCACCGAGTACAGGCCCTTGCGCCGGCGCAGCTCGCTCATGAGCACGGCGCCCACCAGCGGGATCGGGTACCCGAAGACGAGCGCGAGCAGCGCGAACCACGCGGTGTTGCGCACGACCTTCGGCAGCAGCGGGTCCGCGAAGATCGCCTGGAAGTTCTCCAGCCCCACGAACGTCGGCGGGTCGATGAGGTTCGTCTGCTGGAAGCTCATCACGACGGCCGAGACGATCGGCCACCACGAGAAGACGCCGAAGACCAGCAGCAGCGGCAGCGCGAAGACGAGGGCGGACAGCCCGCCGCGGCGTGCCCACGTGAGCGGGCTCCGGCCCGGCACGCGAGGCGCGGGGCGCCCGGCGCGTGCGGTGCCGCGCGGGCGGTCGGTGAGGACGGCGTCGTCCGTGGTCATGAGGCCCTTCCTGGTGGTCCGGGGGTCCGGGGGTCCGGGGGCCGCGGGCGACGACCCGCGGGTCCGGGGTTCCGTGGCGGTGCCGCCGGGTGACGGGATGCGTCCCCGGGCGGCACGCGAGGGGCGTGTCAGCCGTCGATCGCCGACTGGCCCGCGTCGTTCGCGGTCGCGAGCAGCGCGTCGATGTCCGCGTTCTCGTCCGAGATGACGGCCTGCACGACCGGGAACAGCTGCGCGTACAGGTCCTGCACCGCGGCCGACGCCTCGGGCACGAGCTCCTGGTCGAACATGACGTCGGTGTAGCCCGTCATGTTCTCGAGCGGGACGTTGATGTAGTCCGCGACCCACTCCTGCGACTGCTCGTAGTTCTCCTTCGAGAAGATCGGCAGCACGGGCGTGCCCACGGCCTGCGCCGGGTCGGCCTCGGCACGCGTCTTCGCGTCGGCGACCGCCTGGTCCTGGTCCTGCAGCTTGCTCAGGTACCACCAGTCGATCCACTTGACGGCGGCGTCCTTCTGCTCGTCCGTCGACTGCTTCGTGACCGCGGCCATCGTGCCGCCGGTCAGCGCGCCGCCGTCGCCCGACGTCGGGATCGCGGTCAGGCCGTAGCCCCAGTCCGCGGTGACGCCGTTCGCCTCGACGAGCGAGTTGTAGACGTCCGAGCCGGAGGTGTACATCGCGAGGTTGCCCGCCGCGAACTCGGTGTTGATGTCGCCCCAGCCGAGGTCCGTGCGGTCGAGCAGCGAGCCGTCCTCCCACTTGAGGTCGTGCAGCCACTGCAGGTGCTCCGCGACCGCCGGGTCGTCGAGCGTCGCGGTGTACGCGTCGCCGTCGAACGTCTCGATGACGCCGCCCCGCGAGTTCGCGCCCGCCGCGAGCTGCCAGCCGCCCGCGTTGTCGAGCGCCATCATCGCGTAGCCCGCGACGCCGGTGGCGTCGTGGATCTTCTTCGCGTCCTCGCGGACCTCGTCCCACGTGGTCGGCGGCTGGTCGGGGTCCAGTCCGGCCTGCTCGAAGAGGTTGCGGTTGTAGTGCAGCGCGACCGCGTAGATCGACTTGGCGGGGACGGCGTAGATCTTGCCGTCGTCACCGGTGCCGTTCGCGATGAGCGCCTCGTTGAACTGGTCGCCGTACGGCAGCGCCTTGACCTGCGCGTCGATGTCGGCGAGCTGGCCGTTCTCGATGAGCGTCTTGCCGTCGGTCAGCGGGATCTCGAAGACGTTCGGCAGCGTGCCGCCGGCGAGCTGCGTCGTGAACGTCGACGCCTTCCACTCGTAGTCCTCGGTCTCGACGTCGATGTCCGGGTACTCCTCCTCGAACGCGGCGACGCGCTCGGCGAGCTGCTCCTTCGCGGCGTCGTCGGCCGTCGGCAGGAGGCCCGCGACGGTGATCCTGACCTTGCCGTCCTCGCCCGTGGGCGAGTCGGAGTCGTCGGTGCTGCACGCGGTGAGCAGACCGATCGAGAGCA
The DNA here is from genome assembly GCF_019024305.1 of Cellulomonas algicola. Lineage (NCBI taxonomy): Bacteria > Bacillati > Actinomycetota > Actinomycetes > Micrococcales > Cellulomonadaceae > Cellulomonas > Cellulomonas algicola. Next base: position 99,758 of record NZ_JAHKSJ010000017.1, on the reverse strand, counting down.
CACCGGCCAGGGCCAGTGCGGTGGGACGCGAGGACCTCATCGTCACTCCTTCGGGGATGCGGTCGACGGCGGGCGTCGGCCGCGGGGCGGGACTGCGGGTTCGGTGTCAGTCGGTGTCAGTCGGTGTCGGGGCGGGTCACGTGCGCAGCCACGCGGCCGTGTCGCGCGGCAGCAGGCCTGCGTCGAGCGGGTCGCTCGTCAGCAGGACGTCGGTGTGGGCGGGCAGCGGCACCGGGTCGGTGCCGAGGTTGACGACGCACGTGACGTCGCCGCGGGCGAACGCGAGGACGTCGCCGGTCGTCTCCACCCAGGTCAGCGGGCCGTCGCCGAGCGCGGGCTCGGCCCGGCGCAGCGCGAGCACGTCGCGGTAGAGGCGGAGCGTCGAGGTCGGGTCCGACTCCTGCGCCTCGACGGTCAGGCCGGCCCAGTCGGCGGGCTGCGGCAGCCACGTCGGCGCGGGTGCGCCGCCGTCGGCCGGTCGGGTGCTGAAGCCGAAGGGTGCAGTCGTGCCGGACCACGGCAGCGGGACGCGGCAGCCGTCGCGGCCCGGGTCGACGCCGCCCGAGCGGAAGTGCATGGGGTCCTGGAGCAGCTCGCGCGGCAGGTCCTCGACCTCGGGGAGGCCGAGCTCGTCGCCCTGGTAGACGTACAGCGAGCCCGGCAGCGCGGCGGTGAGCAGCGCGGCGGCGCGGGCCCGGCGGCGGCCGAGGGCGAGGTCCGTCGGGGTGCCGAACCGCTTCGCCGTGAACGCGAACGACGAGTCCTCGCGCCCGTAGCGCGTGACGGGACGCGTCACGTCGTGGTTGGACAGCACCCACGTCGCCGGGGCGCCCACGGGTCCGTGCGCCGCGAGCGTCACGTCGACCGACTCGCGCAGCTGCTTGGCGTCCCACGGGCGGGCCATGAAGTCGAAGTTGAAGGCCGTGTGCATCTCGTCGGGGCGCAGGTACTGCGCGAACCGCGCCTTGTCCTGCAGCCACACCTCACCGACCAGCACGCGCGTGCCCTCGTACGAGTCCGCGACCGCGCGCCACGCGCGGTAGACGTCGTGGATCTCGTCGCGGTCGACGTGCGGGTGCTCCCCCGGGCCTGGCTGCTCGGGCACCTCCGGCAGGTCGCCGTCCTTGACGAGCAGCGCGGCCGAGTCGATGCGGATGCCCGCGACGCCGCGGTCGAACCAGAACCGCAGCACGTCCTCGAACTCCGCGCGCACGTCCGGGTGCGACCAGTTGAGGTCCGGCTGCTGCGGCGCGAACAGGTGCAGGTACCACTCGCCGAGCGTGCCGTCGGGGTTCGCCGTGCGCGTCCACGTCGTGCCCTGGAAGTCCGACACCCAGTGCGTCGGCATGACGTCGCCGTGCTCGCCCTTGCCCGGGTGGAACCAGAACCGTGCGCGCTCCGGGCTGCCCGGACCGGCCGCGAGCGCCGCGCGGAACCACGCGTGCTGCTCGGAGACGTGGTTGGGGACGATGTCGATGATCGTGCGGATGCCGAGCGCGAGCGCCTCCGCGATGACCTGCTCCGCCTCGCCGAGCGTGCCGAACGCCGGGTCGATCGCGCGGTAGTCGGCGACGTCGTACCCGCCGTCGGCGAGGGGCGACTGGTACCAGGGGGTCACCCAGATCGCGTCGACGCCGAGGTCGTGCAGGTACGGCAGCCGCGCCCGCAGGCCCGCCAGGTCACCGGTGCCGTCGCCGTTCCCGTCGGCGAAGCTGCGCGGGTAGACCTGGTAGATGACCGCGTCCCGCCACCAGGTGGGGTCGGTCTGCGGGTGAGGCTGCGTCACTGCACGTCTCGTCTCTCCTCGGCCCGACGACGGCGTCGGGTGGATCGGCGCGTCGGGCGCGCTACGGCGTCCTCGGCGATGGCAGGACACTAAAGGTCGCGACGACATCAACGCAAGAACTCGACAGACGCGTTATCGAAGCGTGACCGATCGCTGCCCGAAGTCGGCGCGTCGTGGTGCGCGTGAACCGGGTGCGCGATGCGCCACGGCGTGCGTCGAGGTCGTGGGCGCACGGAAGGTCCCCACGCGCAGGGCGGGCGCGTCAGCAGGCGGGACGCACCACGGGCGAGCGGGACGCGTCAGGCGGGCAAGACGCGTCGGGCGGGCGGGACGCGCAGCGGGCGAGCGGGACGCGTCAGGCGGGGCGGGACGCGGGGGCCGGTGCGGTGGAGCCGCGGACGACGAGCTCGGGCTCGAAGAGCAGCTCCTCCTGCGGCACGGACGCGCCGTTGATCTGGTTGACCAGCAGGTCGATCGCGGCGCGGCCCATGGGCTCGATGGGCTGCCGCACGGTCGTGAGCGGCGGCTCGGTGCAGTTCATGAAGGCGGAGTCGTCGTACCCGACGACGGAGATGTCGTCGGGCACGCGCAGCCCGGCCCGGCGCGCCGCCCGGATCGCGCCGAGCGCGAGCGGGTCGCTCGCGCAGACGATGCCCGTGACCCCCGCCTTGATCAGGCGCGTCGCGGCCGCCTGGCCGCTCTCGAGCGAGTACGCGGAGCGCACGACCTGGTCGTCGCGCAGCTCGAGGCCGAGCCGCTGCGCGACCGCGCGCGCGGCGTGCAGCTTGCGCTCGGACGGCACGTGGTCCACGGGCCCGAGGACGAGGCCGACGCGGGTGTGGCCGAGCGACGCGAGGTGGCCGACCGCCTGCTCGATCGCGACCTCGTCGTCGCACGACACGCGCGGGAACGGCAGGTCCTCGATCGACGCGTTGATGAGCACGACGGGCAGGTGCCGGCCGGTGAGCCGCTCGTAGTGGTCGTGCGTCGCGTCGCGCTGCGCGTAGTGCCCGCCGGCGAACACGATGCCCGAGACCTGCTGGCCGAGCAGCAGCTCGACGTAGTCGGCCTCGGACACTCCCCCCGCGGTCTGGGTGCACAGCACGGGGGTGAAGCCCTGCTGCGCGAGCGCCCCACCGACGACCTCGGCGAACGCGGGGAAGATCGGGTTCTGCAGCTCGGGCAGGACGAGCCCGACGAGGCGTGCGCGCTCGCCGCGCAGCTTGGTGGGGCGCTCGTAGCCGAGGACGTCGAGCGCGGTGAGCACGGCCTCCCGCGTCTGGTCGGAGACGCCGGGCTTGCCGTTGAGCACGCGGCTGACGGTCGCCTCCGAGACGCCGACCTTGCGTGCCACCTCTGCGAGTCGCCGTGACATGCGGCCCACTGTAGCGACTTTCCGCGCAAGTGACTTGCAGGATCACGCAAGCGGCTGTCATCTCGGCTCGGTCACGATGGGGTGAAGAGGCGCGCTCGACGTGCGGTGCCCCGGGCGCGCTCCTAGCGTCGTGGTGCGGCGGACGCGCCGCCGACCCGTCGAGAGCACCCCCGAAGGACCGTCCCGTGCCCCTCACCGACCTGCGCAGCCCGGCCGGCGCCACGCTCGGGCGACGGTACCGGCTGGGCGCGGCGCTCGGGCACGGCGGTTCGGGTGCGGTCTTCCGCGCGACCGACCGCCGGCTGGACCGGGAGGTCGCCGTCAAGCTCTTCGACCTCGGCGCGGCCGACGGCGAGGAGATCCGCCGCTACGCCGCGGAGGCACGCGTCCTCGCCGGTCTGTCGCACCCCAACCTCGTCGCGCTGCTCGACGTGGGCGCCGACCAGGTCGACGGGGTCGGACCCGTCGCGTACCTCGTCATGGAGCTCGTCGACGGCCGCACGCTGCGCGAGTGCGTGAACGACGGCCCGCTCCCCCGCGCGATCACGGCCGACGTCGGACGGCAGCTCGCGCTCGCGCTCGGCCACGCGCACGCCGCGGGGATCGTGCACCGCGACGTCAAGCCGTCCAACGTGCTCGTCTCCGACTCCGCCGCGCCCCCCGGACGCCAGGACGCGCCGACGCTCCCCGTCGTGCTCGCGGACTTCGGGATCGCCGTGAGCGCCGTCCGCGCACCGGAGACGGACCGACGAAGCTCGTCGGGGACCGCGAGCTACCAGAGCCCCGAGCAGGCGCTCGGGCGCGACGTCGGACCTGCGAGCGACGTCTACTCGCTCGGACTCGTCCTGCTCGAGTGCCTCACCGGCGAGCGCGCGTACCCCGGGGACCCGCTGACCAGCTCGCTCGCGCGCCTGCTGCGACCTGTCGACGTGCCCGAGGACCTCGGACGGGACTGGGTGCGGCTGCTCGGCGCGATGACGGCGGCCGAGCCGGGCGACCGGCCGTCGCCGACCGCGGTCGCCGCGGAGCTGCGCGCGCTGCGCGACCCCGACCCGCGCTGACCTCCGCGCGCACCTCCGGTCCGACGTGAGCCCCCGACGGGCCGCCGGTCAGGCGGGCGCGCCTGCGGCCGCCCGGTCAGACGTGCGCCGGCGCGAGCGCGTCCGCGATCTCGCCCGCCCACCGCGCGACCGCGGCCATGTCACGGTGGTCGCCCTCGCGGGCCCGCGCGGCGGAGATGGTCGCGCGCTCGGCGAACGACAGGACCGACCGGTCGAGTCGACCGTGGAAGCTGCGGTGCCCGCGCGCGCCGACGCGCTCCGCGAGCGCCCGGATCTCGTGCGGGGAGTTCGCGCTCGCCGCGGGCTGCGTCGCGAGGCCCGACGACAGCAGCCAGACGGGTCGCGTCGCGAGCTCGTCGGCGAGCCGGTCGGCCAGGTCGCGGGCCGCGGGCATCCAGTGGGCGACGTACACGGCGGAGCCCAGGACGACGGCGTCGACACCCTCGAGGTCGGTCACGTCGTCGGGCGGCGTCATGGTCACGTCGTGACCTCGCTCGCGCAGCGTCTGCGCGACGACCTCGCCGATTCCCCACGTGCCCCCGTGCCGCGAGGCGATGGTGACCAGGATCCGCATGCCCGCTCCCTCCCTGCCGCCGTCCGGCTCTCGGACCGCTCGTCCATCGTCGCCCGGCGCTGGCCTGGACGGATGGGCCCGAGGTCCTGAGAGACGAGGGTCACGACGGGTCCGGGATGCCCGGTTGTGCGGCGCGCAGCTTGTCGGTCAGGCGGCGCAGCTCGGCGAGCTCGTCGGCGTCGAGCGCGCCGCCGACGAGGCGCCGGATCGAGCGCACGTGCCGGCGCCCTATCTCGCGCTGCACGCGCTCGCCCTCGGGCGTCAGGGTCACCGCGACCCCGCGCGCGTCGCCCCGCACCGGCCCGCGCAGCACGAGCCCCGCGGCCTCGAGCCGCTCGACCATCCGGGAGAGGCTCGGCTGGGTCAGCAGGCTGCTCTCGCCGAGCTCCTTGAGGCGCGCCGTGAGGTCGTGGCACCGGGAGAGCGTGAACAGCACGTCGTACTCGCGGATCGTCAGCGGGTCCCACACGTCGTCGCGCTGGAAGCGACGCATGAGCGCCACCTGCGCGCGGAACAGCGCCTCCCACGCCTCAGCCGCCTCACGCGTGCTCGCGGCGCGCCCGACCGGTCCCTCGACCATCGACTCCCCCTCCGGCGATCGCAACGCCGACGCTATCGAAACTGCAGGCCACGACGTGCCGAAATGATTCAGCACCTCCCCGGCGAACGCATGCCACGAGCAGTGTGCACGCGGCATCCGCACCATGAGGAGGACTCCATGCCCACCACACCACCCGCACCCTGCCCTACGACCCGCCGTTCCCGCACGGCGTTGCGCACGACGCTCGCGGCAGCCGCCGCCACGCTCGTCCTCGGGACGGCCGTCGCCGTCCCCGCGCACGCCGCCACGACCCTGAAGGAGGCCGCCGACGCCGCCGGCAAGGACATCGGCTTCGCGCTCGACCCGAACCGCCTGTCCGAGTCCGCGTACAAGTCGATCGCCGACACCGAGTTCAACCTCGTCGTCGCCGAGAACGCGATGAAGTGGGACGCGACGGAGCCGTCGCAGAACAGCTTCAGCTTCGGCGCGGGCGACCAGGTCGCGAGCTACGCCGCCGCGACCGGCAAGGAGCTGTACGGGCACACGCTCGTGTGGCACTCGCAGCTGCCCGACTGGGCGAAGAACCTCAACGGCAGCGCCCTCGAGAGCGCGATGGTCAACCACGTGACGAAGGTCGCGGACCACTTCGAGGGCAAGGTCGCGTCGTGGGACGTCGTCAACGAGGCGTTCGCCGACGGCGGCGGCCGGCGGCAGGACTCGACGTTCCAGCAGAAGCTCGGCAACGGCTACATCGAGACGGCGTTCCGGGCCGCGCGCGCGGCCGACCCGACCGCGAAGCTCTGCATCAACGACTACAACGTCGAGGGCGTCAACGCGAAGAGCAACTCGCTGTACGACCTCGTCAAGGACTTCAAGGCACGCGGCGTGCCGATCGACTGCGTCGGCTTCCAGTCGCACCTCATCGTCGGCCAGGTCCCCGGCGACTTCCGGCAGAACCTGCAGCGGTTCGCCGACCTGGGCGTCGACGTGCGCATCACCGAGCTCGACATCCGCATGCCGATGCCGTCCGACTCCTCGAAGCTCGCGACGCAGGCCGCCGACTACAAGAAGGTCGTCCAGGCCTGCCTCCAGGTCACGCGCTGCGAGGGCGTGACCATCTGGGGCATCACCGACAAGTACTCGTGGGTCCCGGACGTGTTCTCGGGCCAGGGCGCCGCGCTGGTGTGGAACGACGGCTACGCCAAGAAGCCCGCGCACGCGGCGATCCTCGAGGCGTTCGGCGCGACCCCGACGCCCACCCCGACCACACCCACCCCGACTCCGACGACGCCGACCCCCACACCGACGACGCCGACGCCGACCCCGACGACCACCCCCACGACGCCCGTCGGCGCGTGCCGGGTCGCCTACGGCGTGAACCAGTGGAACACCGGGTTCACCGCCAACGTCACGATCACGAACACGTCGTCGTCCGCGCTCAACGGCTGGACCCTGACGTTCGCGTTCCCGTCCGGCCAGACCATCACGCAGGCCTGGTCGTCGGTCTCGTCGCAGTCCGGCTCCCAGGTCACGCTGCGCAACGCCGCGTGGAACGGGTCGCTCGCACCCGGCGGCAGCACGCAGATCGGCTTCAACGGCGCCCACAACGGCACCAACACCGCGCCGAACGCGTTCGCGCTCAACGGCACGCCCTGCTCGGTGGCCTGACGCCGCAGCACGCCACGACCGCACCGGTGCCCGCCGCTCGCGCGGGCACCGGTGCGCGTCCGTGCCACGGCTCCGCCCGTCGCTACGCTGACGCGATGAGCACCGACGCGGCAGCCCGCACCACCTACCTGCTGGTCGACGGCGAGAACATCGACGCGACCCTCGGGTCGTCGATCCTCGGCGGGCGGCCGACGCCCGACCAGCGGCCGCGCTGGGAGCGGGTGCTCGGGTTCGCGGAGCAGACGTGGGGGCAGCCCGTGAAGGGGCTGTTCTTCCTCAACGCCTCGAACGGCAACCTGCCGATGTCGTTCGTCCAGGCGCTCCTCGCGATCGGGTTCCAGCCCATCCCCCTGTCCGGGGAGTCGTACGAGAAGGTCGTCGACATCGGCATCAAGCGCACGCTGCAGGCGATCGCGTCGCGCGGCGGCGACGTGCTGCTCGCGAGCCACGACGGCGACTTCGCGCCCGAGGTCGAGACGCTCGTCGATGACGAGGGCCGCCGGGTCGGGCTCCTCGCGTTCCGCGAGTTCACGTCGACCGCGCTCGCGGGCCTCACCGCCCGCGGCCTCCAGGTGTTCGACCTCGAGTCCGACGTCGCCGCGTTCAACGTCCAGCTGCCGCGTCTGCGGATCATCCCGCTCGACGAGTTCGACCCGCTCCGCTACCTCTGACGCGGCCGCTCGCGGGCGCCGCCTGCGTGATCGGGGTCACAGACCCATAACGGTTCGGTCGCATGTCCGGTTCGTCCGCTTCTGGCGGTCGTGCGGACACCGTCCTTGCTGGTAGACAGTCCTCCGCGCGCCCTCCCGGCCGGGGCCGCCGTGCTCGACGTCAACGGCGACGTCGGGTGCGGCGGCCACCCGGGAGGGCCTTGTCGTCCAGCGGCTGAACCTCTCCGCGTCGTCGCTCGGCCGCCGAACCCCTGCGCGTCGTCGGTCAGCGGCCGAGCCGCTGCGCGTCGTCGCTCAGCCGCCGAGACCCTCCGCGAGCACGCGGTCGATCGCGGCCTGGACCTGGTCGCGGTGCGCGGTGGCGAACAGCTCGACGCCGTGCGCGCCGCCCGGCAGCTCGAGGAACGTCGTCGGGTCGTCGAGCCGCGACACCCAGCGCGACGAGCCGACCGCGACGTCGCCGTCGTTCGTCGACGCCACGACCAGGAGCGGCCCGTCGTACGTGCTCGTCTCCGCACGCGCGTCGACGCCGTCCATCTCGGCGGGCGGTCCCAGGGCCACCACGGCCACGGCGTCGGCCTCGTCCGCGAGCGCGGCGACGTACGTGCCGCCCTTGGAGGCCCCGACGAGCGCCACCTGCTGCGCGCCGACCGACCGGACGACGTCGACCGCGCCGAGCAGCGACGCCGCGGAGTCGGAACCCCACGAGAACGACGCGACGAGGTAGCCGGCGTCGGACAGGCGCGTCAGCTGGTCGGCCCACTGGCACGGGCCGCCCTGGTTCTGCGGCGCGAGCACGACGGCCCGCGTCCCGGAGCCCCGCCAGGCGACGAGCGTCGGGTCGTCCTGCGGCCCGATGGCGGCGGCGGTGGTGCCGTCGGGCAGGCACGGCGGCGCCTCCGCGGCGCGGGACGACGGCGACGGCGCACCGGCGGCCGCGTCGGAGCGGCCGTCGCCCGTCGGCTCACCACCGCCTGTGCACGCCCCGAGCAGCAGCAGGCCGAGCACCACGACGCCCGCGCCGCGCACGCCGCCGCGGACGCTCACCCCGTGAAGCCCTGCGCGAGCACGCCGTCGATCGCCACCTGGACGTGCGACGCGTGCTCGCCCTCGAGCAGCGCGACGCCGTGCGCTCCCCCGCTGAGCTCCATGAAGGTGCTCGGGTCTTCGGCGCGCGCGACCTCGCGCGACCCGTCGACGCTCACCTGGCTGTCGTCGGTCGAGGCGATCACGAGCAGCGGACCGTCGTACGTGCTGGCCTCGGACGACGCGTCGATGCCGTCGAACGTCGCGGGCGGCCCGAGCGCGACGACCGCGACCGCGTCGGCCTCGTCCGCGAGCGCGGCCGAGAACGCCCCGCCCTTCGAGGCCCCGACGAGCGCGACGTCCTGCGCGCCGACGGACCGGAGCGCGTCGACGGCGCCGAGCAGCGAGGCCGCGGAGTCGTCGGCCCACGAGAACGACGCCACGAGGTAGCCCTGGCCCGCGAGGCGGGTCATCTCGTTCGTCCACTGGCAGTAGTCGGCCTGGTTCTGGGGTGCGAGCACGACGCCCTTGCTGCCGGCACCGGTCCACACGACGACCGTCGGGTCGTCCTCGGGGCCGGTCGCGGCGGCGGCCGAGCCCTCGGGTGCGCAGTCGGGGACGTCGACGGGCCGGATCGCGGGCGACGGGCCGACCGAGACGGTCTCCTCGGGTGCGGCGTCGGGCTCGGGCGTGTCGCCACCGCCCGTGCACCCGGCGAGCAGGAGCGCTCCCACACCGACGGCGAGCAGGCCCGCCCTGACCTTCACGACACTGTGCATGCGGGCATTCCTAGGGCTCACCCGGACGCCGCACAACCCCGTGTCCACCTGCTGGTTCGCACCCGTCCGGGGCGCGGCGTCGGCGCGTCAGGCCGTCGCGACCCCGTCCGGCACGGCGTCCGCGGCGACCGCGTCGTACCGGTCGAGCACGATCGCCGCGAGCCGCGGGTCCGGCGCGAGCGGCGGGCTGACGACGTCCGCGCCCGCCTCGCGCACGCGGTCGTAGAAGTAACCGGGAGCCAGCAGGTAGGACGCGACGACGACGCGACCGCCCGGGACGAGGTCGGCGCGTGCGGCGGCGACGGCGACGGGCACGCGCGGCTCGGCACCGGCGCCGTACCCGATCGTGACCGGCTGCGTGAGGCGGTCGGCCAGACCTGCGGCGACGGCCTCGACGGCGAGCGCGGCCGACGGGTCCGTCGAGCCGGCGGCGGCGAGCACGACCGCGTCGTCGGGGGCGAGCCCGGCGTCGTGCAGCCGTTCGACGAGGACGTCGACGAGGCGGGGGTCGGGGCCGAGCGGCCCGGACGCGACGGCACCCGGCCGGTCGACCGCGGCGGCGACGTCGACCTTCACGTGGAAGCCGACCGACAGGAGCAGCGGCACCACGACGACACCGCCGCGCTGCTCGGCGAGCGCGTCGGCCACGACGGCCGCGACCTCGGGCACCTGCACGTCGACGAACGCCTCGCGCACGCGCAGCCCGGGCCGGGTCGCGGCGACGTCGGCGAGGATCGACCGGATCGCCTCCCGGCCCCCGAGGTCGTCGGTGCCGTGCGAGCACCCGACGAGCACCGGGCCGGTCACCGCCGCGGGCGTCCCCTCGGCGTGCAGCGCGCTGGTCATCGTGCCTCCTCGAGCTCCAGCCGGTAGCCCCGCTTGACCACCGTGCGGATCAGGGCGCGGCTGCCCGACGCCTCGCGCAGCCGTGCGATCGCGACCTCCGCGGCGTGCGGGTCGGTCGAGTCGCCCGGCAGGACCGCGAGCACCTGGTCCCGCGGGACGACGGACCCGCGCGCGCCGGCGAGCAGCCGGAGCACCTCCAGGCCGCTCGGGGTGAGCGGGAGGACGTGCCCGTCGAGCACCGCCGCCCCACGGTAGACCCGCAGCGGGCCGGCGACGGTCGCGAGGTCCTGCATGCCGCCGTAGTACGAGACGACCGCCCGCACGAGCGAACCGAGCCGGCCGCGGTCCGGGACCAGCGGCTCGACGCCGCGCTCGAGGAGCGGGCGGGCCGTCACCGGACCGACCGCGGCCATCACGACGGTGCCCGCGCGGCAGTGGTGCACGATCTCGTCCGCGACGCCCTCGGCCTCGGCGGCCTGCCACCACGCCTCGGCACCGGGCGCGGACGTGAAGACGACCGCGTCGACCTCGCCCGTGGCGACCGCACGCACGGACGCGGTCACGACGGCCGGGTCCGGCGGCGGACCCCAGCGGTAGACGACGAGGCTGCGCACGCGCGCACCCGCGGCGGCGAACGCCTCGTCGAGCCCGTCGGCGCCCGCGCCGTGGTGCTGCACGGCGATGTCGTGGCCCGCGACGCCCTCGTCGAGCAGGACCTCGGCGATCTCGGCGCTGGTCTCCGACTCGGCGACCCAGTCGGCCGTGAGGCCCGCGGCCTGGATCGCGCCGCGTGCCTTGGGGCCGCGCGCGACGATGCGGGTGCCGCGCAGCATCTCGACGAGGGGCTCCGCGAGACCGGCCGCGTCGGCGGCCTCGATCCAGCCGCGGAAGCCGATGCCGGTCGTCACGACGACCGTGTCCGGCGGGTCGGCGAGCAGCGACCGGGTGCCGGACAGCAGCGCCGCGTCGTCGATGTGCGGGACCATCCCGAGCGCCGGGGCGTGCCGGACCGCCGCGCCGCGCCGGCCCAGGGCAGCGGCGAGCTCCGCGGACCGCCGGTCCGCGGTGATCAGGACGACGCAGCCGGCGAGGGTCTGGTCGATCGGCTCGCTCACGAGGTCATTGTGTCGCGTGCGCGGACCGCGTCCGTCGGCCGGTCCGCCGTCGGCGCGTCGTCGCACGCGTCGGGCGCGGCGGCGTCGAGCAGCCCTTCGGCGGCGACGGCACCGACGACGAGCACGGCGGGCGCCCGGACGCCGACCTCGGCGGCACGCGCGGCGACGTCGGCGAGCGGGGCACGCGTGACGCGCTGGGTCGGCAGCGTGCCGTCCTCGACGACCGCGACCGGCGTGAGCGGGTCGACGCCCGCCGCGACCGCCTGCGCCGCGAGGTCGGCCAGGACGGTGACGCCCATGAGCACCACGACCGTGCACGACGCGTCGCGCAGCCCGGTGAGCGCGGCGGACGACCAGCCGTCGTGGCCGTTCATCACGTGCACGGCGCCGACGGTCCCCCGGTGCGTGAGCGGGATCCCGGCCGCCGCGGGCGCCGCGAGCGCGCTCGAGACGCCCGGCACGACGTCGACGTCCACGCCGGCCTCGCGGCAGGCCAGGACCTCCTCGCCGCCGCGCCCGTACAGGAACGGGTCGCCGCCCTTGAGCCGCACGACGAACCGGCCGCGCTGCGCCTGCTCGACGAGGATGCGGTTGATCTCGTGCTGCGGCACGGGGTGGTGGCCGGGCGACTTGCCGACGTCGATCACCTCGACGTCGGGCGCGAGCTCGTCGAGCACGCCGACGGGTCCGAGCCGGTCGGTCACGACGACGTCGGCCTGCGCGAGCGCGCGGCGGGCGCCGAGCGTCAGCAGGTCGACGCGCCCGGGTCCGCCGCCGACGAGCACGACCCGTCCGGCGCCCGGGCGTCGCCGGCGCAGGTCCACGCGCCCTTCGCGCAGGTGCGCGTCGACGGCGTCGCGGACCGCGGCGGTGCGGCGCGGGTCGGGGACGCCGGTCGACACGACGCCGACCAGGACCTCGTCGTGCCGGGTGGTCGCGGGCGTCCGAGCGGTGCCGCGCGTGCCGGTGCCCGCGTCGACGCAGAACGTCGCACGCTCCGCCGCCCACCCGACGACGGCGTCGTCGGTCGCACGGTCACCCGTCGCGGTGTGCACGAGCCACGCGCCGTCGAGGTCGCGCGCCTCGACCTCGCGCGAGCGCCACTCGACGAGCCCCCAGCGGTGCATGTCGGCGAGCACCTCGCACAGCGCGGGCGCGACGACGACGACCGACGCGGCGTCGGCGAGCAGCCCCTGGACGCGGCGGGCGGCGACCGGTCCCCCGCCGACCACGACGACGCGCCGACCGGCCAGGTCGACGCCCAGCATCGTCGTCACGGGGCCACCGGGACGTCGACCTCGACCACGCCCTCGACGACGCGGACCGGGAAGCTGCGCAGGTCGGCGGGCAGGTCGCGCACGGGCACCTTCCCGACCGTGTCGAGGCAGCGGCCCGTCGTCAGGTCGAAGACCTGCTTGTACATGGGCGACGCGACCGTCGGCACCTCGACGTCGTCGACCCAGCGCGACCCGACGATGCCGCGCGAGATCACGAACGCGTCCGAGAACGGGTCGTGCTGGTCGACCGCGAGCACGCGGTCGTCGACGAGCCGGAACAGCGCGACCTGGTGCCCGCCGAGCAGCGCCGCTGCGCCGCGCTCGGGCGCGAGGTGCCGGAGCGCGCAGACGGGCTGCCAGCCCGTCTGGTCGAGCTCGGGCAGCGTGGGGGTCTCCGAGACGGTCATGCGCGCACCTCCAGGGTCGTGCCGGCGACGAGGACGGGTTCTCCGCGGAGCGCGGCGTCGCGCTCGTCCGCGGTGGCGGGGCGGGCCTGACCGCGCTCGGGCACGTACGCGAGCGACGGGTCGGGCGTGGCGGGCGCGTTGACGAACGACGCGAACCGGCGCAGCTTCTCGGGGTCCTCGAGGGTCGCGCGCCACTCGTCCTCGTAGGTGTCGACGTGCTGCGCCATCTGCGCGTCGAGGTCCGCCGCGATGCCGAGGGTGTCGTCGATGACGACGCCGCGGAGCGCGTCGACGCCGCCCTCGAGGTCCTCGAGCCACGGCGCGGTGCGCTGCAGGCGGTCGGCGGTGCGGATGTAGTACAGGAGGAAGCGGTCGATCGTGCGGATGAGGTCCTCGGTCGACAGGTCCTCGGCGAGCAGCACCGCGTGCTTCGGGGTGAAGCCGCCGTTGCCGCCGACGTAGACGTTCCAGCCCTTGTCGGTCGCGATGACGCCGACGTCCTTGCCGCGGGCCTCCGCGCACTCCCGGGCGCACCCGGAGACGCCCATCTTGAGCTTGTGCGGCGAGCGCAGGCCGCGGTAGCGCAGCTCGAGCAGGACCGCGAGCGCCACGGAGTCCTGCACGCCGAACCGGCACCACGTGGACCCGACGCACGACTTCACGGTGCGCAGCGACTTGCCGTACGCGTGACCCGACTCGAACCCCGCGTCGACGAGGCGCTGCCAGATGACGGGCAGCTGGTCGATGCGGGCGCCGAACAGGTCGATGCGCTGCCCGCCGGTGATCTTCGTGTAGAGCCCGAAGTCCTTCGCGACCTCGCCGATCGCGATGAGCCCCTCGGGCGTGACCTCGCCGCCGGGGATGCGCGGGACGACCGAGTACGAGCCGTCCTTCTGCAGGTTCGCCATGACGTGGTCGTTGGTGTCCTGCAGCGCGGCGCGCTCGCCCTCGAGGACGTGCGCGGGCGCCGTCGTCGCGAGGATCGACGCGACGGCCGGCTTGCAGATGTCGCAGCCGCGGCCCTCGGCACGCGTCCCGAACCGCTCGACGACCTCGGTGAACGACCGCACCCCGGAGATGCGCACCGCGTCGTAGAGCTGCGCGCGGGACAGCGCGAAGTGCTCGCACAGCGCGTTGCTCACCGTGATGCCCTGCTTGGACAGCTCGGTCGTGACGAGCTTCTTGACGAGCGGGAGGCACGAGCCGCACGACGTGCCGGCCTTGGTGCACGCCTTGACCGCGCCGACGTCGGTGCAGCCGTGCTCGGTGACCGCGCCGCGGATCGTCCCGGCGGACACGTTGTTGCACGAGCAGACGCCCGCGTCGTCGGGCAGCTCCAGGTCGGGGAGCCCGCCGCCACCGCCCTCGGGCAGCAGGAACGCGGCCGGGTCGCCGGGGAGCTCGCGGCCGAGCATCGGGCGCAGGCTCGCGTACGCGGACGCGTCGCCGACGAGGACGCCGCCGAGCAGCGTGCGCGCGTCGTCGGACATGACGAGCTTCTTGTAGACGCCCGCGACCGGGTCGGCCCAGACGAGCTCGAGCGCGCCCTCGGTGCGGCCGAACGCGTCGCCGAAGCTCGCGACGTCGACGCCCGCCAGCTTGAGCTTGGTCGCGGTGTCCGCGCCCGGGAACTCGGCCGCGCCGCCCAGCAGGCGGTCCGCGGTGACCTCGGCCATCGCGTAGCCCGGGGCGACCAGGCCGATGCACGCGCCCTGGATGCACGCGACCTCGCCGACCGCGGAGACGTCGCGGTCGGACGACACGCACGTGTCGTCGACGACCACGCCGCCGCGCGGGCCCACCTCGAGGCCCGCCGCGCGGGCGAGCTCGTCGCGCGGCCGCACGCCCGCGGCCACGACCACGACGTCGGCGTCGACCCGACCGCCGTCCGCGAGGTCGAGGCGTCCCACACCGCCGCGTCGGTGCGGGCGGATCTTCACGGTCATCGCGTTGACCCGGACGCCGACGCCGATCGTGTTGATGAGCCGCCGCAGCGCCTCGCCGCCGCCCAGGTCGAGCTGCGTGTCCATGAGGTGCGAGCCGACCTGCAGCACCGTCGCCTGGGCCCCGAGCGCGTGGAGCGCACCCGCCGCCTCGAGGCCGAGCAGGCCGCCGCCCAGCACCGCGCCGCGCACCGGGCGGACCAGGTCCTGCTGGAGCTTCTCGACGTACCCGCGCAGCGCCGCGACGTCGTCGACCGTCCGGTAGACGAACACGCCCGGCAGGTCCGCGCCCTCGGTCGGCGGCACCCACGCGTACGAACCCGTCGCGAGGACGAGGTGGTCGTAGACGTACGTGCGCCCCGACGCGGCCGTCACCGTGCGCGTCGCCCGGTCGACAGCCGTCACGGCGTCGTCGCGGACCAGCGTGACGAGCGGGTCGTCCCACAGCGCGGGGTCGCCGAGCTCGAGCTCCTCGGGCTTGCGGCCCGAGAAGTAGCTCGTGAGCGCGACGCGGTCGTACGGGCGCCGCGGTTCCTCCGCGAGGACCGTGATGCGCCAGGCGCCCGCGGTGTCGCGGTCGCGCAGCGCCTCGACGAGCCGCTGGGCGACCATGCCGCCGCCGACGACGACGAGGTGACGTGAGTTCATGGGGGGCTCCGTCGGGTAGGGACGAGGGCGTGCTCCGACGGTAGGAACCGCGTGTTTCGTCCACGGGTGCGCGCGCGTTACCTCGGCGGAACGGTTCTCTCACTCGGGGCGTGGTAGCCGTGTGAGCCCGGCCGGCGTCGGACGTCGGTGCGAGGCTGTGCGGCATGAGCGCCGTCATCGCCCTGCTGCGGGCCGTCAACGTCGGGGGGCGGACCATGAAGGCCGCCCAGCTGAGGACCGTCGCCGAGGGCCTGGGCCACGAGCAGGTCGCCACGTACGTGAACAGCGGGAACGTCGTGCTGGTCCCCGCCGGCGGGCAGTCGGCGTCCGACGTCGCGGCCGGGCTGTCGCACGCGCTCGCGCAGGAGGTCGGGTTCGACGTGCCCGTCGTCGCACGCACCACGGCCGAGTGGGACCGCCTCGTCGGCGTGCTGCCCTTCCCCGCGCAGGCGCGCGAGGACCCGTCGCACCTCGCCGTCGTGTGCTGGGACGACGTGCCCGACGTGGCCTCGGTCCGCGAGTTCGACGCGTCGCGGTACGGCGACGAGGTCGTCGTCTGGCACGGTCGCGAGACGTACGCGTACTACCCGCACGGGCAGGGCCGGTCGAAGCTCACGATCGACGTCCTGTCGCGCGCCGCGGGCCGCGTCGGGACCGCGCGCAACTGGAACACCGTCCTCGCGCTGCAGCGACTCGCGCACGAGCGGGACGGCTGATCTCCACCCGAAGACGGAGGGAGCGCCGCGGACGCTCTGCTTGGATCGGTGGGTGGCCACCCTCGCGTTCGACGCGCTGACCAAGGCGTACGGCGACGTCCAGGCCCTGCGGGGCATGACGTTCGACGTGCGCGCCGGCGAGATCTTCGGGTTCGTCGGCTCCAACGGCGCCGGCAAGTCCACGACGATGCGGATCGCGGTCGGCGTGCTCGCCGCCGACTCCGGCACCGTGACGTGGGACGGCCGGCCCGTCGACCACGCCGTCCGGCGGCGCATCGGGTACATGCCCGAGGAGCGCGGGCTGTACCCGCGCATGAAGGTCGGCGAGCAGCTCGTCTACCTCGCGCGGCTGCACGGCCTCGACCCCGCCGCGGCGCGCGCGTCGATGGAGCACTGGACCGAGGTGCTGGGTGTCGCCGGGCGCCGCGACGACGAGGTGCTCAAGCTGTCGCTCGGCAACCAGCAGCGCGTGCAGCTCGCCGCCGCGCTCGTGCACCACCCCGAGATCCTCGTGCTCGACGAGCCGTTCTCCGGCCTCGACCCCGTCGCCGTCGACGTCATGAGCACCGTGCTGCGCGAGCAGGCCGCGGGCGGGGTGCCCGTGATCTTCTCGTCGCACCAGCTCGAGCTCGTCGAGCGCCTGTCCGACCGCGTGGGGATCGTCCGCGCCGGGTCGATGGTCGCCGTCGGCGGGATCGACGAGCTGCGCAGCACCGGCGACCGGCGGTGGGTCGTCGACGGTCCGCCCGCCGCCGACTGGCTGCCCGCGGTGCCCACGGCACGGCTCTCCGACGGCGTGGACGCGGGACGCGTCGTCGTCGAGGCCGTCACCGGCGCACCCGCGGACGTCGACCAGCAGCTGCTGCGCGCGGCGCTCGCCGCCGGGCCGGTGCGCGAGTTCGCCGTCGTCCGGCCGACCCTCACCGAGCTGTACCGGCACGTCGTCACCGCCGAGACCCCCGAGCAGGCGGGAGCCCGCGCATGACCACGACCCACGACACCGACCTCTCCGCGGGTGCGGCCGTCCGGCTCGTCGCCGGGCGCGAGATCAGCACGCGCCTGCGCTCCAAGCCGTTCCTGTGGACCACGCTCGCGCTGGTCGCCGCGGTCGTGCTCGCGGGCGTCGTCGCGGGGCTCGTCGGCAACCGGGAGCCCGACCCGCAGGTCGTCGGCGTGGTGGCCGACGCGTCCGACGTCGCCGACCCGCTCGTCGCGACCGCGCAGGCCGCGGGCGTCCCCGTCGAGGTGCGGGACGTCGCGGACACCGCCGAGGGCGAGGACCTGGTGACGTCGGGCGACGTCGACGTGCTCGTCACCGGGGTCGACCCCGAGCTGACCGTCGTGGTCCAGGACGACGTGCCCGAGCCGCTGCAGCCCGTGCTCGCGTCGCTCGCGCAGCAGGTCGCGCTGGCCGGCGCGGTCACCGACCTGGGCGGCGACCCCGCGGAGGTCGCGAGCCAGGTCGCGGGCGCCACGCCGTCGGTCACGACGCTCGGCTCGCCGCCGCAGGTCGACGGCGCGCAGATCATCGCGGGCTACCTCGCCGGGATCCTGCTGTTCATCGGGCTCATGACCGCCGGGCAGCTCGTCGCGCAGGGCGTCGTCGAGGAGAAGACCAGCCGCGTCGTCGAGCTGCTGCTCGCGACCGTCCGGCCCTGGCACCTCATGGCGGGCAAGGTGCTCGGCATCGGCATCATCGGGCTCGCGCAGGTCGCGCTCGTCGTGCTCGCGGGCGGCGGGACCGCCTGGGCGTTCGGCCTGCTCGACACGACGACGCTCGACCTCGGGGCCACCGCCGCGTGGGCGCTCGTGTGGTTCGTCATCGGGTTCCTCATGTACGCGCTGCTGCTCGCCGCGCTCGCCGCGCTCGTGTCGCGGCAGGAGGACGTCGGCTCGGTGATCTCGCCGGTCCTGTTCGTCATGGGCATCCCCTACGTCCTCGCGATCTCCGTGACGCCGTGGGACCCCGACAACGCGCTCGTGACCGCGCTGTCGTTCGTGCCGTTCTGCGCGCCGATGATCATGCCCGTGCGCGTCGCGCTCGGCGCCGTGGAGACGTGGGAGATCCTGCTCGCCGCCGGCCTGTCGCTCGCGCTCGTGCCGTTCCTCGTGTGGTTCGCCGGGCGCGTCTACGCGAACGCCGTCCTGCACTCGGGCGGGCGGATGAAGCTCACGGACGCCCTGCGCGGGACGCCGACCGCCGTCTGAGCCGGCGTCGCCGTCCGGGATCGCCCGCGAGCGCCTAGCGTGGCCCCATGACGACGCTCTTCACGAAGATCATCGACGGCGAGATCCCCGGCCGGTTCGTGTGGGCGGACGACGTCGCCGTCGCGTTCACCACGATCGCGCCGATCACCGACGGGCACACGCTCGTCGTGCCGCGCGACGAGGTCGTCGAGCTGACGCAGGCGTCCGACGACCTGCTCGCGCACCTCACGCGCGTCGCGAAGGTCGTCGGTCAGGCGCAGCAGGCCGCGTGGGCGGCGCCGCGCGTCGCCCTGCTGGTCGCCGGGTTCGAGGTGCCGCACCTGCACCTGCACGTGCTCCCCGCGTGGGACGAGTCGTCGCTGACCTTCGCCAACGCCCGGCACGACGTGCCCGCCGAGGACCTCGACGCCGCCGCCGAGCGTGTGCGCGCCGCGCTGCGCGACGCCGGGCACGGCGCGCACGTCCCCGCCGCGCTCGGGTCGCCCGCGCTCTGACCCCCGGGTCCGCCGCCCGGACGCACCGGGCGGTCCCCCTGACCCTCGACCCCCGCCCCCGGGCGGGCCGACCTCCCGGAGGTGACCGTGCGACGCAGCGACGGTGCCGCCGCCCTCGCCGGCGTCGCGGCCGGTGTCGTGACGGTCGGCGTCGGCTCGCTCGTCGCCGTGCTCACCGGGCCGTCGACCGACCCGCTGGTCGCGGTCGGTGCCGCGTTCGTCGACGCGACGCCCGGGTGGCTCAAGGACTTCGCTGCGTCGACGTTCGGGACGGCCGACAAGGTCGTGCTCGGGATCGGCGAGGTGCTCGTGCTCGCGGCGCTCGCCGCGCTCGCCGGAGTGCTCGCGCACCGGCGCTGGGCGTGGGGGGCGACCGTCGTCGTCGCGCTCGGCGCGGTCGCGGGCCTGGCCGCGATGGGCCGACCCGACGCCGGGGTGCTCGCTCCCCTGCCGGCCGTGGCGGGTGCGGCCGCCGGGCTGCTCGTCCTGCGCGCCCTGCTGCGCCGGATCCCCGCCGGACCGTCCGTCGTCGCCGCGCGCCCGCCGGCGGCGACCCCGGCCGGGGCCGGGGACGAGACGCGCGGCACGACCGACGTCCACGCGTCCGCACCGGCGGCACCGCTCGCGGCGGACCCGACCGTGGGGTCGCCGTTCCCGCCCGTCCCGCTCCCCGACGGGGACGGCTCCGCGCGCGGGGCGTCGCGGCGCGGGTTCCTCGTCGGCGCCGGTGCGGCCACCGCCGCCGGCCTCGTGGCCGTCGCCCTGGGGCGCGCGCTCAGCGGGACGCGACGCGGCGTGCAGGCGGCCCGGGACGCGCTGCGGCTGCCCGCGCCCGCACGGTCGGCACCGCCCGTGCCGGCGGACGTGCAGGTCGACGTCGCGGGCGTGGGGCCGTGGCAGACACCGGCCGGCGAGTTCTACCGGATCGACACCGCGCTGGTCGTGCCCCAGGTCGACCCGGAGTCCTGGGTGCTGCGCGTGCACGGGCTCGTCGAGCAGGAGGTCGAGCTCACGTGGGCCGAGCTGCTCGCGTCCGACCTCGTCGAGGCGTGGGTGACGCTCGCGTGCGTGTCCAACCCGGTCGGCGGGGACCTGATCGGCAACCAGCGCTGGCTCGGGCTGCCGATCCGCGAGGTGCTCGCTCGCGCCCGACCCACGGCCGACGCCGACATGGTGCTCTCGCGCAGCGTCGACGGGTTCACCGCGTCGACGCCGCTCGAGGTGCTGACGGACGACCGTGACGCGCTGCTCGCGATCGCGATGGACGGCGAGCCGCTGCCGCCCGAGCACGGGTTCCCCGTGCGGATGGTCGTGCCGGGGCTGTACGGCTACGTGTCGGCGACCAAGTGGGTCGTCGACCTCGAGGTCACGCGGTTCGACGCCGCGACGGCGTACTGGACGGACCGCGGCTGGTCGGAGCGCGGGCCGGTCAAGACGCAGTCGCGCATCGAGGTGCCGCGGCCGTCCGCGCAGGTCGACGCGGGCGACGTCGTCGTCGCGGGCACGGCGTGGGCCCAGCACCGCGGGATCGTCCGCGTGCAGGTCCGGGTCGACGACGGCGACTGGCAGGACGCGGAGCTCGCGGGCGACGGCGGCGTCGACTCGTGGCGGCAGTGGCGCTGGACGTGGCCCGCCGAGCCGGGCGAGCACCAGCTGTTCGTCCGGGCGTTCGACCCCGACGGCCCGCAGACGGGCGCGCAGCAGGGCGAGATCCCGGACGGTGCGACGGGCTACGACTCGGTCCGCGTGACGGTCGGCTGACATCACGCCGGGTCCGGACGGCGCAGACGGACCGCCGAACGCGCCGCCCTCAGCACCGCACGACCGAGGTCAGGCGGTACTGAGGGCGCGTTCGCCGACGGGTGGCTGCGCGGTGGGCGTCAGTAGACGTCGCGCGCGTACCGGCGCTCAGACGACAGGCGCTTGACGTAGGCGGCCGCGTCGTCGGCGTCGAGGCCGCCGTGCACGGACACCACCTCGCGCAGCGCGGTGTCGACGTCCTTCGCCATGCGCGACGCGTCGCCGCACACGTAGACGTGCGCGCCGCGCTCGAGCCACGCCCACAGCTGCGGACCATGCTCGCGCATCCGGTCCTGCACGTAGACCTTCGACCGCTGGTCGCGCGAGAAGGCCGTGTCGAGGCGGGTGAGCAGCCCGTCGGAGCGCAGCGCGTCGAGCTCGTCGCGGTAGTAGAAGTCCGTCGCGGCGTGCTGCTCGCCGAAGAACAGCCAGTTGTCGCCGGCGTGCCCGAGCGCGCGCCGCTCCTGCAGGAACCCGAGGAACGGCGCGACCCCCGTGCCCGGGCCGACCATCACCATCGGCGTGGCCGGGTCGGCCGGCGGGTGGAAGTGCGTCGACGGCTGCACGTACGCGGACACCGACAGGTCCGGGCCGGCGTCGGCGAGGAACGTCGAGCACACCCCACCCCGGGCAGCGCCCGACGGCCCCTCGTACCGCACGACGGACATCGTCAGGCGGACGCGGTGCGGGTCGACGAGCGGCGACGACGAGATCGAGTACTGCCGCGGCTGGAGGCGGCGCAGCACGTCCGCCCACTCCTGGGCCGTCGCGTCGACGCGCAGCTCCCCGACGACGTCGACGGCCTGCCGTCCCCACAGCCACTTCGCGAGGTCGTTGCGGTTCTCGGAGCGCAGGAGCCGACGCAGCCGCTCGCTGCCGGACCGCTCGTGCACGAACCGCAGGAGGTCCTGCGACGGGCGCGTGGCGTCGAGCTCGTCGCGCAGCGCGACCGCGAACGGGACGGTGCCGACGCCCTCGACGGTGACCGGCGCGTCGGCGGCGACACCCGTCACGGCGAGCCACTCCTCGACCACCGACGCGGCGTTGACGGGCCGTACCGCGAGCGCGTCACCGGCCGCGTACGGCATCGGCAGCGGCGACTGCGACGTGTCGAACCAGACCTCGCGGACCTCCTTCGCGGAGCCCGGCAGGCTGAGCAGCCGGTTCCCGACGAGGCGCGCGACGCCGGGACGCGCACGCGTCGCGCGTGCGGGAACGGCCGTGGCCGGCCCGGTCGGGGCGAGGGGGCGCTCGACGACGGTCGCAGCGCCAACGAGCGGCTCACCCAGGCCGCGCGCGTCGAGCGGGTCGCCCGTGGGCCGGACGTCCGGACCCGCTCCCGGGATCGCGCCGGCGCCGGTCACCGCTCCGTCGGTGGGCGGGGCGTCGTCGGCGGGCGCGGCGGTCGCCGCGGGTCCACCGGTGAGGACCGCGACGACGCGCTCGGTCCACCGCTCGGCGGTCTCCTCGTCGCCCGGCTCGCACTCGCCGCGGTCGACGAGCCGCTGCGCGCCGAGCTCCGCCAGGCGCCGGTCGACGCGTCGGCCGTGCCCGCAGAACTGGTCGTAGCTCGAGTCGCCGAGCGCGAGGACGGCGAACCGCGACCCGTCGAGCCGCTGCGCCTCGGGGTCGGCCAGCGCCTCCCAGAACGCCGTCCCGTTGTCGGGGGCGTCGCCGTCACCGAACGTGCTGGTCACGACGACGAGGTCGGCCCGCCGCGGCAGCGCTCCGACGGCGTCGTCCATCGCGAGGACCTCGGGCGTGCGCCCGCCGTCGGCCAGCCGGGCCGCCACACGCTCGGCGACCTCCTCCGACGTGCCGGTCTGCGACGCCCACAGCACGACGAGCGGCCGCACGGGCGCGGGCGCGCGAGCCGGTCCGCCGGTCGCGGCACCCCGCGACGAGGACTGCGGTGCGCGCGAGAACATCCCGGCCAGCAGCCCGTCGACCCAGAGCGCGGACGTGCCGTCGAGCGGCGCGGTCGGCGGCAGGACGGGGGTGCCGGTGACGTCGCCGCCGCCGAGCCCGGCGAGGAAGCCCGCGAGGTAGCGGCGCTCGTCGTCGCCCAGCACGGGAGGCCCGAAGTCCTCGAGGCCCAGCGCGCCTGCGAGCGCGCGCATCGCCCGCGCACCGTCGGTCACGGCGTCGTCGCCCGTCGTCCCGTCGGGGCCGAGGGGGGAGCCGCCGGGCGACGGGTCCACCTCGCCCGCGTCGGTCGCCGCCGGCGTGCCGGCCACGGGAACGGGCGGCGGGGCGACCAGCGTGACGGACACCGCGCACACCTTGAGCTCGGGCTGGAACGACAGCGGGTCGACGGCGTCGTTGGTGACGGCGTTGACGGACAGGTACTCGCCGAACAGGTCGTTCCAGTGGAACGGCGCGAACAGCGACCCGGGCCGCACGCGGTCGGTGACGACGACGGGCAGGACGGCCCGGCCGCGGCGGGACGCGACCTCGACGGTCGCGCCGTCGACGACGTCGAGGCGTGCCGCGTCGTCCGGGTGCAGCTCGACGAACGGGCCGGGGTTGAGCTTGGTGAGCTTCGCGACGCGGCCCGTCTTGGTGAGCGTGTGCCACTGGTGCTGGACGCGGCCGGTGTTGAGCAGGAACGGGTAGTCGTCGTCCGGCATCTCCTTCGCCGGCAGGTGCGGGCGCGCGTGGAAGACGGCCCGGCCCGACGGGGTGGCGAACCGCAGGCGCGGGACGGTGCCGTCGTCGTCCACCAGCAGCGGCTGGTGGACCCCGTCGTTGACGTACCGGACGGGGTTGCGGGCGGGCCCGTCCGGCGACGCGGACGGCCACTGCACGGGCGCGGCGCGCAGCCGGTCGTACGTGACGCCGCGCAGGTCGTAGCCGGTGCGCGGGTTCGTGGTCCGCCGGATCTCCTCGAACACCTCCTCCGACGACGCGTACGCGAAGCCGGGGTAGCCCATCGCGGTGGCGACGCGCGCGATCAGCACCCAGTCGGGCAGCGCCTCGCCGGGCGGGTCGAGCGCGCGGCGGGCGAGCGTCATGCTGCGCTCGCTGTTGACCATGACGCCGTCGCCCTCGGTCCACATCGCCGCGGGGAGCACGACGTCGGCGTACGCGTTGGTCTCGGTCTCGGCGTACACGTCCTGCGTGACGACGAGCTCGGCGTTCTCCAGGCCCTCGATGACCGTGCGGCGGTTCGCGACGGACGCGACCGGGTTGGTGCAGATCACCCAGCACGCCTTGATGTCACCCGCGGCCATCTGCTCGAACATCTCGATCGTGCCGCGCCCGACGCCGTCGGACCGGATGGTGCCCGCGGGCAGGTCCCAGAGGTCCTCGACGAACGCCCGGTCCGCGGGGTCGAGCACCGTGCGCTGGCCGGGCAGGCCGGGGCCCATGTAGCCCATCTCGCGGCCGCCCATGGCGTTCGGCTGGCCTGTGAGGGAGAACGGTCCGCTCCCCTGCCGGCAGATCGCGCCGGTCGCCAGGTGCAGGTTCACCAGCGCGTTCGTGTTCCAGGTGCCGTGCGTCGACTGGTTGAGCCCCATCGTCCAGCAGGACACCCAGTTCTCCGCGCCCGCGATCAGCGCCGCCGCCGCCCGCAGGTCCTCCTCCGCGACACCCGTGATGCTCGCGACGACGTCCGGCGGGTAGTCGGCGAGGAGCTCCGGCATCGCGTCCCAGCCCTCGGTGTGCGCCGCGACGAACTCGTCGTCGACCGCGCCCGCCTCGACGAGCAGGTGCAGCAGTCCGTTGAGCAGCGCGATGTCCGTGCCGGACCTCACCTGCAGGAACAGGTCGGCCTTCTCCGCGGTCGCCGTGCGGCGCGGGTCGACCACGATGAGCTTCGCCCCCGCCTTGACCCGGTCGAGCAGCCGCAGGAACAGGATCGGGTGGCAGTCGGCCATGTTCGCGCCGATGACGAGGAACACGTCGGCGTGGTCGAGGTCGTCGTACGACCCGGGCGGGCCGTCCGAGCCGAGCGACAGCTTGTAGCCGGTGCCCGCGCTCGCCATGCACAGCCGCGAGTTCGACTCGATCTGGTTGGTGCGCAGGTACCCCTTGGCGAGCTTGTTCGCGAGGTACTGCGCCTCGATGCTCATCTGCCCCGACACGTACAGCGCGACGGCGTCGGGCCCGTCCCGGTCGACGATCTCGCGCAACCGCCGCGCGACGGTCGCGACCGCCTCGTCGACGCCCGTCGGGACGGGCTCCGACCCGCGCTCGGGCCGCACGAGCGCGGTCGACAGCCGCCCGCCCGCCGCGAGCAGGTCGGCCGTCGTCGCGCCCTTGGTGCACAGCCGCCCGTGGTTCGCCGGGTGCGTCTTGTCACCGCTCGCCCTGCGGACCGTGCGGCCCGTGCCGTCGTCGACGACGTCGAGCACCAGGCCGCAGCCCACACCGCAGTACGAGCACACGGTGGCGACCTGGGTCGTCGCCGTGTGCTCGTGCTGCGCGGTCGCGATCGCCGTCACGCTGGGATGTCCTCCGGGGCCGGGGGCAGGGTCAGATGACGGTGGAGCCGAAGGCCGAGCCGCGGCGCCGGTAGACCGCCCACGTGGTGAGGGCCATGACCGCGTACGTCCCGACGATCACCCAGAGTGCCGCCTGGATGTTTCCGGTCAGTGACGTCGAGACGGCGAACCCGCGGGGCACGAGGAACCCGCCGATCGCGCCGACGGCGCCCGCGATGCCGATGCAGCCCGCCGCGGCCTTCGCGCGGCTCGCACGCGTCTCGTCGGTCGCGCCGAACCGGAACACCGCGGGGATCATCCGGTAGACCGAGCCGTTGCCCGCGCCCGTCGCCACGAAGAGCAGCAGGAACGACAGGAAGAAGCCGAGGAAGTGGTGCGCCCGCAGGGCGACGATCACGCCGACGGTCCCCGCGGCCATGACCGCGAAGGCGGCGATCGTGACGGTCGAGCCGCCGAACCGGTCCGCGAGGATGCCGCCGACGGGCCGCGCGACCGAGCCGACCAGCGCCCCGGCGAACGCGATCGAGAGCGTCACCTCGGGGAACTGGGCCTGGAGCAGCGTCGGGAACGCCCCGGAGAACCCGATGAACGAGCCGAACGTCCCGATGTAGATGAACGAGATGATCCACGTGTGCTTGTCGCGCGTCGCGACGCCGTACGCGCGCGGGTCGGCCTTGGCGTTCGACAGGTTGTCCATGAACCGCCAGGCGAGGAACGCGGCCAGGATCGCGAGCGGGATGAACATGAGCCCCGCACGCTCGAGCTGCAGGCCGGCCGCACCGACGACGACGAGCGGCACCGCGAACTGCACCGCGGCGGTGCCGATGTTGCCGCCCGCGGCGTTCAGCCCGAGCGCCCGGCCCTTCTCCGCCTCGGGGTAGAAGAACGAGATGTTCGCCATGGACGACGCGAAGTTGCCGCCACCGACGCCCGCGAGCGCCGCGATGCCGAGCAGGGCGCCGAACGACGTCTCGGGGTTCTGCACCGCGATCGCGAGCGCGCTCGTGGGGACGAGGAGCAGGAGCGCGGACACGATCGTCCAGTTGCGCCCGCCGAACAGCGGGACCGCGAACGTGTAGGGGATGCGCAGCGACGCGCCGACGAGGCTCGGCACGGCGATCAGCCAGAACATCTGGTCGACGGTCAGGTCGAAGCCCGCGGCGGGCAGCCGCGGCACGACGATGCTCCACAGCGCCCAGACGGCGAACCCGAGGAACTCCGCGAAGATCGACAGGCCGAGGTTGCGCGCCGCGATCGCCTTGCCGACCGAGCGCCACTGGGCGGTGTCCTCGGGGTTCCAGCCGTCGATCCAGCGGCCGGGGCGGACGGTGAGCGGCGCACCGGTCGCGACGGGGGTCGCGCCGGTGGTGGTCGTGGTCGACGCCTCGGCGTCGGGGGTCGCGAGCGGTGTCGCCATGGGGACCTCCGGGAGGGATGGGGGCTCGGACGCAGGCGACGCTACGAACGGCATGTTTCGTCCCGCCCACCGGCCGCGTTGCGCGGCGGGAACAGTTCCCGCACGGGGTGCCGGACGCGGCTGTGAGGTCGCGGCCGCGTCAGCTCAGCGGGCGGAGGCGCTGCTCGGTGTGCGGCACGGACAGCACGAGCGGTGCGCCGACCTGCAGGTCGAGCACGGCGAGGTCGGCCGGGCGGACGTCGACCAGGACGTCCCCGCTGGTCCGGACCCGCACGCCCGTCGTCCCCGGTTCGAGGTCGACGACGCGGGTCTCCCAGCGCACGACGCCCGTCGCGGGCTCGTGCGCCGTCGCGGCCCGGTGCGCCTCCACCGCGGACGGCGCGAAGGTCAGCCGGGCGAGGGTGCCGGCGCGGAGGCCAGGGGGGCACGGGACGCGCAGGCCGTCGGCCGTGACGACCGCCGGGCCGGACGCGTCGTCGGCGACCGTGCCGAGGAGGAGGTTCGTGCCGCCCAGCGCGGCCGTGAACGGGTGCGCGGGGTCGGCGAGCACGTCGACGGGCCGACCGCGCTCCACGACCGTGCCGTCGACGAGGACCAGCACCTCGTCGGCGAGCGTGAGCGCGTCGACCGCGTCGTGCGTGACCAGCACCGTGGCGGTCCCGGTGGCGCGGACCTGCTGCCGGACGACGTCCCGCAGTGCCGCGGCGGTCCGGACGTCGAGCTGCGCGAACGGCTCGTCGAGCAGCAGTGCCGCGGGGTGCGCGGCGAGCGCACGCGCGAGCGCGACGCGCTGGCGCTGCCCGCCCGAGAGCGCGGTCGGCCGCCGGTCGGCGAGCCCGG
Source organism: Cellulomonas algicola (assembly GCF_019024305.1). NCBI lineage: Bacteria > Bacillati > Actinomycetota > Actinomycetes > Micrococcales > Cellulomonadaceae > Cellulomonas > Cellulomonas algicola. The sequence continues at coordinate 72,118 of NZ_JAHKSJ010000017.1, read as the reverse complement.
CCAGGTCGACGCGGCCGAGCCACTCGTCCGCCTCGGCCCGTGCCGACCGTGCGCTCGCGCCGCCGCGCGCCCGCACCGCGAAGGCGACGTTCTCGCGTGCGCTGAGGTGCGGGAAGACGAGCGGGTCCTGGCCGAGCAGCCCGACGGACCGGCGCTCGGGACGCACGACCGTCGCACGGCCGCCGGGAGGGACGTCGGTGAGGACCCGCTCCCCCGACCGGACGGTGCCGTCGTCCGGGACGAGCAGGCCCGCGAGGACGTCGAGGAGCGTCGACTTGCCCGCACCGTTCGGGCCGAGCACCGCGACGACCGTGCCGGGTTCGACGTGCAGCGCGGCGTCGAGCGCGAAGGCCCCGCGCCGCACGCGGACGTCCGCCACGAGCGTCCCGGACGGACCCGGCAACCCGCGCGCGCCGGCCGGCCCGGGTACCCCGCTCACGCCGCCCGCCCGGGTCGCCATGCGCGCGCCGCGAGCAGCACGGCGACCGCGGCGGCGACCAGGAGGAGCGACAGGGCGACGGCGGTGCCCTGCGAGACGCCCGCGCCGTTGAACGCGGCGTAGATCGCGAGCGGCATCGTCCGGGTGACGCCCGCGGTGCTGCCCGCGAACAACGCGGTCGCGCCGAACTCACCGAGCGCCCGCGCGAAGCACAGCACCGTGCCGCTGACCAGGCCCGGCGCGACGAGCGGCAGCGTCACGCGGCGCAGCACGGTCCACCGGCCCGCGCCCAGGGTCGCGGCGACCGTCTCGTAGCGCGTGCCGACCGTCCGCAGCGCGCCCTCGACGCCCAGGACGAGGAACGGCATCGCGACGAACGTCTGCGCGATGACGACGGCGAGCGTCGTGAACGGGATGGTCACGCCGAACCACGTGTCGAGCGCCTGCCCGAGCAGCCCGCGACGGCCCAGGAGGAACAGCAGCGCGATGCCCCCGACGGTCGGCGGCAGGACCAGCGGGAGCGTGACGAGCGCGCGCAGCACGTCGGCCGTCCACCCGCGGGACCGGGCCAGCACCACGGCGAGCGGCACACCCAGCAGCAGGCAGGCGACGGTCGACGCGGTCGACGTCACGAGCGACAGCCCGAGCGCGGACAGCGCCTCGGGCGACGTGACGTCGGCGGGCAGCGACCCCCAGTCGGCGCGCACGACGAGCGCGACGACGGGGAGCACGAGCAGACCCAGCGCGAGCGCCGCCGGCAGCCTCAGCAGCAGCGGGGTGACGCTCGCCGCGCGGTGGTCGGCCGTCCGGGACGCCGGCACCCGCTCGGCCCACGCGGCTGTCACGGCGCGGCGAACCCCCGGTCGGCGAGCACCTGCTGACCGGCGTCCGAGAGCACGAGGTCGACGAACGCCTGGGCGACCTCGGCGTCCTGCGCGGAGCGGGAGCCCGTGCCGAGCACCGCGATCGGGTACCGGTTCACGACGTCCGCGGCCTCGTCGACGTCGATCCCCTCGACGTCGTCACCGGCGGCGAGCACGTCGGTGCGGTAGACGAGCCCGGCGTCGGCCTCCCCCGCGACGACCTTGGTGAGCACGGCGGTGACGTTCTGCTCCTCGCTCGCGGGCGTCAGGGCCACGCCGGCGGCGTCGAGGACCTTCCGCGCCGCGGCGCCGCACGGCACCTGCGCGGCGCACAGCACGACGCGACCGCCCGACGACGCGAGCGCGGCGAGGTCGGCGAGCGACGCGATCCCGTGCGGGTTGCCGGCGGGCACGACGATCTGGAGCGTGTTCGTCGCGAACAGCGTCGGCGCCCCCTCGACGAGGCCCGCGTCGTCGACCGTGCCCATGGTCGTCTCGTCGGCGGACGCGAACACGTCGGCGCGAGCGCCCTCGACGAGCTGCGTCGCGAGCGTGGACGACCCGTCGTAGGTGGTGGGCTGGACGTCGACGCCGGGGTGCGCGTCCGCGAAGTCGGCGGTGAGCTCGTCGAACGCGCCCTTCAGCGACGCGGCCGCGAACACGGTGAGCGTGCCGCTGAGGGCGTCGGCCGACCCGCTCGCCCCGGTCGCCGGGGACTCGGGCTCGGCGGCCGAGCACCCGGCGACCGCGACGAGCGCGACGACGGCTCCGACGAGTGCGCGGGTGCCTCGACTGCGTGTCATCGACTTCCTCCCGACGTCTCGACGACGACCGTCGTCGCCTTCACGACCGCGACCGCGAGCGACCCGACCTCGAGGCCGAGGTCGCGGACCGCCTCGCTGGACATGAGGGACACGACCCGGAACGGGCCGCACTGCATCTCCACCTGCGCCATGACGGTGTCGGTGACGACACGGGTGACGAGCCCTGGGAGCCGGTTGCGCGCGGACGTGCCGTGCGACGCGGGGTCGGCGGGCGCGTGCGCCCGCTCGACGGCGACGACCGCGAGCGCTGCACCGTCGACGGTCGCGCGCCCGGCGTCGTCGGGGGCGGCCACCAGCACGCCCGCGTCGACCCAGCGTCGGACGGTGTCGTCGCTGACGCCGAGCAGCTCGGCGGCCTCACTGATCCGGAAACGCGTCACGACCCGCCATGATAGTCCGCATCTGCGGAACAGTCACGCCTCCTGTGCCGCAGCAGCGGATCTCGGGCGGTCGAGCCGCGCGCAGCGCTCACCAGCAGTAACGTCCCGTCATGGCGAAGAAGGGCAAGGGCGCCAAGCGCCACGACGGGAAGATCTCGAACGACGTCTACGAAGCCGAGCTGTTCCGCCTCCAGGCCGAGCTCGTCAAGGTCCAGCAGTGGGTGCGGCACACCGGGGCACGGGTCGTCGTGATCTTCGAGGGACGCGACGCGGCCGGCAAGGGCGGCACCATCAAGCGGATCAGCGAGTACCTCTCCCCCCGCGTCGTGCGCATCGCGGCGCTGCCCACCCCGACCGAGCGCGAGAAGGGCCAGTGGTACTACCAGCGCTACGTCGCACAGCTGCCGGCGGCGGGCGAGGTCGTGCTGTTCGACCGGTCCTGGTACAACCGCGCGGGCGTCGAGAAGGTCATGGGCTTCTGCACGCCGCAGGAGTACTCGCGGTTCATGCGGCAGACGCCGATCTTCGAGCAGATGCTCGTCGAGGACGGGATCCTGCTGCGCAAGTACTGGTTCTCCGTGTCCGACCAGGAGCAGCTGCGGCGGTTCAAGTCACGCCTGAACGACCCCGTCCGGCAGTGGAAGCTGAGCCCGATGGACCTGGAGTCCATCAGCCGGTGGGAGGACTACTCGCGCGCCAAGGACGAGATGCTCGTGCACACCGACGTGCCCTCGAGCCCGTGGTACATCGTCGAGTCGGACGTCAAGAAGCACGCGCGGCTCAACATGATGTCGCACCTGCTGTCGACGATCCCGTACACGGACGTGCCGCACGAGGAGGTGCACCTGCCCGACCGGCCCGCCGCGTCCAACGGCTACCAGCGCCCCCCGCGCGAGCTGTCGACGTACGTGCCCGACCACGTCGCCCAGCTCATGGGCGACCCGGAGAAGCACCTCTGAGTCACATCCCGAGGGAGATCTCCAGACCGAGCGACAGCAGGTAGAGCAGCGCGGCACCGACCGACAGGCACAGCCCGACGATCGACCGTGCCATCCCGACCGCCGTGGGGGTGCCCGTCCCGCCGGATCGCGCGCGCCCTCGCCACACCCTTCGCCCCGACCCAGATCGCGAGCCCCGACGCGACGACGTAGGGCGTGAACAGCATGATCACGAGCACGACGACCCCGGCGACCAGGGCCCACGTCGCGAACGTGTTGGTCGTGTCGACGGGCGCGCCCCACGGCGCACCCGGCGCGGTGGGCGCCCCGCCCCACGGTGCGGGGTTCGCCGGGACACGGCCGGACGCACCACCGGGCGCGTAGCCGCCGACGCCCGACGCGGGCGCGTACCCGCTCACCGTCGACGCCGGGGCGTACGAGCCACCCGCGGCCCCCGACGAGTACCGGCCGCCGAAGCTCGCGGGGCCGGTCGACACAGGGCTCGTCGCCGCCGGGGTGGCGGACCAGCCGGTCTGCTGCGGGCCCCACGTCTGCGCCGCCGCGACCTGCGGGACGACGGCCGTCGCCGCGGTCGGCGCGGCCGGTCCGGCGGCGGGGAACCCGGGCGCGACGGCCGCCGTCGCGGGTCGCGGCTCGACGTGCTCCGTCCAGCGGCCGCCGTCCCACCACCGCAGCTGCGCCGCGTCGTGCGGGTCGGGGTACCAGGCGGCGGGCGGGGACGCGGGGGTCGTCATGGGAGGCTCCTCGGCGGCGGGACGGACGGACCCTAGCGTCGGGCGCTCGCGCGCGAGGCCGTCCTGAGCCAGGACCACCGGTTCGGCCCAACCCCGACGGCGACGCCGTGGCCGACGCCGACCGCACTCCCCCGCGCCGTGGTACCAGCAGCCTGGCGCCCCGCTCGCGCGGCGGTACCAGCAGCCCGGCGCACCGCCCGTGCGCCAGCGCCCGCGCACCGGGCCCGGATTGCGGTCGGGCCGCCGCACCTGCGACGTTGGGCCGGTGACGGCTCCCCCCACGACGCCCGGGCCGGCGCTGCGCGTCCGCGTCCCCGCCCTCAACCCGTCCGTGCGCCGCTTCCTGTCCACCGAGGCGGGCAGCGCCGTCGCGCTCCTCGCCGCGACCGTGCTCGCGCTCGTCTGGGCGAACAGCGCCTGGGCTGACGCGTACGAGGCGCTCTGGGAGACGACGGCGGGCTTCCACATCGGGTCGATGTCGCTCGAGCTGGACCTGCACCACTGGGTCAACGACGCCGCGATGGCGGTGTTCTTCGCGGTGGTCGGGCTCGAGATCTCCCGCGAGGCGACGAGCGGCGAGCTGCGCGACCGGCGGACCGTCGCGGTGCCCGCGCTCGGCGCGCTCGGCGGGCTGCTCGTGCCCGTGCTCATCTACCTGGCGTTCACGGCCGGGACGGACGCGGCGCACGGCTGGGGCGTCGTGATGTCGACCGACACCGCGTTCCTGGTCGGCGTGCTCGCGCTGTTCGGGCCGCGCTGCCCCGACCGGCTGCGGCTGTTCCTGCTGACGCTCGCGATCGTCGACGACATCGGCGCGATCACCGTCATGGCGGTCTTCTACTCCGACGACGTCGACCTCGCGGCGCTCGGCGTCGCGGCGCTCGTCGTCGTCGGCATGGCCGTCATGCGCTGGCTGCGGGTCTGGCAGCTCACGCCGTACGTGCTCGCGGGCGTCGCTCTCTGGATGGCCGTGCAGGCGTCCGGCGTGCACGCGACCCTGGCGGGCGTGCTGGTCGGGCTCCTGGTCCCGGCGACCGTCCCGCAGCGTGAGCAGGTCGAGGCCGTCCCCGTCTACGCGGGTGACCTGGTCGACGACACGACCGCCGAGCGCGAGCACCTCGCCGAGCTCGCCGCGCGCGCGGCGGTCCCGACGAGCGACCGCCTCCAGCGGATCCTGCACCCGTGGTCCGCGTACCTCGTCGTGCCGCTGTTCGGCCTCGCGAACGCGGGCGTCGTGCTCGACGCGCAGACGCTGTCCGACGCGGCGGGCTCGCGCGTGACGATCGGCGTCGCGGTCGCGCTCGTCGTCGGGAACGCGGTCGGCATCACCGGAGCCTCGACCCTCGCGATCCGCGCCGGGCTCGGCGACCTCCCCGGGCGCGTCCGGTACGGGCACCTGCTCGGCGGCGCGGTGCTCGCGGGCATCGGGTTCACCATCTCGCTGTTCATCGCCCAGCTCGCGTTCGGCGACCAGCCGGACGTGCTGTCGGAGGCGAAGATCGGCATCCTCGCAGGCTCGCTCGTCGCCGCCGTCGCGGGGTCGGTCCTGCTGCGCTGGCTCGGCGAGAAGCTGCCGCTGTGCTCGCCCGCGACCGACGGTCCCCCGCCCGCGCTGCCGCCGCTGCCGTGGCGCGCGCCGGAGTGACGCCCACGAGCCGCTGGCCGGACCGTCGCCCGTCAGCCGCCCGGCCGGAGCCTCGGCGCGGGGGTCAGGCGAGCGGGTCGTCCTCGCCCCACGTCGGCAGCCGCAGCCGCCGCGCGTCGGTCGCGAGCAGCCGCTCGGCGGCGGCCCGCAGGGAGGCGGGCGTGTCGGCGCCTGCGCGCACGAACCGGCCCGACAGGTCGTCGAGCTCGCCGTCGCCGAACGCGCGCACGAGCTCCGCGACGTCCTCGACGGGCGTCCACGCGGTGCGCCCGTCGTGCGCGGGCATCCCGCCCGTCATGTCCGTCGCGACGACACCGGGGGCGAGGTCGAGCACGCGCAGGCCGTGGTCGCGGTACTGCGCGTCGAGCATCGTCGTGAGCCGCGCGAGCGCGCCCTTGCTGACGTAGTAGCCGGTGTACGCGCCGCCGGGGTTGACGCCCGCGCCCGAGTTCATGTTGAGCACGCGTCCCCCGCCGCGCGCGAGCATGCCCGGCAGCACGGCACGCGTGACCAGCAGCGGCCCGCGCACGTTGGTCTCGACGACACGCCACGTGTCCTCGACGTCGTCGTCGGCGAACGGCACCTCGGCGCGCTCGATGACGCCCGCGTTGTTGACGAGCAGGCCGACACCGCCGAGGTCCTCGAACGCGGTCTCGACGCGCGCGACGGCGTCGAGGACGGCGGTCGCGTCGATCAGGTCCCCCGCGGCGACCGTCACGCGCGCCCCCGTCTCCGCGACCTCCTCCGCGACGGCGTCGAGGTGCGCCCGGGTCCGTCCGACGAGCGCGACGGCCCAGCCCGCCCGTGCGAGGCCGAGCGCGACGCCGCGGCCGATGCCGCGGCCGGCGCCGGTCACGAGGGCGGTACGAGGGACGGGCAGGGCGGCGTCGGTGGTCACCGGGCCATGCTGCCGCAGGTCGCGCGGGTGCGCCGGGCGACGGCCGGGGACGCACCGGACGACGCCCGGGGGCCGGGCGGGCGCGTGCGGCGGGACCGTCGCCGCCGCGGTCAGACGGGGATGCCGCGGCGCCGCGCAGCCGCGACGACCGCGGCGCGCAGCGTCTCGACCTGCGGCTTGCCGGCCTGCACCACGCCGTCGACGAGGATGGTCGGCGTGCCGCGGACACCCTGCTCGACCGCGGCGAGGTAGTCGGACTCGACGGCGGGCGCGAACGCCTGCGCCGCCTCGCCCGCGACGAGCGCGGGGTCGATGCCGAGGTCGCGGGCGTACCGGCGCAGGTCGGGCTCGGCGAGGCGGTCCTGGTGCGCGAGGAGCACCGCGTGCAGGTCCCAGAACCGCCCGACGCTCGCCGCGGCCTCCGACGCGAGCGCGGCGGTGAGCGCGTACGGGTGCACCTCGAACAGCGGGAAGTGCCGCCACACGAGCCGGGCGAGCCCGTCGGACGTGTCGACGACCTCCCGGAGCTCGGGCGCGGCGGCCCGGCAGTACGGGCACTCGAGGTCGCCGAACTCGAGGATCGTCACGGGGGCGTCCGGGTTGCCGTAGACGTGCCGCTCGGGGGCGAGGTCAGGCGTCATGCGTCGATCCTGCCCGACGAGGTCGCGGCGCGACGGCCCGACGTGGTGGTCAGCGCCGGCGCGGGAGGCGGCGCGGCAGCAACGGCGGGCTCGCGGTGCCCGCGCCGTCGACCATGCCCTCGACGACGTCCCGCAGCGCGTCGACGCCGGACCACGACGCGCGCCAGCCGAGCTCGCGCTCGGCGCGCGACGTGTCGAGGATCGGCGCGTTGACCGCCATGTCGAGCCACCCCGGGCCGACCGGCACGACGCGCGCGTGCCACGCGGTCGCGAGGGCCGCCCGGACGACGGGCACGGGCACCTCGCGCACGGGGGTGTCCTCGCCGCCGACGACGCGTGCGACGTCCTCGGCGTGCAGGACCTGCGGCGCGGCGATGTTGAACGCGCCGCGCACCTGGCGCACGACGGCCTCGCGGTACGCCGAGCCGACGTCGTCGGCGTGCACGGCCTGGAGCCGGACGCCCGCGGGCCACGGCAGCACGGGCACCTTGCCGCCGAGGAGGCGCTCGGGCACGAACGGGCCGAGGAACAGCCCGGTGATCTCGTGCCCGGCGGCGCGCTGGAAGATCAGCGCGGGCCGCAGCCGCGCGACGGCCAGGTCGGGGTGCGTCTCCTCGTACTCGTCGAGCAGCCGCTCCTGCGCGGCCTTGTCGACGCTGTACTGCGAGCTGCGCACGCCGTCGGTCGCCCAGCCCTCCGACCGCGGGACGTCGTCCGGGGCCGGCGCGTACGCGCCGACCGACGACGCGGCGACGACGTGCGGCACCCCGGCCCGGACCACGGCCTCGAGCACGCGCCGCGTGCCCGTGACGTTGACGTCGGCGAGCCGGCGCCGGTCGTGGCTCGGCTGGATCGCCCACGCGAGGTGCACGACGGCGTCCGCACCCGCGAACGCGCGGGCCAGGTCCGCGACGACCTCGTCGTCCGGCACGCGCGCCCCGATGTCGACGGGCACCCACGACGCGACGTCGTACGGCGGGGGTGGCGTGGTGCGCGGCGTGCGGCGTGCGATCCCGACGACCGACGTCACCGTCCCGTCGTCCCGCAGCCGCCGCAGCACCGCGGTGCCGACGTTCCCGCTGGCACCCACCACGACGACCCTCATGCCACGCCCCCGCCTCGACTCATGCGCCCGGGTCCAGGACGACCTTGATGCAGCCGTCCTCCTTCTTCTGGAACATCTCGTACGCGCCCGGCGCGTCCTCGAGCGGCACGCGGTGCGTGCGCAGGTCGAGCACGCCGAGCGGGTCGGTCGGGTCGGCCGCGAGCGGCAGGATCGCGTCGGTCCACCGGCGCACGTTCGCCTGACCGAACCGGAACGTGAGCTGCCGGTCGAAGATGTCCATGAGCGGGAACGGGTCGACCGCGCCGCCGTAGACGCCCGACACCGACACCGTCCCGCCGCGCCGCACGCACTCGATCGCGGTGCGCAGCGCGGCGAGCCGGTCGACTCCCGCCTTCTCCATGAACGACCGCGCGACCGCGTCCGGCAGGACGACGGCGGCGCGCTGCGCCCCCGCGGCGACCGGCGAGCCGTGCGCCTCCATGCCGACGGCGTCGATCGCCGCGTCCGCACCGCGGCCCTCGGTGAGCTCGCGCACCGCCTCGAGCACGTCCTCGCGCGCGTCGACCACCTCGATGCCGTGGCGGCGCGCCATGTCCAGGCGCTCCGGGACGAGGTCGACGCCGATCACGCGCGCCGCGCCGCGGTGCCGGGCGATCCGCGCGGCCATCTGGCCGATCGGGCCGAGCCCCACGACGAGGACGCTGCCTCCCGCGGGGACGTCGGCGTACTCGACAGCCTGCCAGGCCGTGGGCAGCACGTCGGACAGGTACAGGTAGCGCTCGTCGGGCTCCCCGTCGTCGGGCACCACGACCGGTCCGTAGTGCGCCTGCGGCACGCGCAGGTACTGCGCCTGACCACCTGGGACGCTCCCGTACAACGACGTGTAGCCGAACAGCGCGGCGCCCTTGTCCTGCTCGTGCACCTGCGTCGTCTCGCACTGCGACTGCAGCCCGCGGCGGCACATGAAGCACGTGCCGCACGCGATGCCGAACGGCACCACGACGCGGTCGCCGACGCGCAGGCTCTGGACCCCCGGCCCCACGGCCTCGACGACACCCATCGCCTCGTGGCCGAGGATGTCGCCCTTGTCGAGGTACGCCCCCAGGAACCCGTACAGGTGCAGGTCGGACCCGCAGATCGCGGTCGACGTCACGCGGACGATCGCGTCCGTCGGTTCCTGGATCGTCGGGTCGGCCACCGTCTCGACCGACACCTTCTCGCGGGCCTGCCAGGTGAGGGCCCGCATGCTCAGCCCTCCCGCGGGTTGAGGTTGGCGGGGTCGGCGTCGGGGTCGTCGTACCCGGTGCCCTCCTCGCCGGACGCGGACGCGCCGGTCCGCGGGTTCAGCATGCCGGGGTCGGCGTCCGGGTCGGGCGTCTCGCCCTCGACGGACCGGGCCGTCGGGGTGCTGGTGTCGTCGGGCGGCAGCGTGCCGTCGGGGGTGGTGGGGGTGTCGTCGGGGGTCGTCATCCAGCCACGGTCACACCGTGCGCGGCATGGCGCATCTCGAGCGGACGCGAGCCCGACGGGCACGAACCCGACCGACCGGCGAGCACCCGACCGCTCCGCGTGCGCCCCCGACGACCGGGCGTCACGATGCGTCCATGCAGGTCCCACGCCGCGCGGGCCTCGGTGCGCTCCTCGTCGCGGCCACGCTCGCCGGGTGCGCCGTGCCGTCGACGCAGACGTCGGCCGACGACGCCCGCGCGCTCGCCGACGCGCTCGCCCCCGTCACGTCCGCGGTCCAGACGGCGCTCGTCGCGACCGACCTCCTCGACCGCGACCGGGCCACCGCCTCGACCGTCGACACGGCGCTGCTCGACCAGCTCACCGTGCTCCAGGACGCCGCCGGAGCCGTCGCGACGCTCGTCCCCGCACCCGGTCCCGGCAGGGACCAGCAGGCCGAGGCGCTCGCGGCCGTGCACGACGCCGAGGCCGCGGTCGCGGCGGCGCGCGCGTGGGCGACGGGCGCCGGCGGCTCGGTCGACGAGGTGACGGCCGCGCTCGACGACGCCGCGACGACCGTCGACGACCTCACCACCGCGCTGGAGCAGGCGTCGTGAAGCGTCTGCTCGGCGTCGCGCTCGGCGTGCTCACCGCGATCGGCGGCTTCCTCGACATCGGCGACCTCGTGACCAACGCAGTCGTGGGCTCGAGGTTCGGGCTCAACCTCGCGTGGGTCGTCGTGGTCGGCGTCATCGGGATCTGCCTGTTCGCGCAGATGTCGGGCCGCGTCGCCGCCGTGTCCGAGCGCGCGACGTTCGAGATCATCCGCGAGCGCCTCGGACCCCGCACGGCCGGCGCGAACCTCGTCGCGTCGTTCCTCATCAACCTCCTCACGCTCACCGCGGAGGTCGGCGGCATCGCGCTCGCGCTGCAGCTCGCGTCGAGCGTCGAGCCGCGGCTGTGGATCCCGGTCGCGGCGCTCGCCGTCTGGCTCGTCATCTGGCGCACCAAGTTCTCGGTGCTGGAGAACGTCACCGGCCTGCTCGGGCTCACGCTCGTCGTGTTCGCCGTCGCGCTGTTCCTGCTCGGCCCGGACTGGTCCGAGCTCGCCGACCAGGCGCTCTCGCCGACCGTGCCCGGCGACGAGGGGCCCGCGCTCTACTGGTACTACGCGATCGCGCTGTTCGGCGCCGCGATGACGCCGTACGAGGTGTTCTTCTTCTCGTCCGGCGCGCGCGAGGAGCGGTGGACCGTCAAGGACGTCGCGCAGTCGCGCGTCAACGTCTTCGTGGGCTTCCCGTTCGGCGGGGTCCTGTCGATCGCGATCGCCGCCTGCGCGGCCGTCGTGTTCCTGCCGCACTCGGTCGAGGTGTCGTCGCTGTCGCAGATCGTGCTGCCCGTCGCGCTCGCGGGCGGCAAGCTCGCGCTCGCCGTCGTCCTCGTCGGCATCGTCGCCGCGACGTTCGGCGCCGCACTCGAGACCGGCCTGTCGTCGGGGTACACGCTCGCGCAGTTCTTCGGCTGGTCGTGGGGCAAGTACCGCCGGCCGTCGCACGCCGCACGGTTCCACCTCACGATGATCATCGCGCTGCTGGTCGCCGTCCTCGTCCTCATGACGAGCGTCGACCCGATCCGCGTGACCGAGTTCTCCGTCGTCTTCTCGGCCGTCGCGCTGCCGCTCACCTACCTGCCGATCCTGCTCGTCGCGAACGACCCCGAGTACATGGGGAAGCACGTCAACGGGCGCGCGACGAACGCGCTCGCGCTCGTCTACCTCGTCATCATCCTCGTCGCGTCCCTCGCGGCGATCCCGCTGCTCATCGCCACCGGAGGCGGGTCATGAGCCCACGCGTGCGCCGCTCGGCGCTCCCCCACGACCCGTCCGAGCCGCTCCCGGTGGGACCGCGCCCCGCCGGACGCGTCCTCGACGCCCGCCTGCACCTGCTCGACCGGCAGACGCTCGACGTCGACGACCTCCAGGTCGCGACCGTCGACGACCTCGAGCTCGCCCCGCCCGCCGGCACGTCCGGCCCGCTCACGGGCGACACCCCCGTCCACGTCGTCGCGCTCCTGTCCGGGCCGGTCCTCGCGACCCGGATCTTCGGCGGCCGACCGCCCGCGTCCCGGCTGCACCGCATCCTCTGGCGGCACGTCACCGACGTCGGCACGACGGTCCGGCTCGGCGTCCGGGGCGAGGACCTCGACGTCCTGTGGGTCGAGCGGTGGGTCCGCGACCACGTGGTCGGCCGCATCCCGGGAGGCCGCCATGATCCTGAGTGACCTGCTCGACACGCCCGTCCGTTCGCCGTCCGGCGACCCGCTCGGGTTCGTCGTCGACATGCGCCTGGTCCTCGACGGGCCGCTCGACGGCGGGCTCCTCGTGCAGCCGCGCGTGCACGGGCTGATCGTCAGCCCGCGCACCGGATCCTCGTTCCTCGGCTACGAGCGTTCCGACGTCCGCTCACCAGCGGTCCTGGCCCGCTGGCTGCGGTGGCGGCACCGCGGCACGTTCCTCGTGCACTGGGAGGACGTCGCGACCGCCGACGCCGACGCCGTGGTCCTCGCCGACGGCTACCGCCGCTGGTCCCCGGCCTTCCCGGAGGGCGCGCACCGCCGCTCCTGACGGTCGGCCCGCGTTCAGCCCGCGAGGCCCAGGTCGTCGAGCAGCGCGGGGATCCGCGTCCGCAGCGTCTCCCACACGAACTCGTCGTTCACCGTGTCGTCGTGGTGCGCGACGAGGTCGCGCATGCGCTGCACCTTGACCCACTCGACGGCCGGGTGCTCCGCCTTGAACTCTGCCGGGAGCGTCTCGACGACCGTCGCGACCTCGACGATCTGCTCGCGACCCGCGGCGCGCAGGACCTGCCCGTCGACGCCGTCGTCGAGGTAGGCGTCGCGCCCCTTGGCGACGATCGCCGCCACGAGGCGCCCGATCCGGGCGAGGTCGGCCAACCGGTGCGCGACACGATCGTCGGAGCGCGCGCGGTCGACGCCGCTCACAGCGGGACGGCCTCGCGACGGGCCCGGTCCATCACCGGCCCGGCGCCCCAGCCCGAGATGACGTCGACGTGGACAGGCCCAGCTCGAACGGGTAGAGGTGCGCCGCACGTCAGCCGAGGCCGCGATGCAGCGACCAGAGGACGGCGGCGCGGTCGGCGGCTGCGGCGACGAGGTCGCGGAGCTCCGGGCGGTCCGGGACGTGGAAGGAGACGTAGGCGCCGCGGCCGCCCGCGACGGGTCGGCCGTAGGCCTTCGCGGCGAGCGTGCCGTCCGGGAGCAGGCGCACGTTGAGCGTCTGGAGGCGGAACTCCTCGCCGCGGCGCTCGTCGGTCCACTGCAGGTGCTCGGGGATCGTGACGTTGATGGCGAGGGCGCTGACGACGACGTCGTCGTCGGGTGCGGTCATGCCGCCATCCTCGCGCGCCCCGGTCGGCCGGGTCGTCAGAACAGCGTCGCGTCGGCGGCGACCGGCGGGCGCTCGAGGTCGAGCAGGAACCGCTTGCGTTCGACGCCGGCGGCGAAGCCGGTGAGCGTGCCGTTCGCGCCGATGACGCGGTGGCACGGGACGACGACGGCGATGCGGTTGGCGCCGTTCGCGGCACCGACGGCACGGGACGAGGTGCGCGGGTCGTACCCGATGTCGGCGGCGAGCGCGCCGTAGGACCACGTCTCGCCGTACGGGATGCGGAGCAGCCCTTCCCAGACGCGCACCTGGAACGCGGAGCCCTGCAGCGCGACGTCGAGGTCGAACTCGTGGCGCTCACCCGCGAGGTACTCCGTGAGCTGCGACCGGGCGGCGGTCAGCGCGGTGTCGTCGCGGTCGCCGTGCTCGCCGGACGCGGTCACGTTGCGCTCGCGCGTCGACGGCAGCAGCAGCCCGGTGAGCACCTCGCCGACGCCGATCAGCGTGACCAGCCCCATGCCGGACTCGACGACCGTGTGCACCGTCGGCCCGTCCGGCCGCTCGACCACCCGCACACCCATGCCGCTCATCCTGCCCGCTCCCTCCGACACCCCGGCACGCGACCGCCGCGCGCCCTCCTGACGGGAAGACGCGCGGCGGCCGCGGTGCGTGAGGTCAGTCCGTCGAGCGGACGATCGTGCGCACCCCGACGACCAGACCGACGGCCGCCGTCGCCAGCGCCGCGAGCCAGCCCCACCCGACCGCCGTCGCCGACAGGTCGCCCGCGAACAGCGCACGCTCGGCGTCGACGACCCACCGCAGCGGGTTGACGGTCGACGCGGCCCGCATCCACGCCGGGCCGGTCTCGAGCGGCAGGAGCATCCCCGACAGGATGAGCAGCGGGAACAGGAACGTCTGCTGCACGACCCAGAACATCCACTCCTGCTTGCGGACGGCGATGGCCAGCGCGTAGGACAGCGAGCCGATGCCGATGCCCAGGACGGCGAGCATGAGGATCCCGACGACGCCCCCGACGGGGTCCGCGCGGAAGCCGAACGGCAGCATGACGAGGACGACGACCACGGCCTGCGCGGTGAGCGGCACCATCTCCTTGAGCGAGCGCCCGACGAGCTGCGACGAGCGGGACAGCGGGGTGACGAGCATCCGCTCGTGCGCGCCCGTCTGCATCTCCTGCTGCAGGTTCGCGCCGGTCGTCGACGTGCCGAACAGCGTCGTCATGACGAGGATCGCGGGGACGAACCACTGCCACACGTCCGCGCCGGACAGGCCCTGCTCCCCCACCGACCCGACGAGCAGCGGCCCGAACAGGCCGAGGAAGACGAGCGGCTGGACCAGGCCGAAGACGACCGAGAACGGCTCACGGACGACGGGCCGGAGCTCGCGGGTCATGACGAGCCTGACGTCGGAGAACCACGAGCGCCGGACGGCCGGCGTGGCGGTCGACGTGGTGACGGGCGGGGTGAGCGTGGCGGTGCTCATGCGGCGTCCTTCCGGGTCTGCGGGTCGGTGGCGGTCGGGTCGGCGGCCGGGTCGGCGCCGGTGGAGTCGGGGGGTGCGCCCTCGTCGCGCAGGCTGCGGCCCGTGAGCGCGAGGAAGACGTCGTCGAGGGTGGGTCGGATCGCCTGTGCGGTCGCGACCGTGATCCCCGCGGCGGACGCGGCGACGACGACGCCGGGGACCGTCGCGGGCGCGTCGGCGACCCGCGCGCTCACCGCGGAGCGGTCGACGGTGACGTCGCGCGCGCCCGGGACCCGGGCGACGAGCTCCGCGAGCCGCGCGGCCGCAGACCCGACGTCCGCGGGCCGGCCGTCGTCCCCCGCGACCTCGAGCACCAGGCGGTCGCCCGCGAGGGTGCGCTTGAGGCCGTCCGCGGTGTCGTCCGCGATGACGCGCCCGTGGTCCACGACCACGACCCGCTCGGCCATCGTGTCGGCCTCGTCGAGGTAGTGCGTCGTGAGGACGATCGTCATGTCCCGCTCGGCCCGCAGCCGCAGGATGTGGTCCCACAGGTTCGCGCGCGTCTGCGGGTCGAGCCCGGTGCTGGGCTCGTCGAGGAACAGCAGGCGCGGCGCGTGCACGAGGCCGAGTGCGACGTCGAGCCGGCGTCGCTGGCCGCCCGACAGGTCCGACACCTTGCGGCGCGCGAGCGGGCGCAGGTCGAGCGCGTCGAGCAGGTCGTCGGCACGGCGGCGCGCGGTGCGCGCGTCGAGCCCGTAGATGCGGCCCTGCGCGACGATCTCGTCGGCGGCGCGCTGCACGTGCCCGGCGCCGTTGCCCTGCCCGACGTAGCCGATGCTGCGGCGGACCGCGGCGGGGTCCGTGGTGATCTCGGCGCCCGCGACGGTCGCGGTGCCGGCGGTCGGGCGGATCAGCGTCGTGAGCATGCGCATCGTGGTCGTCTTGCCGGCGCCGTTCGGGCCGAGCACGGCGACGAGCTCGCCGGGCGCGACGTCCAGGTCGATGCCGCGCACGGCGTGCACGGTCTCGGTGCGGCTGACCACGAAGTCCTTCGTGAGCCCGCGGGTGCGGATCATGGGCCTCTCCCCTGTCGTCCGGATCGGTACGTCACCCATGCTTCCGGCGATAGCGGTCAGATCCTGTCCGCTACCTCGTGGCAGTCTGAGCAGATGTCGACGCCGTCCGCCCGCCTGCTGTCCCTGCTGTCGCTGCTGCAGTCCCGCCGCGACTGGCCCGGCGACGTGCTCGCCGACCGGCTCGGCGTCAGCCCGCGCACCGTGCGGCGCGACGTCGACCGCCTGCGCGACCTCGGCTACCCCGTGCACGCCACCAAGGGACCCGACGGCGGGTACCGGCTCGACGCCGGGAGCCAGATGCCGCCGCTGCTGCTCGACGACGAGCAGGTCGTGGCGCTCGTCGTCGCGCTGCGGACCGCGTCCACCGGGATCGCGGGCGTCGACGAGGCCGCGCTGCGCGCCCTCACCACCGTCCGCCAGGTCATGCCCGCCCGGCTGCGCGCCGCCGCCGACGCCCTCCAGGTCACAGCCGTCGCGCGCGCTCCGCGCCGCGACCAGCCGCAGGTCGCGGCCGACGTGCTGCTCGCCGTCGGCACCGCCGTCCGCGCGCGGGAGGTGCTGCGGTTCGACTACGCCGGCGGCTCGTCCGAGGGCGGCGGCTCGTCCGAGAGCGGCCACCCGGACGCGTTCGTCCCGCCGCGCAAGGCGGAGCCGCACCACCTCGTCACGTGGGGCGGCCGCTGGTACCTCGTCGGGTGGGACCTCGACCGCGCCGACTGGCGCACCTACCGCGTCGACCGGATGACGCCGCGCACGCCGACCGGTCCGCGGTTCGCACCGCGCGACCTGCCCGGCGGCGACGTCGCCGCGTACGTCGCCGACAAGTTCGGGCAGGCGGTGCCGTGGCCGTGCGTCGGCGAGGTCGAGCTCGAGATGCCCGCCGACGACGTGCGCCGCTGGGCCGGCCGGGGCGCGGTCGTCGAGGACCTCGGCGGCGGCCGGACGCGGCTCGTGCAGGGTGCGTGGTCGTGGGACGGGCTCGCGGCGATGTCCGCGCTGTTCGGCGTGCCGCTGCGCGTCGTCGGGCCGCCCGACCTGCGCGACGCCGTGCTGCGCCTGACCGGTCGACTCACCGCCGCGCTCGGCTGACCGGTCGCCGCGCCGGTCCGCATCCGCGTGCGCCGGGCGGGCACGGCACGCCGGTCAGCGACCGCGGTCGACGAGCGCCGGGTGCGCCGGGTCGTCCACGCGGACGACGACGTCCGCGACGTCCTCCGGCGCGACCTCGTCGGCATAGCGGTCGACCGCCGGCAGGGTCCACGCGTCGACGTCGGCCGTGCGCCGCACGAGCGTCGCGGGCCGCACCGCGAGGTGCACCGTGAGGTCGGCGGCCAGGCCGAGCCCCAGCAGCAGGTCGCCGTCCAGGACGAGGACCGCACCGTCGGGCGCCTGCGCGTACGGCGCCCGCGTTGCCCGGTCCGTCACCGGGTCCCACAGCGTCGGCAGGTAGCGGCCCGACGCGACGAACGGCGTCAGCACCTCCCGCTCGAGCGCTCCGACGTCCACGCGGTCCTCGAGGTACGCGTCGGGGTCGTGCCGCCCGTGCTCGAGCCGCAGCGACGCGGGCCGCAGGAAGTCCACGACGCGCACCCGGACCGCCGCCCGGCCCGCCGCGCGCAGCGGCGCGACGAGCGCATCGGCGAGCTCACCGGGCGCGGTCGCCGCGGCACCGTCCACCACGACCACCCGTCGCCCGCCGTCGGGAACCCGCCCCACCACGTGCGCGACGACACCCTCGTGCGTCACCGGCCGGACGACGACCTGCCCGTCGCCCGACCGCGTCACCCGCGCGTCCCCGGGTCGGTCTCCTCCGCGTGCTGCTCGCGCTCGTCGAACACGTCCTGACCGGGTCCCTGGAACGAACGCGAGCGTTCGAGCGCCTCGATGCTGCCCGTGAACAGGCGCGCGTCCTGCGCGGCCGGTGGCATGAGGAGCGTGTCCTCGACGGTGTCCCGGGCGCGCTCGCGGCGCGTGCGCGGGGTGCCGTCGTCCGGTGCGGGCTCGTCCGGCCGCGGGAGGTCGTCGGGCCGTACGCGGTCGCCGGCCCGCACGCGGTCGCCGGGCCGTGCGTCGTCGGACCGTCCGTCGCCGCGTCGGTCGGGCGGCTCGGCGAGCGGGCCCCGCGCCTCCCAGCGCGTCCGCGGCAGCCCCTCGGGCGCCTCGCGCTGGAGCCAGCCCACCAGTCCTTCGCGCACGTAGCACCGCAGGTCGAACAGCGTGGGCGCGTCGCGCGCGCTCGCCAGCACCCGGACGCGCACGGCTCCGCCGACCGCGTCCGTGACCTGGAGGATGCCGACACGGCCGTCCCACAGGTCCGTCGCCTCGAGCAGCCGGGTCAGCTCGGCGCGCATCGCGTCGACCGGGACCTCCCAGTCGAGGTCCAGCTCGACGGTGCCCAGCAGGTCGGCCTGGCGTCGGGTCCAGTTCTCGAACGGCGTCGTCGTGAAGTGGGTCGACGGCAGGATGAGGCGCCGGTCGTCCCACACGTGCACGACGACGTACGTGAGGGTGATCTCCTCGATCCGCCCCCACTCGCCGTCGACCACCACGACGTCGTCGACGCGGATCGCGTCGGTGAACGCGAGCTGCATCCCGGCGAACAGGTTGGCGAGCGAGCTCTGGGCGGCGAGGCCCGCGACGATCGACAGCAGCCCGGCCGACGCGAGCAGGCTCGCGCCGAACGTCCGCGCCGACGGGAAGGTCAGCAGGATCGCCGCGATCGCGCAGACCACGAGCACGGCGACGGTGATGCGGCGCAGCAGCTGCACCTGCGTGCGCACGCGCCGGGCGCGCCGGTTGTCCTCGACGTCGATCCGGTACCGCGCGAGCGCGGCGTCCTCGAGCACGAACGCGAGGCTCCCGACCAGCCACGCGAGCGTGACGATCAGCAGGATGAGCAGCACGTGCTCGACGGTGACGCGCCACGGCGCGGGCTCGGTGCTGAGCCGCAGCGCGACCCAGACGCCGACGACGAGCAGCACGGCCCGGGTGGGGCGGCGCGACCGCCGGGTCAGGTCGGCCGCGACGGCCGAGCGGCGCGCGAGGCGCCGGACGAGCACGCCCACGAGCATCGCGAGGAGGTACGCGGCGACGACGCCCGCCGCGACGGCGAGCACGGGACCGACGACGTTGCCCACCTCCTCGACGACGGACTCGTCGGGAGCGGGCGTGGCCTCGGGGGCGGGGACGGTCAGGCGGGGGCGCAGGGCCGCGGTCGGCAGGGTCGGCGGCATCCCGCCAGCGTAGGAGGGCGGGCGCGGACGCACCTGCGCAGGGCGCGCGGCGCCGGCTCGAGCGGCGTCCTGACGCGGGTGGACGAGGGTCTACGCGTGGCCGAGCGGTCCGGCGTAGGCGCCTCGTCCCGGGCGGATGGTCCCGGGCGGATGGTGCCGGGCGGACGGTGCCGGGCGGACGGCGCCGGGCAGGTCGTGCCGGGGTGCCGACAAGCAGGCGCCCCGCCCCCGACGTACGGGGGCGGGGCGCTCGAGAGGCGTCTCGCCGGCACGAGGCGTGGCGCACTCCTGAACCCTGACGGGCGGCCCTGCTCTCGCCTGGGCCCTCGACTCGCGGTCGTGATCCGCAGATGGCCGAACCCCGGCTGCGTCGGAGGATCGGCTGAGACCATTTGACCACTGCTTGGCGTGGCGCGCACCTCAGACGGACGTCCAGCAGCACTCGACCCCATGTCGGTGCTCTCTTCTACAGTCACGCGGTGACCGCTTTGCCGCCACTGGGGCCGCCGCACGCGTGGACCGTGCACGCCGCGGTCGACCCCGCGCCCCTCCTCGCGTCCCTGCGCGCCCACGCCGTCCCGGGCGTCGAGACCGTCGACGGGAGCACCGTCTGTCGCCTCGTCCCCGTCGGCACGCGGCTCGTGCCGGTCGCCGCCGACCTGCACGACGGCCACGTGGTCGTGCGCGGCGCCGCCCCGACGACGGTGCTCGACGACGTCGCGCGTCGGTGGTTCGGCCTGGACGACGACGTCGACGCGGTCGCGGACGTCCTCGCGCAGGACGCCGTGGTCGGGCCGCTCGCGCGCCGACGGCCGCACCTGCGTGTCCTCGGCCACCTCGACGGCTTCGAGGCGACCGTGACGACCGTGCTCGGGCAGCAGGTGTCGCTGGCCGCGGCCCGGACCTTCGGCGGGCGGCTCGCCGCCGCCTGGGGGCGCCCGGGCCCCGACGGGCTGCTCGCGTTCCCGCGCCCGGACGACCTGGCCGACCTCGACCCGGCCGAGATCCAGTCCACCGTCCGGATCACGCACGCCAGGGCGCGGTCGCTGCGCGCGGTCGCCGAGGCGTTCGCCGACGGGCTCGACCTGCACCCCGGTGCCGACCCGGTCGAGGCACGTCGGCGGCTGCTCGCGCTCCCCGGGGTCGGCCCCTGGACCGTCGAGTACCTCGCGCTGCGGGTCCTGGCCGACCGGGACGCGCTGCCCGCGGGGGACGTCGTGCTGCGGCGCGCGCTCGGCGTCGACTCGACGGCTGCCGTCGAGGCCGCGTCCGCGCACTGGCGCCCCTGGCGCGCCTACGCGGCGATCCACCTGTGGACGTCGCGCGCCTACGCCCTGTGAGGCCTGCCGCACCGACGCGTCGGTGTGAGAGCCGCGCCCTTCCTTGCACAGGTCAGGGCCCCGATCCGGTGACGAGCACGTCACGATCCGGCCACATCCGGCCCGCCGCGTCACGATCGGGACACCGCGCCCCCGCAGCACGTCGTGGCGCCCTAGCGTCGCCGCCATGACCGCCACCCGGGACCGACGCTCCCCTCGCCGCTGGGCCGTCCTCGGCGCCTCGGTCGCGACCGCCGCCGTGCTGCTGACCGCGTGCTCGGGCGGCGGCGCCGGCGACCAGGCCGCCGACGGCGCGCAGTCCGAGGTCGGGTCCGCGGGCGGTGACGGGGCTGCCGTCGACGGGGGCGTCGCGGCACCGGGCGACGTGGCAGCGGGCGACGCCGACGCCGCGGAGAGCGAGCGGCAGGTCGTGCAGACCGGCGTCCTGCGGCTCACGGTCGACGACCCACGCACCGCCGCGGACGCGGTCGTCGACCTCGCGGAGCGCAGCGGCGGGCGGGTCGACTCCCGGTCCGAGCACGCGGCGTCGCAGGAGCGGGCGGGCTCCGCGGCGCTGACGATCCGCGTGCCCGCGGACGAGGTGTCGGCCACCGTCGACGCGCTGCGGGAGCTCGGCCGGATCGACGAGATCGACCTCGACGCGCAGGACGTCACCGCCGCCGCGCAGGACCTCGACGCGCGCATCCGCGGGCTCGAGCTGTCGGTCGCGCGCATGTCCGACCTCCTCGCACGCACCACGACCACGGAGGACGTCGTCGCCGCGGAGAACGCGCTGACCGAGCGGCAGACGCGGCTCGAGGAGCTCCAGTCGCAGCGTGCACGCCTCGCCGACGCGGTCGCGCTGTCGACGCTCACGGTCGAGCTCGTCGGGCCGGGTGCCGTGCCCGCCGCGTCCCCGGGACCCACGTCGTTCCTCGGGGGCCTGGCCGTCGGATGGCAGTCGTTCGTGGTGACGCTGCGCGGCCTGCTCGTCGTGCTCGGCGTCCTGCTGCCGTGGCTGGCGTTCGCGGGGGCGGTGACCGCCGGGACCGTCGCCGCCGCCCGCTGGCGGCGGCGACGCCGCGGTCCGCGACCCGGCCCCGCCGGCCCCGCGGGGCCGGCGGGGCCGGGTCGCGGACCGCGGCGGGGGGGGCCCCCCCCGCCGCGGTCCGCGACCCGGCCCCGCCGGCCCCGCGGGGCCGGCGGGGCCGGGTCGCGGACCGCGGCGGGGGGGGGGGCCCCCGGGCCCGGGCCCCCGCCGCCGGGGGGGGGCGCCCACGCCGCGGTCCGCGACCCGGCCCCGCCGGCCCCGCGGGGCCGCCCTGGGCGGTCGCGCCGGTCGGTCCCGCGCCGGCCGGTCCCGCGCCCAGCGGTCCCCCGCCGGCCGGGCCGCCCGCAGCCGCGACGCACGCGGCCGGGAGCGGGACGCCTCACGCGACGCCGGACACCACCCCGTAGCCGACGGCGGCAGCCGCGACGGCGAGCACGAGCGTGAGCGCAGCGTTGCCGACCGCGAGGCGGTAGGCGCCGGCCTGCGCGAGCCGCACCGTCTCGAACATCGACGTCGAGAACGTGGTGTAGCCGCCGCAGAACCCGGTGGCCGCCGCGACGTAGACCGTCGCCGGGAGCAGACCCTGTACGTGCGCCGCTACGAGCGCGCCCAGCAGCGCCGACCCCGTCACGTTGACCACGATGGTCGACACCGGCAGGTGCCGTGGCACGCGGGCCCGGATCTCGCCGTCGACGCCGAAGCGCAGCGCAGCGCCGAGGCCGCCGGCCAGCGCGACGAGCAGCAGCGTCACGCGGCGGCCTCCCGGTGACGTCGCGCGCCGACCACCACGCCGCCCGCGCACGCCGCGACGCCGAGCACGACGCTCGCGAGCGCGTAGGCGAGGGCGAGCCCGGTCCGCCCGTCGGCGAGCCGGTCGGCGACCTCGAGCGCGAACGTCGAGTACGTGGTGAAGCCCCCGAGCACGCCCGTGCCCAGCCCGAGCCGCGCGACCCGGCGACGCCCGGTGTCGGGGCCGGAGCGCGCGAGCGCCTCGAGCAGGAGCCCGAGGAGGAACGCGCCGACGACGTTCTCGACGAGCGTCGCGACGGGGACGCCGCCCCGGTCCGGCACCGCGTGGGACAGCCCGTACCGGGCGAGCGTGCCGAGCGCACCGCCGACGGCGACGACCACGACGAGCCACGGGTCGCGGTGGAGGTGCACGTCGTCACCCTACGGCGGGCGCACGCCTACCCTGACCCGGTGACCCTGACCGTCGAGACCCGCACCCCCGCCGACATCTCCGCCGCGGAGCTCTACGCGGTGCTGCGTCTGCGCGTCGACGTGTTCGTGGTCGAGCAGGCCTGCGCCTACCCCGACCTCGACGGCCGTGACCTGCTGGACGACACGCTCCTGGTCTGGGCGCACGACGACGGCGACCTGCTGGGCACGATCCGGGTCCTCGGCGTGCACGGCACCGCACCCGCCATCGGCCGGGTCGCGACGGCGCCGGCGGCGCGCGGGCGCGGTGTCGCGCGCGCGCTGCTGGAGCACGGCATCGCCCTGTGCCGCCCGGACGCCGAGATCCACCTGCACGCCCAGACGCACCTCGAGGACTGGTACGGACGCCTCGGCTTCGCGCGTGCGGGCGACGACTACGACGAGGACGGCATCCCGCACGTCCCGATGACGCTCGCCCCGCGCTGACCCTCGCCGGGGGCGCCGCCGCAGGGTCGTCGAGCCGCCCGCGGGCGGTCGCCGCGCAGCCGTGGCGCGACCGCGTGGCCGGGCCAGGCGACCGCGGTGCGGTCCGACCGGTCAGCGCAGGTGCGCGCCCGCTCCGACCGCGTAGGCCTCGCGGACCCAGCCCTCGAACGCGTCGTCGAGGTCGTCCGCGGACGTCACCCGGAACTGGTGCACGAACAGACGCTTCGTGTACGGCGAGGCCCGCCGGATCCGGCGGTCGGGCCCGAGCGGGCGCTGCATGTCGAGGAAGCCGTCGACCCCGTGCCGCGTCGGGCGGGCCCCGGCGAAGCCGCGCCGCTCCCCGGCGAACGTCACGGTCGTCTGGTGCGCGAGGACGGTCACGGGGCCGCACGCCTCGACGAGCGCCACCACCCGGTGCCAGAGCTCGACGTGCGCGGGGTCGGCGTCCCGGAGGTGGTCGTCGACGGTCCAGGTGCGCGGTGCGTCGTCGGCCATGCGCACGATGGTCCTCCTCCTCGCCCGCTCGGCCACCCGGCCCGGGTCGGGCCGCGCCCGACGGTCGGAGGCGACGATCACCCGCGCGAGGCCCTTGCCCTCGCCCGTCCGGATTGTCATGCTCCTGGGACGGCGGTCCACCCCCTTCCGCCGCGCACGGCACCGGTCATCCGACAACGACGTAGGAGCCTTCCGTGGCACGTCACACCCGTTCGCCCCTCGCAGCGCTCGCCGCGGCCGCCGCCGTGGTAGCGCTCTCACTGCTCTCCGCCGCGCCTGCGACGGCGCACGGCCGCCCCGGCCCGGGTGGTCCGTCGTCGACGACCCGGCTCTACACGCCCCCGCCCAACGAGGGCGCGGTCGCGCAGATCAAGCAGCTCGTGAAGGACCGCCGGTACGCGGACGCGAAGGCCGTCACGAAGATGGTCGCGACCCCGCAGGCGGTGTGGTTCACGAGCGGCACGCCCAAGGACGTGCGCAAGTCCGTCGAGAAGACGGTCAGGAGCGCCAAGCAGCAGCGCGCGGTCCCGGTGATCGTGGCCTACAACCTGCCGTACCGGGACTGCGCGCAGTACTCCGCGGGCGGCGCGCTCGACACCGCGTCGTACCTCGCGTGGATCGACGGGCTCGCGCAGGGCATCGGCAAGAGCGAGGCCATCGTCGTGCTCGAGCCCGACGGCCTCGGGATCATCCCCTGGTACACGTCGATCACCGGCGCGACCGAGTGGTGCCAGCCCGCCGAGGCCGACCCGGCGACGGCCGCGTCCGACCGGTTCGCGCAGCTCAACGGCGCGGTGGACCGGCTGTCGGTGCTCCCGAACGTGCGCCTGTACCTCGACGGCACCCACTCGGCGTGGCTCGGCGTCGGCGACGTCGCCGACCGGCTGCACAAGGCGGGCGTCGAGAAGGCCGACGGCTTCTTCCTCAACGTCTCGAACTACGAGCTCAGCGAGCGTCAGGCGAAGTTCGCGAGCTGGATCTCGCAGTGCCTCTGGTACGGCACGAACGACGCCGAGGGCGGCTGGCGGCTCGGGCACTTCGACTACTGCGCGAGCCAGTACTACCCCGCGGACCCGAACGACTTCAGCACGTGGGGCCTGACGGACCAGTGGTACGTCGAGAACGTCACGAACGCCGCCAACCCGCCGGCCGGGCCCGAGGTCCTCAAGCACGCCGTCGTCGACACCAGCCGCAACGGCCAGGGCCCGTGGACGCCGCCGGCGGACCACCCCGAGGGCGACCCGCAGGTGTGGTGCAACCCGCCGGACCGCGGCCTCGGCCTGCGCCCGACGACCAGCACCGGCGACCCGTACGTCGACGCGTACCTGTGGATCAAGATCCCCGGCGAGTCCGACGGCCAGTGCACGCGCTGGGCACCCGACGGCGGCGTCGACCCGGTCCGCGGCTACGCCGACCCGGCGGCCGGCCAGTGGTTCCCGCAGATGGCGCTCGAGCTCGTGCACAACGCGAACCCGCCGCTCGGTGGTCACCGGAGCTGACCGACGCACACCGCACGACGGCCGTCCGGGCGCACCGGGCGGCCGTCGTCGCGTCGCGGCGGTGCCACGTCCGGACAGCGGTGCCCCCAGCACGTCGGGACGCCGGCGGCCGGGCACGTCTGGACACCGGTGCCCCCGGCCCGGGACGCTGGCCGCATGGGCGTGACGCAGGCGCCACCCTCCCCGCCGTCCGCCACCGCGCGGTGGCAGTGGTCGCTCGCGGGCGTCGCCGCGCTGGGGCTGGGCGTCGCCGCAGCGCTCGCCGCCTACGCGGACGCGCACCCCGGCGACGGCGCGTCGCTGCTGACCCTGTGGTTCAGCGGGATGCTGCAGCTCAAGGCGTGGTTCACCTCCGCCGCGCTCGTGCTGGTCGTCGTGCAGGTGCTGTCCGCGCTCGCGATGTGGGGTCGGCTGCCCGGCGTGCGGGGCGGCGCTCCCGGCTGGGTCGCGCTGCTGCACCGGTGGAGCGGCGTCGTCGCGTTCCTGCTCACGCTGCCCGTCGCGTTCCAGTGCGTGTGGTCGCTGGGCTTCGAGGACGAGCCGTCGCGCGTCCTGGTGCACAGCGTCGCCGGGTGCCTGTTCTACGGCGCGTTCGCCGCGAAGATGCTGGCCCTGCGCCTCCCCCGCCTGCCGTCCGTCGTGGTGCCCCTGCTGGGTGCCACCGTCGCGACGCTGCTCGTCGTCGTGTGGTTCACGTCGGCGCTGTGGTTCTTCACCCAGCCCGGGCTCCCCCGGGTGTGACGGCGGGAGGTGCACGCGTGACGGAGGGGGCGTCCGAGGGGTACCGGCGGCGCGAGGTGCTCGAGGCGGTCGGCGTGACCGTCGCGGCCGGCGTCGTCGGGTTCGTCGGCATGTCCACGCTCGCGCCGGCCACCGAGGACGGCGACTACGCCCCGCCGGGCGGCGGTCCGGCCGCAGACGACGGCGGGACCGGTGCGGACACCGAGGACGGGGCCGACGACGGCGACGACGGCGGGGACAGCGACGGTGTCGTCCTCGCGGCGTTGTCCGACGTCCCCGACGGCGGCGGCCTCGTCCTCACCGACCGCCAGGTGGTGCTCGTCCGGGACGGTGACGACGTCGAGGGGTTCAGCGCGGTCTGCACCCACCAGGGCTGCCTGGTCGGCGAGGTCGCGGACGGCGAGATCCGCTGCCCGTGCCACGGCAGCGTGTTCGACGCCCGGTCGGGCGACGTCGTCCGCGGACCCGCCCAGCGACCGCTCCCGGAGGTCGACGTCGACGTGCGGGACGGTCGGGTGGTGCTGCGATGAGGCGCACGTTCTGGCAGCGGCTGCCGACGCTCGTGTGGCTCGCGGGCGTGGGAGTCGTCGTGGGTGCGGCGCTCGCGTCGCTCCTGCTCGACTGACGGCTCGACCGACGGCTCGACCGGCGCCTCGACCGACGGGACGGGCCGGCACGACCGCGGCCCGCGACCGTACCGGCCGCTCCCGGTTGCGGCGTGCGCGAGCGCGCCGCACGGTGGTGGCACGTCCGGAGGCGGGCTGCCCGGCACACCGGAAGGTCGAGCCATGCGCCCCGTCGCCCACCCCCACGGCACCGCCCCCGCGCTCCGCGTCCCGACGCGGCACGCCCGCAGGCTCGCGGCCGCGCTGGCCGCGCTGCTCCTCGGGCTCGTCGGCGCGCTCGCGCTCACGGGGCTCACCGCGCGGGCGTCGGTCGCCGCGACCGACGACCCCTCGGTCGAGCAGCCCGGCACGCTCCCCTCGGTCGACGAGACGCCGAGCACGAGCGACCCGAGCCCGGAGCCCACGCAGACGTACGGCGAGGGCGGGGCGGGCCCGCACCAGGAGTCCGGCGAGGACCAGCTCGGCCCCCTCACGCAGGGGAAGACGTTCGCGATCCTCGGGATCATCGCGGCGACGCTGGCGATCATCGCGGTGATCGCGGTGCGGTCGCGCCGCAGCCGGGACGACGCGCACGGTCGCGGACGGTGACCGCCGTCGCGGACGGCGTCGGCGGGGCCCTGGGCGGTCTCGCGGACGCCGCCGGACGCCGTACGGGGCGCCGGCCGCTGCACGCGCGCGGCATCGTGCTGCCGGCGTCGCTGCGGATCGGCGACGACCCCGACGCGCCGGGGGCGGTCGACACGTTCAGCGGTGGCGCGGTCGTGCGGCTGTCCCGCGCCGCGGGGCTGCCCCGTCCGTGGCCCGACGTGCACGGTCTGGCGGTGCGCTGGGAGCGGCGCGGGCGCGCCGAGGCGCTGCTGCTGTCGGGGACCGGGACGGGGTCGCTGAGCCGGTTCGTGCTCGCGCCGCGCCGCCGCGTCGTCGACGGCCCCTTCACGACGCTCATGCCGTTCCGCTCGCCCGACGGTCCCGTCGTGATCGCCGCGCGGCCGGCCGCCCGCCCCGACGGCGGCCTCGACGTCCTGCTGCTGTCGTCGCGCCTGCGCGGACCCTGGTCCCGGTGGGGTGTGCTGCGGGTCGACGCCCCGGGTGGCGCCGCGACCGACGACGACGTGCGGTTCGACCCGGTGCTCGACTGCCCGAGCGGCCTCGCGACCTACCGCTGGGCTGCGGCGCTGCGCCTGCCCGCCTACCGGCACGCCCGACGGTCCGCACCCGATCCGGGGAGGCTGCCGTGGTGAGCGGTGTCGGGGCCACGCTCGTCGCGGAGGGCGTCGTCCGGATGCACGCGGCCGCCACGGAGTGCTACGTCGTGCGCGACAAGGTCGGCGTGCTGCTCGTCGACGCGGGCTCCCCGCGATGTGGCTCGCGCTCGACGAGGCCGTCCGGCTGCTCGGTGCGGGTCCGCGCGACGTGACGGCGCTCGTGCTCACGCACGGCCACGTCGACCACGTCGGCTTCGCGCGGCGTGCCGTGTCGACCCTGGGCGTCGAGGTGGGGGCGCACGAGGCCGACGCGCGGATCGTCGCGCACCCCTCCCGCTACGCGCACGGCCGGCCGCGGGCGTGGTACCCGCTGCGCCACCGGCGCATCCCGGTGCTCGCTGCGATGGCGGCGAAGGGCGCGCTGCGCGTGCACGGGGTGCGGACGTCGCACCCGGTCGGCGCCGCCGGCGTCGCCTGACGATCCGAGGTGCGGGCACCGACGACCGGGCAGCTCCGCCGACGCCCGGTCCTCCGGCACGACGGACCTGCCCCACCGGGCGAGAAGGTCGCCGGACGCGTGCAGGACGCCCGCCACCGGGAGTGACGTCACCCGGCCGGGGGGTCCCCCGGAGGACCCCTCAGCCGGTCGTCGGCCCTGCCGATGGGGTCGGTGTCGGCACGTGTCACCGTGCCGGCGCCAGGACCAGCACCACCGGGACGGACCGACCATGCACGACCTCGAACGATGCGCGCTCACGGTGCGCGACCGCACCACCGTGGTCGAGGGGTACGTCGCGGCGTTCGACGGCGAGACCATGACGGTCGCGGCCGAGCACGGGGTCGTCCCCGGCGGGGTGCGGCCCGGTGACGACGTCCAGGTGCTCGTGCTCGACGAGGTGCGCGGCGAGGTCCGCTACGTCGGCACGGTGTCGCGCGTGGGCGCGTCGACGGTCGCCCTGGTCGACCTCGAGCTCGTCTCGATGCTGCAGAAGCGGCAGGGTGCGCGCGTCCGGACGCTCCAGCTGTGCACGGGCGTCGCGACCGGCCCCGACGGCGCCGGCCCGGGCCGCCCGATCTCGTTCGTGGTCGTCGACATCAGCGCGCACGGCATGCGCCTGTCGACGACGTCGACGCTCGCGGTGCACGACCGCGTCGCGTTCGAGTTCCCGACCGGTCGCGGTGCGGTGAAGCTCGACGCCGAGGTGCTGCGCACCCAGCGGACCAGCACCGGCGGGACGCAGTACGGGTGCCGGTTCGTCGACATCCGCGAGAACGACGTCGACGCGCTGTTCCGGTTCGTGCTGCGCACGCAGGGCGCACAGCGGCGGATGCGCCTCGACGCCTGACGGAACCCGGCCTGTCCCGGCCCCGTCCGGCCGGTCGGCGGTGCGGGCGGGGCCGGCGCCCGTCGAGCCGCCCCCCGCCCCGCCCGCACGCTCCCGTCAGGCCGTCGCCGGCGCGCTGCTCGACTCGGTCGCGTCCGCCTCCGCGGCCTCACGCCGCAGCCGGCGCCGCTCGCCCCGCCGCTCGAACAGCGTGTAGAGCACCGGGACCACCACGAGCGTGAGCAGCGTCGAGCTCACGAGGCCGCCGATGACGACGAGCGCGAGCGGCTGCGAGATGAACGAGCCCCCGCCCGTGATCCCGACCGCCATGGGCGTGAGCGCGAAGATCGTCGCCGCGGCCGTCATGACGATGGGCCGCAGACGCTTGCGCGCCCCCTCCGCGACGGCGTCCGCCAGCGGACGGCCCCGCTCGCGGTACTGGTTGATGAGGTCGATGAGCACGATCGCGTTCGACACGACGATGCCGATGAGCATGAGCAGGCCGATGAGCGCCGGCACGCCCAGCGGCGTCGACGTCACGAGCAGCGCGATCAGCGCGCCCGTCGCGGCGAACGGCACCGACACCAGCAGGATCAGCGGCTGCACGAGGCTGCGGAACGTCGCGACCATGACGAGGTAGACGATCGCGATCGCGACGAGCATCGCGAGGCCCAGGTCGGCGAACGCGTCGGCCTGGTCGGCGGCGACACCACCGACCTCGACGGTCGCACCCGGCGGCAGGTCCAGGCCGTCGACCTCGGTGGTCAGCGCCGCCGTGAGGGCGCCGACGTCCTGGCCGGACGGCTTGACCGAGACGGTCGCGCTGCGCTCGCCGTCGACGCGCGTGACCGACGTCGGGACCTCCACCTCCTGCACGCTCGCGACCTGCGTGAGCGGGACCGGCCCGGCGGCGGTCGGCACGACGAGCCCCTCGACCTCCGCGACCGTCGTGGGTGCGTCGCCGACGGCCACCTCGACACCGACCGGGCCGTCCCCCAGGTTCACCGTGCCGATGGGGCTCGGCGCCATGAGCGAGGCCACCGTGCCGGAGACGGCCGTCTCGGTGAGACCCACCGCCGCGGCGGCGTCGCGGTCGACGACGACCTGCACGATGCGCTGGTCGCTCGCGAGGTTGTTGGTCACCTCGGCGACGCCGTCGACGTCACGCACGGCGTCCTCGACCTGCGCGGCCGCGGCGGCGAGGACGTCGGTGTCGGTCGCCCGCACGACCAGGTCGACCGTGCTGCTGCCGAACCCGGAGTCGCCGCCCGCGACCGTGATGCCCGTCGACGGCGCCTCCGAGAGCCCGTCGACGGCCTCGCGGACGGACTCCTGCGCGGCCACGCCGTCGGCGTCGGCGTCGAGGGTCACCGCGAACGTCGCCTGCGGGGTCGCTCCCCCGCCGAAGAACGCAGCCATCGCGGCGTCCGCGGTGCCGACGGTCGTCTGGACGGTCTCGACGTCGTCGAGCGCGAGCAGCGCGCCCTCGACCTCGCGCGCCGCCTCGTCCTGCGCGGCGAGCGTCGTGCCGGGCTCGAACGACTGCGTGACGGTCAGCGTGTCCTGCCCGGAGTCGCCGATGAAGTTCGTCTCCAGGCGCGGGACCAGCGCGAGCGTGCCGCCGAGGACGGCGACCGCGACCAGCAGCGTGATCACCGGGTGGCGCAGCGACGCGGCGAGCGTCGGGACGTAGGCGCGCTGCCAGACGCCGCGGCGCTCCTTCTCCTCGGCGCGCGCCCGGACCTCGGCGGCGTCGGCGACGCGCCCCGTCGGGGCCTTGATGAACCAGTACGCGAGCACCGGGACGATGCTCAGCGCGACGAGCAGCGACGCGCCCATCGCGATCGCGACGGTGAGCGCGAACGGCCGGAACAGCTCGCCGACCATGCCGCCGACCAGCGCGATCGGCAGGAAGACCGCGACCGTCGACACCGTGGAGGCGGTGATCGCGCCGCCGACCTCGCGCACCGCCGTGAGGATCGCCTCGCGCTTGCCCTCCCCGTAGGAGAGGTGTCGTTTGATGTTCTCGATGACGACGATCGAGTCGTCGACGACGCGTCCGATCGCGATCGTCATCGCGCCGAGGGTGAGGATGTTGAGCGTGTAGCCCGTGACGTTCATGACGACGAACGTGACGAGCAGGGACAGCGGGATCGAGATCGCCGACACGAGCGTCGAGCGGAGCGACGCGAGGAACAGCAGGATCACGATCACCGCGAACAGCAGGCCGAGCAGGCCCTCGGTCGCGAGCCCCTCGATGGACTCCTCGATGAACGGCGCCTGGTCGAACACGACCGCGACCCGCACGCCGTCGGCGTCGAGCTGCTCCGCGAGGTCGTCGAGCACACCCTGCACCGCGTGCGACACCTCGACCGTGTTGCCCGCGGGCGTCTTCGTGACCGCGACACCCAGCGAGGCGGCACCGTCGAGGCGCGAGTACGACGTCGGCGCGGCCGGCCCGGCCTCGACGGTCGCGACGTCGCCGAGCGCGACGACGTCGCCCGTCGGGCTGCTCAGCGGGAGCGCGGCCAGGTCCTCGACGCTCGTGATCGGCGAGCCGATCTGCACGCTCAGCTCGGTGTCGCCGTCCGCGACCGTCCCCGCGGGGATCACCACGCCGTTGTCCTGCAGCACGGTCGTCACCTGGGCCGGCGAGAGTCCTGCGGCCGCCATCGCCGCGACGTCGAGGTCGACGAGCACCTCCTGGTCCGCGATGCCGGACACCCCGACGCTGCGCACGTCGGCGACCTGCTCGAGCCGCGGCTGCAGGACGTCCGTCACGAACGCCGCGAGGTCGTCCTGCGACGACCCGCCCGACACCGCGAGCTGGATGACCGGCAGGTCGTCGATCGACCCGGTCACGACCTGCGGCTCGACGACCGACGGGAGCTGGCGCTGGATGCGGTTGACGGCGCTCGCGAGCTGCTGGCTCGCGAGGTCCATGTCGGTGCCGTAGGTGAACTCGACGGTCGTGACGGACAGCCCGGTCGACGACGTCGACGTGACCTCCTCGACCTTGTCGACGCCCTTCGCCGCCGTCTCGACCGGCACGGTGACCTGGTCCTCGACGATCTGCGGCGCCGACCCCGGGTACACGCCGAGCACGACGGCGGTCGGGATCTGCAGCGACGGGATGAGCTCCTGACGCAGCGACCCGAGGCTCACCACCCCGAACACCGCGACGGCGACGGTCATCAGCGCGACGACCGCGCGGTTCGCGAGCGACAGCCTGGCCAGACGGTCCACGGGGCTTCCTCCCGGGTCGTGCGGGCACGCGCCGGGGACGGCGGCGCGCGGGATCTGGTCCGCACCCTAGGCGCGACCCGCCTCCCCAACGAACGACACCCGCGACGAGTTGCCGTGACCTGCGGCACCCACCAGCCTGGGCACGTGGACGACGACCGCGCGGTGCTGCACCGGTACCTCCAGAGCGCCCGCGACGCCCTCGTCTGGAAGCTCGACGGGCTCGACGAGCGCGCGGTGCGCCTGCCGCGCACCCCGACGGGCACCAACCTGCTCGGCCTCGTCAAGCACGCCGCGGGCGTCGAGCTCGGGTACTTCGGCGAGACGTTCGACCGCGACTTCCCGGGCCTGGCCGAGCTGGCCTGGTACCTCGACGAGACGACGCCCAACCTCGACATGTACGCCACGGCCGACGAGCCGGTCGACGAGATCGTCGGCCTGTACCGCCGCGTGTGGGCCTTCGCCGACGAGCTGGTCCTGAACGCACCGCTCGACACCCCGGGGCGCGTCGCATGGTGGCCCGAGCACCGCAACCCGGTGTCGCTGCGGGAGGTCGTCGTGCACGTGACGAGCGACCTGAGCAGGCACGCCGGGCACGCGGACATCCTGCGCGAGCAGGCGGACGGGGCCGCGGGGCTGCGCGTCGACAACAGCAACCTGCCCGGGATGACGGCCGACGAGTGGGCGGCCTACGTCGCGGAGCTCGAGCGCATCGCGGACGCCGCGGGTCGCTGACGGCCGGGCGCGACGCCGCGGGTCGCGGTCGGGCGGGCGCGACGCCGCGGGTCGCGGTCGGGCGGCCGGTCAGGAGTCGGAGCCGGTGCCCGCCGAGGCGACGAGCGTCCGGACCGACGACTCGACCTGCACGGGCGTCCGCCCGAACGGACGGCCCCACGTGACGAGCCGGTCGACGTACCGCCCGTAGTCGTCGGGGTGACCGTCGCGCAGCGGCAGGTCCGCGTCCCGCGCGAGCCACCCCCGGACGTCGTCGTCGAGCACGGGCACCGCGTGCGGTGCGTAGGGGTCGCGGCGCGCCGACGCGAAGTGCAGCCACGCCGTCAGGCCCGCCGGCGCGAGCCCGTGCAGCCGGTGCTCCACGATCCGCCGGTGCGCCGACCGGGCGGCGTCACCCGCCACGCCGCCGTGCCCGGCGGGCGTCGAGCGCACCGCGGACCCCGTCGCGGCGGACGCCGCGCCCGCCGTGCGCGCGGTCGCGGCCTGCACGCTCGCGGTGGGCGCGGTCACGTCGCGGGCCGTCCCGACGGCGTCCTCGAGCGCGGCGACGACCTCCGGCTGCACCGCGGTCGGCCGACGACGGCCTCCGAGGACGGTCGCGGTGCGGTACGGGCCGTCGTTCGCCGGTCCGTACGCCCAGACCATCGCCGCGACGAACGCGGGCACCGTCCTGCCGCGCTCGAGCTCATCGTGCACCAGTGCGGCGGCGTCCTGACGGTCGACCTCGTGGTCGACGTCGGGCAGCCGGAAGTCCGGGCCCATCCGGTCGGCCCACTGCTGCCAGTGCGCACGGCGCCACCGGACGGGCGGCGCGGGCGTGAACGGCGTCGTGAGCAGGGCGTGGAGCGACACGGGCACGGTCGTCATGGGGGCATCGTGGCACCGTCACGGCCTCGCGTGACCAGTCCTGGGTCCCGATGTCCGCCTGAGGGACGACGGGATGGAGAACGTTGTCACCCGCACGACTGATTCCTGCCGCTTCCGCCGGGTTCCGACCGGCCGGCCGGCGGCTCGGCGGCCCGGGGACTCAGCGGCTCAGGGGCTCGGCGGCTCAGGGGCTCGGCGGCTCAGGGCTCGGCGACTCAGCGGCTCAGGAGACGCAGCCCGACGACCCGCGGCGTGCACCCGCCCGCGACGGCCCGGACGCGCACGGTCCGCCGCGCACCGTCGAGCGCGCCCACGGTCGGGCCGAGGTCGAGGTCGACGTGGCGCAGCCCCGCACCGGCCGCGGCGGTCACCGTCCCGACGACGGTGCCGTCGACCACGACGTCCGCCGCACCGTCGACGTCGCCGCCGCGGTAGGCCACGCGCAGCAGGCCGGCCGCCGACGCCGGGTCGGCGAGCGCGTAGCCGAACCACCCGTCGGCGGCCCGCCACCGCACGCCGTCGGTCGCGCCGGTCCACGTGCCGTCGCCGGCGAACGCGTGCTCGACCTCCGGCTGCTGCCGGCCGCAGGCGACGTCGTCGACGGTGCGCACGGCGAGCGTCAGGTCGTCCGACTCGACCGCGGCGAGGGCGGCGCGCCGCTCCTCCGCCGTCCCCGGTGCGGCGAGCGGGAAGTAGAGCGTGTAGCGGGCGTCGTGGAGCGCGTGGAACGGCTCGAGCGTGAGGGGCCCGCGATCGGTGTCGAGGCGGAACGTCATGCCGTCGAGCGGGCCGTGCACCTGGTCGGCGCCGTCGGCGTGCGACGCGACCACGGGCGTGCCCGCGAGCGCGTGCAACGGTCCGGCCGCGACGTGGCCCATGCGTGAGTCGTCGGCGCGCAGGCCGGGCAGGTCGTCCGCACCGCCGCGCGCCGCCAGGACGACGGGTCCGTACCGGAACGCGGCCCAGCCGGAACCGTCGGGCAGCCGTTCGGACTCGACGCGGGCGGCGAGGCGCCACGCGAGCACGTCGCCGTCGTGCCAGGTCCGGTGCACCGCGACGTAGGGCCCGGGTCCGGGCACGACGGGCACGGGCACGCCGTCGATCGCGAGGTCGGGGTCGCCGACCGCCCATGACGGGCGGCGCACGTGCACCGTGAAGGTCTGCGGCGCGGGCAGGTCGAGCCGGAGCGTCACCTCCCCGCCGGTCGACAGGTCGGGGAGGTCGCTCGTCAGCGTCGCGACGGCGCCGCGCGCGGCCCAGGTGGCCCGGACGGGGACCGCGACGTTGACGAGCAGGTCGTCGCCGTCGGGGCCGGGCTGTGTGCCGAGCGCGAGCTCGCCGAGCCGTGCGTACGTCTCGAGACCGGTGCCGACGCAGCACCAGAACCCCACCTCGGGCTGCGAGTAGACGCGGTAGTGGTCGGGCCGTGCGGGCGTGAAGTACACGAACCCGCCGTCGGGGTGCTGCGCGGACAGCACGTGGTTGACGAGCGCGCGCTCGGCGAAGTCGAGCAGCGCGGGGTCGGGGTCCGTGCGCAGGAGCCGTCGGACGAGCTCGAGCATGTTCGCGGTGTTGCACGACTCCGGCCCCTCGGGGGACGTGAGCGCGCCGCGGAAGTCGTCGACGGGGTGGAAGTGCTCGGACACCGAGTCGCCGCCGAAGACGAGCGACCGCCGTCGCACGACGGTGTCGGCGAACGCCCGCGCGGCACGGTCCCAGCCGCCGTCGGGGTCGGACTCCGCGAGCGCGGCCCAGCCGACGACCTTCGCGATCTGCGTGTTGGCGTGCAGCCCGTCGAGCTCGTCGCGGCCGTCGAGCAGCGGGTCGAGGAGCGTGCGGTCGGCGAACCGGACCGCCATGGCCCGCAGGTCGGACCGCCCGGTGAGGTCGGCGAGGTCGGCGAACGCCTCGCACATGCCGCCGAACTCGGTGCGCAGCATCGCGGCGAACTGGTCGTCGTCGAGGCGGGCCGCGACCGGCAGCCACCAGTCCGCGAACCGCATCGCGACGTCGCGTGCGCGCGACGCGGTCGGCTCGGGCGTGTAGCGGGCGGCGTCGACCAGCCCGGCGACGGTCTTGTGCAGGTTGTACCAGGGCACCCACGCATCGTTGAGGCCGAACGAGTCGGCCGACAGGTCACCCGCCGCGATCCGCTCGAACAGCGCGACGCCGTGCGGCACGCCCCCGACGTACCCGGTGCCGAGCGCGTCCTGGCACGTGGCGAGCCCGTCGACCAGGTCGGCGGCGAACCGGGCCGCGCGCGCGTCACCCGTCGCGGCCCACAGCAGGCTGGCGGCCGACAACGCATGACCGCCGATGTGCCCGTCGAGCCCGCTCGACTCCCAGTTCCCGTACGGCTCGGCGACGGGCGGCAGCCCGGCCTCGCGGCGGTAGGGCGCGAGCAGGCGCTGCGGGTCGTGGCGCAGCAGGTACGCGAGGTCGGTCTGCTGCGCGGCACGGAAGGGGCCGTCGAGCAGGCGGACGTCGGACAGCGGGAGGAGATCCACGGGTGCTCCGGGTGCCGGGACGGTCGGGTCGGTGGGGGGCCGGACGGGTGGCGTGAGCGCAGGTCAGGCTGGGTCGAGCGCGAACCAGCGGACGCCGTGCGACGCGACGACGACGTCGAGCGCACCGTCGAGCCGCTCGGGCTCGCCGTCGCTCCACAGGTCGGTCGCACTCCACGGCCCGCGGGCCGCGACCGCACCCACGACCGAGGCGAGCGGCACGGTGAGCCGGCGCTCCGTCGGCCCGGTCCAGAAGACGGCGACCCAGCGCGTGTCCCCGTCGCCGGCCGCGGCGGTCCACACGACGAGCTCGCCGTCGTCGACGGGCTCACGGACGATCTCGCGGTTCTCGGTGCTGCGGGCCAGCACGGTCGCGAGCGCGGGGTTGGCGAGCAGGTCGAGCGTCGCGTCGTGGGTCTCAGGCAGGTGGCCGCCGACCATGAGCGGTGAGCGGCCCATGACCCAGAGGGTCAGGAGCGTGCGCTGCTCGTCGGGCGTGAGGCGGCTGTCGCGCGGCTCGCCGCGCTCGGCCCGCACCCCGATCCGCCCGAGCGGCAGCATGTCCGCGTCGGCCCACCCGCCGGGCCGCTGGTACGGAGCCCACCGGGCGAGGCGCGCGAGCTGGGCGTGCACGTCCTCCCACCGGTCCCAGAGGTCGTCGCTGATGCGCCACATCTGGGCGTGCTCGCGCAGGTGGCCGAGGTGGGTGGTCGACAGGTGCGTCCCGGGCGACAGCGACAGCACGATCTCGCGGCCGCTGCGCGTGATCGCCCGGGCGACGGCCTCGACGTCGCGGTCGTGGTACGGCGCGAGCATGTCGTCGACCTTGAGGAAGTCGACGCCCCAGCCGGCGAGCTGGCCGATCAGCGCGTCGTACCAGGCCTGAGCCCCGGGGTGGTCGTGGTCCACGCCGACGTTGTCGGGGTTCCAGGCGCACGCGTCGTCAGGGGCGGCGACGTCACGCGCGCTCCACGTCGTCCCGAGGATCGGCAGGTCGCGCTCGACGGCCAGCCGCGGGATGCCGCGCATGAGGTGCACGCCGAAGCGCAGGCCCATGCCGTGCACGGCGCCGGCGAGCGGGGCGAACCCCGCGCCGCCCGCGGCCGACGGGAAGCGGTTCGGGGCGGGCAGCTGGCGGCCGTGGTCGTCGAGCACGAGCGGGGCGCCGTCGTTGTAGCCGTGCGCGCGAGCGGTCGGGTCGTACCAGGCGATGTCGACGACGACCGTGTCCCAGCCCGCCGGGAGCAGCCGGTCGCGCAGGACCGTCGCGTTCGCGAGGACCTCGTCCTCCGTGACGGTCGTGCCGAAGCAGTCCCAGCTGTTCCAGCCCATCGGGGGCGTCGCGGCGAGCCGTGCGGTGCGGCGCTCGCGTCGGGGGGTGGGGGCGTCGGGGTCGACGGTCATCACGGCGGCTCCTCTCGGCACCCCGTCGGCGGTGACCGGGGTGGGCTGCGCACCACGGTACGACACATTTCCAACGTTGTAGAGCAGCCGTCCGCCCGTGGGACCGCACGGGTGCGGCGGCTAGGCTCGCCGCGTGACGCCCGGGATCCACGCCGTCGGCCTGGTGCTCCGCCAGCCGACGAGGCTGCTGGGGCTCGAGGCCTTCTCCATGCAGCTCATCGCCGGGATCGAGGAGTCCCTCTCCGCCGAGGGCCGCTCGCTGCTGCTGCACATCGTCGGGTCGCTCGACGCCGAGCTCGCGACCTACCGCCGCTGGGCCGAGCAGCACCAGGTCGAGGCCGTCGTCCTGCACAACCTCACGGTCGACGACCCGCGCCTCGACGCGCTCGCCGCCCTGGGCGTGCCCGCCGTCGTCGTCGGCGGCCCGTCGCGCGACCTGCCCGTCGCGAACGTGTTCGTCGACAACGCCGCCGAGGCGCACGAGGCCGTCGACCACCTCGTCGCGCTCGGCCACCGGCGCCTCGCGCGCGTCACCGGCCCGCACGACCTCGCGCACACCCGCACGCGCACCGACGCGTTCGTCGAGCGCTGCGCCGCGCTCGGCGTCGACGGCACGGTCGTCGAGGGCGACTACGGCGAGGCGTCCGGTGCCGCCGCGACGCGCGACCTGCTCGCCCGCGACCCGCGGCCCACCGCGATCGTGTTCGACAACGACGTCATGGCCGTCGCCGCGCTCGACGTCGCGCGCGCGGCCGGGCTGCGCGTGCCCGCGGACCTCTCGCTGCTCGCGTGGGACGACTCGCCGCTCGCCCGGCACGCCGCCCCACCGCTGTCTGCGATGGCGTTCGACGTGCACGCGCTCGGCGTCCAGGTCGGTGACTGCGTGCTCAACGTCGTCGCCGCCGGCCCGGTCCGCTCCTACACGGTGCCGCCGGCCCACCTGGTCACGCGCAGCTCGACCGCACCGGCACCGTCGTCCTGAGGCCGGTCACGTCGCGGTGACCGCCGCGCGGCGGACGGCACCCGGTGCCCGGCCCGTCTCCCGGCGGTACGCGCGGCTGAACGCGGCCTCCGAGTCGTAGCCCGTCGCCGTCGCCGCGCGCGCGACGGGCTCCCCCGCGGCGAGCAGGTCGGTCGCGACGTGCATGCGCCACGACGTCACGTACTGCATGGCCGGGACGCCGACGACCTCGGTGAACCGCGCCGCGAACGCGGAGCGCGACATCGTCGCCTCGCGCGCGAGGGCCTCGACGGTCCACGGGCGCGCGGGGTCGCGGTGCACGGCCGCGACGGCGACGCCCACGTGCGGGTCGCGCAGCGCGCCGAGCCAGCCCGTCGTCGCGGACTGCGCGTCGACCCACGCCCGGATCGCCTGGATGACGAGGATGTCGGCGAGCCGCGTCGTGACGGCCTCGCCGCCGGGCCGGGTGCGCGTGAGCTCGTCCGCCATGAGTCCGAGCGTCCCGGCGATCCACGGCGCGGCACCGTCGTCGGCGGGCACGTGCACGACGGGCGGCAGCAGCTCGAGGAGCAGCCGGGACGCCGGGCCGTCGACCGACAGCACGCCGCACACCAGGTCGGTGCGCTGCCCGCCCCCGTCGTACCGCAGCACCGAGTAGTGGTCGCTCACGTAGTCCTGCGGGAGCTCGTCGACGCGACCCATCGACGGCACCCCCGGCGCGCTGCGCAGGACGTGCCCGCGGCCGTGCGGCACGAGCGCGAGGTCTCCCGCCCTCAGCCGCACGGGCGGGAGGCCGTCGACCTCGACCCAGCACTCCCCCTCGGCGACGACGTGGAAGCTCACGCACTCGCCGAACGCGGGCATGTCGACGGCCCACGGGCCGGTGGCCTCGGTGTGGCAGTAGAAGAAGCCGGTGACGCGCAGCCGGTGCAGGGCCTCGCCGACCGGGTCGACGGAGCCCCACGGGACCTCGGGGGCGAGCGCGCTCATCGGGCACCTCCGACGCTGGACGATCTGTCATGTTCCGGCGACTCACGAGCATAGACCGTCCAGCGTCCGGTGCGGTGTGCTGGGAGCACCACGGAGCAGCACCCGCCGCTCCCCCACCCAAGGAGCCCACCATGAAGGTCCTGGTCGTCGGAGCCACCGGAGGGTCCGGCCGCGCCGCGGTCGCCGAGCTCGTCCGCCGTGGCCACGAGGTCACCGCCCTGTCCCGCCACGCCGCCGGGCTCACCGGCCCGCACGTCCGTGGCGTCGACGGCGACGCGACCGACGCCGCCACGGTCGACGCGCTCGTCGCCGAGCAGGACGCCGTCGTCGTCACGCTCGGCATCAGCGAGAACCCGCTCCGGGTCCGCCTGCGCGGCCCGGCCGGCACGCCCATCGACGTCCGCTCGCGCGGCACCCGCAACGTCGTCGCGTCGATGCGCCGGCACGGGGTCCGCCGGATCGTCGTGCAGTCGTCGTACGGCGTCGGCACCACGCGCGACCGGCTGCCGTTCTCCGCGAAGCTGTTCTTCGCGCTGCTCATCGCACCGCAGATCGCCGACGAGGAGCGGACGTCCGCCGAGCTGCGTGCGACCGAGCTCGACTGGGTCGAGGTGCAGCCCGTCTACCTGTCGGACGACGACATCCCCCACCCCGCCTTCACGACGACGAACGGCGACGTCAAGGGCATGAAGGTGTCGCGCGGGCAGGTCGGGCGCGTGCTCGCCGACGCGGTCGAGCGCGACGACCTCGCACGCCGGTCGATCGCCGTCTCGCAGGACACCGACGCCGTCCCGGGCGGGCGTCGAGCACGCGCGGGCGCCGCCGCCTGACCGGCCCGGTCGCGCGGCACGGAGGCCGGGGTCTCGGCACACGCCGACCCCGGCCTCAGCCGTCGCACGCCGCCCGCTCGACGACGACGACGACGACATCAGGGTCGTTCCGACCACCCGGAACGACCCTGATGTTGTGCTCGGCCGGGGCGCGGCCAACGGGCGGGCACCGGCTGCGTCCCGCGTCAGCGGCGCAGGATGCGGCGGGACAGGCGGTTGCCGAGCGACTGGGCCAGCTGGACGAGCACGATGATGACGATCACCGTGATCCACACGACCGCGAAGTTCCACCGCTTGTAGCCGTAGTCGAGCGCGAACGCGCCGAGCCCGCCGCCGTCGAGCGTCCCGGCCAGCGCGGACATGTCGACGAGCGCGACGAACACGAACGTGAACCCGAGGATCAGCGGGCCGAGCGCCTCGGGGACCAGCAGCGTGAGGACGATCCGCCACCGCGACGCGCCGGTCGCGCGGGCCGCCTCGATGACGCCGGGGTCGATCGCGACGAGGTTCTGCTCGACGATCCGGGACACCCCGAACGTCGCGGCGAACGACAACGGCACGATCATCGCGGTGCTGCCCAGCCGGGTGCCGATCAGCCCGACGGTCACGGGCGCGATGATCATCAGCAGGATGAGGAACGGGATCGGCCGGAACACGTTGACGACGAGGTTGAGCACCCCGAACACGGGACGGTTCGACAGCAGCCCGCCGCGCCGCGTCGTGTAGAGCGCGATGCCGAGGACGAGCCCGAGGACCCCGCCGATGAGCAGCGTCGCGGACACCATGTAGAGCGTCTCGCCGGCGGCCTGCAGCAGCTTGGGGCCGTGGAACGCGGGGTCGAAGTCCCCGGCAGCGCGGAGGACCGTCGCGGCGGACGGCGACGCGACCGCCGGCGGCCCAGCCGTGAGGGCCGACGTGAGCGCGCTCATCGGACGGCCTCCTCGACAGGCGCGACGGCACCGAGCTGCGCGACGAGCGCGTCGACGGCCGCGTCGGGACCGTCGAGCGCGAGCGTGAGCGACCCGAACGACTGGTCCTGCAGCGTGCCGATGCCGCCGTAGACGATCTCGAACGCGACGCCCGAGGCACCCGCCGACGCGAGCACCGACCCGAGCCGCGAGCTGTCGGTCATGGTGACGGTGACGATCCGCCCGGTGTGGGTGCGCTGGAGCCGCTCGAGGACGGTGCCGCGCGGCCGGTCGTGCACGACGGTCGACACGAACCGCTGCGTGACGTCCGCCTGCGGGCGCGTGAACACGTCGAACACGCTCCCCTGCTCGGCGACGCGCCCGTTCTCCAGGACGGCGACGCGGTCGGCGATCGACCGCACGACCTCGAGCTCGTGCGTGATGACGACGATCGTCACGCCGAGCTCGCGGTTGACCTTCTGCAGCAGGTGCAGGACGTCCTGCGTGGTCTGCGGGTCGAGCGCGCTGGTCGACTCGTCGGCGAGCAGGATCTTCGGCTGCGCCGCGAGCGCCCGCGCGATGCCGACGCGCTGCTTCTGCCCGCCGGACAGCTGGTCCGGGTAGGAGTGCGCACGGTCGAGCAGGCCGACGAAGTCGAGCAGCTCGGCGATGCGCCGGTCGCGGTCGGCCTTGGGCCAGCCCGCGACCTTGAGCGGGAACGCCACGTTCCCGGCGACGGTGCGCGACGAGAACAGGTTGAACTGCTGGAAGATCATGCCGATGTCGCGGCGCTTGCGCTCGAGCGCGCGCTCGGACAGCGCGGCGACGTCGTCGCCGTCCACGACCAGCTGCCCCGACGTGACGCGCTCGAGGCCGTTGATGAGCCGCACGAGGGTGCTCTTGCCGGCGCCGGAGTAGCCGATGACGCCGAAGATCTCACCCTGCTCGACGGCGAGGTCGACGCCGTCGACGGCGCGGATCGGCCCGTTCGGGCCGTCGAACACCTTGGTGACGTCGCGGAACTCGATGATGGGGGTCACGTGGGGGACCTTTCGGGGACGGACGACGGCCGCGCGGTCCGGTCCCCGGGGGTGGTGGGGACCGGACCGCGCGGACCGGTTCAGCCAGCGGCCTTGAGGTTCTCCTGCGTCTGCGCCAGGACGTCCTGGAGCTTGGCGGCGTCGTAGCCCTCGACGATCGTGGCGGTGCCGCCGGACGACTCGACGACCGACTCGAGCACCTTCGGGTCGTGGTAGAGCTCGACGATCTTCTGGTACGTCGGGTTGTCCGCGTCGTCCGGGCGAGCCGCGATGATGTTGATGTACGGCTGGGCCCCCGGCGAGTTCGGGTCGTCCGCGAAGACGTAGCTGTCGAGGTCGAAGCCCGCGTCGGTCGCGAAATTGTTGTTGACGATCACGCCCGCGACGTCGGGGTCGCCGATGAGGCCCGCGGTCTGCGACGCCTCGACAGGGCGCACGACGACGGTCGACGCGTCGGTGTCGACGTCGTCCGGCGTCGGGACCTTCGGCTCGCCGGTGAACTCGATCAGGCCGGCCTCCTCGAGCACGAACAGCGCGCGGGCCTGGTTGGTCGCGTCGTTGGGGATCGCGACCTGCTCGCCCTTGGTGAACTCGGAGACGTCCGTGTGCTTCTGCGAGTACAGCGGCAGCGGGACGATCAGCGTGGAGCCGATGGGCTGCAGGTCGTCGCCGGTGTTGTTGTTGTGGTCGGCCAGATACAGGATGTGCTGGAACGCGTTGAGGTCGATCTCGTCCTCGGTGAGTGCCGGGTTCGGCTGCGTGTACTCGGAGAAGCCGACGATCTCGAGGTCGATGCCCTCCTCCGCGGCGAGCTCCTTGAGGATCTCCCAGTGCGGCTGGCCGACGTCGGTCGTGCCGAGGCGGACGACGGTCGCGCCGTCACCGGCGGCGGAGTCGTCGGCGTCGGGACGCGTGAACGCGAAGACGAGCGCGCCGACGAGGACGACGACGGCGACGACCGCACCGACGGCGAGGCCGGTCCGGCGCTTGCCGCCGTTCTTCGCCGGGAGGACGGGGACGTTCTCGGACATGGGTGGGTCTCCTTGCGGTGTGCCCGACGGATCCGGGCGGGTCAGGGACAGGCGTCGTGGGACGCCGGCCGCGTGGCCGTGGGCCGGTGCGGCGGTGGGACGAGGACGGCGGGGTGCCGTCGGTCGAGGCGCACGGCGCGGTGCGCCGGCGGCTCAGGTGCGACGGTGGCGGCGCTGTGCCGGTGTCAGACCAGCTGGCCGTGGGTCGCCGGACACGCGGGCATGCGACACATGACGGCCGTGGCGGCGGTCATGGTGCGGGCCTCGCGGGTGTCCATCGATCGACCTCTTCCTCGCGCGCCGGCGACGGAGTGCCGGGCGGTGGCGTCAGTGAAGCGAAGGTCCTGGACACGTGTCAAATTCCGACCAGCACTGTCGGGATATGTCACGCGGGCGGGCGCACCGATCGACCGGGCGACGAGCGCGCGGGCGACGGGCTGCGGGGTCATGCGTCCTCCTCGGGCGCCAGGGCGCCGGTCG
The DNA here is from genome assembly GCF_019024305.1 of Cellulomonas algicola. Classification (NCBI taxonomy): domain Bacteria; kingdom Bacillati; phylum Actinomycetota; class Actinomycetes; order Micrococcales; family Cellulomonadaceae; genus Cellulomonas; species Cellulomonas algicola. Next base: position 28,134 of record NZ_JAHKSJ010000017.1, on the reverse strand, counting down.
ACTTGTGGGCGCCGCCGTGACGCACCACCGGTTCTCGCCCCGGGGCACCCCGCTCGATCAGGAGGGTTGCCGTGCAGCCAGCCGGGTACTTGACGCTGCAGCTCGTGAACCAGGTCCCAGGATAGACGACGCGACGCGACGCCCCGGCGTCACGCTCGTCACACCGGCGGCACGCCCGTCCCCGGCCGTCCGCGCCCGTCGGTCATGACGCGCGAGACCCCCGGTGCGGGTGCACCGGGGGTCTCGTCGTCGTGCGGGCGCCCCGGGCGCGCCGCGCCGGCGCCGTCGCGCGCTCAGGCCTCGGGCGTCGCCGTCTCGCCCGTCGGGCCATCCGTCGCGACCGGCTCGCCGGCCAGGACGAGGTAGAGGTCGCGCCGCGCGCGCTCGACGATCGCGAGCGCGGCCGTCGCCTGCTCCGGGGTGCCCGTGCGGGCGACCTGGACCGCGGCGCCCGAGAGCGCCTCCAGGGCGGGTCGCAGCGCGCGGCCGGGGTGGACCGGGCGCTCCTGGGCGTCGAGCCACGGCGCGCCGAGCGCGTCGCGCTGCTCCTCGACGTACGCGGCGCCCGCCTCGGTGAGGCTCGCCATCCGGCGGCCGCCCTGCGCGGACAGGGTCACGAGGCCCTCGTCCTCGAGCATCGCGAGCGCCGGGTAGACGGCGCCCGGGCTGGGCCGCCAGCGGCCCTCGGACCGCGTGCCGATCTCCTGGATGAGCTGGTAGCCGTGCATGGGCTGCTCGGCGAGCAGCAGCAGGATCGCGGCGCGGATGTCGCCGCGACCGGCCCGGCCGCCGCGGCGACCGCCGTGACGCGGGTGCGGGCCGCCGTGGTGGACGCCGAAGCCGCGGCCGCCGCGCGGGCCAGGTCCGAACCCGGGCCCGCCAGGTCCGAACCCGGGCCCGCCGGGGCCGAAGCCCGGGCCGAACCCGGGTCCGAACGGCGGGCCGGACGGGCTGCCGGCGGCGTCCTCGTCGAAGGCGTCGGGACCGGCGGGGCGGTGGTGGACGTGGTGGTGTCGCATGGGTGGTCTCCTCAGGTGCGTGGGCGTCGGCGGGGGTGCGGGGCACGGCTCGACCGGGACGACCCGGGAGGGGTGCGGCGCGATGCCAACGTCCTGAACGATATATCGTTGATACATCGTTCGCAACACCCTGGACCCGTCAGGGCGGCGGCAGCGGTGACCAGAACGACCAGGGCTCCCCCTCCGGCCCGAGCGCCCCGTACTCGCGCACGCCGTACGGCTGGTCCGTCGGCGGGTACGTCACCGTGCCGCCGCGCGCGACGACCGCCGCGTGGTGGGCGTCGACGTCGCGGACCGTCACGACGAGCATCGCCGTCGCGGCCCCGAGCGTCGCCGGCGACGCCAGCCGCCACTCCGGCGCCACGCGGTGCAGCATGACGATCCCGTCGGCCGTCCGGACCTCGCCGTGCACGACCGTCCCCCCGTCGTCGCGGTGCACCGGCCCGGGCTCCAGCCCGAAGACCTCGACGAGGTGCCGGTGCGCGGCCTCCAGGTCGGCGTACACGAGGACCGCGACGCGCCGCAGCGGCTCGGTCGACGCGACCGCGGTGTCCTCCAGCACCGCCAGCAGGCGTCGGCACACGTCCACGTCGCCCGCGTCGTCGCCGCGCCGTGCCGTCCCGTCGCCGGCGACGTCGGGACGCGTCGCGCTGAGCCGGTGCAGCAGGCGCTCCATCCGCAGCACCTGGTCCTCGAGCTCCGCGAGGTGCGTGCGCAGCGCGCCGTCGAGCGTCCACCCGGGCGCGTCGAGCGCCGCCGCGATGTCGTCGAGCGACACCCCGAACCGCCGCAGCACGCTGATCCGGTACAGGCGCTCGACGTGCGCACGCCGGTAGACGCGGTGACCGGCGGCTGTCCGGTCCGGCCGCAGCAGGCCCACGTCGTCGTAGTGGTGCAGCGTGCGGACGGTCAGCCCTGTGAGCGCGGCGAGGTCGCCCACGCGCCAGCCCGCGCCGCCGGTCCCCTCGCCCGGCGCGCCGTCGTCGTCCGCCCGCTCGCTCACCCCGCCCGCCTCGCGCTCGTCGGGACCCACCGGCCCGTGCCGCGGCTCAGAGCGGCGAGTGGATCGCCCAGCGGTGACCGAACGGGTCGACGAGCCAACCGCGCCGCTCGTCGCCCTGGTCCGCGGGCTCGCGGTCCACCGTCGCGCCCGCCGCCACCGCCCGCGCGTACACGGCGTCCACGTCGTCGACCTCCAGCACGACGGCTGCCGTCGCGTGCCCGAGCGTGGCCGGGGCGTAGGCGCCGTAGTCGTGGTACTCGTCGGACAGGTAGAAGGGCCGCCCGCCGATCGCGAGCGCCGCGAAGCCGATCCGCCCGTCGTCCTCGGTGTACCGCTCGCCGGTCTCCGTCGCCCCGAACGCGGTCGCGTAGAAGTCGATCGCCGTCGTCGCGTCGTGCACGGTCAGGTAGGGCACCAGCTGGGTCATCGCAGCCTCCCGGTCGGTCGTGCCGCGGGCACCGGCGCCCGCACCGCCGACGCTAGGCCCTCACGTCACGTGAGGTGCAAGGGTCAGAGGCGAGGATCCACGGGCTCCGACTCCAGCGCCAGGACCGCGAACACGGCCTCGTGCACGCGCCACAGCGGCTCGCCCGAGGTCGCGCGTGCGAGCCCCTCCAGCCCGAGGGCGTACTCCCGCAGCGCCAGCCCGCGCTTGCGGCCCAGGCTGCGCGACCGCAGCCGCTCGAGGTTCGCCGGCTCGGTGTAGTCCGGGCCGTAGATGATCCGCAGGTACTCGCGGCCGCGCACCTTGATCCCCGGCTGCGCGGGTCCGCCCCGGCGGCCGCGCACGAGGTTGCCGAGCGGCTTGACGACCATCCCCTCACCGCCCGCCCCGGTCAGGTCCGTCCACCAGGCGACGCCTGCGCCGACGGACGCCTCGTCGTCGACGTCCACGACCAGCCGTCGGGTGCCCTGCAGCACGCCCGCGGCGTCCGCGGCGACGAGCCGGTCCGCGACGTCGAGGTGCCAGAGGTGGTCCTGCGTCTCGAAGGTCCGGCCGTCCGCCGCGAGCACCTGGAACGGCGCGAGCCGCACGCCGTCGAGGCCGTCGGTCGGCCACACGTACCGGCGGTAGGCGTCGGCGAACGCGTCGGCGTTGCGCCGCCGTGCGTCAGTACGGTCCAGCAGCCCCGCGACGTCGAGGCCCCGGGCCGCCGCCGCGCGCAGGGCGTCGACGGCCGGCGAGAGGGCCGACCGGGCCGCCGCGCCGACGGCCGCGTACTGGTGGCGCAGCAGATCACCGGCCTTGACCGACCAGGGCATGAGCTCGGCGTCGAGCAGCAGCCAGCCCGTCGGCCCGTCGTCGGGTCCCAGGGTGTCCCACAGCCCGGCGGCCGTGGCGGCGTCGCGGAGGACCGCGAGCAGCGCCTCGGAGCGCGCGGCGTCGAAGAACGGCCGTCCCGTCCGGGTGTGGACCACGCCGGTGACACCGTCGGGCATGCCGAACCGTCCCGACGCCGCCGCCTGGTCGCGGCAGACGAGCACGACGGCCCGCGACCCCATGTGCTTCTCCTCGCACACGACCGTGCCGACGCCGTCGGACCGGTAGGCGTCGAACGCCTGCGCCGGGTGCTCCAGCAGGTCGCCGTCGGGCGCCGTCGCGCACGGGCTCATCGTCGGCGGCAGGTACAGCAGCCAGCGCGGGTCGACCGCGAACCGGCTCATGACCTCCAGCGCGCCCGCCGCGTTCTCCTCGGCGACCGTGACGCGTCCGAGCAGCGTCGTCTCGACCGAGCGGCGGCCGAGCACGTCCGACACGTCGAGCACGTCCGGGTCGCGTCGCGCCGTGCCGGACGGCACCGCGTCGAGCGGCCGAGCCGGCTCGCACCACGTCCGCTCCGCCGGGACCTGCACGACCTCACGCTCCGGGTAGCGCAGGGCCGTCAGGTGCCCGCCGAACACGCAGCCCGTGTCGAGGCACATCGTGTTGTTCACCCACGTCGGGACGGCCGTCGGCGTGTGCCCGTACAGCACCGTCGCGCGCCCGCGGTAGTCGTCCGCCCACGGCAGCCGCACGGGCAGCCCGTACTCGTCCGTCTCCCCCGTCGTGTCCCCGTACAGCGCGAACGACCGCACCCGGCCCGACGCCCGGTTGTGGAACGACTCCTTGAGCCCGGCGTGCGCGACGACGAGCGCACCGCCGTCCAGCACGAGGTGCGCGACGAGCCCGTCGCACCAGTCCCGGACCTCGCGGCGGAACTCCTCGCTCTCCCCGGCGAGCTGCTCCAGCGTCTCCGCGAGCCCGTGCGCGACGCGCACCTGCTTCCCGTCGAGCGCGCGGACCAGCTTCTCCTCGTGGTTCCCGGGCACGGCGAGCGCGTGCCCGGCCGCGACCATCCCCATGACGAGGCGCAGCACGCCCGGGCTGTCCGGTCCGCGGTCCACGAGGTCCCCCACGAACACCGCGCGCCGCCCCTCCGGGTGCACCGCGTCGACGGGTCGACCGGCGTCGTCCCGGACGAGCGCGTATCCCAGCCGGACCAGCAGCGCCTCGAGCTCCGACCGGCAGCCGTGCACGTCGCCGACCACGTCGAACGGGCCACGCTCGTCGCGCCGGTCGCTCCGCAGCGGCTGCCGCGCGATCACCGCCGCCTCGACCTCGTCGACCGACCGCAGCACGTGCACCGTGCGGAAGCCCTCCTTCGCGAGCCCGCGCAGCGAGCGCCGGAGCTGGTCGCGCTGCCGCCGCACGACGTGCGCACCGAGGTCGCGGTCGTCGCGCGCGGCGTTGCGGGCGACGCACACCTCCTCCGGCAGGTCGAGGACGATCGCGACCGGCAGCACGTCGTGCGCGCGGGCCAGGTCGACGAGCGACCGCCGGGCCTGCGCCTGCACGTTCGTCGCGTCGACGACCGTGAGCAGCCCGGCGTCGAGCCGCGCGGCCGCGACGTGGTGCAGCGCGTCGAAGGCGGCGCGGGTCGCGCCCTGGTCGTTCGGGTCGTTCGCGACGAGCCCGCGGAAGAAGTCGGACGACAGGGTCTCGAACGGCCCGAACGCGCGCGCGGCGAACGTCGACTTGCCGGAGCCCGACGCGCCGACGAGGACGACGAGCGACAGCGCGGGCACCGTCAGCGTGGTCATCGGGCCTCCTCCCCGGTGGTCTCGGTCGTGCGGCGGAACACCGCGAGCTGCGTCGGCGGGCCGACCTCGGGGTCGTCGTCGCCGACGCCCAGCAGCTCGACGTCGTACCCGTACCGGTCGGCGGCGGCGCGCGCCCACGCGGCGAGCTCCGCACGGGTCCACTCGAACCGGTGGTCGTGGTGCCGCATCGTCCCCGCGGCCAGTGTCGGGTAGCGGACGTTGTGCTCGGCGTTCGGCGTCGTGACGACGACGGTCGGCGGGGCGGCGACGCCGAGCACCGCGCGCTCCAGGGCGGCCAGGCGCGGCGGGTCGACGTGCTCGACGACCTCCATGAGCACCGCGGCGTCGAAGCCCGCGACGCGCGCGTCGGTGTACGTGACGGACGACTGCGCGAGCTCGATCCGGGCGCGCCGCCGCGCGGGCATCGTGTCGAGGTGCAGGCGCCGCGCGGCGACCTCCAGCGCACGCGGCGAGACGTCCACGCCGAGCAGCCGGTCGAACCGCGGGTCGTCGAGCAGCGCACCGAGCAGGTGGCCCTCACCGCAGCCCAGGTCGACGACGCTGCGCGCCCCGGCCAGCCGCAGCTGCTCGACGACCGCGTCGAGGCGGCGCCGCGCGAGCGGCACGGCCGCGGGCGGGTCGCCGTCCTCGCCTGCCACCGCAGGCCCCGGGTCCTCGCCCGGCAGGGCATCACGGTCCGCAGGCACGGCGTCGTCGAGCGCCTCCGGCTCGGCGTCGTCGACCTCCGCGAGCCGCGCGACCGCGCTCGCGACGAGCGACCCGCGGTGCGCCAGGTAGCGGCGGGCGATCTCGTCGCGCGCGGGGTGGTCGGCGAGCCAGCCCTGCCCCGCGCGGACGAGCTTGTCGACCTCGTCCAGGCCGACCCAGTAGTGCTTCGCGGCGTCGAGCGTCGGCAGGAGGACGTACAGGTGCTGGAGCGCGTCGGCGACCCGGAGCGTGCCGCGCAGCCGCAGGTCGACGTACCGGGAGTCGCCCCACTCCGGGATCGTCGGGTCGAGCGGGACGGGTGTCACCTCGACGTCCCAGCCGAGCGGCGCGAACAGCCGGACGGCGGCGTCGGCGCCACCGCGGCACGGCACCGACGGCACGTGCACCTCGAGCGGCCACGCGCGCTCGGCGAGCTCCGGACGCTGGTCGCACCGGCCCGCCATCGCCGTGCGGAAGACGCGACCCAGGGCCACGGCCAGCATCGACGACGCCGCGTACGGGCGGTCGTTGACGTACTGCGCGAGGCTGAACGCCGCGTCGCGGGCACCCTTGCCGCGCACGAGGGCCACCGGGTCGACCTCCAGCACCAGCGCGACCGTGACCACGTCGTCGTCGGCCTGCGGGTAGAGCACGTGCGCCACGCCGAACGCCTGGTCGAACCGCTGCACGCGGTCGGGGTGCTTGTGCAGCACGAAGCCGAGGTCGCGCGCGGCGTCGTCGCGGGTCGTCAGGGTGAGCAGCACCCGCGCATCGTGCCAGCCCGGCGAGGGGTGGACCGAACGGATTGGTCCTGCGTCACCCCGACGCCGTCGGTGGCCCCTCGCGGTGCCCGGCTCGCCCGGCGTGGCGCCGCTCGCGTGCCGCGTCCCGTTCGGCGCGACGCTCGTCGCGCCCACCGGCTCCCGCGCGCCCGGGCTCGTCGCCCTGCCGCTCGTCCCGGCGGCGCAGGACGCCGAGCAGCACGGGCATGAGGACGACGCCGCCCGCGAGCAACCAGACGAGCCGGACCGCCGTCGGGTCGACGTGCACCCCGGCGAGCGTGACGACGACGAGCGCGGGCGCGCCGATCGCGACCGCCCGCCGCGCGCTCTCCCGTCGCCCGGCGGGGTCGGCGCCCGCGCGGCCGTCCCGCACCGCGAGGGCCACGTGGATGCTCGCCGCGACGAGCGCGTACGTCGCGTAGGCGCCCACCGCGAACCAGCGGTCACGGTCGCCGACCTGTGCGGTCGGGTCGGCGACGAACGGCGCGAGCGTGGCGGCGACGGTCGCCAGCGCGCAGGTGGACACGAGGTGGGCGCCCCAGGCGAGGCGCGGTTCGAGCGACCCCGGCGGCAGCAGGGCGACGCCGGCGGACCCCCATCGCACCGCGACGCCCCACAGGCCGACGAGCAGCGTGAACGCGCCTGCGCCCGCGACGGCGAGCGCCCGGTCCCACTCCGCCTCGCTCGCGCCGTCGATCACCTGGATCAGCGACTCCCCCACCACGATGAGCACGAACAGGCTCATGCGCTCGCCGAGGTGCGGGACGTCGGCGCCGAGCACCTGGACGGTCGTGGGCACCTGCCGACCGCGCGGCCCGTCGGCGCCGCCCGGCCCGCGCACCGGCGCGGCGTCGGACGGTCCGCGGCGCTCGTCCCGGCGTCGGCGCCGCGACTCCAGGGCGCGGTCGAGCCGCGCCTGCGCCGACGCGACGAGCCGGGACCGCGTGCTGGCCAGGAGGAAGGCGAGGTCGAGCACGAGGCCGAGCCCCCACAGCAGGTACGCGGCCGGTCCGTCGACCCACCACGACACGACCCACGGGAGCACGCCCGCGCCGGTGTGCACGACGGGCAGGTCGACGACGACGGTCGCCCGCCGCCACGGCCGCGACGCGACGACACGTCCGACGACGTAGCCGATCGCGAACGCGCGGCGGTGCTCGTCGTCGATCCCGGGCACGGCGGCCGTCATCACGCCGAGCGCGACCATCCCCGCGAGCATCGTGACGGTGCGCGTCGTCTCGGCGGCGATGTCGGCGTACGTCGTGAAGCACGCCCACACCAGCCAGAACGCGGCGAACGCGACGACGTAGATGCCGAGCCCGACGCCGGTGCGCTCGTGCGCGAGCAGGTGCGCGAGCGCACCGATGCCCGCGACGGCGACGAGATCGAAGAAGAGCTCCAGCCAGGACGCGTGCCGCTCGACCGCGACCGCGTCGGCCACGGGCGGGCGGTCGTCGCGTCCGTCCGGTCCCTCGTGAGCGGCGTCGTCGCCGCCCGGGTCGGGGCCGCCGACCTCGTCCGTTGGGGCGTGCTCCATGTCGGCATGCTCCCGCGTCGGGCCGCCTGTCGTCAGCCCTGGCCACGTCAGGACCCGAGGCCGTCCCGTCGGGTCCCCCGACGGCGACGGGACGGCCGGTCCCGGGTGTCAGGCGGGCTGCGGCACCGACGACGTGGCGGTGAACCCCGCGGCGCGGCGCTCGTCGGCGGCGGTCCAGAGCGTGGTCCCGACCTCGGCCTGCACGAGCGGGATCACCTCCTCGGCGAACCGGCGCAGCACGTCCTCCTGCCGCGACGGCTCGAGCAGGTGGTTGACGGAGACCGACTGCAGGTCGTGCCGGTACGAGCGGTGGTAGTCGAGGATCTTCTCGGCGACGCGCTCGGGCGAGCCGACCAGGGCGGGCCCGCGCTCGACGGCCTCCTCGATCGTGCGGAAGCTCGTCACCTTCCCGACGGCCGCCGGGTCGTGCCGTCGCGCGTCCTGCGCCCGGACCAGCCCCTCGTACAGCGGCCGGTACTGCTCGACGGCCTCCTCCGTCGTGTCGGCGAGGAACAGCCCGCCCGACCCCGACCCGACGTAGGCGTGCCGCGGGTCGTGCCCGTGCGCGGCGTGCTGCTCGCGGTAGTGGTCGATGAGCACCTGGTAGTTCTCGCGCGGCTGCAGCGCGTTCGCGGAGACGATCGGGTCACCCCACCGGGCGGCGAGCTCGACGGCGAACCGCGACGTGGCCGAGCCGTGCCAGATGCGGAACGGCCCGTCGAACGGCCGCGGGAGCGTCGTGGCGTGCTCCAGCGACGGCCGGTGCCGACCCTCCCACGAGACGTCCTCGCCGGACAGCAGCAGCCGGAGCAGCTCGTAGTTCTCCTCGAGGTACTCGTACTGCTTCCCGATGTCGAGGCCGAGCAGCGGGTACTGCAGCACCTCGTTGCCCTTGCCGATGACGATCTCGAGCCGGCCGCGGCTCAGCTGGTCGACGGTCGCGAGGTCCTCGGCGACGCGCACCGGGTCGAGCAGCGACAGCACGGTGACGCCGGTCGACAGCAGGATGCGCGACGTGCGGGCCGCGACGGCGCCGAGGATGACGGTCGGCGCGGACGACAGCACGTCGCCCGCGTGCCGCTCCCCCACGGCGAACGAGTCGAACCCGAGCTCCTCGGCGAGGACCGCGTGGTCGATGACGCGCTGGAGCCGGTCGGACGGCGGGACGGCCTCGCCCGTGACGGGGTGCGGCGGGTTGAAGACGATGTCGAGCAGCTGGAAGCGCACCGCCGGTCCCCTCAGGCGGCCTTCGCCGCGGCGGCGTCGCGCTCGGCGACCCCCTCGCGGACGAGCGGGATGACGTAGCGGCCGAAGTCGGCGGCGTCGTGCAGCAGGTCGTAGCCGCGCGCGGAGATCACACGGACGCCCAGGTCGTAGTACGCGAGCAGCGCCTGCGCGACGGTCTCGGGCGTGCCGACGAGCGCGTTCGAGTTGCCCGCGCCGCCGGTCGCCTTCGCGGTCGCGGTCCACAGCGCGGTGTCGAACCGCTCGCCCTGCGCGGCGATCTCGAGCAGGCGCTGCGACCCGGCGTTCTGCGGGGCGTCGATCGGGTGGCGACGGCTGAGCGTGCCGCCGAGCGCGGCCTTGCGGGCCTCGATGCGCCCGAGGATCGCGTGCGCCTTCTCCCAGGCGAGCTCCTCGGTCGGCGCGATGATCGGCCGGAACGCGGCGTGGATGCGCGGTGGGCTGGTCCGACCCGCGGCGGCGGCCTCGCGGTGGATGCGCGCGATCTGCTCGGCGGTGCGGTCGAGCGGCTCGCCCCAGACGGCGAAGATGTCGGCCTCGGCCGCGCCGACCCGGTACGCGGCGTCCGACGAGCCGCCGAACGAGATCGTCGGGGTCCGTCCCTCGTACGGCGTCACGTCGAGGACGAAGTCACGGAACTCGTAGAACTCGCCGGAGTGGTCGAACGCCTCCCGGCCGGCCCACGCCTTCTTGACGATCTGGATGTACTCCCGGGTGCGCGCGTACCGCTCGTCCTTGGTGAGCGTGTCGCCCTCGCGCTGCTGCTCGTGGTCGTTGCCACCCGTGATGAAGTGCACCGACAGCCGACCCTCGGAGAGCTGGTCGAGCGTCGCGAACGACTTCGCGGCGAACGTCGGGTAGGACACGTTGGGCCGGTGCGCGAGCAGCAGCTCGATCGTCTCGGTGCGCGCGGCGGCGTGCGCGAGCAGCGCCGACGGCTCGGGCCCCGACGAGCCGTACGCGAACAGCACGCGCGTCCAGCCGTACTCCTCGTGCGTGCGGACGATCCGCTCGAGGTACTGGCGGTCGAACGGGGCGGTGGTGCGGTCGGACGTCTCGGAGGCGTCGCTCGTGGTGGCGATGCCGAGGAACTCGACGGGCACGGGTCTCTCCTGCTCTCGGAAGGGGCGGGGTGGGTCGGGGTCGGGTCGGAGGTGGGCCCGGGGGGGCGGGCGGCTCGGGCGGACGGGCGGACGGGCGGTCAGACGGTCGCCGCGACGGGCTCACGGTCGTCGAGGGCGGCCGGTGCGCTCGCGTTCCACGCCTGTGCGATCAGCTCGAACGACCGCACGCGCGCTGCCGGGTCGTGCACCTCGGTCGTCAGCAGCAGCTCGTCGGCGCCGGTCGCCCGCTGGAGCGCCTCGAGCCGCTCGACGACGGTCGCGGCGCTGCCGACGAAGCGCGTGCTCACGCGGTCGAGCAGCAGCGCCCGCTCCTGCTCGGGGCGGGCCTCCCACGGCGTGCCGGTGCCGGGACGCGGGTAGACGGCCGCGCCGCCACCACCGCGGATCGACAGCACCCAGTCGGCGAACCCGTCGGCGAGCCCCGTCGCGCGCTCGTCGGTCTCCGAGGCGAGCACGTCGGCGGACACCACGACGTAGGGCGCGTCGAGCACGCCCGGCCGGAACGCCGCGCGGTACTGCTCGACGGTCTCGAGCACGGTCGCCGGGCTGACGTGGTAGTTCGCCGCGAGCGGCAGGCCGAGCTCCCCCGCGACGCGCGCGCTCTCGCCGCCGCTCGACGCGAGCACCCACAGGTCGAGGTCGGCGCCCTGCACGGGCGGGCTCACGCAGGGGCGCCCGTCCGCGTCGCGGAACGTCCCCGCGCGCAGCCCGAGCACGACCTCGAGCTCCTCGCGGAAGACGCCCGACGTACGGCTGGCCCCGATCACGCGGGTCTGCGCCAGGAAGCGCTCGCGCAGCGCGGAGTCACCACGGTCGAGCGGCGGCGTCGCGGGGACGTGCAGCCCGTCGACGTCCCGCGCGGGCTGCGGCTCGCGGCGCGGCGGCGCGTCCGCCGCGACCGTGGCGACCGGCGCGTCCCCGGCGATCGAGTCCTCCGCGGCGACCGAGTCGTCCGCGGCCACGGCCGCGGACGCGACGACGGCAGCGGACGCGGTGGCACCGCCCGGCGTCGGCGGAGGCGTGAACGCGCGGCCGAGGCCGAGGTCGACGCGCCCCGGGTGCAGCGCCGCCACCGCGCCGAACTGCTCGGCGGCGATAAGCGGGCTCGTCGTGCTGAGCAGCACCGCACCCGACCCGACCTTGATGCGCTGCGTCCGCTCCGCCGTCAGGGCCGCGAGCACCGCGGGCGACGCCGACGCGACGCCGGGCGCGAGGTGGTGCTCGGCGAACCAGAACCGGCGGTAACCGAGCGCGTCGGCCCGCACCGCGAGCTCGAGGCTCGCGCGGATCGCGTCCTGCCCGGTCGCGCCGTCGGCGACGACGGCAAGGTCGAGGATCGAGAGCGGGACGCGGCGGGCGGTGGTGGTGGGGCTCATGGTGGTCCTGTCGTCGGGGTGCTGCGGAGGCCGTGGGACGCGGCGCCGTCCGGTGCCTCCGGTGTGGTCGGTGTCGCGGCGCGTGGTCGGGTGCGCGTGGTCGGGTCGGGGGGTCAGGTGCGGGCAGGGAGGGCGGTCCGGTGCAGCGCGAACCGCGCGGCCGCGGCACGCGTCGGCCCGTCGGGGTCCTCGGTGGCGAGGTCCGCGAGCACCCGCCCGACGGCGGGCGCGAACTTGAACCCGTGCCCGGAGAACCCGGCGGCGACGACCACGCGGCCGCGCCGGTCGAGCACGAAGTCGTGGTCGGGCGTCGTCGTGTAGGTGCAGGACACGGGCTCGAAGGAGTCGGGGTCGGCGCCTGGCACCCACGTCCGGACGTAGTCCCGCAGCCGCGCGAGCTGCCCGGGCTCGGGCTCGTAGGTCCGCCGGTCGGGGTCGGTCACGGGCCCGACGCCGTGGAAGCCGATCTTGAGGCCCTCGACGGGGTCGACCAGCCCGTACGTGCCGCTCGGCCAGCCGCCCGGGTCGAGCGGCTGGTGCGTGAACACGGGCCACGACTCGGGCGTCGGCGCGGCCGTGCGCAGCGCGAAGTGCGCGGGCTGCTCCTGCGTGACGACGAGGGACGGCAGCCCGTCGGCGACCGCGGCCGCGTCGGCGAGACCGGCACCTGCGCCCGTCAGCAGACGCTGCGTCCAGGCACCGACGGCGACGACGACGCTGCGCGCGACGACCTCGTCGGTCGTGGTCCGGACGAGGACGCCGCCCGGGACCTCGACGAGCCCGGTCACCGCGGTGTCGTGCCGGACGTCGGCCCCGTGCGCGCGGGCCGCCTCCTGCAGCGCGGCCACCGCGCGGTCGGCGTGCAGCCGTCCTGCGGTGCGGCTCTCGTGCAGCACGCGCGTCTCGAACCGCAGGCCCGGCCACCGCTCGGCAGCCTCGGCGGGCTCGACCCAGCGCGCGAGGACGCCGCGGGCTCGCAGCGCCTCGGCGACCTCGTCGGCCGCCGGGCCGCCGTGGCTGATGCCGTCGGTGTGCTTGAGCACCGGTGCGACCCCGGCCTCGTCCGCCACGGCGGACCACAGCGGCAGCGCCTCCTGCGCGAGGTCGAGGTAGTCGGCCTGCGCGTACGTCGTGCGGTAGATCCGGCCGCTGCCGTGCGACGCGCCGTGCGCGTGCCCGGGGCCGAACCGCTCCAGCAGCACGACGTCGCGCCCGCGCCGGGCGAGCTGCCAGGCCGCGGCCGCGCCCATGACGCCGCCGCCGACGACCACGTGGTCCACGGCTGCACTCATCGATCTCTCCTTCGGTCGCACGGGGGCTGCGACGGCTGGGGGGGACGGGGCCGGTCGGGCGTCGCACCTGACCGGCCCCGCGACCGGTCACCGTCCCCCAGGGACCGGTCTGGTCGAGGAGGTCCTGAAGCAGACGCTCACTCGGTCTTGGGCAGCCCGGGCGGGTTCTCCTCGGACTTCTCGATCGCCTCGTCCTGCAGGCCCCAGCGCTCGAGGACCTTCGCGTAGGAGCCGTCCTCGATCGCGTGGTTGAGCGCCGCGGTGAACGCGGCCGACAGGCCGTTGCCCTTGAGGGTCGCGGCGGCGATCTGCGCGGTGTTCGGCCAGCCGCCGTTGAGCGTGCCGACGACCTTGAACTCGTCGGGCGAGACCCGCACCTTGTACGCGGCGGTCGCGTTGGGGCCGAACGAGACGTCGATGCGGCCGGACTGCAGCGCGAGGATCGTGTCGCCGTCGTTCTCGAAGTACTCGACCTTGACGGGCTCGAGACCGGCGGCCTTGTTCTCCTCGTCCCAGGCCAGCAGGATCTTCTCCTGGTTGGTGCCGGAGCCCACGGCCACGGTGAGGCCCGCGATGTCGGCGGGCTCCGTGATCGACTCGAGGTCGGAGTCCGCGCGGGTCAGCCAGCCGAGCTGGTCGACGCGGTACGACGCGAAGTCGTAGAGCTCCTTGCGCTCCTCGGTCACCGTGATGTTGGAGATCGACGCGTCGACGTCGCCGGACTGCAGCGCGAGCGGCCAGTCGGCCCACGCCTTGACCTCCCACTCGACCTTCTTGCCGAGCGCGTCGCCGATGAGCTGCGCGATGTCGGTCTCGTTCCCGATGGGCGTCTTCTCGTCGTCGGCGAGGAACGCGAGCGGCGCGACGTACGCGGACACGGACACCTTGAGCGTGTCGACGTCCTTGTACGCGTCGGGCAGGAGCGCGATCGCCTCCTCCGACTCGGTCGTGCGGATCCTGTCCTGGTCGGCGGTCGTGTTGACCTCGAGCCCGGCCTTCTCCGCGGCCTCGGCGAGGTCGCTGCCACCGGCCGGCTCCTCCGCGTCCGCGCTCGACGAGCAGGCGGCGAGCGTGACGAGCAGCGGGAGGGCGACGGCGGCGGCGAGCAGCCGCGTGCGTCCGGGGGCTCGGCGTGCGCCGATCGTGCGGGTCATGGGTGGTGCCTCTCGTGTGGTCCCTCGGGGCGGGGACGGTGGGGTCGGGTCGTGCGGGGGTCGTGCAGCGCTCGACGGGGTCACAGGACCTTGTCGAGGAACGCCCGGGTCCGGGCGTGGGCGGGGTGGTCGAGCACCCGGGCGGGCGGGCCCTGCTCGACGATCCGGCCGCCGTCCATGAAGACGACGGTGTCGGCGATCTGGCGGGCGAACGCGATCTCGTGCGTCACGAGCACGATGGTCGTGCCGCCGTGCGCGAGGTCCTGGATGACGTCGAGGACCTCGCCCACGAGCTCGGGGTCGAGCGCGGACGTCGGCTCGTCGAACAGCAGCACCTTGGGCCGGGTCGCGAGCGCGCGGGCGATCGCGACGCGCTGCTGCTGGCCGCCGGAGAGCTGCCGGGGGCGGGCGTCGGCCTTGTCGGCGAGCCCGACACGGTCGAGGAGCGCGCGCGCCTCGGCCTCGACCTCGGCACGCGGCCGGCCTTGGGCCGAGACCGGCGCCTCCGTGACGTTCTCCAGCGCCGTGAGGTGCGGGAACAGGTTGAAGGACTGGAAGACGAAGCCGATCTGCGTGCGCTGCCGCAGGATGTCCTTCTCCTTGAGCTCGCGCAGCGAGTCCCCGCGGCGCGCGTACCCGATGAGGTCGCCGTCGAGCGCGACGAACCCGCGGTCCACCTTCTCGAGGTGGTTGATGACGCGCAGCAGCGTCGACTTTCCGGAGCCGGACGGGCCGATGACGACGGTCACCTCACCGGGGCGGACCACGAGGTCGACGCCCTGGAGCACCTCGAGCGTGCCGTACGACTTGTGCACGCCGTGCACCTCGAGCAGCCCTCCGGCGGCCGGCGGCGTACCCGTCCGTGTGCTGGTGGTCGTGGCGGTCATGCCGCACCTCCCTCGTCGCGTCGCTGCCCGCCCGAGCGCACGCCGGCCAGGCCGCGCTGCCCCCCGCGCGAGCCGAAGCCCGGCGGCACGCTCGCGTGCACGGGCCGGCCCGCGACGCGGGACCAGGCGAGCAGCACGTTCCAGCGCGCCTTCTGCAGCGGTGTGGGGGGCAGCGTGCGCAGCGCGCCGCGGGCGTAGTACCGCTCCAGGTAGAACTGGGCGATCGTGAGGGCCGTCGTCAGGACGAGGTACCAGATGCCCGCGACGAGCAGCAGCGGCACGACCTGCAGGTTGCGCCCGTAGATCACGCCGACCGTGTAGAAGAGCTCGCCGTACGCGAGGACGTAGACGACCGACGTGCCCTTGACCAGGCCGATGATCTCGTTGACCGACGTCGGCACGATCGTGCGCATGGCCTGCGGCAGGACGATCCGCCACTGCTGGCGGGCGCGCGGGATGCCGAGCGCGGCCGCGGCCTCGTGCTGGCCCTGGTCGACGCCGAGGATGCCGGCGCGCACGATCTCGGACGAGTACGCGGCCTGCGACAGCCCGAGGCCCAGGATCGCGGCGCCGAACTTGTCGACGACGTCGAGCGTGCCGAACTCGGTGAACGACGGCCCGAACGGGATCCCGAGCGACAGCGTCGGGTACAGGTACGCGAGGTTGTACCAGAGCAGCAGCTGCAGGATCAGCGGCACCGACCGGAACACCCACACGTACGCCCAGGCGACCGACTGCAGCAGCGGCGAGCGGGACAGGCGCATGAGCGCGAGGACCGTCCCGAGGCCGAACCCGACGACGGCCGCGACGGCGGTCAGCCGGACCGTCCCCCACAGCCCTTCGAGCACGGACGGCCAGGTCAGGTACTGCCCGACGACGTCCCAGCCCCACTTGTCGTTCGACAGCAGCGAGCTGACGACCATCGCCAGCAGGACGGCGACGGCGGCGGTCGCGACCCACCGGCCGGGGTGGCGCGCGGGCCGGACCCGCAGGCGCTCGAGCTCGTCGCGCGCGCTCGTCCCGGCGGGCACGCGCGCCCCGTCGGGGACGGCGACGGGGACCGGGACGACGTCGGCGACGCGGCGCTGCACGTCGTCGTGACGTAGGTCGATGGTGCTCACGAGGTCCTCCTCACAGCCACTTCTCGAAGGGCAGCGGTCCCGTGGTGGGCGGGTCGCTCGGGTCGAACAGCGGCCGGTAGCCGGTCGCGAGGTACAGCGCGGCGGCCTCGGGCTGCCGGGGGCCGGTCGTCAGGTAGAGCCGCCGGTACCCGGCGGCCTCGGCACGCGGCTCGAGCTCGGCGAGCACGCGGCGGGCGAGGCCGCGGCGGCGGTGCGCCGACGACGTCCAGATCCGCTTGAGCTCCGCCGTCGGCAGCGCAGGACGCCCCTCGGCGTCGCGGGCCGCGGGCCGCTCCAGCAGCTCGACCGGGCCGACCTCGGGCTCGGTGCGGTGCCGGAACGCACCGCCCGCGACGGGCTCGCCCGCCTCCAGCAGCAGCACGAGGTCGCCCGCCGGCGGCACGAACTGCTCCGCCGGGTACCGGTCCATCTCCTCGCGCAGGTCGCGCTCGCCGAACAGCTCCGCGTACCGGGTGAGGTACTCGGTCGCGAGCTCGTCGAGCAGCGGCTGCACGCGCGGGTCGGACAGCGGGACGGAGACGACCTCGAGCACCGCGTCCGTGGCGGGCGCCGTCACGGCCGTGCCCCGAGCGGCGCGCGCTCCCCCGCCTCGACGGCGAACGGCAGGTGGTTGCCGAGCACCGGCGACGGGCACGTGCCGAACTCCGTGAACGCGTACGGCAGGTTGAGCGTGCGGTTGAGGTCGAGCCGGATCGTCGCGGAACCCTCGGCCGGGCGCGCGGTGTGCAGCACGCGCCACCCGGCGACGTCGTCGGCCTCGTCGGAGAAGAGCAGCGCGACGCCCTCCTTGCCGGGGGCACCGACGAGCCGCAGCGTCCGTGCGACGCCGCCGCGCTCGACGTCGACCTCGCCGACCAGGGTCGCGTCGTGCACGAGGCCGGCCTGTGCGGCCCCGACGACGACCCGCTGCGGGGCGTCGTACCAGCGCACGGGCGCGTCGAGCACCCAGGACTCGTCGTAGGCGAACGTCGGCACCCCGGTGAACCGGGCGCGGGTCGCGGCCTGCGGGTCACGCAGCCGCAGCGCGTAGCGCCCGGTCCGCCTGACCAGCTCGACCACGACCTCGACCTCGTCGGGCGCGGCCAGCGGGTCACGGCCGGCCGGCAGGAAGCGCGCGACGACCGTCGAGCCGTCCTCGACGACCTCCCACGACCGCTCGCCGCGCAGGGTCGTGCCCGCGTCGGCCGGGTCGACCAAGCCGTCGTCGTCGACCGCGAGGACGTGCGCGCCCTCGTCGTCGGCCCACCACAGGCCGGGCACGCCCGGCAGCGTGCGGCGCTGCGCGCGCAGCCAGAGCAGCGCGACGGGCGTGAGCCAGCCGTGCGGGGTCGCGAGCGTGCGCTCGCGCTCGGTGTGCCAGGCGGCCCACTCGTCACGGGCGGCGGCGGTCCCGGTGTCGGCCGGGCGGATCGCGGTGTCGGTCATCGTGGGGGGCTCCTTCAGCCGACGGGCTGCTGGTCGAGATGGGCGGTGCGGGTGCGGCCGGGGGCGGGCCGGTCGAGACCGAGGTGGTCGCGCAGCGTCGGGCCGCTGTACTCGGTGCGGAACGAGCCGCGCTCCTGCAGCAGGGGCACGACGCGGTCGAGCACGTCGTCGAGCCCGTGCGGCGTCAGATGGGGCACGAGGATGAAGCCGTCGCTCGCGTCCTCCTGGACGGCGCGGTCGATCGCGTCGGCGACCTGCGTGGGCGTCCCGACGAACCCGCCGCGCGTCGTGACGGCGATGACGAGGTCGCGGATCGAGAGCCCCTCGGCCTCGGCACGGGCACGCCACTGCGCGACGACCGGACGCGGGTCCTTGACGTGCCGGACCCGGCCGCGCGTGATGTCGGCGTTGTCGACGTCGGGCTCGACGTCCGGCAGCGGCCCCTCGGGGTCGTAGGACGTGAGGTCGACGCCCCACACCTGCTCGAGGAACGCGATCGCGCCCGGTCCGGAGACCTGCTGGCGCCGGATGACGCGCGCCCGCTCCTGTGCGTCCGCGAGGGTGTCGCCGAGCACGACGGTCGTCGCGGGCAGGATCTTCAGCGACTCCTCGGTGCGCCCGAGCGCGGCGAGGCGGCCCTTGACGTCGCGGTAGAACGCCTGGCCGTCCTCGAACGTCGAGTGCATCGAGAAGACGACGTCGGCGGTGGCCGCCGCGAAGTCGCGCCCGTCGGCCGAGTCGCCGGCCTGGAACAGGACCGGGTGCCCCTGGGGCCCGCGCGGCGTCGGGAACGTGCCGCGCACCCGGAAGTGCGGCCCTGCGTGCTCGACGTCCCGGACGGCGCCGTCGCGTAGGAACGCGCCGGCGGCCCGGTCGCCGAGCACGGCGTCGTCGTCCCACGAGTCCCACAGCGCGCGGGCGACCGCGACGAGCTCGGCGGCCCGCTCGTACCGCTCGGCGTAGGGCAGGAACCCGCCGCGGCGGAAGTTCGCGCCGGTGAACGCGTCCGACGACGTCACGAGGTTCCATGCGGCACGGCCGCCGGACAGGACGTCGAGCGTCGCGAACTGCCGGGCGATCTCCCACGGCTCGTTGAACGTCGTGTTGATGGTGCCGACCAGGCCGAGCCGGTCGGTGACGGCCGCGAGCGCGGCGAGCACGGGCAGCGTGTCAGGGCGCCCGACGACGTCGAGGTCGAAGATCTCCCCCTTGTGCTCGCGCAGGCGCAGGCCCTCGGCGAGGAAGAAGAAGTCGAGGCGGGCGTCCTCGGCCTTGCGGGCGAGGTGCTCGAACGACGCGAAGTCGATCTGGCTGCCGGAGTCGGGCTCGGTCCACACCGTGGTGCTGTTGACACCCGGGAAGTGCGCGCCGAGGTGGATCTGCTTGCGGGGGCGGTTCGTCATGGTCGGCGGCTCAGGCGATCGCGGTCGCGTAGCGGCTGACGGGGCGCGCCAGGCCGAGCGTGTCGCGGAACGTCGTGCCCGGGTAGGACTCACGGAACACGCCCGCTGCGCGCAGCAGCGGCACGACCTCGTCGGCGATGCCGTCGACGTCGGTGTGCAGCGCGGCGGGCCGCAGCGTGAAGCCGTCGACCGCGCCGGTCGTCGTCCAGTCCTCGATCGTCGCGGCGAGGTCCGCCGCGGTCCCGACGTGCGCGGCACCCTCGTGCGTGCGCCGCCCGGGGGCCGTCAGCGCGTCGAGCAGCGCGAGCCGCTCGCGGGCGGCGTGCTCGGTCCCGCCGAGGACCACGAACAGGTCGGCCACCACGCGGAGCTCGTCGGGGTCGCGCCCGACGGCGGCCGCAGCGGCCCGGATCTCGGCGCGCTGGAGCGCGGCGTCGCCGCGGTCGGCGGGGCGGATGCGCACGACGTCGGCGCGGTGCGCGGCGAGCGCGAACGACGACGAGGACCCGACGCGCACGACGACGGGCGGCTGGCCCTGCGGCGAGCGCGGCGTGATCGACGAGCCGCGCACGGCGAACCGCACGCCGTCGTGGTCGATGCGGTGGATCTTCTCGCGGTCGACGAACCGGCCGGTCGGGACGTCGCGGATCTCGGCGTCGTCCTCCCAGCTGTCCCAGAGCTTGCGCACGACGTCGACGGCCTCGTCGGCCTCGGCGACCGCGTCGGCCTCGTCCTGCGCGGGCTTGCGGCCGAACGCGGCGGCGACCTCGTCGGTCGTGGACCAGCCGACCTGCCAGGCGGCGCGACCGCGGCTCACGTGGTCGATCGTCTGGATCGCCTTGGCGACGTGGAACGGCTCGGTGTGCGTGGTGTCGACGGTCGCGACGAGCCCGATCCCGGAGCTGCGCGGGGCGAGCCGGGCGGAGACGAGCGCGGCGTCGAGCCGGCCGCGCAGCGTCGTGTTGCGGCTGGTGTGCAGCGCGAACGCGTCGTCGAACAGGACGTAGTCGAGCGTGGCGCGCTGCGCGGTCGCGACGAGCTGGCCGAGGCGCTCGGGGTCGAACAGGCGGTGCGGCTCGGAGCCGGTCGCGCGCCACGCCTCGGGGTGCGCGCCGGCGTCGGAGAGGTCGAGGCCGAGGTGGGTGCGGGGGGTCACGGTCATGGTGCGGGTCCGTCTCTGGGGTGCACGGCGGTTGCGGGCGCGCCGAGGGCGCGTCCGTGCCGGGACGTGGCGGTGGGGTGGGACGAGACGCCCGCGTCAGCGGGCGGCGGGGTCGGGGCGCGACGGGCTCCGACCGACGGTGCGGCGAGCGCGGGTGTCAGCGCGTGCGACAGGAGCGCAGGGGGCGACAGCGACACGTCAGGACGGCTGCGCGTCCAGGGGCTCGCCCGCTCATCGCTCTCTCCTCACGGCAGGCCGTGGGCCTGCGTCCGCGCCGTTGCCGTGGGCGGTGCGCTCACGGCCTGGTCGTCACCCGGGGCACCCCGCCGCGCGGGAGGGTTGCCGTCCAGCGAGCCGGGGCTTGGTGCTGGAGCTCATGACCCCGAGGTCTGGTGACCCCGGTGACGAGCACACTAGAAATCCCGACTGGATAGGTCAAGTATCGCCGCCGGTCGTTCTCGCATGCTGGACATCGATGTCCACCATGCGCACGTCGCGGTGCCACACTGCCCGGCATGTCCACACCCGAGCCGCACGCCTTCGCCGCCGCCTGGGTGGCCGCTTGGAACGCGCACGACGTCGAGACCGTCCTGGACCACTTCGCGGACGACGTCGTGTTCACCTCGCCCTTCGCCGCCCGGCTCCTGCCCGCGACGCAGGGGGTCCTGCGCGGCAAGGACGCCCTGCGGGCCTACTGGACGGAAGGCCTCCGACGGGTCCCTGACCTGCGGTTCTCCGTCGAACGCGTGCACGCCGGCGTCGACGTGCTCGTCCTCGGCTACCGCAACCAGTCGGGCGGCGTGGTCGACGAGGTCCTGCGCTTCGTCGACGGGCTCGTGGTCGAGGGGCACGGCACCTACCTCGTCGACCCGCCCACCGCGCAGGCGGGCGTCTGACGCAGGACTTCTCACCCCGCGTACCACCGTTCGCACAGGCCCGCCCGACGTGCGGCGCGCCCCTGGTCGCACGACCATGAAGGAGTTGCGACTGGAGAACCGCGGTCGTGGACGTCCGGCGGCCAACCCCGGCCACCGGGTCGAGAGAGGCAGTCAGATGGCTCTGTGGCTCATCCTCATCATCGCCGGCGTGGTGATGATCGTCCTCGGCGTCGCCGTCGAGGCCGCGAAGGTCCTGCTGTGGATCGGCATCATCCTGCTCGTCGTCAGCCTCATCGGCTGGCTCGTCGGCAGAGGGCGTCGCGCCGTCTGACTCCCCCGCACACGACAGCCCTCACGAGAGGAGAGACCCATGGGTCTGGACGACAAGATCGAGCACGCCGCCGAAGAGGCGAAGGGCAAGGTCAAGGAGGGCGCCGGCCGCGCGAGCGGCAACGAGCGCCTCGAGGCCGAGGGCCAGGCGGACCAGGCGTCCGCCAACGTCAAGCAGGCCGGTGACAAGGCGAAGGACGCCGTCGACGACGTCAAGGACGCCTTCAAGTAGACCGCTGCACCGGCTCGGCCGGTCAGCCCCGACGGGGACGGTCCGCACGGGCCGTCCCCGTCGTCGTCCCCGCTGGTCCCGCGGCCGTCCCCGCCCGCGCCGCGCGCATCCGCAGCCCGGCGACGCACTCGACCACGCCGACGGCGGCGAACGCCCACTGCACGGGCGACGTCCAGCCGACGAGCGGCAGCTGCACCGCGACCCACCCGGTCAGCGCCGCGCCGCCCACCGCCGCGACGACGGGCGCGTCCGCCGTCCGTCGCAGCGCGGTCACGAGCACGACCGTCTGCGGGACACCGACGAGGACCGCCAGCGCGACGGCCGGCACGACCGGCCCGGTGAGGGGCAGCACCTGCTCGAGGTCGTCGACGAGCGGCGCGAACGCACCCGACAGGAAGCCCTGCACCCCCGCGACGACCCCGACGAGGGTGAACGCGGAGAGGCCCACGACCCACCGGCGCGCTGCACGTCCCATGGTCCGACGCTGCCACCGCCGTCGCCGTCACGGACCGGACCTCCGTCCCGGGCCGTCAGGACACGAGGATCTGCGTCGCCGACTCCTTGAGCATCGCGTCCGCCCAGCGCGCCTGCCGGATCGTCTCCGAACGGCAGCGCTGCGACAGGTCGACGAGGTCCCGCGCGCGCACGCCCTGCGCCGCCTGGCCGATGAGCTCCCAGTCGGAGGCGACGCCGTGCGCGAGGCCGTGCGCGAGGACGTCGACGGTCCGGAGGTCCGGCAGCAGTGCGAGCTCGGGCGCGCGGGCACGCCCCGGCGTCGTGGTCCGGGTGTGGACGTGGTAGATCGTCCGGCCCGGGACGAGCTGCAGCGGCAGGTCCTCGGACGGCAGCGCGTGCGGCGGCACGTACGGGACCGCGCGCAGCAGCGCCCGCCCCTCGGGGTCGAGCGCCGCGTACTCGTCGGCCTCGCACGGCGCGCCCGTCACCAGGTCGCGGCCGTACGTCTTCGCGTCGCCCGGCGCCGCCGGGAGGCCGTCGCCGTAGAGCCGCTCGGTCCCGAGCGGGCGCTCGTCGACGCGTCGCCCGCGTCTGCACGCCGCCCGGCCGTCGCGACGCAGCCGCTACGGTGGCAGCGCCTGCCCGCCGCACCGGCCCGGAGGACCCGATGAAGGCCGTGGAGTACACGGAGTACGGCTCGCCCGACGTGCTGCGCGTCGTCGACGTCGACCGGCCCGAGCCGGGCCCCGACGAGGTGCTGGTCGCCGTCCGGGCCGTCTCGGTCAACGGCTCCGACTGGGAGGGGCTCACCGGGCGACCCGCCTACGCGCGGCTCGGCGGGCTGCGCCGGCCGCGTCGGCGGGTGCTCGGTTCGGACGTCGCCGGGACCGTCGTCGCGGTCGGCGCCGACGTCACGACGTTCGCACCTGGCGACGACGTGTACGCCGACCTCCTCGACCGCCTCGGCTGCTTCGCCGAGCACGTGTGCGCACCCGCCCGGTCCTTCGCCCCCCTGCCTGACGGGATGTCGTTCGTCGAGGCGTCGGCCGTGCCGCAGGCCGGGGTCATCGCGATGCGCGGCATCGTCGACCGCGGCCGCGTGCGCGCCGGGCAGCGCGTGCTGGTCAACGGCGCGGGCGGCGGCGCCGGCACGTACGCGGTGCAGCTCGCGGTCCTCGCGGGCGCCGAGGTCACGGCCGTCGACACCGCGCACAAGGCCGACCACCTGCGGTCGCTCGGGGCCGTGCGCGTCCTCGACCACCGCGTCGACGACTGGACCCGGCCCGGTCCCTACGACCTGGTCCTCGACCTGGCCTGCTACCGGTCGGTCGGTGCGATCGCGCGCGGCGTCGCCCCCGGTGGCACCTACCTCGTCGTCGGCGGCGCCGTCCGGTCGCTGCTCCAGGTCCTGGTGCTCGGGCCGCTCGTCGGCCTGGCGGGGCGGAAGCGGCTGCGCGTGCTCGCCGTGCCGCTCGGCGTCCGGCACGTCGGGCCGCTCGTCGACCTGCTGCAGGCCGGCACCGTACGCACCGTCGTCGGCCGCACCTTCCCGCTCGAGCAGACCGCCGACGCGCTGCGCCACCACGGCTCGGGCCACTCCGTCGGCAAGGTCGTCGTCACGGTCGACCCGACCTGACACCTCGCGCAGCCGCCCGTCGACGTCAGCCGTCAGTCGTCTCGCGCGCCGAGGGGCCGGCATCCGTCACCTCGCGCCGACGGGCCGGCGTCCTTCACCGCGTGTCGGCGACCGCCGACGACCGTCAGCCCTCGTCCGTCTCCGCATCCTCGTCGGGTGCCTCGTCCTGCGACGCGTCGTCTCCCGGGCCGTCGTCCGGCGCGGCGTCGTCCGCCGGGGCCCCGGCCGCGAGCGCCGCAGCCACAGCCGCCTGCGCCGCCGCGATCGTCGCCGCGTCCATCACACCGGTCGCGGGCACGCCGAGGTCGGTCTGCAGCGCGACGACCGCCTGCGTGAGCGCGTCCGTCCACGTGCCGTCGACGGGCCCGTCCCAGTAGCCGAGCAGGTGCAGCGTCTGCTGCAGCGCGGCCGTCGACGCGACCGCCGCAGTCGCCGCTGCCCCGCCCTTCGCCTCGAGGTCCGCGCGCAGGGCGGCGTCCGTCGCCTTGTCGACCGTGCCCGTCACCGGCAGCCCGTGCGCGGCCTGCAGCGCCTCGACCGCCGCGACCGTCTGCGGGCCGTAGACCCCGTCGACCGGCCCGGTGTCGTACCCGGCGTCGGTCAGCGACTGCTGGAGCGTCGTCGTGTACGCGACGAACGCCTCGTGCGCCGCGGCCTGCTGGTCGTCCGCGAGGCAGCCGGTGGTCACGAAGAGCCGCAGCCACGCGGCCTCGAGCGCCACCGCGGCCGCGTCGAACTGCTCCGACGCCTGCGCGAGCGGCGTGTCGTCGCCGATGCCCTCCTTCACCGCGGTGAGCTCGGCGTCCGCCTGCCGCACGCGCTCGACGAGCTCCGCGGGCGCGAGCGGGGTCGCCGTGGCCGTCGTCGGCTCGACGGGTTCGACCGGCGCCCCGGACGCCGCCTCCGACGCCTCGAGCTCCGCGAGCGCCGCCCGGGCCTGGGCCAGGTCGTTCTCCGCGTCCGTCACCGCCTCGTGCGTGGTCTGCGCCTCCTGCGCGTCGTCGACGACCTGCGCCCGCGGCGCGCGCAGGTCGTCGCCCGCGGTGACGACGTCGCCGACCGTCGGTGCGGTCGAGACGAGCAGGTCGCCGTAGCGGTCGAGCGCGTGGATGTAGCCCGTCGCGCTCGCGCAGAACGCCTCGGTCGCCGCGGCCGACGCCTCCTGCGCCTCCGTCAGCGCGCGTTCCTTCGCCGTGACGTCGGCGCGCGCGCGGTCGAGGTCCGACGGCTCGTCCTCGTCCTGCGCGCACCCCGCGACCAGCGCCACCAGCAGCGCGACCGTCCCGCCCCGCACCCATGTTCGCGTCCCCACGACGTGCTCCTCCCCCGACAGGGTCGGCGCTCCCACGACCGCCGACCGCCCGGGCCACCCCCGCGGCCCCCGCCCATCGTCGACGGGCTGCCGGACGCACCGCCCCACCCGTCGCGGGTGGTCTCGCCCAGCCGCCGGCGCGCACCCCGGCACGACGTCGGGCGGCGTCATGCCGGGCTCGCCCTCGTCACGTCGGAGCCGCCCGCGTCACGCCGGGGCGACCCCCGTCAGGCGGGGTCGCACGTCGCCGGGCGGGGAACCGCTGTCAGGCGGGCGCGAGCGTCGTCACCGTGCCCGTCGACCCGCGGAACTTGAGCGCGCCGTCGGCGACGAACAGGACCCCGCCGGTCGACGCCGTCGCCGGCGTGGCGCTGCTGCGCAGGAACAGCCCGCCGTCGGTGCCGAGCTGGTTGACCGCCCGCCGGTAGAGCTGCGTGTCGCGCGCCGCTGCACCGGTCCCCCACTGCTGGGTGCCGTCGACGAGCGTGACGAACCGCCGCTGCGCGTCGCCCGTGACGTCCGACTGGTAGGCGCGCGTCGTCGCGTCGACGCCCGTGACGAGGGCCCCGTGCCCGCCGGCCTCGAGCGGTGTCACGGTCAGCGCGATGCCGCCGTTCCGCACCACGCGCAACCCGGCCGACGTGCCCCGCTGTCCGCCGACCGTGACGAGACCGGTGGCACGGTCGACGCCGAACGGGGTGTCCACGAGGACGTTGCCGTTCTGGTAGCGCAGCAGCTCGAAGTTCGACCGTCCCGCAACGGTGCGCGCGACCCACCGCGGCTCGCGGACCGTCCCCACCCGCGTGGCCCACACGACGTCCCGGTGGTTCTCCTCGCCGCCCACGACGCGCAGCTGCTCGCCGCGCTGGCTCGTGCCGACCTCGAAGTCCGCCATGTTGGTGCGGATCGCGGTCTTGTCCGTGCCGATCTTGCCCGTCACCGGGTCGATGAACTTGATCTCGAGCCTCGTCTGCAGCTGGCCCAGCGAGTCCGGGACCTCGAAGCCGATGTGCCCGTGCTGCAGGTTCTTCGCGAGGCTCGACGGGTCGTCGTTGTTGAGGAAGTGCGCGCCGAGCCACGCGACGGACTGCGGTCCGTTCGGGTGCCCCGCGACCCACGTGAAGTCGCCGTCCGGGTAGTGCGGCGTGGGCCACGCCGCCCGGTACGTGAGCATGCCCTTGGCGCGCGGGTCCTTGAGCTCGACGCGGATCGACTCGCCGAAGTGCTGGAAGTGCGGCTGGTACGTCTCGAGCACCAGCCGCCCGGTCGAGTCGAAGATCCCGGGCCCGCCCTCGGTTCCGCCCGCCGCGGACGACCGGATGAACAGGCTGTGCGGGTGCGCGGCGCTCCCCACGACCAGGTCGTCGTCGATCGTCTGCGCCGCCGGCAGCAGCACCGACCCGACCCGGCTCCCGCGCGCCGGTGCCGCCGCCGCGCCCTGCTGCCCCGCGACGACCGCCGCAGCCGTGCCGAGCACCATCGCACCGGCCCGGAACGCGGCACGCCGCGTCAGCCCCCGCCCGGCCCCTGCCGCGACCACCGGGTCGCCCGGGACCGGCAGGGCGCCCGGTGCCGCCGCCGTCGTGGCGGCCGCCGTCTCGTCCCGCGGCGCCGCGGCCGTCGCCTCCTCCGCCGTCGTGACCGGGATGATCACGCGCACGTCGTCGCCCTCGTCACCGGGGAGGGGGAACGTGTGCCGGACGGGCGGCTCGCCGTCGAGCTCGAGCGTCACCGTGTACGACCAGCTGGTCACGGGCCGCCCGGCGCCGTCGCTGAACCCGGGCTGGTCGGTCGTCGGCAGGCGCAGCGTCGCACCGCCGTGCTCGTCGAGCGCGACCACCGCGGGTCGCGGGTGGACCGTCGCCCCGCTCGCGTCCCAGACGCGTGCAGTCGACGACCGCACCGTGACGCGGCCCGTCCACGGCGACCCCAGGTCGTCGAGGAACGGGCCGAGGCGCACGGTGGTCGTGCGGATCCGGGTCGGCAACATGGAGGCCCCCTCACGTCGCGTGGTGGGCCGATCATGACCACGCGAGGGCGCCGACCACGGGGAGGCGCGCGGGACGACGAGCACGCTGTCCGCCGACAGGACGCGGGAACGCCGACGGCCCGGACCTCTCGTCCGGGCCGTCGGCGTGCGCGCCGGTCCGTCAGCCGGTGCGGCGACGCTGCGCGCGCCCGCCGCACCGGCCTCGCGGTGTCAGCGCGTGGTGCAGGGCGTGCCGTTGAGCGAGAAGCTCGTGGGCGCCGGGTTGCTCCCGCTGTAGGCGCCGTTGAACCCGAACTCGACGGTGCCGCCGGTCGCGATCGTGCGGTTGTAGTCGACGTTCCGCGCGGTCACCTGCGCACCGCTCTGCGTGGTGGCCGTGCTCCACGCCTGGGTGATCGTCTGGTTGCCGGGCCACGCCCACGTGAGGGTCCACCCGTTGACCGGCGCGCCGTTGTTCGTGATCTTGACGTTGGCCGTGAACCCGACCTGCCACTGCGACGGCGCCGCGTACGTGACCGTGCACGCGCCGGTGGGCTGCGGCGTGGTCGGCGTCGGGTCCGGCGTGGTGGGCGTCGGGTTCGGCGTGGTGGGCGTCGGGTTCGGCGTGGTCGGCGTCGGGTTCGGCGTCGTCGGCGTCGGGCTGGGCGTCGCGCGGTTCAGCGTGTCCAGCACGGAGGTGTAGGCGGCCTTCTTGTTGCCGGATCCGTCGAAGAGCAGCGGTGTGCCGCCCGAGCGCCAGGAGTCGGTGTCGCGCACGCCCCAGACGGTGATGCCGGTGCAGCGCGAGACGTTGAGGCAGGCCTGCACGACCCGCTGGTAGTTCTGCGCCTGCGAGGAGCCCGAACCCTCGATGTCGAGCTCGGTGATCTGCACGTCCACCCCGAGCGCGGCGAAGCTCGACAGCGTCGTCTGGTAGTTACTCGGCACCGGGCTCTGGGAGTTGAAGTGCGACTGGAACCC
>NZ_JAHKSJ010000016.1:0-23274 GCF_019024305.1 Cellulomonas algicola | reverse complement strand
CTGAGGGTCCGGCCTGTTGCCGATGTCCTGCGACATCACAGCTGTGCGCCCGGAGGGACTCGAACCCCCAACCTTCTGATCCGTAGTCAGATGCTCTATCCATTGAGCTACGGGCGCGTGACCCTCGCGGGCCGTCCTGAACGATACAGGGACGACCGGCCAGTCCCCAAACCGGAAACACGTGACCCTCGGCACGCCGCGTCGTGGCTGGCAGGATCGCGGCCATGACGAGCACCGGACGGCTGGGCACGGGCGGCGGGCGGGTCGGGATGCGGGCCGACGTGCTGCGGCACGGTGACGGCCACGACGGCAGCCGCGTCGGGTACGTGGAGCTGTTCTTCGACCTCGTGTTCGTGTTCGCGGTGACGCAGCTGTCGCACCTGCTGATCGCGCACCCCGACGGCGAGCACCTGCTGCAGACGCTGATCCTCGGCTGGGCGATCTGGTGGCTGTGGATCGACACGACGTGGGTGACGAACTGGCTGGACCCCGAGCGGCTGCCGGTGCGGGCGATGCTCATCGTGCTGATGCTGCTGGGCCTGCTGATGTCGAGCGCGATCCCCGAGGCGTTCGGGGACAAGGCGCTGCTGTTCGCGGTGCCCTACGTGACGATCCAGGTCGGGCGGACTCTGTTCACGGCGTGGGCGATGGGCCGGCACTGGCCGGTCAACGCGGTGAACTTCGTGCGGATCACGATCTGGCTGTCGGTGTCGGGCGTGTTCTGGGTCGCGGGTGCGCTGCTGGAGGAGCAGCGGCTGCTGCTGTGGGCGGTCGCGGCCGTGATCGACATGGCGGGGCCACGGTCGATGTTCTGGGTGCCGGGCATGCGCGGGACGCACGCGTCGACGTGGGAGGTGCGCGGCGACCACATGGCCGAGCGCGTGGCGCTCTTCATGATCATCAGCCTGGGCGAGTCGATCATCGTGACCGGGACGGCGTTCGGGGACCTCGCGGTGACGCCCGTGACGGTCGTGGCGTTCCTCGCGGCGTTCGCGTCGACGGTCCTCATGTGGCTGCTGTTCTTCGACCGGTCGGAGCGGAAGGCCGCGGAGTACTTCGCGTCGCGCGACGAGACGGGGATGGTCGCGCAGACCGCGTACACCTACGTGCCGTTCCTGCTGGTCATGGGCATCGTGGCGACCGCCGTCGCGGACGAGCTCGTGCTCGCGCACCCCGAGGGGCACCACGGCGCGACCGACGGGTGGACGGCGTGGATCATGTGCGGCGCGGTGGCCGTCTACCTGCTCGGCAACGCGCTGTTCCGGCGGGCGACCGGCGGGCGCTGGTCCGTCTGGCACCTGGGCGGCGTGGCCGCGGCGCTCGCGCTCGTGCTGCTCGCGCCCGTCGTCACGCCGCTGACGCTGTCGTGGCTCGCGAACGCCGTGCTGCTGGCCGTCATCCTCGGCGACGTCCGCGCCGCCCGACGTGCGAAGGCCGCAGCCCGAGCCCGCGAGGGGGACCGGGCTGCGGCCTAGTCGTCGGGCCCGGGCGTGGCTGCCGACCGATGGCACCGACCGCCGAGCCGACCCGTCAGACCGCGTCGGCGAGCCTCGGGAACAGCCGCGCGACGAGGTCGTCGAGCGTCACGACGCCCGCGAACCGCGCGTCGTCCCGCAGCACGGCGAGGTGCTGCCGCTCCTCGCGCATCTGCGCGAGCGCCTCGTAGACGGGCGTCCCCGCGTCGAGCGTGAGCACCGGCCGGACGAGGTCGTCGACGGGCTCGTCGTCGCCGCGCACGAGGGTGTCGCGCACGTGCACGACGCCGGTGAGGGCGTCGCGCGCACCGACGAGCACGCGCAGGTGCCCGGTCTCCCGGGTCGCCGCGCGCACGTCCGCGGCGCTCGCGCCCGACGGCACGGCGGTGGGGTCGCGGTCGGAGCGCGCGAGGTCGCCGACCGTGAGCGTCTGCAGGTCCAGCGCGCCGGTGACCTGCGCGGAGTAGGCCGCGTCGAGCGCGCCGACGTTCGCGGAGTGCTCGACCAGGTGCCGCAGGTCGTCCGGGTTCTGCCCGCTCGCGACCGTGTCGGTCGGCTCCACGCCCACGCGACGCAGGCACCAGTTCGCGGCCTCGTTGAGCCCGCGCAGCAGCGGCCGCGTGAGCCACATGAACCCGCGCATGGGCAGGGCGAGCAGCGTCGCCGACGACTCAGGGTGCGCGATGGCCCACGACTTCGGCGCCATCTCCCCGACGACGAGGTGCAGGAACGTCACGACGACGAGCGCGAGCACGAACCCCGCGACGTCCGACGCCCACGCGGCCAGCCCCCACGACTCGAACAGCGGGGTCAGCCAGTGGTGCACGGCGGGCTTGGTGATCGCACCCAGCGCCAGGGTGCACGCGGTGATGCCGAGCTGCGCACCCGCGAGCAGGACCGTGAGCTCACCGGACGAGCGCAGCGCGGCGCGCGCCGAGCGGCTCGTCGGGGCGTCGTCCTCGAGGCGGTGCCGCTTGGCGGCGAGCGACGCGAACTCGACCGCGACGAAGAACGCCGACAGCGCGATGAGCGCGACGGTCACGACGGCGACGACGAGCGGGCTCATCGGGCCTCCTCCGACGTGGCGGCCGCGATCTCCGCGGCGGTGGGCGGCGGCTCGGCGGGCACGGTGACCCGGACCGTCGCGGGGACGTGGCGGTCGACCTCGAGCACGTCGACGCGCATCCACACCTCCTCGGCCCGGTCGGCGTGCGCGAGCTCGGCCGGGTCGGCGGGCAGCAGCACGAGGACGCTCGTGCCGACGGGCGGGAGCGCGCCGTGCGCCTCGATGACGAGGCCCGCGATGGTCTCGACGTCGCCGCGCGGCAGGTCGCGGCCGATCGCGCGCTCGACCTCGTCGAGGTGCACGTCGCCCGGCATGACCCAGGCGCCGTCGTCGAGGACGGGCGCGGCGCCCGTCTCCGGGTCGTGCTCGTCGGTGATCTCCCCGACGAGCTCCTCGGCGAGGTCCTCGACGGTGACGACGCCCGCGAGGCCGCCGTACTCGTCGAGCACGCACGCGAGCTGGTTGGTGCCGGTCAGCGCGCGCAGCGCGTCGGGCAGGGCCATGGACGTGGGCACGAGGACGGGCGGGCGCAGCAGCGTCGCGACGGGGGTGTCGTCGGGCTCGGTCGTCGCCAGGACGTCCTGGAGGTGCACGACGCCGAGGACGTCCTCGTCGTCGGACACGACGGGGTAGCGCGAGTGCCCGGTGCTCATGCGCAGGCGCAGGTCGCCGACGGTGTCGTCGGGACGCACGACGTCGACGCGCGAGCGCGGGATCATCGCGTGCTCCACGTCGCGCTCGGGGAAGTCGAGGATGCGGTCGAGCAGCACCGACAGCTCGGCCGGCAGGTCACCCGACTGCGCGGACTCGGCGACGATGTGCTCGAGGTCGCGGACGGTCGCGGAGTGCTCGACGTCGTGGACGGGCTCGATGCGCAGGACGCGCAGGAGCGCGTTCGACGCGGAGTCGAACACGCGGATCAGCCAGCCCATGACGCCCAGGTACAGCGTGGTCGACGCGGCGAGCGCGATCGCGACGGGCTCGGGGCGGGCGATCGCGAGGTTCTTCGGGAACAGCTCGCCGAACACCATCTGCACGAGCGTCGAGAACAGGAGCGCCAGCACGGTGCCGACCGCGATGCCGACGCCGGTGGGGATGCCGACGCCGCCCAGGGCCTCGCCGAGCGACTCACCGATCAAGGGCTCCGCGACGTACCCGACGAGCAGGCCCGTCACGGTGATGCCGAGCTGCGCGCCCGACAGCATGAACGACGTGCGCTTCGTGACCGCGAGCGCACGACGAGCGGCGGGGTCGCCGGCCGCGGTCCGCGCACCGAGGCGCGACCGGTCCACGGCCATGTACGCGAACTCCTGCGCCACGAACCAGCCCGTCGCCGCGGTGATCGCGAGCACCACGAGCATGCCGACGAGCAGGGACAGCACCCACATCTCAGCGCTCACCCACCCTCACCGGTCGTCGTCGTCGGTGGGGTGGGTAGGGACTACAGCCGCCGTCCATCTCTCTCCAGGTAGGGAACGTTCGCCTCGGCTCAACGATGCCGCAGCCCGGCGAGTTCCGCCGCACGGCCGTGACGCCCGCCACGGACGTGCGGCACGCGCGACGACCAGTGCTCAGTAGACGGCGGTGCTCTCCTCCTGGAGCCGCTGCTCCAGGTCGCGCGCCGCGGCCACGGGCCCGGCGACGACCGGCACGAGCGCGACGAGGAACGCCACGACGACCACGAGCCACCCCGCGGCTCCCAGCGCGGGCGCGCCCCGGAAGATCGCACGCCGGTAGTCGCGCACCGCACGCGACGCGAGCGCGACCGCGGCCAGCACGAGCAGCACCGAGAAGGTGTTGACGACCGCCCGCATCCAGAGGCTGACGAGCCCCGACAGGGCCAGCACGCCGAGCGCGAACCCGAGGAACCAGAACGCGGTGCGGCGCACGGCATACGCGTCCTCCAGCCGGTTGAGCTGGTAGGCCGCGCCCTGCGAGACGGTGTCGGCGAGGTTGAGCGAGTCGCCGAGGCGCGCCGGCACGAAGCCGAAGGTGGACGCCGGCGCGGCCGACGTGGCGACCGCCGGCGCGGCCGACGTCGCAACCGCCGGAGCGGCTGACGTCGCGACGGCCGGCGACCACGACGTCGACGCCACCGCCGGTCCGGGGGTTGCGACCGGTGCCACGGTCGCGTGCGCGCGGTCCGGGTCGGGCGTCGTCTGCTCCGTCCACCGCGCGCCGTCGAACCACCGGCGCACCCCCGGCGTCACGCCGTCGGGACACCAGCCGGGTGGGGCGAGCTCAGCGTCGGTCACCGCACGATCCTCGGTTCGCGCCGCGACGCGCGACACCGCCTCCGGGCGAATCACCCGGTCAGCCGCCCCGCTGCCGGTCTGGCCCGACGGCTTGGCCGCCGCGGCACGCGCCGCCGCGTCGGTGATGGGCTGCTGCTGGGCTCACACCCGTCGAATCCGCACCGAGCGGTCGAGGTGAAGGGCTCGATCGGGCGACCGGTCGTCCCTGTCATCGCCCGAAGACGAGGTACTCCTGCCGGTCGCCGTTGCCGGTCATGACACCGAGAGCGAGCCGGCCGGTCGGGGAGGCGATC
This sequence comes from Cellulomonas algicola, assembly GCF_019024305.1. NCBI lineage: Bacteria > Bacillati > Actinomycetota > Actinomycetes > Micrococcales > Cellulomonadaceae > Cellulomonas > Cellulomonas algicola. Next base: position 18,185 of record NZ_JAHKSJ010000016.1, on the reverse strand, counting down.
CACTGGACCTGGTCGCCGGTGAGCCCCTCGGCGCCCGTGGGCGCCGGGGTCGGGGCCGGGCCCGGCACGACGACGTGCTCGTCGCCCGCGTCCCGCACGTGCACCGACCAGAGACGTTCGCCGCGGTAGGACAGGGCGTCCAGCTGCGTCCCGCCGGCCACGAGGATCACGCGCCCGTCGGTGAGAAGGCCGTTGATCGAGCTTCCGTCACCCGACGTCGCCACGCGCCACCGGACCCGGCCCGTGCGGGCGTCGACCGCCGCGACCTCGTCCGACGTCCGGACGACGACCAGGCCGTCGACGGCGATCGCGACCAGCACGTCCAGACCCGGCACCTCCCAGCGGACGGTGCCGTCCGATTCCCGGAGCCGCGCGACGGACCCGTCCGGCTCGGCGGAGGGCACGGCCGTGCCGCCACGGGTGCGCACGTAGCCGGGCGCGGCGGCCGAGCCCGTGAGCAGCGCGTCGCCGAGCGTCCCGTCGTCGAGGCCGACCCACTCGACGTGGTCGCCGTCGAACGGCACCTCGGACCCGTCCGGCCGCACGAGCATCGCCGGGACGTCGCCGCGGGGCTCGTCGCTCGCGAGCTCCGGGTCGTCGACCACGACGGCGCCGCTGCTCAGCAGCCGCGTCATCCCCCACCCTGTCCCGTCGTCGAGCGTCCGGAGCAGCGTCCCGTCGGTCGTCGACAGGAGCCACCCGGCATCGCCCACGGTGTCGGACACCAGCAGGCGCTCCTCGACGACCATGAGGTCGAGGAACGTCTGGTCGTCGGCGGGGCGGCGCGGCATCTCGAGCGTGCGCGTCCACAGGTGCGACCCGTCCCACCGCGAGGCGTCCAGCGTCAGGCGTGACCCGTCGAGGGTCCCGACCACCATGCCCCACGCGCCGGTGCCGAGCGCCGCCCCCACCGGCAGGTCGGTCCGTCGCACGACGTCCCCGTCGGAGGCGTCGACCTCCACCACGGCGGCGAGGTCCTGCCAGAGGCCGCTGTCGTCGGCGGTGGGGCGCTGCCAGCGGACCACGCACCGGGCGGTCGTGGCCTCCGGCACCTCCGGCTCCCAGCACCACCCGCCGGCGTCGGTCGCGCCCCCGACGGGCGCGGCGAACGCCGTGTCCCACACGACCTCCGCCGTCGCCGGGTCGATCGCGACCAGGTGCGCCTCCCGGCTCTGGGACGAGCCGGAGGTGCCGGTGACGAGGACGTCGGCCACGGGCGCTCCGCCGCCGAAGAAGGCGGACACGACCGGCGGGGCGCCGCCGTCCTCCCACGAGTACGAGCCCCGCACGAACACGGGGAACGCCGGGTCGACGGGGTCGAGAACGTACGGGACGTCCGCGAGCGCGGCCGCACGCGCGTCGTCCGCCGCCCGCACCCGCCGGTCGCTGACGACCTGGAAGCTCACGAGCCCGACGACGACCGCCGCGCCCGCGGCCAGCCAGCGCGGCCGGCGACGGACCCGGTCGAGGAGCGACGGCTCGGACGGCGACGCGGCCGCGGGCGCGTCGTCCGGCTCGACCAGCTCGACGTCGTCCATCGTCACGCGCCGGACGCTACCCGCCGGCCGCACGCCCGCGCTGGCCTTCGGCCGACCGGTCGTCGGTTCAGGGCGCGACGTAGAACGCGAGGTCGAACTCGCAGCCGTCGGGGGCGTAGTCGGTGCTGTCGGTGCTGCCGCTCCCGCCGCCGCCGAGCCGGATGTGGCCGCCGTCCGTGTAGCTCGTGCCGTCGTACGTGAGCGTCGTCCCGTCCCACGTCGTCCGCGGACGCTGGAAGACCGGCAACCATCGCTGGCCGAGCTCGTCGACGACCGTCAGGCACACGTCGGTGACGGACACCGTCCCCTCGAGGAGCGCCGCGTCACCACCGTCGGAGCTCGGCGTCACGTACGCGACCGGACCGCCCTCGACGACCCCGCTGCCACCCTCCTGCCCCGCGCACCCGCCGAGGGCGAGAAGCGCGGCGGCCGCGAGGGCCGGGCGTCGTCGCACCGGGGAGGCTGCGGAGCCCGCGTCAGGCCTGCGGGCCGGGCGCGGTCGGGGCGTCGGCCGGCGGCGTCGGGGAGGGCGCCTCGGGGGCCGTGGTCGTCCACGCGCCGCGCAGCGTCGCGAACGACCCGAGCGCGCCGAAGCCGACCGCCCACGCGAGGTCGCCGCCGTACTCGGGCAGGACCTCGGGCAGGACCGGCCAGAACCACGACCAGAAGTTCGGCTCGGTGAGGGCGTCCCATGTGCTGACGCCGCCCTCCTCGGCGACCGCGACCGCGGCGTCCCACGCGATGCCGCCGACGAACGCGAGCGCGAGGGTCACGACGGTGATCGCGAGGACGACGAGCGCGCCCGGGCGGCTCAGCCGGCCCGCGCCGAGCACGTACAGCTTGACGGCGACGAACGCGACGGCGGCGGCGACGATCGACGCGATGAAGCCGAAGCCCCAGATCACGACCCACGCGGCGATGCCGAGGGGGATCGTCGCGAGCGCGAAGAGGGCGCCGCGGCCGACGTTGCCGACGGGCGCGACGGCCGGCGGCTGGACGGGCGGGGCGGACGGGACGACGTGGTCGGACATGCCGGTCTCCTTGCTCGAGCCCGGGCTGTCCGGGGTGGTCGGCGCACAACGTAGTGGCGCGCGGCGCGCGGGCGAGGCCAGATCCGTGCGGGGTCACCCGTCCGGATGACAGCGGGGTCGGTCCGGGCGGTCGCGGCCACGGCGGAACCCGTGCCCGCCGGATGCGGGGCGTCCCGGCCGGGGTGAGCATGGCCGGGACGGTCCAGCCACGCGCCGTGCCCACGGGCACCGCCCCCGGCGCCCGTCGACCCGAAGGAGCGCCATGCGCGCCGTCGTCTACGAAGGACCCCGCAAGGTCACCGTCCGGGACGTCCCCGACGCCCGCGTCGAGCAGCCCACCGACGCCGTGATCCGCCTGACCACGACCAACGTCTGCGGCTCCGACCTGCACATGTACGAGGGCCGGACGAGCGTCGAGGAGGGGACGGTCCTCGGGCACGAGAACATGGGCGTGGTCGAGGAGGTCGGCCCCGCGGTGACGCGCATCAAGGCCGGCGACCGCGTGAGCGTCCCGTTCAACATCGCGTGCGGCACGTGCCGGAACTGCCTGCACGGGTGGACGTCCTACTGCCTGCGGACCAACCCGACGGAGGGTGTCGACGGCGCCGCGTACGGCTACGCGAACATGGGCCCCTACCCGGGCGGGCAGGCCGAGTACCTGCGCGTCCCGTACGCGGACGCCAACCTGCTCGAGCTGCCGCAGGGCCGCGACCACGAGGACGACTTCGCGATGCTCAGCGACATCTTCCCGACGGGCTGGCACGGCACCGCGCTCGCGGGCGTGACCGCGGGCGACGACGTCGCGGTGTTCGGCGCGGGTCCCGTCGGGCTCATGGCGGCGCACGCGGCGCTCATCCAGGGGGCGGCGCGGGTGTTCGTCGTCGACAAGGAGCTCGACCGGCTGCGGCTCGCCGAGGAGATCGGTGCGCAGGCCGTCGACCTGACCGCGGGCGGCCCCGTCGAGCAGATCATGGACGCGACGCTCGGCCGCGGGGTCGACTGCGGCGTCGAGGCCGTCGGCTACCAGGCGCACGACGCCTCGGGGCAGGAGCACCCCGAGCTCGTCCTCGACAACCTCGTCGAGGTCGTCCGCTCGACCGGCGGGATCGGCGTCGTCGGCGTGTACGTGCCGGAGGACCCGGGCGCCACCACCGAGCTCGCGCAGCAGGGCCGCATCCCGTTCCAGTTCGGGGCCGCGTTCACCAAGGGCCTGCACATCGGGACCGGCCAGGCGCCCGTCGCCCGGTACAACCGGCAGCTGCGCGACCTGATCGTCGCCGGGCGCGCGCGGCCGTCGTTCCTGGTCTCGCACCACCTGGGTCTCGACGAGGCGCCCGACGCCTACGCGCACTTCGACGCGCGCGACGACGGCTGGACGAAGGTGCTGCTCAACCCCGGCGCCTGACACCGGCGACGCCGGTCACCTCGTGGCTACGGAGTCGTGCCGTCGTCCTCCCCCGCCCGCGCCGGCGCGGGCGGGGACGAGGTCCCGGGCGCAGACCGCCGGCTCCCGTGGGGCCGCGGTCGTGTCCGGCGCGGTGCGGCGCGCGAGCGCCCGGCACGTGTCGACGGCGTCCTCGAGGAGTGCGACGAGCGCGTCGTCCGCGTCGGGCAGCGCGGCGACGGTGGCGACCGAGACCTCGACGACCCGGCGCGCCAGCCCGCGGACGCGCCGCGGCGCACCCATCGCGCGCGTGAACCGCTCGGCCCACGCGACGTCCCCCGCGGGCACGGTCGCGAGCAGCGCGGTGGTCGCGGGACGGCGACGCGCGGGCGGTCGAGCGTCGGGTGCCGCGAGCAGGTGGTCGAGGGTGAGCACGGCGACGACCAGGTCACGCCGGTCGGCCGGGCGCGCCCGCCGCAGCGCGTGGCGCACGGCGACGGACGCGACCTCCAGCGCCCAGGTCGCGTCGTCGCCACGCACGACCACGAGCGTCGGCACGAGGTGCGCGAGCGCCGTCCGGGCGCGGTCACCCACCAGGTCGTTGACCGACCGGGTCAGGTGCGCGAGGAGCGGGTCGGTGCACGCCGGGTGGTCGCTCCACCGTTCACCGGCGAGCAGGCTCGCCCACTCCATGGCGCAGCCGCCGTCGCGCGGGTGCCGATGACGTCCGGCGGACAGGACCGGCAGGGCGTCAGGGAACGCGGACGAGTCCACCACGCCGACCACCTCCGAGCGAGCGGGATCTCGTCAGTGTCCGTCCGCCCGCTACGCGTGGCAAGGACACCCGAGGTGCCCGACGGACCGGCGGCGGCCGCCGGCCCGACCTACGCTCGGGATCCGGGCGATCCGCTCGACCACGACGTCGGACCAGAGGAAGACAGCATCCATGCAGACTCGCAGCATCGGCGACCGCCAGGTCAGCGCGCTCGGCCTCGGCGGCATGCCCATGTCGATCGAGGGCCGCCCCGACGAGGAGCGCTCGATCGCCACGATCCACGCGGCGCTCGACGCCGGCGTGACGCTGATCGACACGGCGGACGCCTACCACCGCGACGCGGACGAGGTCGGGCACAACGAGGAGCTCATCGCGCGCGCCCTGCGCGCCTGGGGCGGTGACGCGTCGGAGGTCCTGGTCGCGACCAAGGGCGGCCACCTGCGTCCCGGGGACGGCACGTGGACGAAGAACGGCGACCCCGACTACCTGAAGTCGGCCGCGAAGGAGTCCGCGCGGCGGCTCGGCGTCGAGGCGATCGGCCTGTACCAGTTCCACCGCCCCGACCCCGCGGTGCCCTACGCCGACTCGGTCGGCGCGATCCGCGACCTGCTCGACGCAGGCGTCATCCAGATGGCCGGCATCTCGAACGCCGACCCGGCACAGATCCGGGAGGCGGACGAGATCCTCGGCGGTCGGCTGGTCAGCGTGCAGAACCAGTTCTCGCCGCGGTTCCGCTCGTCGCTCCCCGAGCTCGAGCTGTGCGCGGAGCTCGGCATCGCGTTCCTGCCGTGGAGCCCGCTCGGCGGCATCTCCCTCGCGCGGTCCGGCGAGCTCGGCGCGGAGTACACCGCGTTCCTCGACGTCGCGGCCGACCACGGGGTCTCGCCGTTCCAGGTGACGCTCGCGTGGGAGCTCGCGCTCGCGCCGGTCGTCATCCCCATCCCGGGGGCGTCGCGTCCGGAGTCGATCCGGGACTCGGCCGCCGCGGCCGCGCTGACCCTCACGCCCGACGAGGTCGCGCGGCTCTCCGCCGCGGGCGCCTGACCCGCGACCACCAGCCGGCGACCGCGACCGGCACGGCGCTCGACCTCGGGCGACGTGCCGGTCGGTCGCCAGGCACGTCGCCGGGGACAGCGACGCCCGCCCGGAGAGACCCGGACGGGCGTTCGGAACGACCGCTGACGGCAGCGACGGGCACTGCCTGGAGCGGAGACGGTGGGATTTGAACCCACGGAAGGGTTGCCCCTTCACGACCTTAGCAGGGTCGCGCACTAGACCTGGCTATGCGACGTCTCCAAGTGCAGCACAGGGTACCTGCCGTGCTGACCGGGCGGCAAAGCGTGCGCTGACCAGCACCGGGACCGGCCGTCGGACCGCTGCTCACGGGTGTCGGTGGCTGTGCCGATACTCCTCCTCGTGAGCATCACCTCCGGAACCCGGGGTCGACGCCGGACCCTCGTCGCCCTGCTCGGCGCCGCCCTCCTCGCCGCGACCGCGGCTTGCGAGCCGCTCGACGCGACCAGTCCCGCGGCGGGCTCGGTCGAGGACGACGAAGGGCTCCACGCCGACGCGGCCGCCGGGCTCGCCGCACCGGAGTCCGCGCCGACGACCGACACGACGGCGACGCTCGACGCGGCCCGCGGGCAGTCGGCGCTCGTCGCGCTCGGGCTGCTCGAGGTCAAGGGTCGCGCGCCGAAGACCGGGTACGACCGCGACCTGTTCGCGTACCGGGGCGTCGACCTCGACGGCAACGGCTGCGACACCCGCAACGACGTGCTGCGGCGCGACCTCACGGCCGTGACGCTCAAGCCCGGGACGCAGGACTGCGTCGTGCTGTCGGGCACGCTCGCGGACCCGTACTCGGGCACGTCGATCCCGTTCGTGCGCGGGGAGTCGACGTCGGCGGACGTGCAGATCGACCACGTCGTCGCGCTGTCCGACGCGTGGCAGAAGGGCGCCCAGCGGCTCGACGACGCCGCCCGGCAGCGGCTCGGGAACGACCCGCTCAACCTGCTCGCGGTCTCGGGGCCGCTGAACACGCAGAAGGGCGACGGCGACGCGGCGACGTGGCTGCCGCCGAACACGGCCTACCGGTGCGCGTACGTCGCGCGCCAGGTGGCCGTGAAGTACGCGTACGGCTTGTGGGTCACGGCCGCCGAGCGGGACGCGATCGCGGGAGTGCTCGCGTCGTGCCCGGACGAGCCGCTGCCCGCGGGGTCGACGCTGCCGCCCGAGCGCGTGGCCCCGGCGCCCGTCGACCCGGCGCCCGTCGACCCGGCCCCCGTCCCCGCTCCGGCGCCCGGCGGCGGCGTCCCGGCGAACCCGGGCAACGCGGTGAACTGCGGGGACTTCGCGACGTGGTCCGAGGCGCAGGCATGGTTCGAGACGTACCTGCCCCACTTCGGCGACGTCGCGGAGCTCGACGGGGACGACAACGGCGTCGCGTGCGAGCGGCTGCCCGGCGCGCCCTGACGACGCGGCTCGACCGTGCCCGCCGCGCGCTGACGACGCGCGGCTCCCCGGTGCGCGGACGCCGACGGCATCCGGCTCGAGGCGCCTGCCGGGCACCGGCGGCCCGCGCGACCGGCCGTGCGCGGGTCAGCGCTCGAAGGCCCACACGCGGTCGGTGAGCATGCGCGCGACGGCGAGGCCGATCGACAGGGCGACGACGACCAGCGCGGCCTGCACGCCGTACGCGAGCGCGGACGTCGTCTGCCCGTCGGACAGGTGGAACACGGCGCGGTAGGCGGTGACACCGGGGACCATGATCACGACGGCGGGCACGGAGATCGTGATGCGCGGGACACCCAGCCGCGGTGCGACGACGGCCGCGAGCAGCCCGACCAGGAGCGCGACGAGCGCGGCGGCGGCCTGCACGACGACGCCCGTGTCGACGAGCTCGAGCCGGACGACGTTGGCGACCATGCCGACGGTCGCGGCACCCACGGCCATGCGCCACGGGCTGTTGAACATGAGCGCGAACCCGAGCACGCCGAGGAACGACGCGACGAACCGCAGCGCGAGCAGCAGGCCGCTGTCGAGTCCGAGCGGGGGCGGCGGGTCGGGCTGGAGACCGACGATGCTCGACACGCCCCAGACCGCGAGCGCGGCCGACGTGAGGATCATGAGCGCGTAGACGAGCCGCGCGACACCGGCCGAGAAGTCGAGCTTGGCGAGGTCCAGCGCGCCCGTGACCAGCGCGAACCCGGGGATGAGGAACAGGACCGCGGAGACGTACCCGGCCTCGTGCCGCACGCCGATCGCGCCGACCCCGTGCAGCACGGTGACGAACCCCAGGTACGTGAACGCACCGAGCGCGGCCGCGAGCATCGTCACGCCGAACTGGTTGTAGCCGCGGTGCAGGAGCGCCCGTCGCAGCGCCTGTCCGAGCGACGCCCCGACGAAGACCCCGATCACCTCGACCGGGCCGCCGTTGTTGAGGAACGCGAAGGCCGCGCACGCGATCCCGGACCACAGCGCGTTGAGCAGCGCCGGGTAGAGGGGCGCGCGGGCGGCGATGTCGTCGAGCGCGGCGGTGGCCTCCTCGACGGTCGTCTCGACGCCGTCGCGCAGCTTGCGGTCCTCCAGGCGGGACACGAGCGCCTCGAGCCGCGACAGCCGGTCGGCGTTGATGCCGACGGACCGCACCTCGGTGACCTCGGTGCGGAACGACCGGCCCCGGTGCGACGTCGCCGTGATCTCGGTGAGCGTCACGTGCGCCTCGTGCCGGTCGATCCCGAGCGCGCGGGCCATGCGGGCCATCGACGCCTTGACGCGGTATGACCCGGTGCCCGCCGACAGGCTCAGCCGGCCGACGCGCAGCGCGACGCCCGAGCGGCGGATGAGCTCGAGCTCGTCGTCGTCGGGTTCCGTGGGCACGAGGCCATCATGGCCGGTCAGGGGCCCCCGGTCGCCCGGGACCGTCGTCCCGGTCGAGGGTCCCGGGCGTGTGCCGCTCGTCACCGTGCGGCCGGTCGCCGGCCCGGCGCCGCCGCCAGCCGTGCGGCCGGTCGTCGGCCCGTCGCGGCCGCCAGCCGTCCGGGGTCGCCGCCGCCTCGACGCCACGGCTCACGACGAGGGCCACGGCCAGGCCGACGGCGAGCGCGCTCGCGTGGCCGACGTCGGTGAAGGTCCGCAACCACACGCCGGGCAGCACCCACACGGCGACCAGCAGGGCGAGGTACCACCACCGCCAGCGGCGCGGGACCCGCGCGACCAGCACGCCCGTGACGCACGCGACCACGTAGCTCACCCCGACGTCGTCGGCACCGGCGAGCGCGGGCGACAGCCACCCGCGCGCGATGCCCGTCGTGAGCACCGCCCCGACCACCAACGACGGGACGACCTGGCCTGCCGCGATCACCAGGAGCGTCGCGACGCGGCCCAGCCACCGCTGCGTGTACGCGACCGCCACGACCAGCGACACCACGAGCACGAGGTTCGACGGGTGCGGCAGCACGAGGCCGCTCAGGACGAGCGACTCGACCGGCCGCGCACGCATGTTGTCGAGGTTGCCGCTCGCGTGCGCGGTGATGGCGTCGACCGTCTCGTCGGGCAGGAACACCATGACGAGCGCACCGAGCGCCACGAGCCCGCCGTAGACGAGCGCGACGTCCGACCGGCCGACGGTCCCTCCGACGTCCCGCAGCACCGACCGGGCGAGGTCGCGTGTCATGGCCGGCTCGTCACGACCGGGCGCGCTCACCGGCCGCGGCCTTCACGGCGACCTCCTCGACGCGCGCCGCGCGGGTCGCGGGCCGCTTCGCGTCGACCAGCCACACCAGGTGCAGCCGCTTCACCGAGCGCGGATAGCCGTCCCACGTCTCCCGGGCGCCCGGGTGCGCGTCGAACGCGGCGGCCAGGTCCGGCGGGACGACGAGCGCCTCCACGTCGTCGAGCAGCGTCCACGACCCGTCGGCCTTCGCGGCGTCGACGACGGCCGTGCCCGCGGGGAGCATCCGCCCCTCGGCCTCGAGCCGGACCAGCCGCTCCTTGTTGGTGCGCGCCCACCCGGAGCCGGGCTTGCGGCGTGCGAACCACTGCGCCGTCCGCTCCTCGTCGAGGGACCGCTGCGTCGCGTCGATCCAGCCGACCGTGAGCGCCTCCTCGACGGCGGCCTCGTACGGGACGGACGGCCGGCCCGTGGACCGGCGCCACGACACGAGCCACACGCCCGTCTCCGTCGCGTGGTGCGCGACCAGCCAGTCCCGCCACTCCTCGACCGTCTCGACGTGCAGCTGCGGCGCGTCCTTCTGACCCGTCATGGGCCTGATTGTCCCCTCCCGGTCCGGCACCGGCGCGACTACGGTGACGGGCATGCTGCTGCTGGCCGAGGAGACGTCGCTGCTGCTCACCGACCCGGTCACCGGGCGGCCCCTCACCTCCGGCGAGCGGGTGGGCCTCGCGGCGGCCGGCGCGGTCCTCGTCGAGCTCGTGCTGTCCGGCCACGTCGACATCGCCGGACCGGGCCACCCGCTCGTCGCCCCGGGCCGCGTCGCAGTGCGGCCCGTCCCCGCGACCGGCGACCCCGTCCTCGACGAGGCGCTGCACCGGCTCGCGCTCGACGCGCGGCCCCGCAGGCCCCAGGAGGTCCTGCCGCGGCTCGCGAAGGGGCTGCGCGACGCGCTGCACGACCGGCTCGCCGCCTCCGGCATCCTGCGCGCCGAGCCCGTGCGGGCTCTCGGCATCACCTGGACGACCCGCTGGCCGGCCGTCGACCCGGCCGGGCCGAGCGCCGCACTGCGCCTTCGACTCCGCGAGGTGGTCGTCGGGTCCCGCGCGCCCGACGCCCGCGACGCGACGCTCGTCGCGGTCGTCCACGCGGTCGGCCGGGTGCCGGACGTCGTGGGCGACCTCGGGCTCTCCCGCGGCGAGGTCCGGCGGCGCGCCGCGGCGGTCGCGGACGGCCAGGTCGGCGGCGAGGCGGTGCGTCGCGCCATCGCCGCCGCGGAGGCCGTGACCGCCGCGGTGGCCGCGGCGACGGCCGCGTCGGTCGTCGCGACGACGTCGAGCAGCTGACCCTGCCGTCAGGGGCCGTCGAGGTCCGCGAGCGCCTCCTCGGCCCGTTCGACCGCGCGCGTCGCGTCCGCCTCGGCGCGCTCGGCGTGCCGCAGGTCCCGCTGCGCGGACGTGACGTCCTTCTCGCGCGTGTGCAGCGTGGACGCCGCGCGGGTCTCGGCCTCGTCGGCGCGGGTCGACGCCTTCTGCGCCGCGGCGAGCCGGTGCCGCAGCTCGACGAGCGCGGCGTTGAGGTCGTCGACCTCCTGCCGCGCGTCGGTGGCCGCCTGCTCGGCGTCGGCGGCGGCCTGCTGCTGCTCGTCGCGTTCCCGGGTCGCGTCGTCGAGCTGCTCGCGCGCGCTGCGCAGCGCGTCGGCGGCCTCCTCGCGCGCGCGCCGGGCGTCCGCGACGGCGTCCTCGCGCTCGCGCCGGCGGCGCCGGTCGGCGGCGGACTCGCGCGGTTCGTGCTCCGGTTCCGGCTCGGGCGGTTCGACGACGCGCAGGTGCGCGCGGCTCCGCGAGGGGCTCTTCCTCGGGGAGGGGCCCTGCTCGCCGGCGTCGGACGCGCGCGGCGTCGACGCCCGCGGCGCGCGGGACGGGGTCTCGACGGGCTCACCCGGCGCGATCCCGCCGAACCCCACGAACTCCCGCCCGGCCGTGAGGCGCCCCGACGTCACGTCACGCGCGATGCCCGGGTCGGCGAGCGCGGCGGTGAGCGTCGCGTCGACCTCCTGCGCGACCGCGTCGCCCACCTTGTGCCCGGCCTGCCGGCCGAGCGCCTTGGCACGGCCGACCAGCGACGTCACGAGCGCACGACGCTGCCGTGAGAGGTCGCGCATGCCCGCGCCGTCGAGCGAGCGCTCGGCCTCCCGCAGGCTGTCGCCGAGCGCGACGAGCTGGTCCGCGAGCCCCGGGACGTCGCGGAGCAGCGCGTTGACGAGCCACGCCGCGACGGTGGGCTTGCGCAGCGCCGTGATGTCGGCGGCGAGGTCCCGGTCGCCCGCCGCCCGTGCCTCCTTGGCGGCGGCGTCACGGCGCGCGACGAACTGGTCCGGTGGCGCGCCGTAGAGGTCGTCGGCGACGTCGTCGAGGTCCACCGGTCAGCCTTCCGCGGCACGCGGGGGCTGCTCCGACGTGCCCGTGGGCCGGGGGTCCGGCGCGGACGCGTCGGCATCGGCCCTCGGCTGCCCGTCGAGCGCGAACCGGACGGTCCGTCGCGCCGTCGACGCCTCCGTGAGCCGTACGCGCACGTGCTGCCCGACGGGCAGGTCCGTGCCTTCCACGCGTGCCCGCACGACGGGGTCGCGCAGCTGCACGACCCCCGACGTGCGGTCGTCGTGCGCGTCGACGACGACCCCGTCGAACACGTCGCCCACGCGCCCGGTCAGCAGCGCGGCCTCGAGCAGGTCGAGGCACCCGCGCTCGTACTCGTTGGCGCGCCGGTCGCCGCCCGCCATGAGCCCGGGCAGGTCGGGCAGCGCGGACCGCACCCAGTCCGGCACGTCGTTCCCGGCCACGAGCGCGACGCACGTCTCGCCGACGAACCGGTCGACGAGCCGCCGCAGCGGCGCGGTCGTGTGCGCGTACGGGGCCGCGAGCGCGGCGTGCTGCTCCTGCGCGGGCACCTCACCGTCGAACGCGACGTACGCGGCACCGCGCAGCAGCGTCGTCGCCTCGGTGAGCAGCGCGGCGTGCGCGGGGACCCCCGCGTCGAGGCCGCGGACGACGTCGCCGACGGCCGCCCCGTCGGGCCACGGGACGTCGAGCGCGTCCGCCGCGCGCCGCAGCCGGGCCTCGTCGCGCGGGTCGGCCGGAGGCAGCGTGCGCAGGACACCGATGCGGCCGTCGAGCATGAGCTGCGCGGCGCACAGGCCGGTGAGCAGCGAGATCTGCGCGTTCCACTCCTCGGCGTCGAGCGTCGAGCGGCTCACGAGCGCCCAGTGGCCGTCGACCCGCTGCACCTCCTGCTCGGGCGTGGGCAGCGTGATCCCGCCGCGGGCACGCTCGGCGACCTGCCGGAGCCGGCCGACGTCGCGCAGCAGCGCGAGGGTCCCGTCGGCGGTGCCCGCGTCGTACGCCTGCTGCACCTCGTCGTACGTGAGCTGCGCGCGCGAGCGGACCCGGGAGCGACGCACGTCGACGGCCGTGGGCGCCCCGGCCGAGTCGAGGTCGATCGTCCACAGCAGCGCGGGCACGTCCTGGTCGGGCAGCAGGCTCGCGGCACCCTCCGACAGCGCGGGCGGGTGCAGCGGCGTGCGGCCGTCGGGCGCGTACAGGGTGACGACGCGGCGGCGCGCCTCGGTGTCGACCGCGCCGCCGGGCCGCACCCACGTCGCGACGTCCGCGATCGCGTACCGGACGCGGAACCCGTCGCCGCGCCGCTCGATGTGCACCGCCTGGTCGAGGTCGCGCGAGCCGGGCGGGTCGATCGTCACGAACGGCACGTCGGTCGCGTCGGGCAGGTCGGACGGCGCCCCGGCGGCGGCGGCGGACTCCGCCTCCGCGACGACGTCCGCCGGGAACGCGTCCGGGACGTCGAGCTGGTCGCGCAGGTCGGCGAGGCCGCGCTCGACGTCCGCGTCGACGGCGTCCGCGGAGCGTGCGACGGCCGGCGGCGGGGCGAGGTGGACGCGGCGTCGGGGCACCTCGCGAGCGTAGGACGGTCCCGTCGGTCCCGCAGCGCCGTCGCGCGGTGACCTGCGACGACGACCAGGCGTCGCGCCCTCGACGAGGTGTGCCGGCGGGGTGTCCCGACGGACGCCGACCGCCCTAGGCTGCCCGCCATGACCGTGCCGCACGAGGCCGCGCCCGGGGACACGGGCGCGAGCCGCACGCCGGTCTCCGCCGCACGCCCGGCAGGTCTGCGCGGGTGGGCGGGCCGCGCCGTCCTCGGGCTGCTCCGGGCGTCGCTGCTGGTGAGCCCCCGCCCGACGGTCCTGCTGGTGCGTCGCCAGTTCGCCCGCGGCGTCGTCGAGCGCACCACCCGGCTCGACGCGCAGGCACCCGCGGGCGTCGCCGCGGTCCTCGACGAGCGCTACGGTCCGGGCGCCGACGAGGTCCTCGACGTGTTCCACCCGGACGACGCGACCGGGCCGCTCCCGACCGTCGTCTGGACGCACGGCGGCGCGTTCGTCGGCGGCACGAAGGACGAGCTGCGCGGCTGGTTCCGGCTGCTCGCGAGCCACGGCGTCACCGTCGTCGCGCCGCGGTACACGCGCGCCCCCGAGGCGCGGTACCCGACGCCCGTCCGGCAGGTGACCGCGGCGCTGCGGCACGTGCAGGAGCACGCCGCGCGGTTCCACGTGGAACCGTCGCGCCTCGTCCTCGCGGGCGACTCGGCGGGCGCGCAGATCAGCGCCCAGGTCGCGACGCTCACGACCGTGCCGTCCTACGCGCGCACCCTCGGCGTCGCGCCGACCGTGCACCCGGCCCAGCTGCGCGGCGTCCTGCTGTGCTGCGGCGTGTTCGACCTCGCCCGGCTCGACCCGCGGTCACCGCTGCGGGACGTGCTGCGCGCGTGCGGCTGGGCGTACAGCGGCGACCGCCGCTTCCTCGACGACGAGGCGTTCCTGTCGTCGATGTCGGTGGGGCGGCACGTGACCGCGGCCTTCCCGTCGACGTTCGTCACGGTCGGCAACGCCGACCCGCTGCGGGGGCAGTCCGTCGCGCTCGCGGCGACGCTGGAGGGGCACGGCGTCGACGTCGAGACCCTGTTCTTCCCGGACGCCCACACGCCCGCGCTGCCGCACGAGTACCAGTTCGAGCCCGGCAGCGCCGACGCGGACGCCGCGCTCGACCGCCTCGTGCGGTTCGTGCGTCGCTGCACCGCCTGACGACCCGCCCGACGCCGCGCGTCCCCGAGCCCACGCCGGGCTCCGGGGACCGTCCCGCGAGGACGGCGTGCCCCGTCGCGAGTCCCGGCGAGGAGCGCCCGTCCCGGCGCTCGCCGGTCTCGTCCGCACGGGCGACATCGCTCGCTCCGGTTGCAGGCGCGGCCACCGCGCCGCACGATCACGTCGCCACCCGCCCCGTGGCAGCCACGCGAACCGGAGGGCCGTCCCACGATCCCCGTGCTCCTCGACCCCGTCCCGCCCACGCGGGACCGCGGCGACGTCGACGTCCCCCGGACCGTCGACGACGCGCTCGCCGCCGTGCGCACGTGGTCCGACGACCTCGTCCCCGGCACGGGCGGCACCGCTCGGCTCTGGGAGCTGCTCGGGACGCTGGCTGCCTCCGACCTCGCCGTCGCGCGCGCGGTCGAGCCGCACCTCGACGCGCGGGCGATCCTCGGCCAGGCCGCCGTGCGGCCCACGGTGGCGCGCGACGACGCCACGTGGGGTGTGTACGCCGCCGAAGGGCCCGGCGTCCGGCTCGACGCGGTCGAGGACGACGACGGCTGGCGGCTGCGCGGCGTCAAGCCGTGGTGCTCGCTCGCCGACCGGCTCGACGCGGCGCTCGTGACGGCCCACCTGCCCGACGGCGGACGCGGGCTGTTCGCGGTCGCGCTGCGCGGCTCCGGCGTCACGCGCGGCGACGAGCCGTGGGCCGCCCGCGGGCTCGTCGAGATCCCCAGCACGTCCGTCCGGTTCGACGACGTCCCCGCCGAGCCCGTCGGCGCACCCGGCTGGTACCTCACGCGACCCGGGTTCTGGTGGGGCGGGATCGGCGTCGCCGCGTGCTGGTACGGCGGCGCGGTCGGGCTCGCCCGGCGCCTGCACGCCGGTGTCCGCGGGAAGGACGCCGCGCTGCTCCACGCGCACCTCGGCGCGGTCGACGAGGGGCTGCAGTCCGCGCGACGTGCGCTCGCCGAGGCCGCGGCCCTGGTCGACGCCGGCACGCTCGACGCCGAGGCGGGCCGGCTGCTCGCCAAGCGCGTGCGCGCGACCGTCGCGCGCGTGTGCGAGGACGTCGTGACGCGGGTCGGGCACGCGCTGGGTCCCGCGCCGCTCGCGCTCGAGCCCGAGCACGCCAAGCGCGTCGCCGACCTGCAGGTCTACGTGCGGCAGCACCACGCCGAGCGCGACGACGCGTCCCTGGGCGCCGCGCTCGCCGCGAGCGGCGAGGCACCGTGGTGACCCGCGACGCGACAGCCCCGACGACGGGCGACGCCTCGGGCCGGGCGGGTGCGCAGGCCGAGCCCGACGACCGCGTCACCTCCGCGCGGGCGGCGGCGAGGCACGACGTGCTCGACCGTCGCGACGACGCCGCGGGTGCAGCGCCCGGACAGGACCTGCTCGACCGTCGCGACGACGCCGCGGGCGCAGCGCCCGGACGGGTCGTGTTCGACGGCCAGGACGCCCCCGCGGCCTCGCGCGACGCCTGGGCCGCCGACGCCCGGTGGGCCGACCTGCCCGCGTTCGCACTCCCGGCGGGCCGGACGGTGGTCGTCGCCGCGCACCCCGACGACGAGTCGCTCGCGGTCGGCGGGCTGGTCGCGGAGCTCGCCGCGCGCGGCACCCCGCCGGAGGTCGTCGTCCTGACGGACGGCGCCGCGTCGCACCCCGGTTCCCCGACCGTGAGCCGCGAGGAGCTCGCGGCCCGCCGCGCCGACGAGGTGCGCACGGCGGTCGGCGTCCTGTCCCCGGCGTCGCCCGTGACGCTGCTCGGCCACCCCGACGGCGGCCTGCGGGAGGTGCGCGCGGACGTCGAGGCCGCCCTGCGCCGCCTGCTCGGCACGGACCCGGTCGACACGCTCCTCGTCCCGTGGCGCGGCGACGGCCACCGCGACCACCGCGTCGCGGGCGAGATCGGCGCCGCGCTCGCGCGCGAGACGGGGGCGCGGCTCGTCGAGTACCCGTTGTGGATGTGGCACTGGGCGACGCCGGACGACCCGCGCGTGCCGTGGGACCGGATGCAGCTCGTCGACCTCGCCGACGGGTCCGTCGTCCGCCGGCACCGCGCCGTCGCGGCGCACCGCTCGCAGGTGCACCCGCTGTCCGACGACCCCCGCGACGCGGCCGTGGTGTCGCCCGACCTGCTCGCCGCGCTCGACCGTGACGTCGACGTCCTGGTCGTCGACGACCCGTCGGCGACGACGTTGCGGCAGCAGTACTTCGACGCGACGTACGCGCGCCGCGACGACCCGTGGGGTTTCGAGGACCGCTGGTACGAGGAGCGCAAGCGTGCCGTGACCCTCGCGGCGCTGCCCGACGCCCGCCACGGCCGGGTGCTCGAGGTCGGCTGCTCGATCGGCGTCCTCACCGCGGACCTCGCGGCGCGCAGCGACGAGCTGCTCGCGGTCGACGTCGCCCCCGCCGCGGTCGCCCGGGCCCGCGAGCGCGTCGCGTCGGCCGGACACGTGCGCGTCGAGGTCGCGGACGTCACCGACGGCGTGCCGGACGGCCCGTGGGACCTCGTCGTGCTGTCCGAGGTCGGGTACTACCTGTCCCGTGCGGACCTGCTCCGGACGGCCCGCGCGCTGCGCGCGTCGCTCGCACCGGGCGGCACGGTCGTGGCCGTGCACTGGCGGCACCCCGTCGCCGACTACCCCCTGACCGGCGACGAGGTCCACCGCGTGCTGCGCCGCGCGCTCGACCTCGCGCC
The DNA here is from genome assembly GCF_019024305.1 of Cellulomonas algicola. NCBI lineage: Bacteria > Bacillati > Actinomycetota > Actinomycetes > Micrococcales > Cellulomonadaceae > Cellulomonas > Cellulomonas algicola. The sequence goes on along the minus strand of NZ_JAHKSJ010000016.1, from coordinate 917 downwards.
GCTGGTCCGTCACGAGGAGGCTGACTTCGTGCTCGACGTGCTCGCCGCCGACCCGCGGTCCGTGGCCCGACGGACGGGGCTCGTATGAGCGTCCGTCACGTCGCGGTCGTCATCCCGGCACGCGACGAGCAGGACCTCGTCGGGCGGTGCCTCGCGTCCGTGTCGGCGGCCGCGCACCGGCTCCCGTCCGACGTGACCGTCGACGTCGTCGTCGTGCTCGACGGCTGCGTCGACGGCACCGCGGAGGTCGTCGCGTGCTTCCCGGCCGTCCGGACGGTCGTGACGCGCGGCGGGAACGTCGGGCGGGCGCGGGCCGCCGGGGTGCGTGCCGCCCTCGACCAGGTCCGCGGTGACCTGGCCGACGTGTGGGTGGCGTGCACCGACGCCGACTCGGAGGTGCCGGACGGCTGGCTGACCGACCACCTGCGCCTCGCCGACGCGGGCGCCGACGTGGTCGTCGGGACGGTCCGCCCGGACCCCCGCGACCTGCTGCCGGACGAGGTCGTGCAGTGGCAGGTCACGCGCGTGCCGGGGCGGCCGAACGGGCACGTGCACGGCGCGAACCTCGGTGTCCGGGCGAGCGCGTACGTCGCCGCCGGGGGCTTCGCGCCGCGCCGGGAGCACGAGGACGTCGGGCTCGTCGCGGCGCTGCACGCGGCAGGGGCGCGGATCGTCGCGTCGGACGTCGTCGACGTGCTGACGTCGGGTCGGCGCGAGGGCCGGTCGCCGGGCGGGTACGCGGGCTACCTCACGACGCGCTTCCCGCGGTCCGCGTCCCGGCCCGCCGACGTGGACCGGCCGGGGCTCGACCCGGTCGGCGCCGACGTTCCCGCGTCGGACCGGGTCACCGACCCGGCGACGCTGCTCGTCGCGGCGGACTGAGAGGTCCGCCCGATGCTGCGGGCCGACGGACCGCT
>NZ_JAHKSJ010000015.1:0-251319 GCF_019024305.1 Cellulomonas algicola | reverse complement strand
CGTTCCCGCGTCGGACCGGGTCACCGACCCGGCGACGCTGCTCGTCGCGGCGGACTGAGAGGTCCGCCCGATGCTGCGGGCCGACGGACCGCTCACCGCGGTCCGCTCGGCGTGGCAGGCCGACGGGTCGCGCACCGCGGTCCGCTCGGCGTGGCAGGCCGACGGGTCGCGCACCGCAGTCCGCTCGGCACAGCAGGCCGACTGGCCGCCCTCCGCGGACACGTGAGTCGGTCGCCGCGCCGGAGCCGACGGGCCGCCCGGCCGGGCCCGGCGCGCACTCAGACCTCCGGACGCGCCTCGTGACCGGGCCGGCCGTGCGTGCGGTTCCGCTCCTTGAGCTGCGCCTCGTAGACGTGCCGGCGGCCCTCCATGAGCCGTTCGCGCGTGCGCCGCTCGGCGTCGGCGAACGTCCGGTAGTACCCGTCGTCGAACTCCTCGACGATCTGGAACGTCCAGCGCCCGTCCAGCACGTTGCGCCCGACGACCTCGGCGCGGAGCTCGTCGGCGACGTCGGGGTGGCCGGCCTCGGCGAGCTGGTCGAGCGCCTCGGCGAGCTCGGCGTCCGCGCGGCCGACGAGGCGGTGGAAGGCGTAGAGCATGCCGCGGGCGTCCTCGATGACCTCGAACGCGGCGGTGACGCCGCCGACGGCCTCGACGACCTCGTCGCTGACGCCCGGGGGTGGCAGGTGGTCGTCGGTCGGCCGGTCGGGTGTGCGGGGGTCGCGGGTGCGGGTGTCGGGGGCGTCGCTCATCGCCCCATCGTCGGTGCCGTCGGTGCGGCGCGCTCGTCGTGCGTCGCGCATGCGCACGGACGGGCCCGGACGCGACGACGGGCCGCGGCGCCCTCGGTGCGCGCCACGGCCCGTCGTCGTGCCGGGGTCCCTGTCAGTCCTCCGCGAGGAGCGCGTCGACCTGGCCGAGCGCCCCGACGATGCCCTCCTCCATGCCCATGCTCACGAGCTGCTCCATGGCCTGGGCCGACGGGAACTGCGACGTGATCGTCATGAGCGTGCCGGGGAACGCGCCATCGAGCCGGACGACCGCGCGCGTGACGAGGCCGTCGTCCTGGGGCGCGCCCGACTGGTCCGCGAACCCGTCGTCGAACGCCAGACCGTTCGGGGCGTCGATCGTGACGAACTCCCACCAGCCGTGGGCCTTCTCCCCCTCGGGGCCGGTCATGTAGTACTGCGCGCGGCCACCGGGCACGAAGTCGTGCGCCGTGAACGTGGCGGGCCAGGTCGGCGGGCCCCACCACCGCTCGAGCTTGCGCGGGTCGGACCAGACCTGCCACACCTTGTCGGGCGTGGCCGTGAACTCGGCCTTGATGGTCAGGGTCAGGGCCTGCGGGTCCTTGTGGCTCTCGACGACGGTCATGCGTCCTCTCCTTCGTCCAGCAGGGCGTGGATGCGGTCGAGGCGTCCGCGCCAGATCTCCTCGTAGACGTCGAGGAGCCGGGCGGCTGCCCGGATCGCCTCGACGTTGCCGCGCACGAGCCGCTCGCGGCCCTGCGTGGTCTTGGTGACGAGCGCGGCGCGCTCGAGCACGGCGACGTGCTTCTGGACGGCGGCGAAGCTCATGTCGTACCGCCGGGCCAGCGCGGAGACGGACTCCTGCTCGTGCAGGACGCGCCGGACGATGTCCCGGCGGGTCCGGTCGGCCAGGGCCGCGAAGACCCTGTCGACGTGCGCGGTGTCCATTCCTACAACCATGTGGTTGTACGTTACGCGTCGAGCGTCGCCGTGGCAAGGGTCGCGACGGACGGCGGGCCGGACGTCCAGGCGGACGGACGTCCAGGCGGACGGACGGCCGGGCGGACGGACGGCCGGGCGGACATGTGGACGGGTGGCCGGCGCGGACGTGCGGACGGACGGCCGCGGCGGCCACGCCGACGGGAGGCCGGCGCCACCGGTGTCAGGCGAGCGCGAGGTCAGGCGGACGCGGGGTCAGGCGGACGCGGGGTCAGGCGAACGCGACGTGCTGCGGGTCGGGCGCGACCAGCAGCGTCTCGTCCCCCTCGACCTCGCGGACGCCCCACAGCCGACGGAAGCGGTCACGACCCGTGCGGTCCACCACCTCGCCGAGCACCCGCTCCGCCCGGTCGCGCGCCCCGAGGACCCACATCGCCGTCGCCGCGAGCGACCCGCGCACCGGCGGCGAGTCGGGCGCGTCCGCGAGCATCTCGAGCGCCTCGACCGCCGAGGTCCGCCGCTCGTCCGCCAGGGCCCGCAGCGCGCTCGACACGACCGCCGGGTCGCCGTCCTCCGCCGCGGCCAGCAGCGCCGCCTCACGCGCGTCGCCGGTCGGCAGCGCCGCGTACCACCGCACGGCCGCGACCTGCCGCTCCAGGTCGCCGCTCGTCTCCTCGCCCACGACCGCGCCGGGGCCGGCGATCGGAGCCGGCGGTCCGTCGTCCCGGACGACCGCGAAGACGAGCGCACGCTCGCGCTCGAGCACCGACGGCGCGAGCGCCTGCGACCCGTCGAAGTCCCGCGACGGCGGCGGCAGGCTCACGACGCCTGCCCCGCGACGGCCACCCGCACCAGCACCGCCACCCGCACCGGCACCGCCACCCGCACTGAGCAGGACCGCCGTCACCTCCAGGTCGCCACCGCGACCCTCACCCAGCACCACGAGGTCCGCCCGCGCGCAGCGCGCCCCGACCGTCGACCGCGTCCGCCGGTCCAGGTGGTCGAGCCACGCCGCGGGCACGTCCGCGAACGTCGTGACGGGTGTGACGATCGATCCCATGGGCGGTCAGTAGGTGATGAGATCGGCCGACGACTTGGTGCCGATGCTCGTCGAGCCGTTGCCGATCGTGAACACGATCCCGGCGGGCGTCGTGCGCGTCGAGGCCGCGCCGAACGAGTGCCAGCCGTTCCGGTCCCGGATCCCCGTCTTCATGAACAGCGTGTCGTAGATCCTCGCCCACTTCGTCTGGTCGTTGCCGAGCCCCGCGTGCGTGAGCTTCGCGGTGATCTCGTCCAGCACCTTCTTCTCCGCCTCGGCGGCCGACCCCATCGGCGGGAACGTCTTCCCGACCACGTGGTCGGTCAGCACCTGCTCCGCCTCCTTGATCGAGATGTCGCGCGCCTGCTTGATGTCGTCCGCGTGCTCCGCCTCCGCCTGGCTGTTGCGCGCCGCGATCGACGCGCCGAGCTCGAAGTACACGTCCTTGCTGCCCTGCTGGCCGATCGTCTTGTGCACCCCCGCACCGACGAACTGGCAGGTGTTCGTCCCCTCGTCCATGTGCTGGACCCACGTCGGCGAGCACGTGTACGTCGCCGGTCCGGCACCGCCCGGCACCGGCTTCGTCCCGAAGTCGAACTTCGGCGCCTTGTAGCCCGTCGGCGCCGTCGTGAGCCCGAGCCGCATCGGGTTGGGCGCGCTACCGCCGCTCTGCACCGTCGCGATCGCCGTCGCGGTCGGCGCCGTCGCGAGCGCCTCGAACCCCTCCTCCGCAGCGAGCGACGTCGCAGGCACCTCGACGGGCGACGCGAGCCCCGCCGCCTCGAACACCCGGTCGCTGCCCGCCTCGACGGAGGGCTGGTCAGGCAGGAGGACGACCGACTCCGCCGCCCGGAGCCCGCGCGCCACCGGGACGTCGACGGGCAGCCCGCGCGCGGACATGCGCTGCACGTACGCCCCGACGGCCCGGTTGCCCGCCCGGCGCTGCAGGTCCACGAGCGCGGGCTCAGCCCGCCCGTTCCCGACGAGGACGGTGCCGGGGCGACCGTGCCGGACGGTGCCACCCAGGTCGTCGCGGAGCTCGGTGTCGCGGTGCACCCGCACCGCACGGTGACCCCTCATCGCACGCCCCCTCGGGTGAGGTGTCCGATTGTCGACCCTAGACCCGGCGTCGCGACGCCGACAAGATCGCCCCCGACGCACCGCGCACCACCGGCCCGCCAGCCGTCACACGCCGCGCACCACCGGCCCGCCAGCCGTCACACGCCGCGCACCACCGGCAACCGGCCGTCGTCCACCGCCTCCTCGAGCTCCGCGTGGTCCGCCTCCGTGCGGTCCGCGTACGTCGCCGCGAAGTCCGCGAGCGCCTCGTCCGCCGCCGACGACCCGCCCAGGTACGCACCGATCGCGATCGCGTCGCCCGACCGTGCGTGCGCCCGCGCGAGGGTCCACGCGCACAGGCGCCCGTACACCTCGAGCCCCGCCGGCCTGGCCCCGGTCAGGTCGAGGCCGCCCTTCCAGTCCCGCAGCTGCCGCACGTAGTAGTCGCGCGCGACCCCGTCCGGGCCCGCCGACCGCTGCCACCCGAGCATCACGTCGCTCACGGCCTGCATGAGCCGCTGACCCTCGACGACCCGCTGCCCCTGCTGCGCGTACGCGCCCCGCCCGACGTGCGGCTCCAGGACCGACGCCTGCGCCTCCTTCGCCTGCAGCACGAGCACGTCGTCGGAGTCCACGCCCTGCAGCAGCACGACGAACGCGCGCGTCCCGACGCTGCCCACGCCCACGACCTTCCGCGCGATGTCCACCACCCGGTACCGCTCCGCGAGCCGCCGCCGGTCCGGCGCGAGCGACGCGCGGTAGTCGACCAGCAGGTCCGCGATGCCGCGCCGGAACACGGGGGCGGCGTCCGCGGGCAGCACGTCCTCGAGCGTCGACACCAGCGGCGGGTCCGCGACGAACCGCCGCTCGTCGCCCTCCACGCGCGTGAGCCGGGCGGCCGCCTGCAGGTGGTCGCGCCGTCGCGCCTTGTCGAGCGCCGACCGCGCCCGCCGCACCATGCGCTCATCGTGCGGCACCGCGTCGACCAGGTCGCCCAGGTCGATCCGCGCGTACCAGACCGCCAGCGCCGTCTGCCCCGCGAAGTCCCGCACCGCCTCGCGGTACGCGCGCGCCGCGCTCACGACGATCTCGCGGCGGCGTCTCCGCCCCACGTCGAGCGTGCGCGCGACCACCTCGAGGCTCGCGAGCAGACGCTTCACGTCCCACTCGAACGGGCCGGGGTGCGACTCGTCGAAGTCGTTGAGGTCGAACACGAGGTTCCGCTCCGGCGACCCGTACGTGCCGAAGTTCGCGACGTGCGCGTCGCCGCACAGCTGCACACCCAGCCCCGAGTCCGCCGACGCGCCCAGGTCCGCCGCCATCACGACCGCCGACCCGCGCAGGTACGCGAACGGCGACTCCGCCATCCGCCCGTACCGCACCGGCACGAGGTCGGGCAGCCGCGTCGTCGCCTGCGCCTCCAGCAGGTCCAGCGCACCCGGCCGCCCGCCACGCCCCGCGACCTCCGCGAGCGTCGACCGCGGCACCCGCTTGCGCGCCGCGCGCCCCTCCGCAGCCCGCGCGATCCGCTCCGCCGACGGCGGCGCGGCACGCTCCGCCCGACGGCCTGCGGGTTCCGGCCCTCGTTCCTCCGTCATCCGTCGACGGTAGGCCAGCACGCCACGGCGCATCCTCGTCCCCGGCGGGTGACCCCGACGTCGACCGGAACGTCGGGGTGGGGCGGAGGGCGTGGGATTCGAACCCACGAGGACGGGGGTGTCCCGCCCCAACGGTTTTCAAGACCGTCTCTTTCGGCCGCTCAGACAGCCCTCCCGACGCTGCTGGGTCCGCCTGCTCGAAGCCCGCGCGCTGGGGACGATCCTCCCACAGCGGCTCCCCGTGCCGACCCCTGTTCCCGGGCCGGCACGACGGTCACGACGACGCCCGCACCTGCTCCCACCAGGCCGCCGGCCACCCCGGGCTGACGACCTCCAGGCCGTGCAGCACGGCCACCTGCGCGAGCTGGACGTCGTACGTCGCGACCGCCCCGACCTGCGGGTGCGCGACCGCCGCCCCCACGTGCAGCGCGACGAACGACGGCAGCACCGCCGCGACGCGGGCCGCCGCGTGCAGCGACTGGTCCGAGAACCGCACGACCTCGACGCGGTCCGTCACGTCGTGCGCGACGCCGTGCGCCTCGACGCCACGGGGACGCGCGACGCGGCGCAGCTCGCTCACGCCGAGGAACGTCGTGACGAGCCGGTCCTCGTGGGCGGCCGCCCACACGAGCCACGCGTCACGTGACGGGGCGCCGACGAGGTACCGGCTGAGCGCCGACCCGTCGACGTAGACCCGCGGACGCTCACGGCGCGGGACCAGCGACCAGGGCACGGGGTCGGGCGGGGTGGACGGCTCGGCCGCCGCGCGGTCCGCCCCGGCCGCGCCGGCGGTGAGCCGCTCGTCCGCGGTGGGCCCACCGGTCGCTGACCGGTCGAGGGTCGGGTCGTCGGTGACCTGGTCGTCGTCGTGCGCCGGGTCGTCGAGGGCCGGGTCGTCGAAGGCGGGGTCGTCGAAGGCGGGGTCGTCGGTGCCCGGGTCGTCGGTGCCCGGGTCGGGGGTAACCGGATCATCGGTGCCCGGGTCGTCGGTGGCCGGGTCATCGGTGCCCGGGTCGGGGGTGCCCGGGTCGTCGGTGGGCGGGTCGACCGGGGGTCGTACGGGCCCGAACGGGTGAGGGACGCCCCGGACGGGCGTCGGTGTTGTGGTCGGCGCCCACGGCAAGGGGCCGACGGTCGTGCCGTCGTCGCCCGCTGTGCGCGGCTGCGGAAGGGCGGAGACCCGGACCACCGCGCCGGGCGAGCGGTCCGCGGCGCGCCCGTCGAGCAGCACCGCGCGCCCGAGCACGGGACGGCGCTCGGGTGGCTGCGGGGGGACGACCGGCGGCACCCCTCCATGATCCCGCACCGCGTCTGGGACCCCGGGCGCCGACGGGACCGTCGTCGAGCCGACGGTCGAGGCGAACGTCGGTACGGCCGTCGGGGCCGGACGCGCCGACGGCCGGCCCCCGTGCGGGGACCGGCCGTCGATGGGTGCGGGGTGGCTCACCGGTTGCGCAGACGCTCCATCGCGAGCTGCACGAGCGAGATGAGCGCCTGCTTGGTGGCGGCACGCGACCGGGCGTCCGTGTAGAGCACGGGCACGTGCGCCGGGATGGCGAGCGCCTCACGGACGTCGTCGAGCTGGTGCTTGGCGACGCCGTCGAAGCAGTTGACGCCCACGACGAACGGGATGCCCCGGCTCTCGAAGTAGTCGACCGCCGGGAAGCACTGGTCGAGACGGTCGGTGTCCACGAGGACGACCGCACCGATCGCGCCGCGGACCAGGTCGTCCCACATGAAGAGGAAGCGGTCCTGGCCCGGCGTGCCGAACAGGTAGAGCCACAGCTGGCCCGGCAGCGCGATGCGGCCGAAGTCCATGGCGACGGTCGTGGTGGTCTTGCGGTCCGACACGCCACCGGCGTCGTCGACGCCGACGGAGTGCTCGGTCATCGCGGCCTCGGTGTTGAGGGGCTCGATGTCCGAGATGGACCCGATGAAGGTCGTCTTGCCGACGGCGAAGCCGCCCGCGACGACGATCTTGACGACGGTGGGTGCGACAGACCCCGCGGTCCCCGCCGGAGCGGCGACGGCGGCGTCAGAGGGCGGAAATGCCATTGAGAACACTCTCCAGCACGCTCAGGGACAGGGCGGGGGACTCACCGGTGTTGACCTCGACCGGCTGAGAGGTGTGCACGCGCACGTACTGCTGGTCGGAGAGGTCGGACACGAGGATCCGGACCACCCCGAGAGGAAGGTGGAGCAGAGCCGACAGCTCCGCGACGGAGATGTAGGTGTGCGCGGCGTGCTGCAGGATCGCCCGCTTCTCGGGCGGCAGCCCCGCGCTGGTCACAGCGCCCGGCATCACCTCGACCAGTGCCTCGAGAGGCAGGTCGGAGCGCGCCGAGCGCACGCGGCCGCCGGTGACGGCGTAAGGCCGCACCGTCCTGGCCTCGTACTCGATGTGCTCACTCATCTTCGAGCCGTCTCCGTTCGCGTCAGGCCACGGGGGCGCGGGTCGCGCCGTCGACGGGCAGCTGGCCGCGCATCTCGGAGATGAGCTGCGGCGTGAGCGTCGCCTCGGTGCGCGAGACGAGCATCGCCATCTCGTAGCCGATGAGGCCGACGTCGCAGCTCGACTCGGCGACCACGGCGAGGACCGAGCCGTTCGAGACGCTCATCAGGAAGAGGAACAGGGCGTCCATCTCGATGATCGCCTGGCGCACCTCCCCTGCGCGGAGCTGGCGCGACGCGCCACGGGTCAGGCTCGACATGCCGGAGACGATCGCCGCGAGCTGGTCGCCGCTGGTGCGGTCGAGCTGCTCCGACATCGCCATGAGCAGACCGTCCGCCGACACCACGAGCGTGTGGCGAGTGCCGGGCACGGTCCGGACGAAGTTGTCCAGGAGCCAGCCGAAGTTGGCTGCCTCGGTGCTGAGCGCGGTCACACTTCCTCCTTGCTGGTGCAGTCGGTGACGACTGCGGGGTGAGACGTCACCTGGGCGGAGACGGCTGGTCGGGAATCGTAGGCCGTCATGAGGCCTGGCCGTTGGGGCCGGTGGGGCCGTCCGAGGCACGACGGCCACGGTTGGTCCCGGACTGGAAGCTCGACAGGCGGGAGCGGAGCTGGTCCGCGTCGCGCTGGACGGGCTTGCCCTCGTCCGCGGCCGGGACGGCCGACGGCACAGCTGAAGGAACACGCCGCTGCAGGGTCTCACCGGTCATGCCCATGGAGGCGGGCCGGTAGGCCGACAGCTGGCTGAGCTCGGACAGAGCCTGCTCCTGGATGTCGGACCGCATCGCGAGCATCGCGGCGACCTCGTCGTCGAGCGTCCCGATGCGGGGCGCGACCGACGGCGGGAGCGACGGGTGCGGCACGGTCGCGGCGGGCGCGGCAGCCGCCGGCGGGCGGGGTGCCCACTCGGGCGGGGCCCACCCGGCAGCCGGGCGCTGCTCGGTCGTGGCGGAGGCCGGGACCGGAGCCGGGGCCGGCGCGGGCGCCGGGGCGGCCGGTGCGGTCCACGTCGCCGCGGCCCACGAGGGCGTGGCGGCGGGCGCGGGCGGCTGCTCGGCGTTCCAGGCGGACGTGCGGGCCGGCGCGGACTGCTCGGCGACCGGTGCGGGCGCGGCGGGCGTCGGCGCGGACGCCGTCTCGACGCCGTCCTCACCCTTGCGACGACCGAACAGGCCCCAGCGACGCTTCGGCTTGTCCTGCTCGCCACCCTGGACGAGCTCGTTGAAGCCGGCGCTCGGAGCGGTCGGCTGCGCGGGCGCCTCGACCGGGAGGAACGCGGGCTGCGCACCGTTCCACGCGGGCTGCTCGGCGACGGGCTCGGCGGCGGCCGGGGCCTCGGCGACGGGCGGCTGCCACGCGGGCTGCTGCTCGGCGACGGGTGCCTGCCACGCCTGCTCGGCGGCGGGCGCCTCCCACGCGGGCTGCTGGTCCGCGGCCGGCGGCTGCCACGCGGGCTGCTGCTCGGCGACCGGCGCCTCCCACGCGGGCTGCTGCTCGGCGACCGGTGCCTGCCACGCCTGCTCGGCGGCGGGCGCCTCCCACGCGGGCTGCTGGGCCGCGGCCGGCGGCTGCCACGCGGGCTGCTGCTCGGCGCCCGGCGCCTCCCACGCGGGCTGCTGCGCGGCGACCGGCGCCTCCCACGCGGGCTGCTGCTCGGCGACCGGGGCCTCCCAGGCGGGCTGCTGCTCGGCGACGGGCGCCTCCCAGGCCTGCTCGGGCTCGTCGTCGGGGACCAGCTGGACCGGCTCGAACGTCGGGGCGGCGGCGGGCTCGGGCTCGACGACCGGCTCGGCGACGGGTGCGTGCGCGGACTCGGCGGCCGGCTCGGCCGCCTCCCACGCGGGGGCCTGCCACGTCGGCGGCTCCCACGCGGGTGCCTCCCACGCGGGCGTCGGCCACGCGTCGGCCTCGGCGGCGGGCTCCTGCGGCTCCGCGGCCGGGGCGGCGGCGGGCTCGGGGACGACCGGGACGGCGCCCGTGTGCCAGGCGCGCGCCTCGTCGAGAGCCTTCTCGAACGGGACGTCGGACTGCGGCGTCGCGGAGCGGCCGGCCCAGCCCGCGTACCCGCTGTAGGACGTGAAGCCCTGCAGGCGGGACGTCCAGACGGGCGCGTCGGCGGCAGGTGCGGCCGGGGCGGCCGGTGCCTCGTCGACCGGGGCGGCCCACGCCGCGGCCGGAGCGGCCGCCGCGGCGGCGCGCGTCGGCAGCGCAGAGGGCGCGGCGGGCGCCTCGGGGGCGCTCCACGACTCGGCGGACGGTGCCTCGGTGGCGGGCGTCGCCTCGGGCTCGGCGAACGTCGGGGCCCAGGCGGGCTCCGCCTCGGCGGCAGGCGTCGGCGCCCAGACGGGCTCCTCGACCTCAGCAGCAGGCGTCGGGGCCCAGACGGGCTCGGCCTCGGCAGCAGGCGTCGGCGCCCAGACGGGCTCCTCGACCTCGGCCGCTGGCGTCGGCGACCAGGCCGGCTCCTCGACCTCAGCAGCAGGCGTCGGGGCCCAGACGGGCTCGGCCTCGGCAGCAGGCGTCGGCGCCCAGACGGGCTCCTCGACCTCGGCCGCTGGCGTCGGCGACCAGGCCGGCTCCTCGACCTCAGCAGCAGGCGTCGGGGCCCAGACGGGCTCGGCCTCGGCAGCAGGCGTCGGCGCCCAGACGGGCTCCTCGACCTCGGCCGCTGGCGTCGGCGACCAGGCCGGCTCCTCGACCTCAGCAGCAGGCGTCGGGGCCCAGACGGGCTCGGCCTCGGCAGCAGGCGTCGGCGCCCAGACGGGCTCCTCGACCTCCGCCGCGGGCGTCGGCGCCCAGGCCGGCTCCTCGGTCTCGGCGGCGGGCGTCGGCGCCCAGACCGGCTCCTCGACCACCGCCGCGGGCGGCGGCGACCAGCCCGCCTCCTCGGTCTCGGCGGCGGGCGTCGGCGCCCAGACCGGCTCCTCGACCACCGCCGCGGGCGGCGGCGACCAGCCCGCCTCCTCGGTCTCGGCGGCGGGCGGCGGCGACCAGGCCGGCTCCTCGTCCTCCGCAGCAGGCGTCGGGGCCCAGACGGGCTCGGCGTCGGCAGCAGGCGTCGGCGCCCAGACGGGCTCCTCGACCTCAGCCGCGGGCGTCGGCGACCAGGCCGGCTCCTCGGTCTCGGCGGCGGGCGGCGGCGACCAGGCCGGCTCCTCGGTCTCGGCGGCGGGCGGCGGCGACCAGGCCGGCTCCTCGGTCTCGGCGGCGGGCGGCGGCGACCAGGCCGGCTCCTCGGTCTCGGCGGCGGGCGTCGGCGACCAGGCCGGCTCCTCGGTCTCGGCGGCGGGGGCCGCGGCCCACGTCTGCTCCTCGACCTCGGCGGCGGGCGCAGCGGCCCACACGGGCTCCTGCACGTCGGGGGCTGTCTCGACGGCGACCTCGTCGGTGTGCTCGGTGTCCTCGACCTGCTCGGCGGGCGCGGGCGCCCACTCGTCGTCGGCCAGCTGCGGGACGACCATGGGCTCCGGCGAGGCGGAGTGCGCCCCGAGGGACATCCACGGCGCGCGCACCGGGTCGGCGGGACGGTCGTCGTCGTCCGAGGCGAGGCCCGGGATCTCGATGCCGGAGGCCGGGGTGCCCGTCGCCAGGTCGCCGCGACCGCGGAACCCGGAGAACAGGCCGGCACGGGCGGCGGGCGAGGACGGCGCGGCCGGGGCGGGCGTCGCCTCGGGCTCGGGCGTCGACGCCCACGCGGAGGTCGAGGCCCGCGAGCGGCTCGGGAGGCCGGCGTTGAGCCGCGTCGTCGCGATCGTCGGCGGCGTCCACTCGCCCCCGGCGGAGCCGAGGTCCGCGCTGAGGTTCCCGGACGGGACCTCGGGCAGGACGATCTTGTCCTCGTCGAACGTCTTCGCGGAGCGCGTCGGCAGCGCACCCGGCTGGCCACCGCCACGGACGGGCAGCGCCGACGGAGCGGCGACCTCGTTCTCGCCCGTGTCGTCGGTGCGCTTGCGGCGCGGCAGGCCGAGGCCCGTCTGGCCGTCGGTGAGGGCCGCGAGGTCGACCTCGCGGACGACCGGCGCGTCCTCGACGGCCGGGGCCGGCGCGGCGGGGAGCTGCGCGGCCTGCTGCGGCGCGGACGGCGCGCCGTAGAGCGCGGTCTCGGTCGCGGCGAACAGCGTCGACGGGAACCGGACGATGGTCTCGGTGCCGGTGCCCTGCGAGCTCTTGTGCAGGCGCACCTCGGCGCCGAGGCGCTGGGCGAGGCGGCCGACGACGAAGAGGCCGAGGCGCTGGGCGCCCAGGGCGTCGCTCGCGGAGACCGACACGATCTTCGAGTTCGCCGCGGCGAGCTCGGCCTCGGTCATGCCCAGGCCGTGGTCGAGGATGCGGACGTACACGTGCTGGCCGGACACGCCGGTGGTGACGGTGACGGGCGTCTCCGGCTCGGAGAAGATCGTCGCGTTCTCGAGGAGCTCGGCGAGCATGTGCGCGGCGCCCAGGGCGTTGAAGCCGAGCATGTGCGGGTCGACCTGCAGGTCGAGCTCGACGCGGTCGTACTGCTCGATCTCCGAGGACGCCGTCCGGATCACGTCGGACAGCGGCATCGCGTCGCGCAGGCGTCGACCGGAGTCGATGCCGGCGAGCACGAGGAGCGACTCCGCGTTACGGCGCATGCGGGTGGCCAGGTGGTCGAGCCGGAAGAGGTTCGCCAGCGTCGACGGGTCCTCCTCCGCACGCTCGAGCGAGTCGATGAACGACAGCTGGCGGTTGAGGAGCACCTGGTCGCGGCGGGCGACGTTGACGAACATCTCCGCGATCGACCCACGCAGGGCGGCCTGCTCCTGGGCGACCTGGACGGTCGTGGCGTTCACGGAGTTGAACGCGTCGGCGAGCTTGCCGACCTCGTCGCGCGAGTTGACCGGGATCGGCTGCAGGACGATCTCGGGGCCCTCACCGGGGACGGCCACCTGCTCGACGAGCTTCGGGAGCTGCTCGCGGACGTCGGCGGCGGCGGCGGTCAGGCGCCGCAGCGGCGTGACGATCGCACGGGCGATGACGAGGGCGAAGAACAGGGACAGCGCGGCGGCGGCGACGGCGAGCGCGATCGTGTAGACCGCACGCGTCTCGGACGCGGTCGCGGCGTCGTCGGCGATCTCGGACGCGCGCTTCAGGACGGCGTCGTTGACGCTGACGAGCGACGCGAGCTGCTGCTGGATGTCACCGGAGTACGCGGCAGGGTCGATGCGGTCGAAACCCTGCGAGTTGCCCTGCTGCATCCACGTACGCATCGACGTGAAGGACGAGGAGGGGTCACGGGCGGGCATCGCGATGCCGTTCTCGCCGAGCCGCTCGACGGCGGCACGGGCACGGGCACGCGACACCTCGGTCGTCGTGACGAGGTTCTGGTAGACGCGTGCGCCGGCGGCCTGCGCCTGGCGGGCGCGCAGCAGGCCCTGACCGGCGAGCATCTCGGTGACGAGGCCGTCGGCCGTCGCGGAGACGTCGCGGTACGCGGTGACGTACTGCGCGAGCGTGCGGTCGTCGAGGACGTTCGCGACCTGCTCGACGAGGTCGATCTGGCCCTTGATGATGGCCTCGTAGCTGTTGGCCGTCTGGTTCCGGTCGCCCTTGCCGTCGACGAGCGTGCGCACCTGCGGCAGCGCCGTGTTGTGCGCGAGCTGCACCTCCTGGAACTGCCGCACCACGGAGGGCGGGAACTCCTCGAGGTCGAGCTCACGCGTGATCGGCCGGACCTTCGCCAGCATCGAGTCGGTCGCGGCCCGAGCGGCCGCGATCTCCTCGACCGGCGCGGCGTTCACCGACAGCACGCGCTCCGTCTGGATCGCGCTCGCGAGCGGGGCGTACGCCTGGAGCGCCGCCACGGCACCCTCGGCCGCCCGCACCCGCTGCGCCTCGCGGATCGCGTCGTACGAGATGAACGCCCCAGCACCGAACAGGACGAGCATGGGCACGGCAAGGACAGCCAAGATCTTGGCGCGGATGCCAAGCCGTCGCAGCATGTCGTTCCTCTCCTCCACCCGACACGGGTGTTGCCACCGGGGGGCGTGTCGGCCCTGCGTCCTGTCGGAACCCTCGAGGGGGTCCACCGCCACCATCGGCTCCTGGACACCGGACCATTAGCCCGCGCCAGAGTTTGCCACGGACCTCACCCGATGGGATACGCCGGGACGGGACCAGGTGCGCACCCTATCTGCCGCGTCCTGACAGGCCGCTAGGGTGCGCAGATGAGGGCTGTCGTGGTCACGGAGCCGGGTCCCGCGGACGTCCTGCGGGTGGCCGACGTGGACGAGCCCGCGCCGGGCCCGGCCGAGGTGCTCGTGCAGGTCAGCGCGGCGGGGGTCAACCGGGCGGACCTCCTCCAGCGCGAGGGCCGCTACCCCCCTCCGCCGGGTGCGCCGCCGTGGCCGGGCCTCGAGGTGTCGGGCGTCGTCGTGGCCGTGGGGGACGCCGTGGCGGGTCGCTGGGCGCCTGGCGACCGGGTCGCCGCGCTCCTGGGGGGCGGAGGTTACGCCGATCGGGTGACGGTCCACGCCGACCTGTGCCTGCCCGTGCCGGACTCCGTGCCCCTCGAGGACGCCGCCGCGCTGCCCGAGGCGGTCGCGACGGTGTGGTCGAACCTGCGTGCGGCGCACCTGTCGCCGGGCGAGACGCTCCTCGTGCACGGCGGGTCCGGCGGGGTCGGCTCGGTGGCCGTGCAGCTCGGCCGGGCGCTCGGCACGCGCGTCCTGGCGACGGCCGGCGGCCCGGACCGGGTCGCGCGCGTCCGCGAGCTCGGTGCCGACGTCGTGCTCGACCACCGGGAGGACGACCTGGTGGGCCGCGTGCGTGCCGCGACGGACCACCGGGGCGTCGACGTCGTGCTCGACGTGCTCGGGGCGGGCGCCCTCGCGGACAACCTGCGGATCCTGGCGGACGGCGGCCGCCTCGTCGTCATCGGGATGCAGCAGGGGCGGCGGGCCGAGCTCGACCTCGGGCTGCTGCTCGCGCGGCGCGCGTCGGTCATCGGCACGACGCTGCGGTCGCGCCCGCACGCGCAGAAGGCCGCGATCGTCGACGGGGTCGCGCGGCACGTGTGGCCGCTGGTCGCCGACGGCACGGTCCGGCCCGTCGTGCACGCGCGCGTCCCGCTCGCGGACGCCCCGGAGGCGCACCGGATGATGGAGCGCGGCGAGGTCTTCGGGAAGGTGCTGCTGATCCCCTGATCCCCTGAGCCGCCCGACGCCGCGACCGGTGTCAGTCGAGCAGGCCCGCCGCGAGCGCCGGGACGATCACGGGCGTGAGCGGCAGCCGCGGGATCAGCGTCGCCTGGACCGCGTGGTACAGGTCGGCCTTGCCCGCCCACACCGTGCGCGACACCGTGTTGTCGGTGCCGAGCTCGTGCCACCACGAGCCGCCCTCGCGGTCCAGGTGGTACGCGCCGACGTACTCCCACCACTGCGTGTAGAGGTCGTCGAACCGCCGCTCGCCGGTCGCGGCGTGCAGCGCGGCGGCCGCGGCGACGGCCTCGGCGGCGACCCAGTGCATGCGCTCGCGCACGACCGGCGCGCCGTCCCAGTCGACCGTGTAGACGAACCCGGGGGCACCGTCGACGTCCCAGCCCTCGCGCACGCCGGCGTCGAACAGCGCGACCGCGTCGTCGAGCAGCCACGTCGGGGCGACGTCGCCGCGCGCGGTCACGGCAGCGCGTGCGTGCAGCGTGAGGCGCGCCCACTCGAACCAGTGGCCGATGGTCGCGCCGTAGGGACGGAACGGGTGCGCGGGCGTGTCGACGTTGTACTCGAGGTCGGCGACCCAGTCCGCGTCGAAGTGCTCCGGGATGCGCCACGAGTTGCCCTTGGCGAACCCGTCGACGACGCGCTCGACGATCCGCAGCGCGCGGTCGAGCCAGACGCGGTGACCCGTGACGTCGGCGGCCGCGAGGTACGCCTCGACCGTGTGCATGTTCGCGTTGACGCCGCGGTAGGTGTCGAGCGTCGTGAACGTGCGGTCCCACTGCTCGACCGCGAGGCCCGCCTCGTCGTCCCAGAACCACCGCTCGGAGACCGCGAGCGCCTCGTCCAGGAGCTCGCGCGCGCCGGGGCGGCCCGCGGCCGTCGCGCTCGACGCCGCGAGGATCACGAACGCGTGCGGGTAGGCGGCCTTGTCGGTGTCCCGCGGGGTGCCGTCGCGCTCGACCTCCGCGAACCAGCCGCCGTGCTCGTCGTCGTGGAAGACGCCGCGCAGCGCCGCGAGCCCGTGGTCGACGAGCGCCGCCGAGCCGGGGCGTCCCAGCAGGTGCCCGATCGCGTACACGTGCGTCATGCGGCACGTGATCCAGAGCTCGAGCGGGCCGTCCTGCACGCCGCCCTGCTCGTCCTGCCGCGCGAACCCGCCGCCGGGCAGCGCCGACGCCCTCCCGAAGTCCAGCAACCGGTCGGTCTCGCCCTCGAGCCACCGGGCGTGCGCGGGCGTCGTCAGCCAGGACATGCGTCAACCCTACCGACGGCGGACCGGCGACCGGTCCAGGCTGCACGCCGCGGGACGGGCGGGACACAATGCCCGGATGAGCGACGACGAGGCACGTGACGAGGTCGGCACGGAGCAGCACGCGCAGGGTCCGACGGGCGCGGGGCCGCGCGTCGTCGTGGTGCCGGTTCCCGGGGCCGGCGACGGCGCGCCGGACGACGGCCAGGACGAGGGCCGGGAGGACGTCTCCGACCTCGTGGGCGAGCCCGCCAAGGTCATGCGGATCGGCACGATGATCAAGCAGCTGCTCGACGAGGTCCGCAGCGCGCCGCTCGACGACGCCGCCCGCGCGCGCCTGGCCGAGGTGCACGAGCGGTCGCTCCAGGAGCTCGAGGACGGCCTGTCCCCCGAGCTCGTGGCCGAGCTGCACCGCATCACGCTGCCGTTCGTCGACGAGCAGACGCCGTCGGACGCCGAGCTGCGGATCGCGCAGGCGCAGCTCGTCGGGTGGCTCGAGGGGCTGTTCCACGGCATCCAGACGGCGCTCGTCGCGCAGCAGATGGCGGCGCAGGCGCAGCTGTCGCAGATGCGTCGCGCGCTCCCGCCCGGGCCCGGCGGGATGCCCGGTCACGCGGCGCACCCGGGTCTGGCGATCGGGGACCCGGACGACCCGGAGCGCCCGGGCACCGGTCAGTACCTGTAGGGCTGCCCCCGGGGCGACGGTCGCAGCGCCGCAGGGTCCGGACGCAGGCGCGGGCGGCCGTCGCGCCCGGCGGCCGGATCACGCCGGGGGCGGCGCGTCGTCGGCGGCGGTGCGGTCGGTCGCGGTGAGCGCGATCGCGCCCGAGACGAGGACCAGCCCGACGAGCTCGGCGGGGTGCGGGACCTGCTGCAGCACCACGGCCCCGACGACGGCGGCCGTCGCGGGCAGGAGCGCGAGCAGCACCGCGAACGTCGCGGGCCGCACGCGCCGCAGGACCACCTGCTCGAGCGCGTACGGCACGACCGACGACAGGACGGCGACGCCGACGACGAGCAGCGCGAGCCGCGGGTCGACGACGACGGGCGCGGCGTCGCGCACGAAGAACGGCGCGAGCACGAGCGCACCCGCGGTCATCGCGACCGACAGGCCCGTGACACCCCCGCTCTCGGCGGTGGCCACGCGCCGCCCGAGCACGATGTAGCCCGCCCAGCACGCGGCGGACACCCCGATCGCGACGAGCCCGACGACCGCGTCGCCGTCCGGCACGGCCCTCGACCCGAGCGTGACGCCCGCAAGCAGCACGACGCCGAGCGCGGCGACCCCGATCGCGACGCGGTCACGCCACCCGTGCCCGGTGACGGCCGCGACGGCGACGGGTCCGACGAACTCGAGCGCGACCGCGGTGCCGAGCGGCAGGTGGTCGATCGCGACGTAGAACGCGACGTTCATCAGGCCCAGCACCACCCCGAACAGGACGGTGGTGAGCACGGCCCGCCGGGTCCACAGGCCGCGTGACCGCCACGGCCGCCGCCACAGCACGAGCACGACCGCGGCGACCGCGAGCCGCAGCCACGCGACGACCGCGGGCGGGAGCACGTCGAACAGCCCGACCGCGATCGCGGCGCCGAGGTACTGGGTGAGGCCCGACAGCACGAAGAGGAGCGGCGCGGGCACCCGCCCAGCGTAGGCACCGGCGCGACGCCCGCCCGACGGCGCGTGCCCGGGCACGCCGCCCACCTGCGCGCCGGTCCTGGCACGACGCGGCCCGCGTCACCCCGGAGGGTGCGCGGGCCGCGGGTCGTGCGGTCGGGCGGTCGGGTCAGCCCTTGACCGCGCCGCCCAGCAGGCCGCGGACGAAGTACCGCTGGAGCGCGAGGAAGACGATCAGCGGCACGATCATCGCGATGAACGCACCCGCGGACAGCAGGTGCCACTGCGACCCCCGCGTGCCGGCGAGCTCGGCGACGCGGACCGTCAGCGGCGCGACGTCGGGCGTGCCGCCCGCGAACACGAGCGCGACGAGCAGGTCGTTCCACACCCACAGGAACTGGAAGATCGCGAACGACGCGATCGCGGGCGTGAGCAGCGGCAGCAGCACCTGGAAGAAGATCTTCACGTGCCCGGCGCCGTCGACGCGCGCGGCCTCGACGAGCGACGGCGGGATGTCCTTCATGAAGTTGTGCAGCAGGTAGATCGCGAGCGGCAGCGCGAAGATCGAGTGCGACAGCCACACGACCCAGAACGAGCCCGCGAGCCCCCACGACACGTACTGGGAGAGCAGCGGGACGAGCGTGACCTGGATCGGCACGACCTGGAGCGCGAACACGCCCACGAACAGCAGGTTGCGACCCCGGAAGTCGATCCAGGCGAACGCGTACGCCGCGAGCAGCGCGAGCGAGATCGGGATGAGCACCGCGGGCAGCGTGATGACGAGCGAGTTCAGGAAGTAGGTCGCCAGGCTCGTCGAGGACCCGAACAGCGCCTCCTGGTAGTTCTCGAGCGTGAGCTCGGGGTTCCACGGGAGCGTCCACCAGCCCGACGACCGGATCTCGGCGCGCGGGCGGAACGACGTCACGAACAGGCCGAACGTCGGGACGGTCCACAGGACGGCGATGACGATCGCGATGCCCGACGCCCACGGGGAGCTGAGCTTGCCCTTGACCGCCATCGCGCGCTTCTCCGCGCGGGACATCTTGCGCGCCGGCCGGGCGGCGCGGGTGTCGGCCTCGGTCTCGTCGACCAGGTTGGTGGGCGGGATGACGGTCATCGGATCTCCTCCGAGAGTCGCAGCTGCCGCACGTTGTAGACGACGATCGGGATGACGAGGACGAAGAGCAGCACCGCGAGCGCCGCACCGAACGCGGGGTTCTGGGCCCGGAAGGACTGCGTGTAGTACTCGTAGGCCACGACGGACGTGCCGAAGTTGCCGCCGGTCATCGTCCGGACGATGTCGAACACCTTGAGCGTCGCCATCGCGATGGTCGTGAGCACGACGACGAGCGCGGGCCGGATGCTCGGGACGGTGATGAAGCGGAACATCTTGGCGCCGCCCAGGCCGTCGAGGCGCGCGGCCTCGACGATGTCGTCCGGGATGGCCTTGATCGCCGCGGAGAGCACGGTCATCGCGAAGCCGGCCTGGATCCACACCATGACCGCGATGAGGAACAGCGTGTTCCACGGTTGGTTGAGCAGGAACTGCTGCGGTGGCAGCCCGAGCCAGACGAGGACCTGGTTCGCGAGCCCGATCTGCTGGATGTTGCCCTGGTCGGGCCGGTACTCGTAGACGAACTTCCAGATGATCGACGCACCGACGAGTGAGATCGCCATCGGCAGGAAGATCAGCGTCTTCGCGAAGGACTCGAACCGGGTCCGGTCCACCATCACGGCGTACACGAGGCCGATGAACGTCGCCGCGAGCGGGACGAGCACGACCCACAGCAAGGTGTTGCGCAGGACGATCTGGAACTGGTCCTCCGTGAACGCCTTCACGTAGTTGTCGAACCCGACGAACGCGTCACCGCTGTTCGTGTAGAAGGAGTCGCGGATCGTCCGCAGGCCCGGGTACAGCAGGCCGAACGTGAGGAACAGCAGCGTCGGGCCGAGGAACCCGAGCGCGACCACCCAGACGGGCAGCCGCTTGATCCGGTCGACGCCGAACAGGATCAGACCCATCACGACGACGAACAGCAGGATCGCGAGCACCATCAGCGTCAGCTTCTCGCCCGTCGTGTCAGGGCGGATCAACCAGTCCATGGCTCACCTTTCATCGCCGTCCAGGCCGGCGTCGATGCACGGGGGGAGGCGCGCGAGCCGTGCGCGCAGGGGACCGCCGGTGGGACGGCCGTGGTGGGGGCCCGCTGACGGACCCCCACCACGTCGGTGTCACACCGGTCGAGGCGTCACTGCGGCCAGGCCGCCTCGATGTTGTCCAGCGTCTCCTCGTCGGACTGGTTCTCCGCGATCCACGCCGTCATCTGCTTCCAGAACGCGTCGGCGCCGACGGCACCGGGCATCTGGTCGGACCCGTCGAACCGGAACGTGTACGAGTCGTCGGTGAGCAGGTCGAACGACAGCTTGTCGATCGGCGACTGCAGCAGCGCCGGGTCGAGGCCGTTGTTCGCGGACAGCCAGCCCTGGCCGGTGACCTCGGCCTTCTTGTTCGCCCACTCGGGGCTCGACAGGTAGGCCTGGAACGCCTGGACCTCGGGACGGTCGGCGAACGCCGTCACGAACTCACCGCCGCCGAGCAGCGGCTTGTCGTCCTCGGTCTTGCCCGGCAGGTAGAAGGCGTAGACGTCGCCGTCCTCCGCGACCTTGAGGCTCTCGTCCCAGTTGGCCTGGTAGAAGTTCGCCGCACGGTGCAGGAAGCAGGCGCCGTCCGGGATCGGCTGCGCCGCCTCGTTCCACGGGGTCGTCGCGATGGACGTCACGTCGCCCCAGCCGCCGTTGACGCGCTCGGAGTCCTTGAGGATCGAGCCGACGGTCCCGAGGGCCTCGAGGATCTGCGGGTCGTTGAACGGGATCTCGTGGTTGACCCACTGGTCGTAGACGTCCGCGCCTGCGGTCCGCAGGACGACGTCCTCGAGCCAGTCGGTGGCCGGCCAGCCGGTCGCGTCGCCGGACTCGATGCCCGCGCACCACGGCTGCACGTCGGGGTGGTCCTCACGGATCTGGTCGGTCAGCGCGATGAGGTCGTCCCACGTCGTGGGGATCTCGTAGCCGTTCTCCTCGAACGCCGTCGGCGAGTACCAGACGAACGACTTCACGTTCGCGCCGAGCGGCGTCGCGTAGAGCGTGCCGTCGACCGTGCCGTAGTTGACCCAGCCCTCGGTGTAGTACTCGTTCGCGTTGTCGATGACGGCCTGCGGGGCCGGCACGACGACGTCCGGGTACTGCTCGACGATCGACTTCAGGAACCCGGGCTGCGGGATGTACGCGATGTCCGGCGGGTTGCCCGCCTGCAGGCGCACCGGGAGCTGCGCCTCGAACTCGCGCGACCCCTCGTACTCGATCTTCGCGCCCGTGCACTCCTCGAACGGGGCGTAGGAGTCGATCTGCTGCTGCGACTCCGGGTCCACGATCGAGGTGTAGACGCTGATCGTCTTCCCCGACAGGTCGCCGTAGTCCTCGTACGCGGTGCAGTCCGTCGTCGACGACGCGCCGTCGCCGCTGCCCCCGTCGTCGTCGCTGCCCGAACAGGCGGTGAGCACGAGCACGAGACCCGCCCCCGCCGCCGCTGCCGCGGTGTAGCCGCGACGCTTGCGCAAGCCGTTCATGAGACCTCCACGTCGTCATGGTCCGGACGGCGCGACTCCACCCCGTCGCGCCCTCCCCAGCGATGCAAGTCGTTGCGCAAGGGTTTCGCAACCGGCGCACGGGGACAGAACGGTCACAATTGGGCAACGCACACGTGTCAGCGCCCTGACCGCCGTTGCCCGCGGCACCTGCGACGACGCCCGCGGGCGGCTCTCGTCAGTCGACGAGGCTCCGCAGGACCGCGACGGCGCCGTCGTCCTCGATCGTCCCGGTGACCTCGTCGGCCGCGGCGCGCACGACGTCGGACGCGTGCCCCATCGCCACGCCGCGCGCGGCCCACCGCAGCATCTGCACGTCGTTGGACCCGTCCCCCACGGCGACCGTCGCGAACGGCTCGACACCCTCGTGCTGCCGGATCTCCTCGAGCGCGCTGGCCTTCGACACCCCGCCGGGCGTCAGGTCGAGCCACGCGGACCACCCGACGGCGTACTCGACCTCGTGCAGGCCGACGCGCTCGACGAGCGCGTGGAACTCCTCGGGGCTCGCCTCGGGCGCGCGGATGACGACGCGCGTCGCGGGCGTCGAGGCGAGCTCGTCGAACGGCACGACCTGGACCCGCCCGGACAGCTCACCCGCCGGGAAGTCCGCGGACACCTTGAAGCCGACGCCGAGGTCCTCGACCGCGAACAGCGCGTCGGGCAGCTCCATCGCGATCGTCCGCAGCGCCGGGCCGGGGTCGAACGTCACGGACTTCGTGATCTCGAAGCCGTCGTCGGTGCCGTCGATGCGGGCCGTGACCGCCCCGTTCGAGCACACGACCCAGCCCTCGGTGAGCCCCAGGTCGCGCGCGACCGGCACCGCCGAGTGCGCGCCACGACCCGTCGCGAGCACGACGTGCACCCCCGCCTCCCGGACCGCCGCGATCGCGTCGCGCACGTCGGCGGAGATGACGCCGTCGTAGGACATGAGGGTGCCGTCGACGTCGAGCGCGACCATCGTGCAGCGGCTCATCGCACGGGCTCCAGCACCTCGAGGCCGCCCAGGTACGGGCGCAGCGCCTCCGGGACGCGCACCGACCCGTCGGCCTGCTGGTGGTTCTCCAGGATCGCGACGATCCAGCGCGTCGTCGCGAGCGTGCCGTTGAGCGTCGCCGCCGGACGGACCGTGCCGTCCGCGGTGCGCTCGCGCACGCCCAGGCGGCGGGCCTGGAACGTCGTGCAGTTCGACGTCGACGTCAGCTCGAGCCACCGCTGCTGGCTCGGCAGCCACGCCTCGCAGTCGAACTTGCGCGCCGCGCTGCTGCCCAGGTCGCCCGCCGCGGTGTCGATCACGCGGTACGGCAGCTCGACGAGGTCGAGCATCGCCTTCTCCCAGCCGAGGATCCGCCGGTGCTCGTCGGCCGCGTCCTCGACCGTCGTGTAGGAGAACGCCTCGACCTTGTGGAACTGGTGCACGCGGATGATGCCGCGCGTGTCCTTGCCGTACGAGCCGGCTTCACGCCGGTAGCACGCGCTCCAGCCGGCGTACCGCTTCGGGCCGCTCGTCAGGTCGAGGATCTCGCCGCTGTGGTACCCCGCGAGCGCGACCTCCGACGTCCCGACCAGGTACAGGTCGTCCGCAGGCAGGTGGTAGACCTCGTCCGCGTGCGCCCCCAGGTAGCCGGTGCCGGCCATCACCTCGGGCTTGACGAGCGTGGGCGTGATGACGGGCGTGAACCCCGCCGCGAGCGCCCGGTCGACCGCCGCGTTGAGCAGCGCGAGCTCGAGCCGCGCGCCGATGCCCGTCAGGAAGTAGAACCGCGCCCCCGACACCTTCGCGCCGCGCTCGGTGTCGATCGCCGCGAGGCCCTCGCCCAGCGCCAGGTGGTCGCGCACCGCGAAGTCGTCGCCGTACTCCGCGGCGAAGTCGCGCGGGCTCCCGACGTGCTCGAGCACGACGTAGTCGTCCTCGCCGCCGGCCGGGACGCCGTCCTCGACGACGTTGCCGATCCGCCGGGCCAGGTCCGTGGCGTGGCGCTCGGCCTCGTCGGCCTCCGCCTGCAGGCCCTTGACCTTCTCGGCGATCGTCTTGCCGTGCGCGAGCAGCGCCTGCTTCTCCTCGCCCTGCGCCTGCGCGACCTTCTTGCCGTGCGCCTTCTGCTCGGCACGCAGCGTCTCGAACTCGGTGAGGGCGGCGCGGCGGCGGGAGTCGGCGTCGAGGACCTGGTCGACGAGGGACGGGTCGTCGCCACGGAGCCGCTGGCTGGTCCGGACGAGCTCGGGTTCCTCCCGCAGGAGCCGCAGATCGATCACCCGCCGACTCTACCGACCACCCCGCACCCCCCGCCCCGCACCCGACCGGCCCCCGCGGCGCCGAGCTCGCGGATCGCACGGGCGGGACAGGAGCGGGCGGCGAGGACGGTGGCTGGGAGCGGCGCGGGGCGTTCCGGCGGGTCAGGGGCGGGTGGCCGTAGATTGCCCGTGTGTCGTGGGAGGGGTGGGTCGCGGTCGTCGCGGGTGCGCTCGCGCTCCTCTCGCTGCTCCTCGTCCTCGTGCTGCTCGTCCGGCAGCGCGACCTCCGGCGGCGCATCGAGTCGCCCGGCGTCGCGCGGTCCGCCCGCGCGCTGCGGCTCGCGCGCGACATCGAGGGCAGCGGGCAGCTCGTCGCGTTCGTCGCCAACCCGTCGAAGCCCGACGTCGCGCACCTGCGCGCCGCGGTGCTGCGGCTGTGCGCCGAGCAGGAGCTGCCGGAGCCGCTCTGGCTCGAGACGACGGTCGAGGACCCGGGCGTCGGCCAGACGCGCGAGGCGGTCGAGCGAGGCGCGGACGTAGTCGTCGCGATGGGCGGCGACGGGACGGTCCGGGCAGTCGCCGAGGGTCTGGTCGGGACGGGCGTGCCGATGGGCCTCATGCCGCTCGGCACGGGCAACCTGCTCGCGCGGAACCTCGACATCCCGCTGTCCGACCCGCTCGCCGCGATGCGCGTCGCCGTCGAGGGCCGGGACCGCACCATCGACGTCGGCTGGCTGCGCGTGCAGCGCTGGGAGTCCGACGTGCACGACGACGTCGCCGAGGCCGCGGACGACCTGCCCGACGACGGGGACGTCCCGCGCGACCACATCTTCCTGGTCATCGCGGGCGTCGGGTTCGACGCGGCGATGGTCGCCGACGCCGACGAGCAGCTCAAGGCGCGCGTCGGCTGGATCGCCTACTTCGTCGCGGGCATGAAGCACCTGCACGGCCGCCGCAGCCGCGTGCACGTCCGGCTCGACGACCAGCCCGTCACGACGACCCGGCTGCGCAGCCTGCTCATCGGCAACTGCGGGAAGCTGCCCGGGGGCATCACGCTGCTGCCCGACGCGGAGCTCGACGACGGCTGGTTCGACGTCGCCGCGATCGACACGCGCGCCGGGATCGCCGGGTGGGCGCAGCTGTTCGGCGAGGTCGTGCTGCAGGGCGTGGGGGTCCGCAACGACCTGCCGGCGAAGATCGGCCGCATCGACCACACGCGCGCGCAGGAGGTGCGGCTCGTCGTGCCGGGCGGGGACCACGTGCAGGTCGACGGCGACGTCGTCGGGCGGGTCACCGAGCTCACGGCCCGGGTCGACCCCGGCGCGCTGGTGGTCCGCGTCCCGACCCGCTGACCGCCGCCCGTCCGTCGGGGCCGCCTCGGCGTTGCTCCGGGATGGTGAAGATCGTCCGGTTCCTCCCCCGATGTCCGACGTCGCCGTTACCGTGGACGAGTCGCCGCCGACGTGCGCGTGGGCGCGACGAGCCTCGGCTCGCCCGACCCCCAGCGGCGGGCTCGTCGACGGAGGACCACCGAGGAGCGCGGACGAGGAGGACGGTGACCACCGAGAGCCGCCCCGAGCCCCCGGGCGGGTCGCCGCACCGGACGGCGCCCACACCGGTCGTCCCGGTGCCGCCGCGCGTCGTGCCGTCGCCGGACGCCTTCCGCGGTGTCAGGCCCACGCCCCTCTCGACACCCTCGTCGCCCACGCTGGGGCGTGCTCCCGTCGTCGGAGCACCACCGTCCCGCCGGACGACGTCCGCCTCGCTCGTGCTCGCGACCGCCGGAGCGCTCGCGGCGGTCGCCGCCGTCGCCGCGTTCGCCGTCACGACGTCCGCCGGGCAGATGGCCTTCCCGCCTGACGACGAGCGCCCGCCCGTCCTCCTCGACGACCGCGCCGTCGCCGCGCCCGCGTTCGCGCTGGTCACGCGCGCCTGGTCCGACGACGACGGCGACGGCCTGCGCGGCGGGACGGAGCAGCCGCTGGTCGGGGTCGTCGCCCACCTGGAGACCGCCGACGCCCGGCCCGCCCGGCACGTCGACGGCAGCGCCGTGGCCGCGGCTACGACCGGGCCCGACGGGACCGCGGTCTTCGACGACGTCGCGGCGGGCGTCTACCGCGTCCGATGGACCCTGCCCGTCGGCCACACGCTGACGACTGCCGTTCTCGTGCCCGGTCACGCGCTCGCGGACTCGGACGCCGAGCCGGTCGGCGACGAGGCCGGCAGCGGCACCGGCACCGCCGAAGGGCTCTCCGGACCGGTCGCGCTCACGGAGTCCGCGGGCCTCGACGCGCCCGACCCTCGCGACGGCGTCACGGCCGACCGGCTGCTGCGCGGCGTCGACGTAGGCGCGGTCCCCGCGGCCGAGGTGCTGGTCGCCGCGCAGGGCTGACCTCGCCCCGACCGGCCGTCGCAGACAGGCGTCGGCTCAGGTCGCGGAGCCCTCGCGTACCGCGCGGAGCCAGTCGCGGGCGCCGACGAAGTCCGCGTCCGTGGTCCCGACGTGCACGGTCGGCTCGACGGCGTCGGCACGCGGGTACGACCCGAGGAAGCGCACGTGCGGGCAGCGGCGGTGCAGGCCCATGATCGCCTCGCCCACGCGCTCGTCGGTGATGTGCCCCTCGGCGTCGATGGAGAACGAGTAGCGGCCGAGCGCGTCGCCGATGGGCCGCGACTCGATCCGGGACAGGTTCACGCCGCGCACCGCGAACTGCTCGAGCATCGCGAGCAGGGCACCGGCCTCGTTGTCGGGCAGGTGCACGACGAGCGTCGTCTTGTCGGCCCCCGTGGGCGCGGGGACCTGGCCGGGGTGGCCGACGACCACGAACCGCGTCACGGCGCTCGGGTTGTCCGCGACGTGCTCGGCGAGCGGCACGAGCCCGTACGTCTCGACCGCGGCGGGCGGGACGAGCGCGGCGTCGAACCCGGGCTCGACGGGCTCGCCGTCGGCGGCGCGGCGCGCGAGCAGCGCAGCCGGGGCGGTGTTGGACGTCGCGGGGACGTGCACGACACCCGGCAGGTGGCGCGCGAGCCAGCGGCGGCACTGCACCCACGCGTGCGGGTGCGCAGAGATGCGGCGCACGTCGCCGAGCGCGACGCCCGGCACGCCCGCGAGCGTGAACTGCACGGGCACGAGCACCTCGCGCAGCAGCACGAGCGGCGCGCCGCCGGCCAGGCTGTCGAGCGTCGCGGTGACGCCGCCCTCGACGGTGCTCTCGATCGCGACCACCGCGAAGTCCGCGTCGCCCGAGCGGACCGCCTCGATCGCGGCGCCGACGTCGGTCTGCGGGAGGTACTCGGCCTCGTCGGGCGTGACGACCTGCCGCAGCGCGGCCTCGGTGAACGTGCCCGCGGGCCCGAGGTACGCGTACCGCGGACGACCGCCCCGCCCCGACGTCGACGCGCCGGACGCGACCGCTCCTGCCTCGGACATCACAGCTCCTCCTCAGGCGCTCCACGCGGCGTCGACCCCACCCGCCGGGGTCGAGGGTAGTGCGCCCGTAGGCTTGACCGGTGCCGACCTCCGCCCGCCCGCGCGCCCTGCGTCACCGCGTGCGCGCGCTCGCCGGCACGCTGCTCGCCGTCGCGACCGTGCTGCTCACCGCCCCGACCGCGGGCGCGGCCGCCCCGACCCCGGCCCCGTCAGGTGCCGCCGCCGAGGGCGGCGCCACCGCGCCGATCGTCCTCGTCGGCGTGACCGGCCTGCGCTGGGACGACGTCACGACGCTCACGACGCCGACCCTGTGGGACCTGTCGCGCGACGGGTCCATCGGCCTCGTCGCCGCCCGCTCGGTCGCGTCGCGCTCGTGCCCCGCGGACGGCTGGCTCGCGGTCTCGTCGGGCGAGCGTGCCGCCGACCTGCCGGCCGACGACCGCACGTGCCGCACGCTCCGCGACCCCGGGGAGGACGGCGTCGTCCCCGGGTGGGACGACTACGAGGCGTCCGCGGACGCCGAGTCGTACGGCGCACGCCCCGGCCTGCTCGGCGACCTGCTGGCCGGCTCGGGCACGCCCGCCACGGGCGTCGGCCCGGGCGCCGCGATCGCGCTCGCCGACGGCGACGGCCTGCCCGTCGGGACGCACGTCGCGCGTCCCGGCAGCACGGCGGCCCTCACGCGCACGGTCCGTGACGCGCTCGCGACCTCGCAGCTCGTGGTCGTCGACGCAGGCGTGCTGCGCGACCCCGGCTACGCCACCGCCGCACGCGGGTCGTCGACGGCGCCCGACGAGGAGCTCGGCGACGAGATCCCCGGCATCGCGGACCCGACCGACCCCGAGCTCCCCACACCCGGCGCGATCGTCGAGCCCACGCGCTCGGCCCAGGCGCAGACCCTCGACGACCGCATCGGCGCGGTCCTGCGCGCCACCGAGCGCACGGGGGCGACGGTCCTCGTCGTGTCGCTCGCCGACTCGAGCCGCGCGACCCTCCAGCTCGCCGCGGCGCTCGGCACCGCTCCCAACGGCGCCGAGTACGCGCGCAACCTGCTCACGTCGGGCGCGACGCGGCAGCCCGGGCTGGTCCAGACGGTCGACGTCACGCCCACGCTGCTCGCGGCCCTCGACCTCGACGACGACGCGCCGGCGCTCGCGGGCGCCACGATCGTGCCGACCGCGGGCCCGGCGACCGCGTCCGCACGGATGGCGATGCTGCTCGACGTGCAGCAGCAGGCGCAGTGGGTCACGCGCGTCAGCGGCGGGTTCTCGACGCGCATGGTGCTCGCGCAGGCCGTGCTCTTCGTCGCCGCCGCGATCATCCTCACGCGCAAGGGCCGCTCCGACCGGCGACCGTTGCGGCCCGCGATGCACGCGCTGAAGATCGCGTCGCTCGCACTCGCCGCCGCACCCATCACCGCGTTCCTCACCGGCCTGGTCCCGTGGTGGCGCGCCGCCGACCCGCGCATGGCGTTCTGGTGGACCGTCCTCGCCTGGATCGCGCTCATCACGGCGCTCGCGCTCGTCGGGCCGTGGCGGCGCTCGGTCCTCGGCCCCGCCGGCTTCGTCGCCGCCGTGACCGTCGGCGTGCTCGTCGTCGACGC
Organism: Cellulomonas algicola; assembly: GCF_019024305.1. Lineage (NCBI taxonomy): Bacteria > Bacillati > Actinomycetota > Actinomycetes > Micrococcales > Cellulomonadaceae > Cellulomonas > Cellulomonas algicola. The sequence continues at coordinate 222,529 of NZ_JAHKSJ010000015.1, read as the reverse complement.
GTGCACCGGCTCGCACCTCGTCATCGACACCCCGATGGGTGCGCACCGGCTGCTCGCGGCCCGGTTCTACGGCATGAGCAACCAGGCGTTCGCGCTGCTCACGGCCGCGGGCCTGCTCGTGGCCGTCGCGATCGCCGACCCGCTCGTGCGCCGCGGCCGACGCGTCCTCGCGACGGTCCTGGTGGGCGCGCTGGGGCTGCTGCTCGTCGTCGTGGACGGCGCCCCCGGCCTCGGCTCGGACTTCGGCGGCCCGCCCGCGCTCATCCTCGCGTTCGCGCTGCTCGGCATCGTCGTGAGCGGCCGTCGGGTGCAGTGGAAGACGCTCGCGCTCATCCTCGCCGTCGGCGCGCTCGTCGTCGGCGGCTTCGCGGTGCTCGACTGGATGCGCCCGCCCGCCGACCGCACGCACCTGGGACGGTTCTTCGCGACGGTCCTCGACGGCGGCCTGTGGGACGTCGTCTACCGCAAGCTGTCGGTCAACCTGCGGGTGCTCACGAACTGGCGCTACCTCGTGCTCGCGGTGTTCGGCATCGCGCTCACGTGGATCGTCCTGGCCGGCGACCGCCCGCGGCGCGGCGCCCTCATGGGTCCGCGCAGCCCGCTCGCGGGGCTCCAGGCCGCCGTCCCGCTGCTTCGGCCCGCGGTCCTCGCGATCGGCGCCGGCCTCGGGGTCGGCTTCCTCATCAACGACTCCGGCATCGTCGTCCCCGCGACCGGGATCGCGGTCGCGGTGCCGTGCCTCGTCGCCGCGGCGGCGCAGTGGCGGCTGGAGAACCCCGAGCCCACGGCCGTGACCGTCGACGACGGACCTCCGACGGGCGTCGCCGCGCGGGCGGGGACGGCAGTCGCGACGGACGCAGCCGACGGCGGGTCGGCGCAGGACGCGCCCGTCGACCGCGCCGGTGCGACCGCGGCGGTGGGGACCGACGAGGTCAGCGGTGCGTCCGCGGCGGTGGCGACGGACGAGGTCAGCGGTGCGTCTGCGGCGGACGCTGACGCGGCGCGACCGTCTGCTTCACCGACGCCGCCGCCCCCCGGACCCGGCGCGCGCTGACCGCGAGCTGCACGTCGCGGTACTGCGCGGCCCGGTGCAGCTGACCCTTGAGGTCGGACCCGGACGGCCGGTGCCGCAGCTCGCACGGCACCTCGATCACGCGGAAGCCCTGTCGCAGCAGGTCGATCGTCATGCCCGTCTCGACGCCCCACCCGCGCGCGAGCGGGGTCGCGGCCTCGAACGCCTCCCGCGTGAGGCAGCGCATGCCGGACAGCGGCTGCGTGGGCGTCCACCCCGTCATCGACGCGATGGCACGACGCGCGGCGCCGACGACGATCCCGCGACCACCCGCGCCGGGCTGCGGCGGCAGCAGCGCGATCGACAGGTCGGCGTGCCCGTCGACGACGGGCGGCACGAGCGGCGCGGTGTTGACGGCGGTCTCGCCCAGGTCCCCGTCGATGAACAGCAGGACGCGCGGCAGACGGTCGGGCGCGTCGCGCATCGCGACGACGGCGGCGCCGGTCTCCATCGCGGCGGCCTTGCCGCGGTTGTGCGAGTGCCGGACGACGACCGCGCCGGCCTCGCGCGCGACGTGCTGCGTGTTGTCCTCCGACCCGTCGTCGACGACGAGCACGAGGTCGACGTGCGGGATGGCGCGCGCGGAGCGGACGGTCGCGGCGATGCGCCGGGACTCGTCCTTCGCCGGGATGATGACGGCGACCCGCTGCTTGTGCCGGTGCGGCTTGGGCTCGCGCGCGTCGTGCGCGGGCTCACGCGCGGCGTCGCGACCGGCGTCGCGGCCTCCGCGCCGCTGACGGCCGCCCGTGGCCGGGGCCTCGGGGTGCGCGTCGGACGTCGCGGCGGGGGCGTCGGTTCCCGAGCCGGAGGACGTCGCCGCCTCGTCGACCGTCGTGGTGGCGGGCGTCCGGCCACGCGTGCGCGCGGGCGCGGTCGCAGCGGCCGTCGAGGCGTCGGTCGGGCCGGCCTCCGGCTGGTCGTCGGCGGCCTTCCCGCCCTTGCGCGTCACGGGCGCCAGCCTAGCGAGCCGGACGTGGACCGCCCGCCCGGACCCGCAGGCCGGGACGCCGACGGCACCCGTCCGGCGGGCGGCGTCGGCGTCGGCGGCGTCAGCGGGACGGGTGTCAGCGGAGCGTCACCTGGCGGGCGACGAGACCCGCGCGAGCACGGCGCTCGTCGGCGTCGAGCGGCTCGGTCGACGCGAGCGCCTCCGCGAACGAGGGCGCGAACGCGGCGAGCGGCGCCTCGACGTCCTCGGCCTCCGACCCGCGGGCGAGCTCCCACACGGGGACGACGAGCCCGCTGGACCGGAAGTAGCCGACGAACTTGCCGCCGTCGAAGCCCGACGCGCGGCGCGCGTGCAGGCGGGCGAGCGCGTCGAGGACGACCTGCTCGTCGTGCGGCTGCGCCCAGCGGAGGAACTCGCGGGCGCCCATGCGGCACCAGTAGGCGGACTCGGCGGCGGCGAGCTTGCGGGTGTCGATGATGCCCGCGTCGGCCTCCTCCATGGCCGCGACGAGGTCGGGCGTGCGCTCGGTGTCGGGCGCGAGCCAGTAGGAGAACGACTCGTGGACGGTGACCTCGAACGGCACGGACAGGTCGAGCACGTCCTGGAGGCGCGGGCCGGGACCGGGCAGTCCGACCGTCTCGACGGCCGTGCCGGGCTCCACCTCGAGGGCCTCGAGCAGCGAGGCGGCGAGGTCGCGGCTGGCGTCGCCCGACGAGCCGACCGTCTGGAGGGCGAGGAGGACCACGCCGTCGGCGCGGTGCAGCGCGGGCCACGCCGTCGGGAGGACGGTGGTGACGAGGACGTCGCGCGCACCGTGCTCCTGGGTGGTGCGGGCGGTCGCGGTCGCCGCGGGGACGAGCTCCTTGAGCGCGACCCAGTCGGGCTCACCGGGCAGCCCCTCGAACGGACGCAGCACGAAGTCGGGCGTGTTCCTGGCCATGCCCCGAGGCTACCGGGCGCGACGGCGCCCGCCCGACCGGTCCCGCGTCGGCCGGTCGGGGCGCGTGTGACGGACCTGGCACGGCAGGTCCACGGACCGGGACGGCCGGGGGCTGCGCGGTCACAGGTCATGCGGAAGGATCGACGGCATGGACCCGCGCGCCGGAACCCCTGCCCAGCCGTCCGACCTCGTCGACCTCGACGCCCTCCTCGGGGCGTACTTCGATCGCGAGCCCGACCTCGACGACCCCGCGCAGCGCGTGGTCTTCGGCACGAGCGGCCACCGCGGGTCCGCCCTGGACTCCGCGTTCAACGAGGCGCACATCGTCGCGATCACCGCGGCGATCGTCGAGTACCGCCGCGGGCAGGGCACCGACGGGCCGCTGTTCATCGGCCGCGACACCCACGGGCTGTCCGAGCCCGCGTTCCGGTCCGCGCTCGAGGTGCTGGCCGCGGCCGGCGTCGAGGTCCGCGTCGACGCGCGCGACTCGTGGACGCCGACGCCCGCCGTCTCGCACGCGATCCTCAGCTACAACGGCGCCGGATCGTCCGAGGGGGTCCGCATCGCCGGGCCCGGCCTGGCCGACGGCATCGTCGTGACCCCGTCGCACAACCCGCCGCGCGACGGCGGCTTCAAGTACAACCCGCCGGACGGCGGCCCGGCCGGGTCGCAGGCGACCGCGTGGATCGCCGACCGCGCGAACGCGATCCTCGCGTCGGGCTGGCGGTCCGTGCCGCGCGTGAGCTACGAGCAGGCGCTCGCGGCCGAGACGACGCGCAAGCACGACTACCTGTCTGCGTACGTCGACGACCTCGCGAACGTCCTCGACCTCGAGGCGATCCGGACGTCGGGCGTGCGCATCGGCGCCGACCCGCTCGGCGGCGCGTCCGTCGAGTACTGGGGCGCGATCGGCGAGCGCTACGGCCTCGACCTCACCGTCGTGAACCCGCAGGTCGACCCGCGCTGGTCGTTCATGACCCTCGACTGGGACGGCAAGATCCGCATGGACTGCTCGTCGCCGTACGCGATGGCGTCGCTCGTCCAGCGCATGGCCGGCGGCGAGGCGCCGTTCGACGTCGCGACCGGCAACGACGCGGACTCCGACCGGCACGGCATCGTGACGCCCGACGGCGGCCTGATGAACCCCAACCACTACATCGCCGTGATGATCCACTACCTCTACGGCGGCGCCCGCCCGGGCTGGCCCACGGGGACGGCGATCGGGAAGACGCTCGTGTCGTCGAGCCTGGTCGACCGCGTCGCCGCGCGCCTCGGTCGCCGGCTCATCGAGGTGCCCGTCGGGTTCAAGTGGTTCGTGCCCGGGCTCGTCGACGGGTCCGTGGGGTTCGGCGGCGAGGAGTCCGCCGGGGCGTCGTTCCTCCGCAAGGACGGCACCGTCTGGACCACCGACAAGGACGGCCTGCTGCCCGCGCTGCTCGCGTCCGAGATCATCGCGACCACGGGGAAGTCGCCGTCGCAGATCCACCGCGAGCTCGTCGGCGAGTTCGGCGAGTCCTGGTACGCGCGCGTGGACGCCGCCGCGACCCGCGAGGAGAAGAAGACCCTCGCCGCGCTCGACGCCTCGCAGGTCACCGCGACGACGCTCGCGGGCGAGCCGATCACCGCGCGCCTCACGCACGCGCCCGGCAACGACGCGGCCATCGGCGGCCTCAAGGTCACGACCGAGAACGCGTGGTTCGCCGCGCGGCCCTCAGGCACCGAGGACGTCTACAAGATCTACGCCGAGTCGTTCGTGTCCGAGGAGCACCTCACGCAGGTCCAGGACGAGGCCAAGCAGGTCGTCTCCCAGGCCCTGGGCAGCTGATCCGGCCGACGCCGCCGTCCTCGCTCGACGACGACCCGGGTCTGGCGACCGCTGACGCACCGTCTCCGGTCCTCAGACCCGGGTCGCGGCCGTGTGGGTGGCGTGTGGTCGACTGGGCGGCCGGTGGGCGTCGACCGGCGTCCACCGTGAGCCCGCGGAGAGGACCGATCATGGCGCACCTGCTGTTCTTCGACTTCCCGACCGACGGGCCCGTCGGTGACGAGGCCGTCACCACGTTCGGGGACCTGGCGGCGGACATCGCCGCCGAGGACGGGCTGCTCTGGAAGGTCTGGACGGAGGACGCCGAGGCCGGGACGGCGGGCGGCGCGTACCTCTTCACCGACCGCGCGTCGGCCGAGCGCTACCTCGCCAAGCACACCGCGCGTCTCGCGGGCTTCGGCATCACGGACGTGACGACCTTCTCGACGCCCGTCAACGCAGGCCTGTCCGCCATCACCCACGCACCGGTCCCGCAGCAACGGCCGTAGCGCCGGCCCGCCCTGCCGTCACCCGCCCTGCCGCCACCTTCCCTCCCGTCATTCGCGCGCGGACGCCCTGGCCGCGAGGGCGGCGGTGATCTCGGCGGCGCAGTCCAGGGTCGGACGCCGCGTCGTGTCCACCTCGAGGTCGTACCGCACGCCCGCGTGGACGCTGAGCGCCTGGTCGCGCGCCATGCCGGGTACACGATCGGGCCGGTGCGCCTCTCGTGCCGCGGCGACCTCGGGGTCGCAGTGCACGCCGACCCACACGACGTCGAGCCCGTCGAGGGCCCGGCGCACGCGCTCCTGACCGGCGCCTCCGGCCAGCAGGACCTCGTCGAGCACGAGGTGGGCGCCGTGGCGCGCCATGGTCGCGAGCCCGGCGTACCAGGCGTCCTGCCCGGCACCGAACTGCGGACCGACGCTCACCGTGCCGTCCGCGCCGAAGGTGATGTCGGCTCGCGGGCTGTCACCGGCGCCCGGGAGCGCGTCGACGAAGGAGTCGACGCCGAACGTCAGCCACAGTCCGGGGAGCTCCTCCTGCAGGGCGCGGCAGAGGGAGCTCTTCCCCGAGCTGGAGCCGCCGTTCACGACGACGACGTCGACCTGTCCGGACGCGTGCGGCATGCGCGCCACGGTACGGCGAAGCGGGACCCGCCAGTGTGACGGCGGGGACACGGACGGGCCGCGCACCAGGCGGCGGACGCACGGACGGGCCGCGCACCTGGTTGCGAGGTGCGCGGCCCGTCGTGCGGAGCGGCGTCGGGGCGCGACACCGCCCGCTGCACGCACCCCCGACCCGACGCGGTCGGGCGGTGCGTGCGGGGGTGACCGCCGGACCGTGCCTCCGGCGGCCCGAGGTCGGTCGCCGACACCCCGGCGACCGTTCAGGCGACCCGTCAGGCGGCGGTGCGGCCGAGGCCCCGGAAGGACCAGCCGGCCTGGCGCCAGCGCTGCGGGTCGAGCTTGCCGCGCGCGTCGATGACGTTCGCGTTCTGCGTGAGGGCGGCGAGCCTGGCCGGCTCGGCGCCGACGAACTCGTCCCACTCGGTGAGGACGAGGACGACGTCCGCACCCTCGACGGCCTCCTCGGCGGAGGTCGCGTAGCCGAGCGTCGGGAAGGACGCGCGGGCGGTGTCGCCGGCCTCGGGGTCGTACACGGTGACCTGGGCACCGCGCAGGTGCAGGGCCGCGGCGACGTTGAGGGCCGGCGAGTCGCGCACGTCGTCGGTGTGCGGCTTGAAGGCCGCCCCGAGGACGCCGACCCGACGGTTGAGGACGGAGCCGCCGCACGCCTCGAGGGCGAGCTCGACGACGCGGCCGCGCTGGCCCATGTTGATCTCGTCGACCTGCTGGAGCAGGGCGGAGGCCTGGTGCGCACCGAGCTCGTTGGCGCGGTGCATGAGGGCGCGGATGTCCTTGGGGAGGCAGCCGCCGCCGAAGCCGAGACCGGCGTCGAGGAACTGGCGGCCGATGCGGACGTCGTGGCCGAGCGCGTCGGCGAGGACGGTCACGTCCGCGTCGGCGGCCTCGCACACGGAGGCGATCGCGTTGATGAACGAGATCTTGGTCGCGAGGAACGCGTTGGCGCTCACCTTGACGAGCTCGGCGGTGGGCAGGTCGCAGACGACGACCGGCGTGCCCTCGGCGATGGGCGTCTCGTAGACGCGGCGGAGCAGCGCCTCGGAGTCGGCGGTGGTGCCGCCCATGACGATGCGGTCGGGGTGCAGCGTGTCCTGGACGGCCTTGCCCTCACGGAGGAACTCGGGGTTCCACACGAGCTCGACGCGGACGTCCTTGCGGGCCTTGGCCGCGACGAGCTCGCGGAGGCGGGCGCCGGTGCCGACGGGCACGGTGGACTTGCCGACGATGAGCGCGTCGTGCGTGAGGTTCTCGGCGATGGCCGTGGTCGCAGCCTCGACGAAGGACAGGTTCGCGGCGTGGCTCGTCTTGGTCTGCGGCGTGCCGACGCACACGAAGTGCACGTCCGCGAACGCCACGGCCTCGGCGACGTCGGAGGTGAAGCGCAGGCGGCCGGTGGCGAGCTGCTCCTCGAGGAGCTCGGGCAGCCCGGGCTCGTAGAACGGCACCTTGCCGGCCTGGAGCGCGGCGACCTTGGCGGGGTCGACGTCGTAGCCGACGACCTCCATGCCGAGCGCGGCCATCGACACGGCGTGCGTGGCGCCGAGGTAGCCGGTGCCGAGCACCGAGATGCGAGGGGCGGGGGCGTCGGCGTCGAAGACGCGCCGGGGGAAGTGGTCCGCGACCGTGAGGTCCTCGGTGTGCTGCTCGGTCATGTCGTCTCTCCTAGAACGGCGGGGGTTGGCGGTGGGCGTCGCGGGCGTCATGACGCACCGCCCGGGAGGGCGAAGCCTGCGGCGGGGTCGTGCAGTCCCTCGACGAAGGCGGCGAGGGAGTCGGCGCGGGACTCGACGCGCCAGTCGTTGGTGACGCGCTCGCCCTGGCTGATGGTGGTGACGGCGTGGTTGAACCAGGCGAAGCCGACGACGTCGGCGTTCTCCGGCTTGGCCAGCGCGTCGAACAGGTCGGTGACCCACGCGGCCTTCTGGCCGCCGCTCTCCGACGCCCCGATCTCCGCGAGGAAGATCGGCTTGTGCGTGATGGCGCGCAGCTGGTCGAGCGACTTGTCGAAGGTCCACGCGAAGGTGGGCGTCTGGCCGTCGCGGTACGGCGGCCGGTAGTAGCCGGACAGGCCGACCCAGTCGACGTACTCGTCACCCGGGTAGAGCGACTTCGTGTAGGCGAGCGACTGGTTCGCGGCGGGCAGGTTGTTGACGATGTTCGGCGCCCACACCCACAGCACGTACTGGTTGGCGCCGGACGCCTCGAAGATGTCGTGCACGTGGCGCCACATGGCGACGTAGTCGCCGGGGCTGTTGCCGTTGACGGACGCGCCGCCGGAGCCCTGCTCGTTCCACGGGTACCAGGACGCGTTCATCTCGTGGTCGAGACGGATCGCGACGGGCAGGCCGAGGGCGGTGACGTCCGCGGCGTACTGCCGCAGGTAGGCGTCGTAGCGGCCGTTGGTGATCTCCTTGAGGGACCACTCGGGCTCCTCGACCACGTCGTTCGCCGTGGCGAGGTTCCGCGACTCCCACGTGAGCATGGGCATGGCGCCCTTGGCCCACGACCGGCTCACGGCGTCGGCGCGGAAGTTGCCGTCCCAGCCCTGGAAGTAGCCGACGATGTTCGGCTGCGTCCCGATCTGCGCGGCGACGGCGTCCTGCTCGGCCCAGCTGAACGGGGCCTGCGGGGTGTAGAGGCCGAACTGGCGGGCCGTGGGCTGCCGCAGCGCGGCGAGCGGCGGTGCCGTGGGCTTGACCTCGGGGGCGGGGCCGGACGACGACGGCGTGGCCGCGGCGGCACGGGCCCGGGCGAGCGCGGCCTCGGCCTGCTCGGCGCGGTCGCGCGCCTTGCCGCGCTCGGCGGCGGCCTTCTTCTCGGACGCGGCCTTCGCGGAGGACGCGGCCTTCGCGGCGGCCTGCTCCTCGGCGGCCTTCTGCTGCGCGGCGGCGTCAGCCGCGGCCTTCTCCTCGGCAGCCTTGGCCTTGCCGCGCTCGGCGGCGGCGGACCGCTCGGAGGCGGCCTTGCGCTGCGAGCGCTCGAGGTCGAGGACCTCCTGCTCGCGGGCCTCGAGCGAGTAGCGCAGCTTCTCGTTCTCCGCCTGGAGACGCATCTCCTCGGCGCTGGCGCGGGTGGGGACGACGCCGTCGACGGAGGGCGAGAGCCAGACGCCGACGGTGACGGCGACGAGGGCGAGCGCGATCGCGGCTGCGGTGAGCCGCTTGCGGGGGGACGGGCGGATCGCCCGGGTCCACCAGCCGTGGGCGGTGTGCTCAGACATAGACGAGTGCCTCCAGGGCGAAGATCAGCACGGCGGCCACGTAGGGGATGCCGGCGAGCGGGTTGAGACGACGGCGGCGACGCGGCGCGGGAGCCGGTGCGGGGGCCGCGGTGGCGCGGCGGACGCGCGCCGGCGCCTCGGTCAGGACGGTGCCGTCGGCGGACCGCTGGTGCGGGACGACTCCGTCGGGGGCGCGGTCGACGAGGTCGACGGGACCCTGCGGGGCCTGCTCGAGCTCCTCCATGAGGTCACCGCCGGCGTAGGCGCCGGCACGGGTGCCCCAGCCCGACGCGTGCGCCATGCGCAGGAAGCCGAGCAGGCGGACGGGCATGAGGAAGAACGTCGAGACGATGATGAAGACCGGCAGCCGCAGGAAGTCGGACGGCTTCTCGTGCAGGTGGCGGATCTGGCGGATCGCCATGGAGAGCACCGACGAGATGACCATCGTGGCGACGACCCAGACCCAGCCCTGCAGCCCCGTGTACGTCTCGAGGATCGCCTGGTAGAGGTTCACGCCCGTGCCGGACGCGGCGCGGTAGATCCAGCCCGCGATCGTCCCGACCAGCAGGAACGGCAGGATGATGTCCATCACGAAGAAGATCGCCAGGACGGGGGCGTGGCCCATCATCCAGGGCAGCATCCGCAGGGTGTTGTACTGGCTGCCGCGGGCCCAGCGGAGCTGCTGCTTGAAGAGCTTCTTCACCTGCAGCGGGGCGTCCGTGTAGACGAGGCTCGTGTACTGGTACACGCACTTGTAGCCGGCCTTGAGCGTCAGGTTGGTCAGCGTGCGGTCGTCGGAGACCTCGAGGAAGACGCCCATGAACTTCTCGTGCATGAAGTCGTCCATGACGTCGATGAGGATGTGCCGGCGGAACGCGATGGTGCGTCCGGGCAGGCAGCCGACCTGGCCGAGCGCGGACTGCGCGGGCATCGAGTAGAGCGCGCGGGTGTTCTCCAGCCAGTCGGCCCAGCGGGTGATCCAGGAGCGCTCGGGGTCGAGGATGCGCTGACGCGTGGTGACGCCGCCGATGTTGGGGTCGGCGAACGGCTTGACGAGCTCGGGGAGCGTGCCGTCGGTCCACACGGTGTCGGAGTCGACGAGCACGGTGATCTCGCCGCGCGACATCTCGGTGCCGATCTTGACGGCGTTGCGCTTGCCCGGGATCGGGGTGTGCACCCAGCGGACGAGCGGCGCGAACTGCTCGCTGACGCGCTCGAGGCCCGGGTTGGGCTTGCCGTTGATGACGACGATGACCTCGTCGGGCTGCTGCGCGACGATCCGCGAGAGCACGTCGTGGAAGAGGTCGAGGGGCTCGTCGACCACGGGGACGACGACCGAGGTGGTGCCGTGGTACTCGCCGGTGTACGGCTTGTAGCGGCGCGAGAGCAGCACCTTGAGCAGCCACAACGCCCAGATCAGCGTGGAGAAGACAGCGAAGAGATAAAACTCCGACTGCCCTTCCAGCATATGACGCAGCTGAAGAACGAAAACAAACATCTGAATGGCCTACCCGACACGGTGGTGGCTTTTTCTGACCAGCTGTCCCGGCGTCGTCGGCGATCCAGCGTGAACGTCACCGGCGGGTCAGCGAGGACCCAGCGGGCGCGTCGAAGGACCACTCATAGGCCTCTGACCTGCGAGTGGACGTGCGCAACCGCCCCCTGCAGATGGAGGCGCACGGACCGGTCGCGGTGCGGTGGACCCACGTGTGACCACAGCCCGGCGAACTCGGTAAATCGAACTTACCAGCCGGTAACAGCACATTGAGACGGACAAGCGTCCAAAAGTGACGGCGCTCACCGGAAGCGCTTACCTCTTGACCTGACATGTCCGCTTTGCCCGAGGCAACTTCACACGAAATTTACAAGAAGTTGCTCGGGAGGACGGTGTTCGTCAGGCTGTCACCGGGGTCTGTCACGGGCGGTGCAGGAGGTCCTGGTAGTCCGGGTGACGCGCCACCCACGCCTTCACGTACGGGCACAGCGCGACGACGTCCCGGTGGCTCTCCCGGACGGCGTCCAGCGCCTCGCGGACGAGGGTCGACGCGACCCCGCGACCCTCCGCGCGCGGGTCCACCTCGGTGTGCGTGAACACGACCGTCCGGCCCACCACGTCGTACACCGCGAACCCCAGCAGCTCACCCGCCTCGTCGCGGGCCTCGAACCGGTGCGCCTCGGGCGCGTCGCTGACCAGCACGTCCGTCATGCACCGATCGTGCGGCACACGGCGCCCCACCACCAGCCCCGGGCCACCGTCGGAGCGCGGTGCGAGACTGAGGGCATGCTCCAGCCCTACCGCGAGATCCTGTCGCGCCCGGGTGCCCTCGCCTTCTCCGTCGCGGGGATGGTCGCGCGCCTCCAGATGTCGATGATCGGGATCGGCATCGTCCTCATGATCTCCGCGCTGTACGGCTCCTACGGGCTGGCCGGACGGGTCTCCGCCGTCTACGTCGTCGCGCAGGCCCTCTGCTCGCCGCAGCTCGCCCGGCTCGTCGACCGGCACGGCCAGGCCCGCGTCATGCGCCCCGCCGTCGCCGTCGCGTCCGTCGGTCTCGTCACACTGGTCGTCGCGGCGCGCGCCGACAGCAACCCGTGGCTCCTCTACGTCGCCGCCGCCGTCACGGGCGCCGCCGTCGGGTCGTTCGGCTCGCTCGTGCGCGCCCGCTGGTCCGGCGTGCTCGGGGGCGACCCGCGCCCCATGCACACCGCGTACGCGCTCGAGTCGACCATCGACGAGTTCGTCTTCATCGTCGGCCCCGTCCTCGCCACGGTCCTCGCGACCGGCGTCGACCCCGCAGCCGGGCTGGTCGTGCCGCTCGTCGCGCTGGTCGTCGGCGGGTACTGGTTCCTCGCGCTGCGCGCCACCGAGCCCGCCCCGACCATCAGCGCCGGCGGCGAGCGCGTGCGCGGCTCCGTCCTCGCGAACCCCGGCATGGTCGTGCTCGCGCTCGTCTTCGTCGCCATGGGCGCGATCTTCGGCGCGACCGACGTCTCGACCGTCGCGTTCGCGGAGGAGTCCGGGAACACCGGCATCGCCGGTGTGATCCTCGCCGTGTTCGCGTTCGGGTCGCTCATCGCCGGGCTGCTCTACGGCACGCGGCACTGGGTCCGGCCGCTGCACCAGCGGTTCGCGATCGGCGTCGTCGTGCTCGCCGTCGGGGTCTCGTTCTTCGTCGTCGCGACCAACCTCGTCGTGCTCGCCGCGGTCATGTTCGTCACCGGCTTCGCCATCGCGCCCACGCTCATCAACGGCAACGCGCTCGTCCAGCAGCTCGTGCCGCCCGCGCGGCTCACCGAGGGCCTCACCTGGGTCGGCACGTCGCTCGGCGTCGGCGTCTCCTTCGGCTCGTCCATCGCGGGCGCCCGCATCGACGCCGACGGCTCGCACGGCGGGTTCCTCGTCGTCATCGTCTCCGCCGGGCTCGCGCTCGTCGCGACCCTCGCCGCGTACCGCACGCTGCGGCCGCGTCCCGACGCGAAGGCCGCCGACGAGCGCGTCGCGCGCGCCGTGGAGGACGAGTCGCCGTCGGCCACCGCCGGGGCCGCCGTCGCCGCCTGCGAGGTCGCCGAGAGCGTCGACCCGCGCAGCGCCGTGCCGCAGCAGCGGTCCGCGACGGACGGCCAGGTCGGCAGCGCCGTCGAGCACCCCGCACCGCCCCGGCCGACGGGCGTCGCCGAGGACGGCTGAGCGCCTCCCAGCCCGCAGTCGGGCCGCGTGTCGCCGACCTCGTCGCCGTCGCGACTTCCGATACCGCGGGAGTGCCCGTTTTCGACACCACGAACGGCCCATCCGGCCTCCCCCGACGCCCGGCCCCCGCAGTACCGTGCGCGTCGTGACCCTCGCCGACGAGACACCCGTGGCCGACTCCGCGACGTCGTCCGACCTGACGTCGGACGCACCGGCTGCACCCGCGAACGCCCCCGCCGCCGGCACCGCACCGGCGGGCGACACCGCCGCGGACGTGCCCGTCGACGCGCTGCGGGCCGTGCTCGCGCCGCTCGGGACGGTCGCCGGGGTCGAGCGGCTCACCGGTGGGATGTTCGCGACGAGCTACCGCGTGACGCTCGACGACGGGACGCGCGTCGTCGTCAAGACCGCGCCCACCGCGACCGACGCGCTGCTCACCTACGAGCACGACCTGGTCCGGTCGGAGGCGCACGTCTACCGGCTCGCCGAGGAGCACCCGTCGCTGCTCATGCCCCGCGTGCTCCTCACCGACTTCACCCGCACGCACGTGCCGACCGACGCGCTCGTGGTCAGCCACCTGCCCGGGGTCCCGCTGGTCGACGCGGGCTTCGGCACCGCCGACGACGACCCCCGCACCGCGCGCGCGGAGCACGAGCTCGGCGCCTACATGGCGCGGCTGCACACCGCCGGGCTGCCCGCCCCGGACGGCGGCTTCGGCTACCCGAACCCCGCGGCCGGGCTCAACGCCCCCACGTGGCGCGGCACGTTCACCGCGATGGTCGAGGCCGTCCTGACCGACGCGCCGCGCTGGGGCGTCGACCTGCCCGCCGACGAGGTGCGCGCCGCCCTGCGGCGACACGGCGACGCGCTCGACGACGTCACCACGCCGACGCTCGTGCACACCGACCTCTGGGCCGGGAACCTGTTCGTCGACCCGGAGACGGGCGGGCTCGTCGGCGTCATCGACCCCGAGCGCGCGTTCTGGGGAGACCCGCTGCACGAGCTCGTCGGCGCCGACTGCCACAACGTCGGCCCGGTGAACCCCCGCGTGCTCGCGGGCTACGCGAGCGTCGTGCCCGGCGGCATCGACGTCACCAGCGCGTCGGCGCAGACGCGGCTCGCGCTGTACCGGACGTTCCTCACGCTGATCCTCACGACCGAGATCGTCCCCCGGTCGTTCGCGGGCGACTGGCTCCCGGGCTACCGCACGACCCTGGCCGACGCGCTGCGCACGCTGCTGGACTCGCTCGCGTAGCGACGCCGGGCTTCCTACGTGATGACCCGGACCTCCTGCGGCCAGCCGCACCCCTCGGCGACCCGGCCGGCCCACATCTTGGCCGTCTCCAGGTCGGGCACGTCGATGACCGTGATCCCGCCCAGGTACTCGGTGGTCTCGGCGTAGGGGCCGTCGGTGATCGTGACCGTCCCGCTCGTCGCGTCGGCGGTGAACGCGTCGGCCAGGTCCACCTCGAGCCCGCCCGCGAAGACGAGCACCCCCGCCTCCTCCATCTCGCGGACGACGGCCGTGCTCGGCTCGACGCGGGACCGGAACCACTCGGCCGGGTGGTCACCGACCCAGTTCTGCTGGAAGTAGATGGCGTACCGGGTCATCGTCGCTCCTCGTGTGCCGGCCGCTCCGTGGCGGCGTGTCACCACTGTGACGGACGAGCCCCGCCGGAATCGACAGGACCCGGTCAGGGGGTGGGGTGGTGGGCGTCGTAGTGCCAGAACGTGCGCTGGACGCGCACGAGGACGCTCACCAGCACGACGCACGTCAGGCCGCCGATCACCGCGGTCCAGCCCTCGCCGACGCGCGTCGCGAGCCCGCCGAGCAGCAGCTCCCCGAGCCGGGGGCCTCCGGCGACGACGACCACGAACACGCCCTGGAGCCGGCCGCGCATGTCGTCGGGCGTCGCGGTCTGCAGGATGCTCTGCCGGAACACCGACGAGATGGCGTCCGCGGCCCCCGCGACGACGAGCGTGAGCACCGCGAGCGCGAGCGCACCCCACAGCACCTGGTCGGGCCGCGTGGCGTCGACCGCGACGAGGACCGCGCCGAACCCGGCGATCGCGAGCCCCCACACCACGATCGCGACGGTGATGATGCGGCCCTGCCAGCGCACGTGCACGAGCGCGCCGGAGAACACGCCCGCGAGGACCGCCCCGACGGCGACCGCGGCGCTGACCACGCCCGTCGTGGTCTCGCCGCCGCCCAGGTAGAGGAGCGCGACCGCGGGGAACAGCACGCGCGGCGACGCGGTGATCATCGCGACCAGGTCGACCGCGAACGTCATGCGGACGTTGCGCTGCGTGCCGAGGTAGCGCAGGCCGTCGACGACCGAGCCGAGGCCGACCCGCGCACGCCGGACCGACGAGGGCTCGGGCGGGACCGGCGGGAGGCGCAGCAGCGCGGCGAGCGCGAACGTGAACAGCGCGGCGTCGAGCGTGTACGCGGCGGCGTACCCGAACGCGGCGACGAGCCCGGCGCCCAGCAGCGGGCCCACGGTGAGCGCGACGTTCCAGCCGGTGGTCTGCAGGGCGTTGGCGGCGGGCAGCAGGGTCGGGTCGATCAGGCGCGGGATGATCGCCGTCCGCGCGGGGCTGTTCACCGCGCCAGCGGCCGACTGCACCGCGACCAGCGCGTAGAGCAGCCCCACGTGCTCGTTGCCGAGCCACGCCTGCACCGCGAGTCCGAGCACCACGGTCCACGCGACCAGCGACGCGACGAGCGCGACCCGGCGCCGGTCGTAGTGGTCGACGATCGCGCCGCCGTACAGCCCGAAGACCACGAGCGGCACGAGCGCGCACACGCCGAGCACGCCGACGGAGAACGTCGAGCCCGTGAGGTCGTACACCTGGAGCCCGACGGCGACGACCGTGAGCTGCGTGCCGAGGTTCGACACGGACAGGCCCCACCACAGCCGCCGGAACGCCGGGCTGACGCGGAGGGGTGTGGTGTCGACGAGCACGGACATCGCCGCCACCCTACGTCGCCCGGGGCACCCGTCCTCGCCGGGTCCGGCGCCGTCTCACGGCGACGCGCGGGCGGGGCGTGGGAGGGTGGGCGGGTCCGGGAGCGGGAGGAGAGTCGGTGGGCGTGCAGCACGTGGTCGTGATGGGGGTGTCCGGGACGGGCAAGACGACGATCGGGCGGCTCGTCGCCGAGGCGCTCGGGAGCCCGTTCGTCGAGGGCGACGACCTCCACCCGCCGGCGAACGTCGAGAAGATGGCCGCGGGCGTCCCGCTCACCGACGACGACCGCGGGCCGTGGCTGCGGCTCGTCGCAGCCGCGATGACCGAGCACGCCGAGGCCGGTCGCGGGACCGTCGTCGCGTGCTCGTCGCTGCGGCGGGCGTACCGCGACGTGCTGCGCGGCGCCGAGGGGCGCGTGCGGTTCGTGCACCTCGCGGTCGGCCACGAGGAGCTCGCCCGGCGCATGGCCGGGCGGCGCGGTCACTTCATGCCGGCGTCGCTGCTCGAGTCGCAGCTCGCGACGCTCGAGCCGCTCGGCCCCGACGAGGACGGCGTCACGCTGTCCGTCCACCGCGACCCGGCCCACACCGCGGCCGCGGTCGTCGACGCGCTGGACGCCTGACGCGCCGACGCGCCCCCGACGTCCCGCCGGGTGGCGGTCGTCGGGGGCGCGTCGTCGTGGTCGGTCGCTCCCGGTGCTTCTCCCAGGCCAGCGGGAGCGGCGACTCGTCAGGGGGTGCGGTACCGCGCGTCGTCCGCGTCGATGATCGGCTCGCCGGCGAGGACGTCCGGCGCCGGGTCGTCGGCCTCGGGCGTCGTCGTGGAGGACCGCCACGGTGCGTTGCCCGCGACGGCAGACTTCGCGGCCTCGACGGCCTTGTCCTTGAGCGCCGAACCCTGCTGCTTGGCGAACTCGGTCGCCTGGCTCTCGACGTCCTGGACGTAGCCCTGGACGCGCGGGTCCTGCCAGACGTCGTTCGCCCAGCCCTTGATCTTCTCGAACTGACCCCGTCCCGCGCGGGTCCCGAGCACGTACCCGAGCCCGACGCCGACGGCGAACACGACCTTGCCCTTCATGAGCGGTCCTCCCGTGGGTCCGTGGCGGCGACGTCCGCAGTGCGCGCCGCCCGTCCGAAGGTCCGAGCGTAGGCACCGGCCCGCGGGTGCGCGCGTCGAACGGCGCCCTCGCCGCTGCGGGCGCGCGCGGCCACCACGCGGTCGGCGCGACGGAGGGCGTCGCGTCACCACGCCGCGCGCGCGAGGACCGTCGGGTCGACACTGGCGGCACGCGACGGCAGGGGGAGGTCGGCATGAGCGACCCGGGCACGGCCACGACGAGCACGCGGTCGGCCGACGGCCCGCCGCTGCGGCGCACCATCGGCCGACGCGTCCTGCTGCTGTTCGTCGTCGGCGACATCCTGGGCGCGGGCATCTACGCGCTGACGGGCAAGGTCGCGGCGGAGGTCGGCGGCATGATCTGGCTGCCGTTCGTGTGCGCGTTCGTGCTGGCGACGCTCACGGCGACGGCGTACGCGGAGCTCGTGGGCCGGTTCCCGCAGGCGGCGGGTGCGGCGCTGTACGCGAACCGGGCGTTCCGGCGGCCGTTCCTCACGTTCCTCGTGGCGTTCGCGGTGATGATGTCGGGCATCACGTCGGCGAGCGCGGCCGCGCGGGCGTTCGGCGGCGACTACCTCGCGGAGTTCGTGTCCGTGCCGACGCTGGTCGCGGCGTGGTTCTTCCTGCTGCTCATCACGGGCGTGAACCTGCTGGGGATCTCGGAGTCGGTGCGCGTCAACGTCGTGCTGACGATCGTCGAGGCGACGGGCCTGCTGGTCATCCTCGCGATCGGTGCGTGGGCGCTGCTGACGGGCGAGGGCGACCCGGGCCGCGCGTTCGTGCTGGAGACCGACGGGTCGGCGTGGATGGCGGTGCTCGGCGCGACGGCGCTCGCGTTCTACGCGCTGCTCGGGTTCGAGGACTCGGTGAACCTCGCGGAGGAGTGCCACGCGCCGCGCCGCGACTTCCCGCGCGCGCTGTTCGGCGGGCTCGCGGTCGCGGGCCTCATCTACGTCGGCGTCGCGTTCACGTCGTCGATGCTCGTGGAGACCGACGTGCTCGCGGAGTCGACGGGACCGCTGCTCGAGGTCGTCAAGGTCGCCGGGCTGACGTTCCCGCCCGCGCTGTTCGCGGTGATCGCGCTGCTCGCGGTGTCGAACACGGCGCTCATCAACATGCTCATGGCGTCGCGGCTGGTCTACGGGATGGCGCAGGAGCGGATCGTGCCGCGCGTGCTGGGGCGCGTGGGCGGGCGGCAGACGCCGTACGTGGCGATCGCGTTCACGGTGGTGATCGCGCTGACGCTCGTGGCGACGGGCGACCTGGCGGGGCTCGCGGACACGACGGTGCTGCTCCTGCTGCTCGTCTTCGCGACGGTCAACGTCGCCGTCCTGGTGCTGCGGCGCCGGCCGGACGACGGCGCGGACGCACGCGACGAGGACCCGGCCGCAGGCGACGACGCGGAGCGACCGACCTTCCGGGCGCCGACGTGGGCCCCGGTCGCGGGTGCGGTCGTGTCGCTCGTCCTCGCGTCACCGCTGACGGGCCGCGACCCGGCCGTCTACGTGCGGGCGGGCGCGCTGCTCGCGATCGGTGTGGTGCTGTACCTGGTCAACCGCTGGGCGGTGGGACGCACGGACCGCACGGGCCGCGAGGCGGCGGCCCCGACGTCCCGCGCCTGACGTCGGACGGCCTCCTCACGGTCGACGCGGCCGGCGACGGCCACGTCGGACGACCTCGTCACGTCGACGCGGGCGGCGCCGGCCCGCGCGGACGGCCGGGCTCAGCGCGACCGGTCCGCGTGCTCGCGGTGCAGCGCGCACATCGCGTCGACGAGCGCCTCGGCGGGCCCGTCGACGACCGCCCCGGGGACGACGGACTTCACGGGCAGCGGCGCGACGGGCCCGGCCGGCAGCCCCCACGCGCGCCGCCACGCGACGAGCTGCCCGCTCGACGCGACGTAGACGATCCGCCCGAGCCCGGCCCACCCGTGCGCGGCGGCGCACATGGGGCAGTGCTCGCCCGACGTGTAGACCGTGCAGCCGCCGCGCTCCTCCGGCGGGAGGTGCGCGGCGGCCCAGCGGGCGATCTCGAGCTCGGGGTGCCGGGTCTGGTCGCCGTCCTTGACGCGGTTGCGGTCCTCGAGCAGGACGGTCCCGGCGGCGTCGACGAGCACCGAGCCGAACGGCTCGTCGCCGTCGTCGAGCGCCTCGCGCGCGAGCGCGACGCACCGTCGCAGGTGGACCAGGTCGGCGTCGGTCACGGCCATGCTGCCGACCCTAGGCCGCGGCCGGCGGTCAGGACAGGCGCGGCGTCTTCACGCTGGCGATCGGCCCGACGAGGGTGCCCGCGGAGTTCTGCGCGACGACCCGGTAGTAGTACGTCGTGCTCGGCGCGAGCCCGCCGACGAGCCCGCTCGACACCGACTTCTCGTAGGTGAGGGCGGCGACCGACGTCACGGGGGAGGCCTGGCCGAGGGCCGTGGTCGTGCCCCACTCGATCCACGCCGTGGTCGCGAGCCGGTGCGGGTGCACCTGCGCGACCAACGTCGTCGACGTCGCGGTCGTGCCGGACGTCCACTGCTTCGACGACGTGGGCTTCCCGGCGGTCTCGAAGCTGCTCGTGGTGACGGTCGTGCCCGCGGGCGTCGTGGTCGTGGTGCGCACGTAGTAGGTGGTGTTCGGCTGCAGCGTCCCGAGCGGCTGGTTGACCGCCTTCGCGTACGACACCGCCGGGACGGACGTGACCGGGCCGGTCGTCCCGTAGGCGGTCGTCGTGCCCCACTCCGACCGCACGGTGCCCGCGAACCCGTGCAGGTCGACGAGCGCCTGCGACGTCGCGGACGTCGTCGTGACGTCCTTGGCCGACACGGTGACCGTCGGCACGGGTGCGGCCTCGACGGACACGCGGTCGGTCGCGGTGCGGCCGGCGGTGTCGGTCACGGTGAGCCGCAGCGCGAAGGTGCCCGCGGCGTACGTCCGGCTCACCGTGGCGGGCGGCGTGCCGGTGCCGGTGAGGGGTGCGGAGCCGTCGCCGAGGTCGAGGGTCCACGACGCGATCCCCGCCCCGGGCACCGAGCCGGCCGCCCACGAGCGGGACGCGTCGACCGTGACGGCGAGCGGTGCGGCGCCGTGCGTCGCGGACACGCGCAGCCACGCGGTGGTGCGGGTGCGGGCGGAGGGGTCGGCCGCGATCGACCGGAACGCGCCGAGCGTCGTCGACGAGGAGTCCGCCCACCACGGGCAGCTGCCCTGCTGGTGGAAGTAGAGGACCGCCTTGACCTCCGGCCAGCTCGTCCACGTGGTCATCGAGTCGCGCAGCCAGGTGGCCTTGCGCTGCGCGTTCGTCGGGTCCTCGACCGAGCCCCACTCGGCGACCATCATCGGCTTGCCGTGCTTCTGCGCGAAGGCCCGGGCCGCCGTCGACTGCGTCGCGACGCTCTGCCAGGAGCTGGGGCCGCCGGGGTTGCAGCCGTTCCAGTTGTAGACGTCGAGCCCGACGAAGTCGACGACGTCGTCGCCCGGGTAGAGCGCGTCGGCGGTCGTCGTCGCGTTCGCGGCGAACGGCGTGGGCGTGACGATCCACGTCCAGACGACGTTGCTCACGCCCTTGTCGCGGAAGACCTGCACGTAGTGCCGCCACGCGGCGCGGTACTCGGCGGCCGTGCCGTAGCCCGTCGCGTAGTCGGGCTCGTGCTGGAAGGTCAGGTAGAGCGGGACGCCGAGGCCCGCGACGGTCGCGGCCTGGGCGGCGATGGTGGTGTCCTGGTCGCCGCGGGCGATGGACGCCCAGCTCACCTTGGTCCCGTCGACACGCTTGGTCGCGACGGACAGGACGGGCGTGCGGCCGCGCTCGACGGCCGAGGCGACGCCACCGGCGCGCAGGTCCTCGTCCCACTGCCGGTAGAGGCGCTGGGTGTCGAGCTTGCGGCCGACGGTGTCCTCGAACGTCGCGACGGCCTCCTCCTGCGTGGTCGCGCCCTTGGCGACGAACGCACCGAAGAGCAGGCCGTCCTGCGGGGTGAGGGCCGCGGCGGCGTCGCCCGGCGCGGGCTCGGCGGCGGTCGCGGGTGCGGCGACGCCGGTGCCGAGGAGGCCGGCGACGAGGGTCGTCACGACGACGACGGCGCGGCGGCGGGTCGTGCCGGGCCGGGACGCACGGGTGCCCCGGAGACGGCCGGTCGGGTGGGTCCGGGCATGGGTGATGGCGCCCGGAACGGGCGTGGACGTGCGCAAGTGAGGAGCCCCCTGAGTCGTTCGGCAGCCTGGCGGACCTCGAGGGCCCCATGGCTTTGCGTCCCTGCCTCGCGGCAGGTTTGCCCTTGTCGCTGACCGAACAAGCGTACGAGCACACTCCTGGACATGTATATAGGACGTAAGTCCTAGACGATTGTTCATCCAGTCATATCTGTAGTGACCAACTTGTGGACGGGTATTTTCCTTCACGGGCGACTCGTGGAAACTGTGAGCACTTGTCCGGTACGCCGGACCTGGCCGCTCCCGAAAACGGGATCCGGCGCCGCACGACTGCTCGGAGACCGGGGGGACTCCGAACGCGTGCCGCGCCGCCTCACCGCTCGATGTCGAGCCGCCCTTCCCCCGCGACGTCCTCGCCGCCGACCCCGCGCGACCCCGAAGCCCGCCGCGTTGAAGAAGCCGACGCCTCGACACGAGGAGCTCCCGCGTGCTCATCTTCCTGCTGCAGGTCCGTGACCTGCTCTCGGACGCCCCGTTCGAGATCTACCTCTTCGCCCTGTTCACCGCTCTCGTCTGGCTCATCTGGCTCGTCAAGGTCGTCCTCTCCGCGCGCTACCGCACGTGGACGGAGCCGTGCCACGCGACCACGTCGGTCGTGATCCCGGTCGTCGACGAACCGCTCGACCTGTTCCACGACGTGCTGCGCCGCATCACCGAGCAGCAGCCCCACGAGGTGGTCGTCGTCATCAACGGACCGCGCAACACCGCGCTGGAATCCGTCTGCGACGACTTTCCTGAAGTGCGCCGGATCTGGACCCCGGTCGCCGGGAAGAGGAATGCGGTTGCCATCGGGGTGGAGGTGTCGACGGGCGAGATCATCGCGCTCGTCGACAGCGACACCATCTGGACGCCGCACACGCTCACCGAGCTCGTGAAGCCGTTCAACGACCCCAAGGTCGGCGGTGTCACCACCCGGCAGCGGATCCTCGACCCGCGGCGCAAGTTCATCACCCGCTGGGCCGACTGGCTCGAGAACAGCCGCGCGCTGTACGCGATGCCCGCGCAGTCCGCGCTCGGCCAGGTCGGGTGCCTGCCGGGCCGCACCATCGCGTTCCGCCGCGACGTCCTCGTGCGGGCGATGCCGCAGTTCCTCGGCGAGGAGTTCCTCGGCATCTTCCTCGAGGTCTCCGACGACCGGACGCTCACGAACCTCACGCTCAAGCAGGGGTACCGGACCGTCTACCAGCACACGAGCCTGGTCTACACCGATGCGCCGCTCAAGCTGCGCAAGATGGCGAAGCAGCAGCTGCGCTGGGCGCGCGGCAGCCAGTACAACACCCTGCGGATGCTGCCCTGGATGACCGGGCACGCCCCCGTGCTCGGGTTCTTCTTCGTCATGGACATCCTGCTGCCGTTCCTGCTGCTCGGGACGTGGGCCGGGGGCCTGTACCGCACGCTCGCGGCGACCGGCTACAACTTCTACACGCCGCTGCTCGAGCTGCGGCCCGGGTGGCAGGGCGTCGTGCTGCTCGTCGGGCTCGTCGTCGCGGCCAGCTGGCTGTCGATGGCGCTGCGGCAGATGCGGCACCTGCGGGAGGTCCCGCGCGACCTGCTCCTGCTGCCTGCGTACATCGTGTTCTCGACGTTCTTCCTCATGCCGATCCGGCTGCTCGGGTTCTTCCGCATGGCGCACGTCGCGTCGTGGGGCACCCGGGCGCACGCCTACTCCGCGGACACGTCCGACGGGGTGCTCGACGTCGCCGAGGACGCGCTGCGCACGGACGCCGGGCGCCCGATCGACGCGGCCCTGCCGTCCGTCGGCGACACCCCGCCGTCCGGGGTCCCGGTCGCCGGCGGCCCGGGCCACGGTCCGCAGGGGACCCGGACGGCGGCCGAGACCCGGGCCGCGCGCCGCACCGAGACGCTCACGTACGTCCGGACGCACCCGGCTCCCCCGCCCCGGCGACGCCGTCTCAACCCGAAGGCCGCCGTGCCCTACCTCCTCGGCGGTGCCCTGCTCAGCGTGGAGGCCCTCGCGTATGTTCTCTGACCGCCTGTTCCGCCTCAGCCGACGTCAGCGCATCAGCGGTGCGGCCCTCGTCGTCGCGCTCCTGCTGGTCACCGGCCTCGCGTGGTCCACGCCGCAGGGTCAGCGCTTCTGGGAAGGGCCCTCCGCGGCCGAGGTCGCGCTGCAGACCGAGCGCGCCCGCGCCGACGACCTCAAGACCCAGCTCACCGCCGCCGAGGAGAAGCTCACCGGTGGCCGGCCTCCCGTGCTCGACACCGTCCAGAAGGCCCGCGCCGACGACCTCAAGGCACAGCTCGACGCGCTGCAGGCCGAGCTCGTCGCGACCCAGCAGGCCCTCGGTCGCGCCGAGGCCGAGGCCGCCGCGCAGGCGGACACCGCCAACGTCGTGAACGGCGAGCTCAAGGCGACGCGCGAGCGGCACAACGCCGCCGCCGTCGACACGACCGCGAAGATCGCCGACCTGCGCCGGCAGGTGCAGGAGCTGTCCTGGAAGGTCGAGAACCCCAAGGGCTACGTGCCACCGCCCGTGACCGCGTCGATGACGAAGTCGCAGATCCTCGCCGCCAGCCAGCTGTTCGGGCTCTACACGACGCAGAGCCCGTTCGACTACGCCGAGTTCAACGGCGTCGAGGCCGCCGTCAACCGCAACGCGAACGTCAGCGGCTACTTCCAGTCGTGGGACACCCCGTTCCGCCCCGACGCCGTGCAGGCCGCGTGGAGCCGCGGGCAGATCCCCCTGCTGACGTGGGAGAGCCAGAGCCAGATCGGCTCGATCACGAGCGACGTGCCCGAGTTCTCGCTCAGCCGCATCATCGGGGGCGCGTTCGACGACTACCTGCACCAGTACGCCCGCGACATCACCGCCACCGGGCTGCCGCTCGTCATCCGGTTCGACCACGAGATGAACGGCTCGTGGTACCCGTGGTCGGAGATCCGCGGCTGGGACGGCGGGTCCGTCAACGGCAACAAGCCGGGCCAGTACGTCGAGATGTGGCGGCACGTGCACGACATCTTCGAGGCCGAGGGCGCGAACGACCTCGTCGTGTGGCTGTGGGCGCCCAACCGCGTCAACAAGATCCCCAGCCAGCCGCACCCGCGGCAGTTCTACCCTGGCCCCGAGTACGTCGACTGGGTCGGCATGTCCGGCTACTACCGCCCGGGCGACCCCGTGCCGACCTTCGACGACACGTACGCCATGACGTTGCCGATGCTGCGCGAGGCCGCACCCGGCAAGCCGATCTTCCTCGCGGAGATCGGGGCGACCGAGCGCGGCGGCAAGAAGGCGCAGTGGATCAGCAACCTGTTCGACGGGCTGGCCCGGCCGGAGAACAGCGACATCATCGGCATCGGCTGGTTCAGCCTCGCCGTCACGTCGGGCGAGGGCAGCGGCCGCTCGACCAACGACTGGCGGCTCGACTCGTCGCCGCAGTCGCTGCGCGCCGCCGCCGACGGGTTCGCCCGCACCGGGATCGGGCTGCCCCGACCGTGACCGACGCGACCCCCGACCCCGGTCCGCCGCCGGGGTCGGGGGTCGTCGTCTGTCGACGGTCGCGCGTCAGCCGCGCCAGGCCGGGAGCTGCTGGACCGACCACTCGTTGCCGTCGGGGTCCCGGAAGCCGGTGAACCGGCCCCACGGGAACTCCTGCACCTCGGGCGCGTCGATCCCGTGCTCGACGAGGAACGCGCGCGCCGCGTCGGCGTCGTCGACGACGACCTGGAGGCCCTTGACGGACCCGGGCGCGGCGTCGGACAGGCCGAGCCCGACCGCGATCGAGCACTGCGAGCCGGGCGGCGTGAGCTGCACGAACCGCACGTCGTCGCTCACGCGCTGGTCGTGGTCGACGACGAACCCGACCTTCTCGGAGTAGAACGCGACGGCGCGGTCCACGTCGCTCACGGGGACGATCACGAGCTCGAGCCTGAACTCCACGGGAGACCCCCTCGGTCGGCCCGCCGGACGTCCCCGGCGGCGTCCGTCCCATGGTCCCGCGGACCACCCACACGCCGTCCAGCCCTCGCGCGCACCCCGGAACCGCCCGTCGCGGGTGATGCCGCCGCCGTCGCCACGGCGGGAGGGTGCCGGTCGAGGGGACGACGCGCGAGACGACGGGAGTGCGAGATGGCAAAGGGTTCGGACGCGGGCGGTGCGGGCGGCGGGGCGGTCTACGGCCTCGGGATCATCGGCGCGGCGGTCTACTACTTCTCGGCCGGGGTGGGCTTCTGGGACTTCGTCCTGGCGATCCCGAAGGCGGTCGTGTGGCCCGCGATCGTCGCGTACGAGCTGCTCAAGTCGTTCTACGGCGGGTGACGTCCCCCGCCTCGGCGTGCGCTGCCGACGGCCGACGCGGGCGGATCAGAAGCCCGTGTAGCGGCCCGGCCGGTGGTTGAACGTCACCACGAGGCTCAGCAGCACGGCACCCGCGGCGGACACCAGCACGTCGAGCGGCGGGGCGACGGTGAGCGCCGCGAGGACGACGAGCGTGTCGAGCGCCATGAGCACGTGCCCGGCGCGGATGCCCGACCGCTCCTGCAGCAGGACGGCGACGATCGAGAACCCGCCGACGCTCGCCCGGTGCCGGAACACGACGAGGAGGCCCGTCCCGCACAGCAGGTTGCCGACGACCGCGGCGAACCACGGGTCGACGGACGCGACGTCGAGGTGCGCGGCGGTCACCGCGGTGCCGAGCGAGACGAGCCCCACGGTCGCGGCGCTGCGGAACGTGAACGACCAGCCCGACCGGTGCGCCGCGAGCGCGAAGAACGGCGCGTTGAGCGCGAAGAACAGCACGCCGAGCGGCAGGTCGACGACATGGCCCAGCAGCAGCGCGGCACCCGCGATGCCGCCCGTGACGAGCCCGCCGGTCCGCAGCAGCGACATGCCGACCGCGACCAGGACGACGCCCGTCACCAGTCCCAGCAGGTCCTCCGCGCGCCCGTGCGGGATCGCCGTGGGCAGCGTCGGGGTGTCGGTGGTGGCCATGGTGTCGTCCTCGGTCGCGTCGTCGTGGCGGGCGACGCTGCCCGGGGGTGCGCGGTCGGCGGTCGGTGCGCGCAGGACATTGTCACCGACGACGCGGCCCGCGGGTACGGGACGACGGGCGGTCAGGACGCGCGCGCCCGACCCGCGAGACGGGGTCGAGCGGCTGGGCTCGCGGTTCGAGGCACATGGCCCGCAACTCCGGACCGCACGACGGTCAGCGCACCGGCGCGTCGGGGTCGCGCGGAGGTGACCCGAGCACGTACGCCATGTGCCCGCCCAGGAACCCGCCGACGCCGAGCGCCGCAGCACCCGCGGCCGACGCGAGCAGGCCGACGCCTTGGTTGCCGTTGCGACGGGCGACCCACGACACGGTGTAGCAGGCGAGCGCGACACCGTTGGAGGCCGCGTGCACGACGCCGACGCGGCGGGTCCGGTCGTCGGCCACCGACCAGTCGGCCCACCCGGTGACGACGGTCGGCCCGGCGGCGAGGATCCCGGCGCCGATGAGGCGACGCGCCGCCTTCTCCTGCCCGACCGCGTCCAGGACCGCGGAGCTCATCCAGAGGCCGAGCGGCACGTCGGTGAGCAGCGGGTGCGCGGCGTGGCCGAGCGGCTTGCCGCGCAGCAGCCGCCGCAGGCCGTCGTGCTGGAGGGGCCCGCGCCAGAGGGCGGCGACGCGCTCGACGACCGGGTCGAGCTGGTGCGCGTTCTCCAGCGCCTGCGCCAGCCGGTCGGCGACGGAGTCGGCGCGCGGGCCGGCGTGCCGACCGGTGCTCTGCTGCTCGTCGGACGTGCCGCCGGTGCGGTCGGTGTCGGCCGTGACCATGAGGACTCCTCGCGTGCGTCGCCGTCGAGGGCTCGGCGACGGGCTCACCGGCCGCGTCCTGACCGCCCTCTCGACCCTACGCACGGGTGCGGCGACGCGCCCGCCGGTGACACCGCGGCGTCAGGTGCGGTCGTAGGTGAGGACGCGCACCCCGTTCTCCAGGCGGACCTCGTCGACCGGACGGAAGAGGTGGGGCGCGAACGGGCCGCGGAACAGCGGGATGCCGGAGCCGATGACCGACGGGTTCTGCTTGAGGACGAGGCGGTCGATCTCCGGGAGCAGTGCGTGCGCGAGGGTGCCGCCGCCGACCAGCCACAGGTCCAGGCCGGGCTCGGCCTTGAGCGCGCGGACCCGGTCGAGGGCGTCGGTGGCGATGATCTCGACGGCGGGGTCGGGGCTCGTGGCCAGGGTCGTCGAGAAGACGAGGTGCCGCAGGTGGGGGTACGCGTCGGTCATCCCGGCGGCGAGCCCGAGCTCGTACGAGGCGCGTCCCTCCAGGACCGTGTCGAAGACCCGGCCCGGGCCGTCGATGCCCATGGCCGCGCGTGCGGGGCCGGGCAGGGTCTCGGGGTAGTGCTCGACGATGAACCGGACGACGTCGGGTGTGATCGAGAACCAGTCGGCGCCGCTCGGGTCGCCTCCGTCCGGGCCGGCGATGTAGCCGTCGAGGGTCGTGGCGACGTAGTAGACGAGCTTGCGCATGGGGTCCTCTCCGCGGGGCTGGACGACAGCCGTGGCAAGCCGCGAACAGTAACCGATGCGTCGGTGCCCGGGGTACTCGGCCGACCGCGATCGTGCAGGTCAGCCCTTCGAGCCCGTCGTCGCGATGCCCTGGACGAAGTGCCGCTGGCCGAGGAAGAACAGGAGGATCATCGGGATCGTCGTGATGACGCTGGCGGTGACGACGATCTCCCAGTGCCACTCCCCGCCGAACCCGAACTGGTCGAGCATCGCCTTGAGCCCGCGCGGGACGGTGAAGGTCGACGAGTCCTGCAGGTAGATGAGCGGGCGCATGAGGTCGGTCCACGCGGCCTGGATCTCGAACAGCAGCGTGAGGATGAGCGCGGGCCGGCACAGCGGCGCGGCGATGCGGGCGAAGATCGTCCAGTTGCCGGCGCCGTCGAGTCGCGCGGCCTCGAAGAGCTCGCGGGGCAGGCCGAGGAAGAACTGCCGCAGCAGGAAGATGTAGAACGCGCTGCCGAACAGGTTGCCCCCCCACAGCGGGGTGAGGCCGCCGACGAGCCCGAGCTCCTTCCAGATGAGGTAGGTCGGGACCATCGTGACGGCGCCGGGCAGCATCATCGTCGCGAGCACGAGGCCGAACAGCGGCCCGCGGCCGGGGAACCGGAAGTACGCGAAGCCCCACGCGACGAGCGCGGAGGAGAAGGTCACGGTGACCGCGGCGAGCGCCGTGACGATCACGGTGTTGGCCAGCCAGGTCGCCATGGGGGCGACCTGCCACACCTCGACGTAGTTCTGCAGCGTGAACGTCTGCGGGATCAAGCGGTTGTCGAACACCTCGCCGCGCGGCTTGAACGACGCCGACAGCAGCCAGACGAAGGGGTAGACGAACGCGAGCGTCGCGACGACGAGCGCGCCCAGGACGGCGACGCGCAGCGCGCGCCTTCGGGGCGGGCGCCGACGCGGGAGCGTCGGGGTCCCGGGGTCGGCGGTGACGACGCCCTGGGGCATGCGCGTCGCGGCGGCGGAGGTCATCGTGCGTCCCCCTCGTAGTAGACGACGCGTCGGCTGACCAGCACCTGGATGCCCGTGATCGCCATGATGACGAGGAAGAGCAGCCACGCCAGCGCGGAGGCGTACCCCATGTGCAGGAACTCGAACGCCTGCTGGAACAGGTAGATGACGTAGAACAGCGCGGCGTCGTTGGAGTACGTCGTGTTCCCCGAGCCGAAGAACGCCGTGTACGCCTCGGTGAAGAGCTGCAAGGACGCGATGGTGTTGACGACGACGACGAAGAACAGCGGGCCGCTGATCATCGGGAGGGTCACCGCGCGCGTGCGGTGCCAGAACCCGGCGCCGTCGACGCGGGCCGCGTCGTAGAGGTCGGTCGGGACGTTGCGCAGGGCCGCGAGCAGGATGATCACGGTCGACCCGACGGTCCACAGACCCATCATCACGAGCCCGGGCTTGACCCAGTCCGGGTCGGTCGTCCACGCGGGGCCGTCGATCCCGATCCAACCCAGCATGGTGTTGATCGCGCCCCGCTGACCGTTGAACAGCAGCAGCAGGAGCACGCCGATCGCGACGGGCGGCGTCATCTTCGGCAGGAAGAACGCCGTCCGGAAGAAGCCCGCCGAACGGGCGGCCCGGTCGAGCAGCAGCGCGAGGCCCAGGGCGAGCAGGATGTGCGCCGGCACCGCCATGACCGTGTAGATCAGCGTGTTGCGCAGGGCGAGCGCGACCTTCGGGTCCGCGAACAGCTCCCGGTAGTTGTCGAAGCCCACGAACCGCGGGTCGTTGATGACGTCGTAGTCCGTGAGCGACAGGTACGCGCTGTAGACCATCGGCCACGCGGTGAACACGACGAACCCGACGAGCCACGGGGCGATGAACCACCACGCGTG
The DNA here is from genome assembly GCF_019024305.1 of Cellulomonas algicola. Classification (NCBI taxonomy): domain Bacteria; kingdom Bacillati; phylum Actinomycetota; class Actinomycetes; order Micrococcales; family Cellulomonadaceae; genus Cellulomonas; species Cellulomonas algicola. The sequence goes on along the minus strand of NZ_JAHKSJ010000015.1, from coordinate 193,066 downwards.
GCGCGCGTCGCGGCTCGACACGCTCGACCGCCGCCGGCGCGGGGCCTCGACCCCGGCCGGCGCGGTCGTCGTCGTCGCCGCCATCAGTCCGTCGACCCGCCGTCCCAGCGCTCCCAGGCCGCGTCGAGCGCCTTCTGCGCCTCCTCCTGCGCCTGGGCCAGCGCCTCGGCCGGCTCCTGCTGGCCGTTGAGCACGCGGTTCACCGCGTCCTGCCACGCCGTCTTGAACTCGCTGTCGGCGGGGTTCGCGGGGAGCGCGAACGTGTGGTCGTTGGCCTCGTACATCGCGTTCACGCCCGACGCCCAGGGCTCGTCCGTGACCGTCACGAGCGTCGAGCGGATCTCGTCGTCCGCCTTCTCGTTGCCCGTCAGGACGCCCGTGAAGACCAGGCCCTCCTGCTCGCGCGCGTCGGCCCGGGCCTGCGCCGCCGCCATCCAGCTGTCGAACGACACCATCGACGCCGCGAACCGGCACGCCGCCTCGGGCTTCGCCGAGCCGGCCGGGATCGCCCACGCCGAGCCCGTCGCGTACGCGAGCGGCTCACCCTCGGGCGTGCGGAACGCGTCGAACGCCATCGGCGCGTCCGGCGAGTTCTCGTTCAGCACGTTGACGTACCACTGCTCCATCGGCATCGCGCCCAGCGTCGACGACGCGAACTGGTTGCCGGAGCCGAAGAAGTCCGCCGCGTCGCGCGTCGACTTCACGCCCGCGAAACCGCCCTGCACGTCGTAGACGTTCACCGCGAACTCGAGCGCCTCGAGGACCTTCGGGTCGTCGAGCTGCGCCGTCCGCCCGTCCTCGGACAGCAGGTCCGCGCCGTTCGCCTTGGCCCACAGCGGCAGGAACTCCGGCATCTTCGAGTCGTACCCGATGACGCTCACCGTGCCGCCGTCGGACTTCGACAGGGCCGTCGTCGCCGCGGTCACCGCGTCCCAGTCCGAGCCGTTGACGTCCTCGATCGTCAGGCCCGCGGCGTCGAGCAGCGACTGGTTCGCCATCGTGAGCTGCACCTGGTTGAACTCGGGCACCCCGTACAGCTGGTCGCCGAACGTCACCTGCGCGAGCGCCGCGTCCCGGAACGCGTCCTGGTCGATCTCCTGCGACGCGTAGCACTCGTCGAGCGGCACCACCGCGCCGCGCGACGCGAACGTGCCGATCTGGTCGCGGTTCGCGTAGACGACGTCGGGCGGGTCGCCGGCGGCGACGGCCGACAGGAACGCCTGGATGTCGAGGTCGCCCTCGACGAGCGACACGTCGACGTCGGGCATCGACTCCTTGGCGCGGTCGAGCCGCGTCTCGCCGATCTCGTCGCCTGCCCCGAAGCCCATCACCGTGAGCTTCCCCGAGACGTCCGCGTCGGGGTCGAAGGACGGTGCCGTCGTCCCGTCGCCGCCGCCCGTCCCGCGGGCGCACGCCGTCAGGACCAGAAGGACCGCGGCACCCGGGACCGCCCATCGCACTGCACGCATCGGAGCCTCCGCCTGGCTCGAAGGGCGACCGACGCCGCCCCTGACGCGCTCCGAACTGCCTCAGGGCTCCCCTCAATATGAACCGCTTCTCCCGGGTCGGCGAGCCGAGCCGACTCTCCCGACGGCGCGATCTGCGACGTCGGTGCGGCTCGCCCTGCGGCGGGGCGAGGGGGGTCCCCCTGCGGTCAGCCGGCGTCCGAGCGGTCCTCCTCCGACGACTCCGATGCGTCGGTCACGTCGATCTCGCTCGGGTCGGTCTCGGACTCGTCGGGTCCCTGGCCGGCGCTCAGCGGCCCCCGGTCCTTGTCGTCCTGCGCGCGGTCCATGCGGTGTCCTCTCCTCGGACGCCTTGCCGCCAGACCCCGACGCACGCGGGGCGTTCTCGACGCGTCCACGCTACGAGCCGGTCCGTCAGAGCGCCATCGGCGCCACCGCTCACGTGCCCACGTCGCGGAGAAGCGCACCGCGAGCCGCTTCTCCGTCGGTGCGCCGGCCGGTGTCCCCTGGTGCGGGACCGGGACGGGACTCGGATGCCGCGAGAAGACGCCGAGACTACGCTGGGCGCATCATCCGGCCGAGGGTGTCCAGCCACGGGCGCGCCGCAGCCGGGAGTCGCGGAGCACGAGTGATGGACGACCTCCAGTCGGGGCAGTTCCTCGTCCCGGTCGACGGCCGCCCCTGGTGGTCGGACGAGCTGTACGCCGTCCTCGGGATGTCCCCCGGCGACGTCCCGCCGACGCTCGACGCGCTGCTGCGGCACGTGCACGTCGACGAGCGGGAGGCGCTGCGCCGCGCGGTCGAGGAGTGCGCGCGCGGGGGTGCCGCGTTCGCCCAGGTGCACACCGTCAAGCGACTCGAGGGCGAGTCCCGGGTCATGGCGATCGCCGGGGTCGCGGAGCCGGCGGGACCGGGGCACGACGTGCGCGGCGTGGTCGTCGACGTGTCCCCCGATGTCCGCGCGCGTGCCGCGCGGGCCGTCAACGCGAAGCTGCCCGAGCTGCTCGCGGAGCGTCCGGTCGTCGAGCAGGCGATCGGGTGCCTCGGCCTGGTCTACGGGGTCGACCGGGCCGGCGCCCTGGAGATGCTCCGGTGGAGCGCGGACCGGCGCGACGTCGACGTGACCGCAGCCGCACGGCTCGTCATGCAGGCAGCCGTCGCGGTAGGCGGCGACCTCGGCACCCAGGGGGGCCGACTCGAGCGTGCCGTCGCGAGCGCACTCGACGACACGCCACCCGCCTGACGCGTCTCCGCACGCTGCGCTCACGCGATCGGGAGCATCGTCACGAGGGATCGCGCCGCTCGTCCCGCCCGCGCCGGGGCGACAGCACCTCCTCCGTGAGGTCGTCGACCTCGCTCACCCGGACGGTCCACGTGCGCTGCTCCGCGTCGCCGGCGATGGGCTCGAGCTCGATCGACTGGAGCTCCTCGCCCACGGTCTCCAGCTCCTCGTGCGTCGACAGGAGGTCCTCGTTCGCCGTCTCCAGCTCCTCCACCGTGGACCGGAGCTCCTCGTCCGTCGACCCCGGCCGCTGGGACGCGGCCCTCGCCCCTCGCGGGCGCCCCGCGCGACTCATCCGCCAGTCGACCTCGGCCGCCTCGCGGTGCTCGCGCGCTCGGGAGCGGTGGCGACCGGAGTCCGACCCGAGCCGTGCGAGCCGCTCGTGCACGTCGGCCGCGGCCTCGTGCGCGAGGGCCGCTCGTTCGAACACGTCGGCGGACCGGGCGCGCACGGCCGCCGCGGCGCGCTGCACCTCCCGGGCCGAGCCTGCGGCGTCGCCGACGTCGGGACGCGACGGTTCGCGTCCCCCTTGCGGCTCCGCCAGCCGCTCGCGCGCACGCGTCGCGCGCTCGACCGCGGAGCGCGACCTCAGAGTCGCGCGCGGGTCGGTCGGGGGCGCGACCCACGGCGCCTGGTCGGCCCTGTCGTCGAGCTCGCTCACGCGTTCCACGACGGTCTCGTCCGGGAGGTCGATCAGGTGGGGTCGCCCGAGTCGCAGCGCCGTCCGCCGTCCGCGCGCGATCGCGTGCCACGCGTCGGCGGTCGGCTCACCCTCGAGCCGCCGGCCGACCAGCGTCGCCCAGCCGCCGTCCCAGCGCACGGTGCGCACCGCGTCGTCCATCAGCACCACCTCCGCCCCCGCGAGGCTCGTCCGGTGTCCTGCTCGTCAGGCGCTGACGGCGCCGAGGCGACGTCCCGGCGCGAGGGCCCCGTCCGCGGCGCGCACGACGCGCGCCGGCAGGGTCCCGACCATCCCGGCGGGGTCGCCGGCGGGGACGACGACCCGCAGCCGGACGTGGTCGGAGTCCGCGCGCCGCGCCGTCCCGGCGAGCAGGTGCCGGGCCGCGGCGCCGATCCCGGCCGTGCGTTCGAGGTCGACGACGAGGCCGCCCTGCGCGCGGGCCTCGGACCACACCGTGCCGAGCGCCTCGGCGAGCAGCCGCGCGGTCCACGGGTCGACCCGGCCGCCGACCGTGACCACCGGGCCGTGCGGCCCGTAGGTCGAGGTGGTCACCTCGCCGCGGTCGGCACGTCGACGGGGCGGGGCGTCCGGGTCGTCGAGCATGCGCTCGAGGGCGTCGCGGGCCGACGGTGCCAGGCTCTCGGCCGCGCGCACGACTGCGACGACCCGCTGGGCGAGCAGCGCGAGCTTGACGTTGAGCCGCATCGAGCTCCAGCGCAGCAGGTCGAACGCCTCCTGCTCGTCGATGCCGTACACGAGCATGAGGGCGCCCTTGGCCTGGTCGATCAGCGCGTGCGACGCGAGGGCTGTGCCGAGCTGCAGCTGCGCGTCGTGCCGCGCGGCGGCGGTGACGGCCTCGTCGACGTCCAGGACGAAGCCCCCGACGCGGGGCTCGCCGGCGTCGTCGCGCTCGCGGGCACCGGTGAGGGTGACGCGTCGTCGGCCGTCGCCCTCGGCCGCGTGCACGCGGTGCGACACGGCGAAGGACGTCCCGTGCGTCATGCAGGCGGCGAGCGCGTCGGTGACCCGCCCGCGGTCGTCCTCGTCGATGCGGTGCAGCAGGCTTCCCACGCCCACGGCGCCCGGCTGTGAGCCGCCCGCCCTGGGGCCGTAGGTCGCCCGCATGGTGTCGGACCACCACCAGCGACCCCCCTCGTCGTACGTGTAGCGGCCTACCGCCTCGGCTGCGTGGACGGGCATGGGTCCTCCTCGCGGCTCCGCCGCGAAGGAAGAGAGAGGCTGGGTCCGAACCCCCGGGTCCGTCGTGGACGCCGCTGCTCTCGACAGTAGACCCGGGGCCCGGTGCCCGCGCGGTGCGTCGGCCGTCGCGCACGTCCGAGGCCTGATCGTGGACACGTTTCACCGGCCTCTTACTAACAGGTCGGTAAGTGTGGTTTCCTCCGGTGTGTCCACCCTCGACGGAGAGGAACCCCGCATGGACCCGCACGTCCCTGCGAGCAGCCGGTCACGACGACGTCGTCGCACCCCGCTGATCGCGACCCTCGCCCTCGCGCTCGCCGCGACGGCCGCCGCGCCCGCCACCGCCCACGGCGGCAGCGCGCCCTCCACCCCGAACCTCGGCCCGAACGTCGTCGTCTTCGACCCGAGCATGCCCGTCGCCGACATCCAGGCGAAGGTCGACCAGATCCACGCCCAGCAGGTCGACGCCGAGATGGGCACCGCCCGCTGGTCGCTGCTCTTCAAGCCCGGTGAGTACGGCACCGCCGCGCAGCCGCTGCAGATGAAGGTCGGGTACTACACCGAGGTCGCCGGCCTCGGGGCGTCGCCGACCGACGTCGTCGTGCACGGCAAGATCGAGACGTACAACCGCTGCCTGTCCGACGACCCCGCGAACCCCAACTGCATCGCGCTCGTCAACTTCTGGCGCACGCTGTCCAACCTCACGCTCGACATCGACGGCGCCGGGCAGGACGGCTGCCGCGCCTCGGCGAACTTCTGGGCCGTCTCGCAGGCCGTGTCGCTGCGCCGCCTCGACGTCCTCGCGAACGAGGGCGACCCCGGGTTCTCGCTCATGGACTACTGCACCGCCGGCCCGCAGTACGCGAGCGGCGGCTTCATCGCCGACTCCCGGTTCGGCGACGTCGTCAACGGGTCGCAGCAGCAGTGGCTCACGCGCAACAGCTCCGTGCGGAGCTGGTCCAACGCCGTGTGGAACCAGGTGTTCGCCGGCGTCGAGGGCGCGCCGGCCGACGCGACGTTCCCCGACCCCCCGTACACGACGCTCGACACCACGCCCGTCAGCCGCGAGAAGCCGTACCTCTACGTCGACGCGCGCGGCACGTGGCAGGTCCGCGTCCCGTCGGCGGCCGAGGGCACGCGCGGCATCACCTGGGCGAACGGCATGACGCCCGGCCGCTCGATCCCCCTGCGCGACTTCTACGTCGCGAAGCCCGGCGACTCGGTGCTCAAGATCAACGCGCAGCTCGCGCTCGGCAAGCACCTGCTGCTCACGCCCGGCGTGTACGACATCGCGTCGACGATCGCCGTCTGGCGGCCCGGCACGGTCGTGCTCGGGACCGGCCACGCGACGCTCACGTCCGCGCGCGGCGCGACCCCGCTGTTCGTCGCCGACGTGCCAGGCATCGTCGTCGCCGGCGTCACCATCGACGCCGGCCCGCAGAAGTCGTCCGTGCTGCTCAAGGTCGGCCTCGACCACCGGCACGCGCCCGACTGGGGCACCAAGAGCCGTCGCGACCCGATCACGCTCAGCGACGTCTACTTTCGCGTCGGCGGTCCCCACAAGGGCAGCACCGACGTCGCGCTCGAGATCAACGCCGACGACGTCCTCGTCGACCACACGTGGGTGTGGCGCGCCGACCACGGCGTCGAGGGCTTCACCGAGGGGGTGAACGGTGACACCCAGCGGTGGCGCACCAACATCGGCCGCAACGGCGTCGTCGTGAACGGCGACGACGTGACCGCGACCGGCCTGTTCGTCGAGCACTTCCAGCAGCACAACACCGTCTGGAACGGCGAGCGCGGACGCGTCGTCCTCTACCAGAACGAGCTGCCGTACGACCCGCCGACGCAGGCCGACTGGACCGAGCCCGACGGCACCCTCGGGTGGGCCGGGTACAAGGTCGGCGACAAGGTGAAGACGCACCAGCTGTGGGGCGCGGGCGTCTACGTGTTCAACCAGAACAACCCGTCGATCGTCACCGAGAACGGGTTCGAGGTGCCGCAGCGTCCGGGCGTCACGCTGAAGCACGTCATGACCGTCAACCTCAGCGCGGGCACGATCCGCCACGTGGTCAACGGCGTGGGTGGTCAGGTGGACAGCTCGAACACGGGGACCCCGTCGTTCGTCACGTCCTACCCGTGACAGGTCCGGTGGGTCGCGGGCCGTGGCTGCCTGCGGCCCACCGGGTCGGCTCGCTGCCCCGCGCGGTCCTGCGCCGGGGCGGCTCGCGCGCTGCGCGCGGAGGTCCGCCCGTCAGCTCGCGCGCTTCGCGCGGAAGTCCTCCGCCATCTGCTGGGCCTGCGCGTTGATGACGCGGCGCAGGCTGTCGTAGAGCACCTGGGTGCGGGCGGCACTCTCGCCGCTCTCCACCGCGCGCGCCCAGGCGCGCTTGGCCGCGGCGACGTCGGCGTTCGTGACCTCGATCCGCATGTCCATCCCGTAAGCCTCCCCGAAGTCCTGGGATGACTGAGGCTGGTTGGACCCAGGTCACCCGATCGTGTGCTGACGGCGTCCGCCGTCCGGGTGCGCCCGTCGCCATCTCGGCGCAACCGCGCCCGACGACCTCTGCTGGACCGTTGCCGACGGTAGGCGACCCCCCGCGAAGCGCAACCGGGGACCCGTGCGGCGGGCACGGCCGCGACACGCGACGCCGTCGCGGCCACGATGTCCTCGTCGAGCACGAGGAGTCGCCATGGGGCACGACGTCGTCGTCGTGGGGTCGGTCAACGCCGACCTCGTGCTGCAGGTCGACCGTCACCCACGGCCCGGGGAGACGCTCCTGGGCCGTGACGCCGTGACCCTGCCCGGTGGCAAGGGCGCGAACCAGGCCGTCGCCGCCGCCCGGCTCGGCGCGTCCGTCGCACTGGTCGGGGCCGTCGGCACCGACCCCGACGCCGCCGTCGCGCTGAGCCTGCTGACGTCGGCGGGCGTCGACCTCACCCACGTCGCGACCGTCGACGGGCCGACAGGGCTCGCCGTCGTGACGCTCGCCGGCGACGGCGGGAACACGATCGTCGTCGTCCCGGGCGCCAACGCCGCCGTGACACCAGCGGCCGTCGACGCCGCTCGCGACGTGGTCGCGGGCGGCCGCGTGTGCGTGCTCCAGGCGGAGATCCCGCTCGACGCCGTCGGCCGTGCCGCTCACGTCGCGCACCGTGCCGGCGTGCGGGTGCTGCTCAACGTCGCACCCGCGACCACGCTCCCCGACGACGTCGTGCGTCTGGCCGACCCGCTCGTCGTCAACGAGCACGAGGCGGCGCTCCTGCTCGGACGCCCGATCACCGCCGGTGCCGAGGGTGCCCGCGACGCCGCCGCGGAGCTCGCGGCGCGCGGGTCGGGGTCGGTCGTCGTCACGCTCGGGACGTCGGGGGTCGTCGGGCACGAGGCGGGGGCGTCCTGGTCGTGGCCCGCCGTGCGCGTCGACGCGGTCGACACCACCGGTGCCGGCGACGCGTTCGTCGGCGCCCTCGCCGCCCGGCTCGCCGGCGGAGACGCCCTCCGGGACGCAGCAGCGTTCGCGACCCGCGTCGCCGCGGCGTCCGTCACGCGCCTCGGCGCCCAGCCGTCCTACCCGTGGGCCACCGACCCCCTGCCGTGAGCGACGGCCGACTCGGTGCTCCGGATCACACGACGCGGTGCCGGGACCGTGCGGCGAACCGATCTGCCGATCATGCCCGACGCGCTCACCGCCACGACGCCGCCCTCGTCCGATCGCCTGCACAGTCAGGAGACGCGTCCTAGCCCTCCGGCGACTGTCGCTCGACCAGGTACGGCCGACCGTCCGGGCCGGTGACGCGATCGAAGGTCTGCCGCATCTCGGTCTCACGAGCGCGCTCCTGGTCGGTCACCGCGCGACCGCGGCCGTCGGGCGATCCCACCGAGGGCGGGCCGACGAAGCGCAGGAAGAACAGCGTCACGTGGTTGTTCAGCGCGTCGAACCGGTCGGCGAAGCCCATCGTGAGTTCCATTCGTGCGCGGATGATTTGTGCACGAACTTATCACTAGGATGCTCGCATGCGGACCACCGTGACGGACGCCTCGGACGTCGACCCCCTCGCGCTCGAGGCGCAGCTCTGCCTCGCGACGTCCGCCGCCGCCCGCGCGCTCGTCGGCGTCTACCGGTCGCTCCTCGAGCCCCTCGGCCTCACGCACCCGCAGTACCTCGCGATGCTCGCGCTCTGGCAGCACGGCGACCTGTCGCTCAAGCGGCTCGCCGCCGTCCTCCAGCTCGAGCCCGCGACGACGTCGCCGCTGGTCAAGCGCCTGGAGGCCCTCGGCCTCGTGACGAAGACGCGTGCGGGCGACGACGAGCGGCAGCTCGTCATCGCGCTCACCGACGAGGGCCGCGCGATGCGCGCCGACGCCGTCGGCATCCCCGCCGCGATGGTCGACCGCCTCGGCCTGTCGCGGCGGGAGGTCGACGAGATCCGCGTCGGCATGGAGACGCTGCTCGCCGCCTGCCACCGCGCGACCACCTGACCGCGAGGGACGACCCCGACGGGCGCGGGCCGGTGCGGCGCCAGACGTGCCGACGCCGCACCGTCAGCGGTCAGGACTCGCGCAGGACCTCGCGGACGAACCGCACGGAGTGCTCGCGCAGCGTCTCGATGCGGCGCTGGACGACACCGGCCGGGTCCTGTCCGGCCTCGACCAGCGTGGGCTTGCGGCGCACGTTGCGCGAGCACACGAAGTCCGTGCACACGAGCGTCCCGAGGGTGTCGCCGTTGCGACCGGCCGCGCCGGCCCGGCGGGCCACGTACATCGACACGTCGTCGGTCGCGTAGACGTCCTCGCACCACGCGCACACCGCGCGGCGTCGCGACGCGACCTCGGGGGCCCGCAGCGTGACGCCGACGACCCCGTCGTCCACGGGGACGACCACATAGGAGCGCAGCGGCGCCTTGCGGTCGATCCAGCCCAGGTAGTCGAGGCGGTCCCAGCGCAGGTCGGCCAGGTCGGACGGGAGGGTGAGCTGCGCGGCCTCGCGGCGCGAGCAGTTCACGAAGGACGTGCGGATCTGCTGTTCGGTCAGGGGAAGCATGGGTCTCGGCTCTCGTGCGGCAGGAGCCGTCGCCGGTCCATCGAGGGGCCGGGGACGGCACGGGTCAGGAGACGGCCCGCCGGGGTGCACCGAGGAACCCGCGCGGACCAGGTCCGGACGGGTCGTCGCCGTGAGGCGTCAGGCGTGCGGGGCGGGCGTCGGGCCCGCGCCTGAGGAGGCCAGGACGGCCGCCTCGCTTCCCTGCTGCATCGAGATGCACCTCGTGCTCGCGGTCGCGGGCTGTTCCTGCGACGCAGATCGCCGTCCATGGTGCACCCGGTCGCCCGAGGCGCCAAACAGGCAAGGGCCGCCGAAGCGGTGTGAACTGAGGTCCGACGCTACTCGACCTCAGTTTAGCTGGAATCGGCTAAACTGAGGTCGAGTAGCCGTGCACCTCACGCCGCGAGAGAGGGAGGCGATGGCTCCCTTCGTCGACCAGGTGTGGACGCCCTCAGTCACGGACGGGTTGCCGCGCCGGTACACCCGCTCCGGGCCGTACCGGGCGTACGTTCCCGAGGCCTTGACCGGCCGGGTGGTCGTGCTGCGTGCCTCGACGCAGGCGCTCGTCGACGAGGCCGGCGCGCTGGCAGCAGCAGCGCTCGCATCGGTGCAGCATGCCGGGCTCGGCCAGATCGGTGACCTCCTCGTCCGGTCCGAGGCGTCCGCGTCCTCGCTCATCGAGGGCTACGAACCGACACCCCGAGCCGTGGCTGTCGCCGACTTCGTGAAGCGTGGACGCACTCCTGCCGTCATCGTCGCGCGCAACCTCCGCGCCGTTCGCGAGTCCCTGACCCGGCCCGCCGCCACCGCGCGCGGCGTGGTCGCGGAGGTGTGCGACCTGCACGCGCTGATCACCCCAGGCGCCGCTGGGGTGCGTCAGGAGCCGGTGTGGATCGGGGGCGCCACTCCGCTCGACGCGCACTACAACGCACCGCCGTCCGACCGGGTGCCCGGTCTGCTCGACGACCTCGACGACTACCTCACGTCGCACGCCCACAGCGCCGTCGTCGCGGCCGCCGTCGCACACGCGCAGTTCGAGACGATCCACCCCTTCACCGACGGCAACGGCCGCGCCGGTCGCATCCTTCTCGGCATCGTGCTGTCCCGCTACGGGCTCACGCCAGGCGTCGCGCTCCCCGTCTCGACCGAGCTGTTCCGCGACCGCGAGCGCTACTACGCCGCTCTCGACGCCTACCGGGGCGGCGACGACGACACGATCGTCGCAGTCGTCGCCGACGCGGTGTGCGTCGCAGCCGAGGAGTCGGTACGGCTGTCGACCGCCGTCGCCTCCTGGCTGGAGGTGCAGACGAAGACGCTCGACGTCCATCTCGCCGAGCGGTCGCCTTCAGGCCGTGTCCGTCACGGGGCACCGCACCGGATCATCGCCGACCTCCCCACCTCGCCCGTGCTGGACGTGGCGTCGGTGGCCTCCTCGCAGGCCGTGACCGACAACGCCGCACGGGCGGCGCTCGAGACCCTGGCCGACGCGGGGATCCTCCGGCGCGACCGGAAGGCCGACAGGACCAAGACCGTCTACGTCGCGGCCGGTCTCCTCGGCCTGGTAAGCACACTGCTGCCCGGACACCGTGCGGACGACGAGAGCGCCGGCGGCGACGGCCCGGTCGTCGCCGTCGAGGCGGCCGGGGGAAGCACGGCCGCGTGCGGCGCATGGCTGCCCCGCGCGGGGCGCGCGTGCACAGAGCCTGCGGGGCATCGCGGGCAGCACCGGTGAGCTGAGGAGCGAGCGGCCACCGTCCGCGCCGCTGCTTGTCATCGCCACGACCGTGATCGACGCGGGCGAGGCGTGCCGGAGGTCGACGACGACGTCTGCGGGAAGCGACACGCGCCCGCACGTCGTCGTCGTGGGCTCCGGCTTCGGTGGTTCGGTCGCGGCGCTGCGGCTCTCCGAGAAGGGGTACCGCGTCACGGTCCTCGAGGCCGGCCGCCGCTTCACGCCGCAGATGCTGCCGCGGACGTCGGGGGACGTGCGCCGGTTCCTGTGGGCGCTGCGGCTCGGCTGCCTCGGCATCCAGCGCAGAGCGGAGCTCAGGCCGTCCGCGCCCCGAGCGCTTCGCCCGGTGCGGCGGCGGCGACCGGCGTCCGCTTCCCCCGCTGCGCCACCACCACGCCGAGCACGACCAGCACCCCACCCACCGGCTCGTACCAGTGCACCCGCTCGCCCAGGACGAGCGCGCCCAGCACCACCCCGACGAGCGGGGTCAGGTACGTGACCGTCGACGCCCGCTGCGCGCCCCACGCGTCGACGATCCGGTTGAACCACACGTACGCCGCGCCGGTGCCCAGCGCGCCGAGGGCGACCATCGCACCGACCAGCGGCCACGACACCTCCAGCGTGCCGAGCGCGCTCGCCGGCACGACGAACGGCGACGCGGCCAGCACCATGAGCGCACCGGCGCCGATCTGCCCCGCCGCGACCGACTCGGGCGGCAGGCCCAGCGGCGTGACGAACCGGCGCAGGTAGGTGGTGCCGATCCCGTAGCTCGCCGTCGCCCCGAGGCACGCGAGCACGGCCGGGACGCTCGCGGACACGCCGCCCGCGAGCCAGGTCCACGGCGCGACGACCACCACCACGCCGACGATGCCGACGAGCAGGCCGACCCGCTGCCGGGCGACCAGCCGCTCGGTGGGCAGCAGCGCCGCCGCCCACGCGGCGGTCATGAGCGGCGTCGTCGCGTTGAGGATGCTCTCGAGCCCCGACGTCAGGTACAGCCCGGCCCACGAGAAGAGCAGGAACGGCACGACGCACAGGACGACGCCGAGCACCGCGAGGTGCCCCCACGTCCGGGCACCGCGCGGCCAGCGCCGCCGCAGCACGAGCATCGCGACGAGCAGCGCGACCGCCCCCAGCGTCAGCCGCGCCAGCACGACCTGCGCCGGGCTCAGCCCCTCGTCGAGCCCGACCTTGATGAACAGGAAGCTCGCGCCCCACACGAGGGCGGCGGCGAGGTAGTAGACGACGATCGTCCGGTCCCGGGTCACGTGGACCACCGTGGCCGAGACCTCTGACATGAGGCAAACGCATCTGGCTCATACCGCGATACGGTCGGTTCATGCCCACGCTCGTGCAGCTCCGGGTCCTCGTCGCGGTGGTCGACCGCTCGTCCTTCACCGAGGCCGCCGCGACGCTCGACGTCAGCCAGTCCGCCGTCTCGCACGCTGTCGCCGCGCTCGAGCAGGAGGCCGGTGGCCGGCTCGTCGAGCGCGCGACGCCCGTCGTGCCGACGGCGCTCGGCGCCCGCCTGCTCCCCCACGCGCGCGCCGCGATCGCGTCCGCCGACGCCTTCACGGCCGAGCACGCCTCGGCGCGGTCGGCCGGGACGGTCCGGCTCGCCGCCGTGCCGACGGTGTGCCAGGGCCTCATGCCGACGCTCCTCCGGACGTGGGGCGACCGCCTGCCCCTCGTCCACGTGCGCGTGTTCGAGGGCGACGACGACGAGCTCGCGGACTGGCTCGAGGGCGGCATCGTCGACGCCGCGGTGCTCGTCGACCCGGACCCGGCGCCGGACGGCGCCCGGCTCGTCGCGCGCGACGACTTCCGTGCCGTCGTCCGCACCGACCACCCGCTCGTCGACGCCGGTCCGATCCCGCTGACCGAGCTCGTCGACGACGGGCTGCTCGTGTCCGGGGGCGGGTGCGAGGCCCAGGTCCGACGCCTGCACCGCACCGCCGGCCTGCCGTTCTCCCCCGGACAGCGTGTCCGCGAGCTGGCGACGATGCTCCGCATGGTCGACGAGGGCATCGGGGTCTCCGTCATGCCCAGCCTGGGCGGCGGCCTGCTCCCCGACGGCGTCGTCATGGCCCCGCTCGCGCCCACGCTGACGCGCGACCTCGTGCTCACCGGCCCGACGACCCGTCCGTGGCACCCGCTCGTCCGCGCCCTCGTCGCGGCGACCGACGAGCGCCCGCTCGACGCGACGAGCGAGGCCGTCCCCGCCCTGGCCGGACGCTGACCCCGGCCCGAGGTCGGCGTCGTCCTATCATCACGACGTCCGTGACCGACGCGGGCGGTGGTGCCGGAGGTCGACGATGACGTCTGCGGGGAGCGACGCGCGCCCGCACGTCGTCGTCGTGGGGTCCGGGTTCGGCGGGTCGGTCGCGGCGCTGCGGCTCTCCGAGAAGGGGTACCGCGTCACCGTCCTCGAGGCCGGCCGACGCTTCACGCCCGCGACGCTGCCGCGGACGTCGTGGGACGTGCGCCGGTTCCTGTGGGCGCCGCGGCTCGGCTGCCACGGCATCCAGCGGATCCACGTGCTGCCCGACGTCGTCGTCCTCGCGGGGGCGGGAGTCGGCGGCGGGTCGCTCGTCTACGCGAACACGCTGTACGAGCCCGAGTCGGCCGCGTTCTGGGACGACCCGCAGTGGGCCGGGATCACCGACTGGCGGGACGAGCTCGCGCCGCACTACGACCAGGCGCGGCGGATGCTCGGGGTCGTCGACAACCCGACGGTCACGCCCGCGGACCGCGTGGTGCTGGCGGCGGCGCGCGACCTGGGGGTGGACTCGTCGTTCCGGCCGGCACCGGTCGGCGTCGTGTTCGGCACGCCGGGGGCCGCGGTGCCCGACCCGTTCTTCGGCGGGGCCGGGCCCGAGCGACGCGGGTGCCTCGAGTGCGGCGAGTGCATGACCGGCTGCCGGCACGGGGCCAAGAACACGCTCGAGACGAACTACCTGTGGCTCGCCGAGCGCGCGGGCGCGCGGATCGTCCCGGACACGACGGTGACGTCGCTGGCGCCGCGTCCCGGCGGGGGGTGGGCCGTCTCGACGGTGCCGACCGGGCGGCGCGGGCCGGTCGGCCGGCTCGTCGCCGACCAGGTGGTCGTCGCCGCGGGTGCGTGGGGCACGCAGTCGCTGCTGCACCGGCTCAAGGCCGACGGGACGCTCCCGGGCCTGTCCGACCGGCTCGGCGCGCTCACCCGGACCAACTCCGAGTCGCTCGGCGGCGCGGCTCGACGCGTGCGCGGGTGGCGGCGGCGCGAGCCGTTGAACAGCGGCGTCGCCATCACGTCGTCGGTCTGGCTCGACGAGCGCACCCACCTGGAACCGGTCCGGTACGGGCGCGGGTCGAACCTCATGGGGCTCCTGGCGACGGTGCTCACCGACGGCGGGGGACGCGTCCCGCGGCCCGTGCGGTGGCTCGGTCAGGTGGCGCGGCACCCGGCGCGCGCCGCGTCGGTCCTCACCGGGCTCGGGTCGTGGTCGCAGCGCACCGTCATCGGGCTCGTCATGCAGACCGGCGACGCGTCGATCACCGTCTCCCCCCGCCGCACGCGGCTCGGCCGCTGGCGCCTGACCTCGACACCCGGTGACGGCGAGCCGAACCCGACGTGGATCCCGCAGGCCAACGCCGCCTACCGACGCATGGCCGCGCACGTCGGTGGCGGGGCGTTCAGCAGCCTCGGGGAGATCGTCGACGTGCCGATGACCGCGCACTTCATCGGCGGCTGCACCATCGGCACGAGCGCCGCGGACGGCGTCGTCGACCCGTACCACCGCGTCTTCGGCCACGACGGGCTGCACGTCCTCGACGGCTCGACGATCACCGCGAACCTCGGCGTCAACCCGTCGCTGACGATCACCGCCCAGGCGGAACGCGCGTGCGCGCTGTGGCCGAACGCCGGGGACCGGGACCCACGGCCGCCGCTCGGCGAGGCCTACGTGCGCGTCGCGCCCGTCGCCCCGCGTGCGCCCGTCGTGCCGGCGGGGGCGCGCGCCGCCCTGCGGCTGACCGTGCTCCGCCCGACGTCCTGACGCGTCGACGGCCCCACGGTCGGCGCCGCCGGGGCGAGCGGGCGCGTACCGACCGCGCGCGACCTGTGCGGTCAGGACGCGGGTGCCGTCGGCGGGTTCGCGCCGTGCGTCAGCAACCCGCCGAGTCGAACGGGCACAGCAGCTCCCAGCCCTGCTGCGCGAGGCCGGAGACGGTCGTGCGCGCCGAGCCGACGGTCCCCTCGCCCCCGTCCAGCCCGACGAGCATCACGGCGTTGCCGCGCCGCGTCACCGCGACGTAGGTGCCCATCGCGTCGTCGAGCGAGCCCGACGCGGACGAGCCGTAGTAGTCCGTCGCCAGCCCGAGCCCCTGCGCCCCCACCGCGAGCGGCTCCGCGACGTACCGGGTCGGCGGCTCACCCTCGGTGCACGCGCCCAGCGCGGCGGTCAGACGCTCCGCCTCCGCGACGGCGGCGTCCGCATCCGCGAGCACGGCGACCTGCTGCACGCCCACGGGGGCCTCGAACTCACCCGAGCCCTGGGAGACGGTCCGCATCGCCGACGCGCCGGTCGGGTCGCCCGCGGCGCACGCCTCCGGCAGGCGCCAGTCGACGACGCCCGTCGACTCGTCGCGCGGGGCCTGCGGACCGACGGCCGTCCACGCCGCCTCGGTCAGCATCACCTCGGGTGCGACGTCCGTCGCGACGGAGCCGGTCGGCGAGGACGACGCGGCAGGCGCCGACGCGGACGTCGCCGGGGGCGGCGTCTCCTGGGCCTCCGGGTCGGTCGCGCAGGCCGCGAGGGCCAGGGTGCAGAGGGCGATCGTCGAGGTCAGCGTGAGGGTCCGCATGCGCACCACCCTGACAGACGTTCTTGCGCGCCGTGGCTGGTCGCGCCCGGATCCGTGTCCGTCGCGGGCGTCACCCGAAGGTGAACGAGTAGACCGTCACGCCTTCGGGGGCGTCGAGCTCGACGGTCCCCTCCGCGACCTCGTCGCCGTCGACGACCGGGTAGGACCGCGGCGACCCGGCGACGTCGAGCCTGCCGCGGTCCACGACGCGCCCGTCGGCGCCGCGCACGACGAACCCGACCTCGCCCGTCCCGCCGAGCACGGTCTGCACGACGGCCGCGTGGTAGCGGAGCCGGAGGGTGGCGTCGGCGCCGGCGTTCGCGCCCTGGAAGTCCGTCGTCCACGTCCCGCCGAGCGCGACCGTGTCGGGATCCTGCCCGGTCGGCAGTGCGTAGGTGTGCTCGCCCTGCACGTACTCCCCGGCGACGTTGCTGCGCTTCGAGACGGAGAGGAACGTCTCGGGGGTGACGTCCTCCTGCGGAGTCGCGTCGTCGACCTGCGTGCGCGGCGGGAGCACGACGTCGGGGTCGGCGGCGACGAGCAGCTCGCGGATCATCGTCTCCGTCGCCTCGTAGTTCCCCTCGCCCTGCGAGACGTGGCGCACCTGCCCGTCGGCGTCGACGAGGTACGCGGCCGGCCAGTACCGGTTCCGGTACGCGGTCCACGTCGCGTACGCGTTGTCCTGCGCGACGGGGTACTCGATGCCGAACCGGCGGGCGCCGTCGACGACGTTGCGGGTCTCCCTCTCGAACGCGTACTCGGGCGTGTGCACGCCGACCACCACGAGCCCGGCGTCGCGGTACGCCTCGTCCCACGCGACGACGTGCGGGACGGACCGCTGGCAGTTGATGCAGGAGTACGCCCAGAAGTCGAGCAGCACGACCTTGCCCCGCTGGTCGGTCAGGTCGACGGGTGCGCCGTCGGGCGTGTTGAGCCACGTGTCGATGCCGCGGATCGCGGGCGCCGGGCCGCACTCCTCGAGCTCCTCGGCACCGTCGGTGCAGCGGCTCAGGCCCTCGTTCTCCGCGGTGACGAGACCGCCGAGGTCGAGCTCGCGCTGCACGCGAGGATCGGCCGCGATCTGCTCCTGCAACCGGTCGGTGTAGCCGGGCAGGGCGCGCTGGATCGCGTCCGTCAGGTTGAACGACAGCGCGAGCGCGAGCGCGATCATGAGCGCACCGCCGACCGCCCGTACCGCGCGCAGGTGCGACCGGAACGCCTTGACGCGCTCCGACGCCCGACGTCCGGCCAGCGCGACGGCCAGCAGCGGCGCGGCAGCACCCAGCGCGAACGCCACGGTCAGCACGACGGTCCCGGGGCCGACGTTCCCGCTCGCACCCGCGACCGTGATCGCCGCGAGGACCGGACCCGCGCACGGCACGTAGACCGCGCCCAGACCGAGACCCAGCACGAACCCGCCGCGGCTCGAGCGGGGGGCGTTGCGCGGAGCGAGTCGCGCGAACGGCCGCTCGATGATCGCCTCGAGCCGCGGCACGAGCAGGCCGAGGCCGATCACCGCGAGCACGACGATGCCCGTCCAGCGCAGCAGGTCCTGCGGCAGGCCCAGCACCGACAGCACGACGCTGCCGAGCAGCGTGACGAGCGTGAAGCTCGTGACCAGGCCCGCGACGACCAGGTAGGGACGAGCCGACCGGCGCGCCCGCGTCACCGTCGGCTCGTCGCCCGAGGGCGGTCCGTCGATCGTCGCCGTCACCGCACCCCCACCCGCACCGGCGGCACGCGTCCCGCCGTCACCCGCTGCGGTGCCCGCCGCCGTGCCGCGCAGGAAGTCGGGCACCGGCAGGACGCCGAAGCCGGGCAGGCCTGCCCCCGACGTGCCCGAGCCCGACGACGAGGCGCCCCCGGCGACGCGCGGCCGCGTCCGGCGCCCCGACGGGCTCCCCGGCGGTCCGGCTGCACCCGACGACCCCGTCGCCCCCGCGACGAGCACGACGGGCAGCACGGGGAGGATGCACGGCGAGACGCCGGTGACGAGGCCGCCGACGAGGCCGATCAGCGCGAGCGTGAGCAGGTCCATGCCCGACGTTCGCCGCCGAGGACCCCCGCGGATGGGTCCGGGACGCGTCGGGAACTCGTCGACATCCGCACCCATCCACCCCGTCGACGGCCCCGAACCACCCTCGACAGGGGAGCCACCGGGCACCGGGCCGCTCCCTTCGGACTCAGGAGGGAACCACCATGAAGACCACCACCCGCACCCGCGTCGCCGCGGTCCTGCTCGCCGGTGTCACCGGGCTCACCCTCACCGCGTGCTCCTCGGGCGACGACACGGCCGGCGCCGACGAGACGGCCACGATGGAGCAGACGCCCATGGAGGAGTCGACGCCCGAGGACGACGGGATGATGGCCGCCGACCCCGCCGCGGACCTCGTCGGCCCCGGCTGTGCCGACTACGCCGCCGCCGTCCCCGACGGGCCCGGCTCGGTCATGGGCATGTCGACCGATCCCGTCGCGGTCGCCGCGTCGAACAACCCGATGCTCAAGACCCTCACCGCCGCCGTCTCCGGCCAGCTCAACCCCGACGTCAACCTGGTCGACACGCTCAACGGCGACGAGTTCACGGTGTTCGCGCCCGTCGACGACGCCTTCGCGAAGATCGACCCCGCGACGATCGAGGGCCTCAAGACCGACACCCCGACGCTGACGTCGATCCTCACGTACCACGTCGTGCCCGGTCAGCTCACGCCCGACCAGGTCGTCGGCACGCAGACCACCGTCCAGGGCGGCACCGTCGAGGTCACCGGCTCGGGCGACGAGCTCATGGTCAACGACGCCAAGGTCGTCTGCGGCGGCGTCCACACCGCCAACGCGACCGTCTACCTCATCGACTCGGTGCTCATGCCGACGATGTGACGGCTCGGTCCGGTCCCGTGCGGTGCCGGACCGTCCCGCTCCCCGACGGGGGCACCCCTGCGGTGCCCGGACATGGTGCCCGTCGGGGAGCACGGAGCCCCCTCGCCTCCTGCGGCGAGGGGGCTCTCGTCGTCCCGGGTGCGGCTCGTCGGGACGGCGTCCGCGCGCGACGGGATCATCAGGGCGACGCCCGCGCGCCGAGGGTCGTCGGGCGTGCGAGCGCGGGCCGCCGGGACGACGGGGGCGCACGCTCGACGGCCGGCCGCGGCGAGGTCGGCGGGCGTGCGGCGGGCGTGTGCGGCGGGCGTGCGGCGTGCGGCGTCAGGCCGCGGCGAGGACCACGATCGGGTCGCTCGTCGGCTGCGCGGACCCGCCGGCCGGCTCGACCGTCACGGCGAGCGCGTCCCCGGGCGCGAAGTCGTCGGCGAACTGCCGGACCGTCCCGTCGTCGCTCGTCATGACACCCGCGGAGAGCGGCTGCCCCTCACGGACGACCCAGAGCTGGTAGACGCGCCCGTCGTCGGGGTCGGGCAGGTTCTCCGCCGTGAAGACGGCCCGTGTGTCGGTGAGGATCGCCGTCACGTCGCCGCCGTCGGCCACGTCCTGGTGCACGAGCACCGCGGACGGGTCGGTCAGGAGGTCCGCGACCTGCTGCTGCTCGGCCTGGACCTGGCGCGTGTGGGCGACCTGCTGCACGAGCAGCGCACCCGGGACGGCCGCCCCGATCGCGACCGCGGCGGCGAGCGCGTACCAGCGCGCGGGACCGCGACGCGGGGTCGACCGCTCGTCGACGGGCGGGACGACCGAGGGCGCCGCGACGAACTCCGGCCTGACGGCCGGCACCTCGGCGGCCGGCACCTCGGCGGACGGCACGTCGGCGGACGGCATGTCGGCGACGACGACGGGCGGCACGCCGTCATGGTCCGGCGACGTGCGCTCGTCCGCGTCCTGCGGCGTCGACGCGATCGCGGCGAGCACGGCGGCCCGGGCGCCCGCGGGCGGCTCGGCCTCGACGGCGGCACCCAGTCGTGCGGCGACGGCGCGCAGGTCGGCGAGCTCGCGAGCGGCGTCGGGGTCGGCGGCCACGAGGGCCTCCACGGCGCGGCGCTCGTCGTCGTCGACGGCGTCGAGCGCGTACGCGCCGAGGAGGGCGCGGACGTCGTCGTGCTCGCTCACGCGGTCACCCCCAGGCAGTCCTTGAGGCGCAGCAGCCCGTCGCGGATGCGGGACTTCACGGTCGGCAGCGCCGCGTCGAGCTCGGCCGCCACCTCACGGTAGGTCCGGCCGCCGTAGTAGGCGAGGACAACCGCGGTGCGTTGCGTCTCGGTCAACGAGCCCAGGCAGTCGCGCACGGCGGACTGCTCGAGGCGCTGCTCGACGTCGTCCGCGACCACGTCGAACGGGCGCTCGGTGCTCTCGTCGAGCACCCGCTGGTCGCGGTCGCGCTGCGCCTGCACGGCCCGCACGCGGTCGACGGCCCGGCGGTGCGCGAGCGTCGTGACCCAGGTGCGCACCGACCCGCGCGATGCCTCGTAGCGGGCGGCGGTGCGCCACACCTCGACCCACACCTCCTGCGCGACCTCGGCGGCGTGGTCGGGGTCCCGCAGGACGCCGAGGCACGTGCCGTGTACGGCGCGGGACAGCAGGTCGTAGAGGCTCGCGAAGGCGGCCTGGTCACCGGTCGCCACCGCCGCCATGAGGCCCTGCGCGGAGTCGGCCACCGACTCGCGCGCGGGGTTCGTCACGCCGGTCAGTGTGCCCCACGGCTCGCGTACGCGACGAACGCGCGCCGCCACCCCGGCGAACGGGGAGGGCGGCGCGGGGGTCGCGCAGACGACCAGGGTGGACATGGGGACGCTCGCAGTCGGCTCGTCGGGACGGGTCGACCGTGGTTCGGAGCCGGCGCCCCGCCGGACGGGTGGCGCGCGTCACGCACCGGTGCTACGCACCCGGCTCCGCAGACCCGGGCGTCAGGAGCGGCGCAGGACGCGTGACGGGAACTCAGTCGAGCAGACCGATCGCGTACCCCACGAAGAACAGGCCGATCAGGACGACGAACGCCCCGATCACCCCGTACGCCATCCAGTTGGCGCGTGTCGACGCGGTGCCGGGCTGCCGGTCCGACGCGCCGGACGTGGACGACTCCGCGGGCGGCGTGTCGCCGGGTGCGACGCCGCCACCGGGTTCGAGCCCCGGCGTCTCGTCGGGGTCGGGGTCCGGGTTGCGGTACGGGTCGGTCGAGCTCATGCGTCCCCTCTCGTCGTCCTCCCAGCGTGCGGGGCGCACCGCCGACCGGCAACCGGCGGTCCTCGACCCGACCCGCGGTGCCGCCCGCAGCCGTCCGGACGGGACCTCGCGAGATCAGGCCGGCGGGATGTTCTGGTTGAGGCGGAAGACGTTCTCGGGGTCCCAGGCCGCCTTGACCTGGCGCAGCCGTGCGTAGGTTCCGTCCCCGTACGCCCGCCGGACGCCCGCGGCGCCCTCGTCGGCGAGCGCGTTGACGTACACCCCGGTGCTCCACGGCTCGAGCCCCGACGCGAGGCGGCGGCACGACGCGACGACGGCCTCGTCGTCCGCCGGGTCCTCCCACCGCGCACCGACGTCGTACTCGAACTCGACGTCACGATGGACGAACGCCGTCGCGTCCGGGTCGACGTCCGCGATCGCGCCGCCGTACGCGACGAGGCTCGCCGCGCCGACGCGCGCGTCGACGTGCGCCAGGAACGCCTCGAGCGCCGCGTCGGTCAGACCCCGGACGTAGTGGCTCTTCGCGTAGCGCCGGAAGCCGTGCGCGGTCGGGACGTCCGACTGGCTCTGCAGCTCGAGGTACGAGCGGGGTTCGACGCGTCGGGCGAGCGGCGTCCCGAGCCGGTCGAGCTCCGCGACGAGCCCTTCCGCCCCGGCGGGATCCCCGACCCAGGAGAACCCGAGCGTGAGCGCGCCCCCGGCGACGAGGTCGGCGTAGAGCGTGGCGGGTCGCGGGGCGTCCGACGCCCGGGCGACCCAGGTCCGCAGCGCGTCGAGCGCGTGCTCGGGGTCGAGGTCCACCTCGGCCACGAGGGCCTGAGTCCCGACGTCGTGCAGCGTGAGGTCGAAGCGCGTGACGACGCCGAAGTTGCCGCCGCCGCCGCGCAGCCCCCAGAACAGGTCCGGGTTCTCGTCGGCGGTCGCTCGGACGACCTCCCCCTCGGCCGTGACGACCTCGAACCCGCAGACGTTGTCGCAGGTCAGACCGACCTGCCGCGCGAGCCACCCCACGCCGCCGCCGAGCGCCAGCCCGCCGATGCCCGTGTGCGACACGATGCCCGCCGTCGTCGCGAGCCCGAACGGCTGCGTGGCCGCGTCGAGCGAGCCGAGCAGCGCGCCGCCCTGCACCTGGGCCGTGCGCGCGGCCGGGTCGACCGCGACCTCGCGCATGCCCGACAGGTCGATCATCAGCCCGTCGTCGGGCACCGCCCACCCCGCGGCGCTGTGCCCGCCGCCGCGGACGCCGAGCGTCAGCCCGTGCTCGCGCGCGACGCGGACGGCGCGCTGCACGTCGTCCGCACCGGCGCACCGCACGACGTACCGCGGTCTGCGGTCGATCGCGCCGTTCCAGACGGCGCGCGCCTCGTCGTACCCCGGGTCGCCGGGGACCAGGACCTCACCGTCGAACGCGGGCAGCACGCGAGCCTGGGACATGGCACGACTCTGTCGAGCCCGGCGCGCCCTGCCAAGGGTGCGACCGCCACGGACCGCTCAGCGACCGCCAGAAGTGCGCGGTGTCGGGTCAGCGCGGACCCGGGGCCGGCAGCGTCGGGGGTGTCCAGCGCCCGAAGCGGGCCATCGAGCTCAGCGCCACGCGGTCCGGGGTGAGCCGCATCGCCGTGTTGCGCACCGCCACCGCGACGGGGTGGCGCAGCTGCTGCCCGAAGCGGCTGATCGTCGTGGCGGCACGGCCGATCGACTGGCTCCGTGGGCGCCGCTGCCGGTCGTACGCGTCCAGCGCTGACGTC
This sequence comes from Cellulomonas algicola, assembly GCF_019024305.1. NCBI lineage: Bacteria > Bacillati > Actinomycetota > Actinomycetes > Micrococcales > Cellulomonadaceae > Cellulomonas > Cellulomonas algicola. Next base: position 169,948 of record NZ_JAHKSJ010000015.1, on the reverse strand, counting down.
AGGTCGGGCGTCGATGCGAGCGCCGCCGCGAGCACGACGGCGTCCTCGATCGCCTGGGCACCGCCTTGGCCGAGGTTCGGGACCATCGCGTGCGCGGCGTCGCCCAGCAGGGCCACCCTGCCGCGGACGTACGTCGGGAGGTCGGGGAGCCGGTAGACGTCGTGCCGCAGCACCGCCGCCGGGTCGGTGGCCGCGAGCACGTCGGCGATGGGCGCGTGCCAGGTGCCGAAGCGCGCGCGCACCTCCGCGAGCTCGTCGGGGGCCCGCTCTCCCTCCGGCGTCGACGCGGCGGCGTACCAGTACACGCGCCCGTCGGCCAGGGGGATGCACCCGAACTCCTGCGCGGCACCCCACGTCTGGCTCATCTCGACGTCCGTCCCGACCGGGGCCGTCGTGATCGCGCGCCAGGCGGTGGACCCGTCGTGGACGGGTCCGGGCGCGTCCGGCCACCGCTGCGCGCGCACCCAGCTGCGCAGCCCGTCGGCGCCCACGACGAGGTCCGCACGGAGCGTGCCCTCGTGACCGTCGCGCACGTAGCGCACCGCGACGCCGTCCTCGTCGTCGACGATCGCCGACGGCGTCGCGCCGGTGATCACGGACTCGTCCGGCAGCGCACCGAAGAGCAGCGCCAGGAGCTCGGGGCGTGGCAGGACGACGGCGTTGACGCCGAGCTCCTCCTCCACGGCCGCACCGTCGAGCCGGGAGAGCCAGGCGCCGGACGGCGTCCGCATCCCGCCGCCGAGCTGCGGGCGCGAGCCGTCGCGCACGGCCTCCCCGAGACCGAGCGCGTCGAGGCAGGCGAGCGCGTTGGACATGAGGCTGATGCCGGCGCCGACCTCCTCGAACGCGTCGGCGCGCTCCAGCACGGTCACGGACCAGCCGACCCGTCGCAACGCCACGGCCGCCGCGAGTCCGCCGATACCTCCGCCGACCACGACCGCACTCCGTGCTTCCCGCATGTCCGTCCCCATCCTCGGCACTACACCTGTAGAATCCAGGCTACTACACCTGTAGATGCTCGAGGAAAGGCGGCGACGTCGTGAGTCAGGACCGTCCACCGCGCTTCGCGGTCCTCACGGACGCGGCGATCCAGCTCGTCGCCGACGCCGGGATGCGCGGGCTCACCCACCGCGCGGTCGACGCGCGAGCCGGGGTCCCGACGGGCACCACCTCGGTGCACTTCCGCACCCGTCGGGCCCTCGTCGAGGCGGTCGTCCAACGGCTCGCCGACCTGGACCAGGCCGAGCTCGCGGACCAGGGACTGCGCTTCGTGGGCTCGGGGGGCGAGTCAGCCGACCTCGCGGGCGCACTGCAGCCCGACCACGTGGACGCGTTCGCCGCCCAGGTCGCCGTCGTCCTCGACGCCTGGCTCAGCACCGGGCGCACCCGCACGCTCGTGCGCTACGCCTGCCTGCTCGAGGCCACGCACCACCCCGAGCTGCGCACGGTCCTCGCCCACGGGGTCGGGTTCCGCGTGCAGGCCCGTGAGCTGCTGGCCCGTGCTGGCGTGCCGGACGCGGAGCGACGCGGCGACGCGCTCGTGGCGTTCCTCGACGGGCTCGTCTTCGACCGGCTCATCGGGGCCGGGTCACTCAGCGGCCCGCCGCCGGGAACGCCGGAGAGCGTCGCCGACCTCCGGACCGCAGTCGGGCTTGCCGTGCGCGCGGTCACCGCGGAGCGCGGCGCGTCGTAGAGGGGTGTCGTCGGCCTGCCGCCGAGCGGGCGACGGCTGACGGGCCTGCCGGGCGCCGCGATCCAGCCGCGCCGAGGGCGAGCCGGACAGGTCGACGAGCGGTCAGCTCGCCTCGGAGCGCCCCTCGCGCCAGTAACCCATGAACGCGACGGCCTTGCGGTCGACGCCGCACTCGGACACGAGGTGGCGGCGCAGCGTCTTGATGACCGCGGCCTCGCCGGCGAGCCACGCGTACAGGTGCGCCTCCTCGGCGAGCGGGGCGCCGGTCGACCAGTCGACCGGCACCTCCCACAGGATGCCCTCGTCGACGTCGACGTCCTCGAGGACGACGTCGGGCGCAGGCGCCTGGCCGGGCAGCATGCGGGCGCACGCGGCCTGGACGGCGGGCACGAGCAGCGAGCCGTGCGGCTCGTCGCCGCGGCCGTACCAGCGGACGGTCACACCCGCGGGGGCGACGAGGTCGAGGCGGTCCTCGGGGTGCGGCATCTCGATGATGGCCTCGCCCCGCGCGTCGGCGGGCAGACGCTCGAGGATGCCCGCGATGGCGGGCAGCGCCGTCTCGTCGCCCGCGATGAGCAGGCGGTCGGTGCGCGCCGGGGGCACGAAGTCGACGCCGCCGTGCGGGCCGACCGCGTCGGCGTTGGGGCCGAGGATGACGAGCTCGTCGCCGGGGGCGGCCGTGCCGGCCCAGCGGGACGCCGGTCCGAGGTCGCCGTGCAGCACGACGTCGACGTCGAGCTCGCGGCGGTGCTGGCGGACGGCACGCGCGGTGTACGTGCGGACGGTGTGGCGGCGCTCGTCGGGCAGCGCGCGCCAGCGGCCGTACCAGTCGGCGCTGCCGTCGAGCGAGAGCAGCTCGTCGTAGCCGGCGTCGTGCAGCGGCAGGAAGAACTTGATGCGCTGGTCGAACCCGTTGTCCGCGAAGCGGTCGAGGTCCTCACCCGTGAAGGTGAGGCGCAGGACGCTGGGGCACAGGCGCTGCACGTCGGACACCTGCACCGCGAACATGCGGAACGGCAGGGCGTCGGTCGCGGCGGCGGTGGCGTCCGTCGTCGTGGTCGTCGTCACGCCCGCCACCCTACGCGAAGGTGAGGCTTGCCTAAACCCAGGTGTTCGTCACATGGACACTGCAGGTGCGTATCGCCTGTCGGCCGCGCCGGAGGTCAGTGCGTGGCGACGATCTTCTGCACCAGGAGCCGGACGCGCGCGTCTGCTCCCCGCAGTGCAGCGTTCGGACGCCGCAGCCCCGAACGACGTGTGGAGCACGTGGGCGGCGTCTCGCCCTTCGGTCCGCCCGGGCCAGTCGGCCGCGGTCCGACCCGCGACGTTCGCGGCCTCGAGCAGCCGGTGGATGTCCACGGCGTCGGACCCGGCGTACCGGCCGCGGTATGCGTACGCCTTGAGCACGAGGGCTGCGGCGACGTCCGGTAGCAGGAGGGTGGTGTGCAGCTCGGTCCCGTCGGTGAGCACGGCGGTGAGCTCGACGGCCGTCGCCGGCTCGCGGAGCGCGGTGTGCAGGCCGGGGATGGCGTCGACGACGAGCTGGCCGCGCTCCTGGTTCGATTCCATCCGGCCGGTGTACGACGTCGTGAGCACGTCGACCACCAGCTCGCGCCCGTCCGCGTCGACGCGCACGAACCGGTTGCCCTGCATCTGGCCATATCCCACGTCGAGAAGCGCCTGCCGAAGGCGATCGTCGCGCACACGTCGAACGGCACACCGAGGTCGGCGTCGGCGGTCTCGCGGGCAGGAGCGAGCTCGTCCGCGCCGTGGACGTGGACCAGCAGCGTGACCGCCAGGCCGCCGACGAGCCGGTAGGGGACACCGACCGCGCCGGCGACCGAGGCGATGTCCGCCGCGGCGAGCCAACCCGCGTCGGTCGCCTTCGAGGTCGACGCGAGCACGAGCGAGCTCATGCCGCCTGTACCAGCTTCTCGCGCAGCCGGTCCGCCGCGGCGTCGTCGCCGTCCTGGGCCAGCGTCAGCCAGACCCGCCACGGATCAGCCAGGTGCAGTCCTCCACGCAACGTCGCGTCTTGCAGTGCGTACGGGTCGTCCGGCACCGCGATGGTGACGGTGGCGTCGGTCGCCCGTGCGGGTGTGCAGCCGACAGCGGACAGGTCGACGAGCTGGTCGGCCCAGATGGTCGTGCGCGTCGGCCGCGCCCATGGTGCGTAGGAGTCGGCGGCGACCTGCCCGGTGACCGCGTACCGGACACCGGCGTCCTCGAGTGCACCAGCGATCGCCCTCGTCGCCAGGACGGGGGCGTCGAGCGTGAGCCACGTCGCGCTGGTCCGGGGCTGCGGGTACCGGTCACGCAGCCAGCGCGCGAGCTGGTCCGAGTCCCGCACGGCCCAGCCGGCCGGCTCGCGCGCGACGAAGTCGTGCATGTCCCTGAGCGCCTGCGAGACCCGCGGCTGCGTGAGGGACACCTCGCACGCCAGCGCGGCCTGGCTGCGCGGGGTGGGGTCGTGCAGCAGGGAGATCGCGAGTGCGTAGGCGCCCCACGGCGTGCGGCCCGAACGCCGTGGTGCCTCGTCCGCTGCCTCGTGCGCGGTCGGCGCGTCAACGACGTGCGTGCGCCCGCTCGCGTCGATCAGCACACCGGTGACGGGGCCGCCGTCGGGGGCGACGAGCAGCGACACGCCGACCTCGAGCGCGGTGTCGCGAGCCGCGCGCGTCGCGGATGCGGCGATGACGAGCGGTCGAGGTCGCGCCGCAGCGAGCGCGTACCGGTCGACGCTGTACCGGCGCACGCGCGAGGGGTACAGCGCACCGGTCGTGTGCACGTCGTACGGGGTCGCGGGCATGTCCGGGCCGGTCAGCGTGAGCGGTGCGTGCACGCCCAGGGCCGGCGACGGCCGGAAAACGATGCCGTGCGCCTGCGCGAGGGCGACGAACACGTCGCTCATAAGCATTTTCAGCTCCCGACTGACGATGCTTATAGCGTAGCAGCACCCCTCCCGGGTGCGTCACGGCGCGGTCAGGCGCGGCGGCTGCGCCAGAGGAGCCAGACGAAGTACGGCGCTCCGATGAGTGCCGCCACCAGGCCCGCGGGGATCTGCGCGGGGGCGATGACGGTCCGCCCGACGGTGTCCGCCGCGCTGAGCACGACCGCGCCGAGCAGGGCCGCGACGGGGATGACGCGGGCGTGCGACGACCCGACGAGCGCACGGGCCAGGTGCGGCGCGACGAGGCCGATGAACCCGACGACGCCGACGGCCGACACGGCGACAGCCGTGAGCAGCGCGGTGACGACGAGCAGCCCGAGCCGGGTGCGCTCGAGCGGCACGCCGAGCACGCGCGGCACGTCGTCGTCGAGCGCGATGACGTCGAGGTCGCGCCGCCAGCGCACCAGCAGCGGGGTCAGCACGACGAGCGCGATCGCGACGGGCCACACCTGCGCGGCCGTCCGGCCGTACGTCGACCCGGACAGGAACGTGAGCGCCATGGTCGTGTTCCACGGGCTCGTGAGCACCACGAGCAGCGTGATGATCGAGCTCGCAGCCGCGGAGACGCCGATGCCGACGAGCACGAGCCGGTCGGAGCTCAGCCCGCGCCGCGACGACAGGCCGTAGACGAGCGAGAACGTGAGCCCGGCGCCGAGCACCGCGCCGACGGACACGCCCCACACGGACGTCCCGGGCAGCAGGAAGGTCGCGAGCACCGCGCCGACACCCGCGCCGCCGGTGATGCCGAGCAGCCCCGGCTCGGCGAGCGGGTTGCGCGCGACGGCCTGCACCGACGTGCCGGCGAGGCCGAGCGCGGCACCGGCGAGCAGCGCCGCGAGGACGCGCGGCACGCGCTGGTCGAGCACGAACGACACCTGTCGCCCGCTGGTCCCGGCGAGCCAGTTGGCGACGTCACCGGTGAGCAGCAGCCGGTCGCCCAGCAGCAGTCCCGCGACGAGCAGCCCGACGACGAGGACCACGAGCAGCCCGACGACGACGCCGACGCGCGTCCGCGACGCCGCCCGCGCACCGACCGACGCCGTGGCGCGCACGGGCCCCGACGCGCGCAGCCGACGCGCGAGCCACACCATGAGGGACGCCCCGAGCAGCGTCGTGACGACGCCCGTCGGGATCATCACGCCCGCCCGCGCGGGCACCAGCGCCCGGATGAGCACGTCGGCGGCCAGCACGACCGCGCACCCGGCGAGCGCCGCGAACGGCAGCAGCAGCCGGTGCCGGAACAGGCCGGGGACGCGTGACGCGACGAGCCGCGCGATGACCGGCGCAGAGAGGCCGACGAAGCCGACGGGACCGGCGACCGTCACGGCGAGCGCCGCCAGGAGCACCGCGAGCAGCACGGCGACGACGCGCGTCCGCCGGACGTCGAGCCCCAGCACCGACGCGGTGTCGTCGCCGAGCGCGAGGACGTCGAGACGGCGGGACCACACGACGAGCACCACGATCGCGACCAGCACGACGGGGGCCGCCTGCGCCACCTTCTGCGTCCCGGACTGGACGATCGTGCCCTCGCCCCACGCGAACATGCCCTGCGTCTCCTGCTCGAACAGCAGCATGAGCAGGTAGGTGATCGACGAGAGCGCGAGCATCGTCGCCGAGCCCGCGAGCACCAGGCGCGACGGACCGGCGGCACCGCCGCGCGCGATCGCGAGCACGAACGCCGCCGCGGCCAGGCCGCCGACGAACGTGAGCGCGCCGCTCAGCGCGAACGGCAGCGAGATCCCGAGCACGGCCGCCAGGACGACCGTGACGTACGCGCCCGCGTTGACCGCGAGCGTGTCGGGCGACGCCAGCGGGTTGCGCGCCACGGACTGCAGCGCACCGCCCGAGACGCCGAGCGCGGCCCCGACGAGCAGGCCGGCGAGCACCCGCGGGGCCCGCGACGCGATCAGGACCGCGAGGGTCTGGTCGTCGCTCGTGCCCCGCAGCAGGTGCCACAGGTCGAGGGCCCCCACGTCGGAGGTGCCCAGCGTGAGGTCGAGCACCGCGAGCGCCGCCACGAGGACGACGGCCGCGGTGAACACGCCCACCAGCGGCAGCGCTGCGGTGCGGGGCGGCGCGGCCGGGATGGCCGTCGCGCCGCCCCGGCCCGGGCGCGTGCCCGCCGGTGCGTCGACCTGCTCGTCGAGACCGAGGCTCACTTGGTCAGCGCGCCCACCGTCGCGTCGATCCACGCCTCACCGGAGGCGGGACCGCCGAACAGCCAGATGCCGTCGGGCAGGCGGTGCACGTCGCCGGCGACGACGAACGGGAGCTGCTGCCAGATCGGGTTGGTGCCGAGGCCCTCGGTGAACGCGTCGCCGCCCTCGGTGTCGTTGGCGATGTAGAGGAAGTGCACGCCCTCGCCGAGCGCCGTCAGGCCCTCGACGTCCGTGCCGCCGAGGCCGTAGTCGGGGTCGCCCTCGAGCGACCAGGCGTTCTCGAGGCCGAGCAGCTTGCCGATGCCACCGAGGTACGAGCCCTCGGTGTAGGCGCGGATCGAGACGGCTCCGTCGGACAGCCAGCCGTCGGCCATCGCGACCTTCGCGCCGGACAGGCCCGCGTCCTCGAGCTCGGCCTTCGCGTCGGCGACCGCGGCGTCGAACTCCTCGAGGGCCTTCGCCGCCTCGTCCTCGGTGCCCGTGGCCTGGCCGAGGACCTCGATCGTCCGCTCCATGTGGCCGATCGGGTCGGTCGCGTCCGAACCGCGCAGCGCGATGACGGGGACGGTCTCCTCGATCTGCGCGATGACCTCCTCCGGGAGGTCGGTCGTGGTGACGACGAGGTCGGCGTCGAGCGCGGCGATCGCGTCGAGGCTCGGCTCGCCGCGCATGCCCACGTCGGCGACGGACGCGTCGAGCGGCACGACCGTGTCCCACACGTTGTAGCCCGTGACGTCGGCCTGGCCGACGGGCGTGACGCCGAGCGTCAGCAGGTTCTCCGTGAGGCCCCACTCGAGCGAGACGACGTCCGTCGCGGGGGCGTCGAGCGTGACCTCCTCGCCGCGGTCGTCGGTGAGGGTGACCGGGCCGCCGGTCGCCTCGGCCGCACCCGTCTCCGCCGCGGCGGCGGGCTCCTCGGTGGTGCCGCAGGCGGTCAGCAGCAGGGCGGCGACGGTGCCCGTCACGACGGCGGCGGGCAGGGCGCGCAGGGTTCGCATGAGGTTCCTCGGGTGGTGGTGGCGCGCCCCACGGGGGCGGGGCGCGGTGTCAGACGGGTCGTGCGGGTCAGGCAGGCGTGAGGGCGCGGTGCGTGTGCCGGCCGACGGGACGCGTGCGGACGCGGCCGTGGTCGTCGACGGTCACGTCGATGCGGATGCCGTAGGTCTCGGTGAGCGCGTCGGCGGTGAGCACCTCGTGCGGGAGGCCCGCGCCGACGACCTCGCCGCGGCGCAGCAGCACCACGTGGTCGGCGACGGCGGCGGCCTGGTCGAGGTCGTGCAGGACGACGCCGACGGCCACGCCGTGCTCGTCGGCCAGGTCGCGGACCAGGTCGAGGATCTCGACCTGGTAGCGCAGGTCGAGGTAGGTCGTGGGCTCGTCGAGCAGCAGCACGCGCGTGTCCTGCGCGAGGCAGGTCGCGAGCCAGACGCGCTGGAGCTCGCCGCCGGACAGCTCGTCGACGGGACGCGCGGCCATGTCGGTGGTGCCGGTGACGTCCATCGCCCACGCGATCGCGCGGGGGCCGTCGGGGTCGTCCTGGCGCCAGCGGCCGCGGTACGGGTGGCGGCCGTAGCCGACGACGTCGCGGACGCAGACGCCCGAGGGCGTGGGCCGGGACTGCGACAGCAGCGTGACGCGGCGCGCGAAGTGCTGCGCCGACAGCGCGCGGGCGTCCTCGACGTCCGGCAGCGCGATCGTCCCGGCGTCGGGCCGGTGCAGCCGGGCGAGAGCCCGGAGCAGCGTGGACTTGCCGGAGCCGTTGGGGCCGATCAGCGCGGTGACCTCGCCGGGCAGCAGACGGAGGCCCGCGCGCTCGACGACGACCGTGCCGTGGTAGGCCAGGCGCAGGTCGTGGCCGCGCAGCGCGGGGGCACCGGGAGCGCCGAGAACAGCGGCGGGTGCGTCGTCGGACGGAGGCGTCGTGGGCACACGCGCAGGTTAGCCTCAACTAAGTAAGGATTGCCAAACCTCGTCCACCCACCGGGCGACAGCCCGTCCCGTCCGCGTCCGTCGGCTCCGGGCGGTCGTCAGGCGACCGACGTGCCGAACGCCAGCCCCAGCAGGTACGTGACCGCGGCCGCCCCGAACCCGATCGCGAGCTGACGCAGCGCCCGACGCCCCGGCGACGCGCCCGACAGCACCCCGACGGTCGCGCCCGTGCCGAGCAGCGCGAGCCCGACCAGCGCCGCCGCCCACGCGACCGCGACCAGCCCGTCGGCGCCGAACAGGTACGGCAGGACCGGGATCGCGGCACCCGACGCGAAGAAGCAGAAGCTCGCGACCGCCGCGCCCATCGCGGTGCCGATCGTCTCGTGCTCGTCGACCTCGACCACGGCGTCCTCGTCGCCCTCGCCCGCCGCGACCGCGAGCGCGTCGCGCGCCACCGCCGGGAGGCCGGTCACGGCCTCGGTCCGCGAGCCGCCCGGGCCGAACGTCGCGAGGACCTGCGCCGCACGCTCCTGGGCCTCGTCGGCGTCCAGGCCCCGCGCCCGGTAGACGAGCGCGAGCTCGTTCGCGTCCACGTCGAGGTGCGGCAGCGCCTCGGCCGCGTGCCGACCGGGCCGCGACGCCTCCAGGAGCTCGCGCTGCGACCGCACCGACACGTACTCGCCCGCACCCATCGACAGCGCGCCCGCGAGCAGCCCGGCCAGGCCCGTCAGCAGCACCGTGGCCTGCGACGCGCCGCTCGCACCGATGCCGAGCACGAGCGCCAGGTTGCTCACCAGGCCGTCGTTCGCGCCGAACACCGCCGCCCGGAACGTGCCCGACATGCGGTTGCGACCGCGGGTCGCGAGCCCCCGCACGACCTCCTCGTGGATGCGCTCGTCCGCCGCCATGCGCGGGGTCGCGTCGGCCTCGTCCGCGTACTCCGACCGGGCCTCCGCACGCTGCGCGAGCGCCAGGACGAACACCGACCCGAACCGTCGGGCCAGCCACCCCAGCACACGCGTCCGCACGTCGCCTTGGAGCGGGCGGCCCACGTCGTCGCCCAGCAGGTCCAGCCAGTGCTGCTCGTGGCGGCGTTCCGCGTCCGCGAGCGCGAGCAGGATCGCCTTCTCCTCGCCCGTGCGGCGCGCCGCGAGGTCCCGGTAGACCGCCGCCTCGGCCCGCTCGTCGGCGAGATAGCGCCGCCACCTGCGCACCTGGCGCGGAGACGGTCGGTGCGGGGTGGACGGTGCGACGGGGGCCACGGCGACCATGCTCACACGCGTGCGGGTGGAGGTTCGTCCTGAGGGGCGAGTTCGAGTTGCCGAATCGCCGGATGTGCACAACCGTGGCGGAGTCCCCACCACGTCACCCCCGGACGAGGTCGAGCAGGAGGCCCCGCATGCGCGCCGAGACGTCCGTCGCACCCGCGCTGTCCGCGGTCGCGCCGGCGCGCCGGTGGGCACGCGAGCGACTCGTCGAGGCCGGCGTCGAGCCCGCGCGGCTGGAAGTGCTCGTGCTGCTCGTCAGCGAGCTGGTGACCAACGCCGTCGCGCACGCCGACCCGCCCGTGACGCTCCGCGTCGACGTCGACGACGTCCGCACGCGCGTCGAGGTCACCGACGGCGCCCGTGAGGACCCCGTCCTTCGCAACCCGCCGCCCAGCGCCCTCGGCGGTCGCGGCGTGATGTTCGTCGACCGGCTCTCGAGCAGCTGGGGCACGACGCCCGAGGAGGGCGGCGTCGCCGTCAAGGCCGTCTGGTTCGAGCTCCGGCACGACGACGTCCCCGCCGACCTGGCCCGGTTCGCGCCTCAGGCCTGACGCGTCCGCCGTGCGCCTCTGACGCGCGCCCACCGCGCACCCGACGCGCTCGCACCACCGGTCGGACGCGTCGGCACCGCTGACATGACGCGTTCGCACCGCGGACGCGTCCCGCGCAGGCGAGGATGGGCGGCATGCCGGAGACCACCACCGCCCGCGTCGCCGTGTACGTCGACTTCGACAACATCGTCATCTCGCGCTACGACCAGACGTTCCGCCGCGGCGACTGGTACCGCGACAGCGCCCGCGAGCACCGCATGGACGCACGCGCCGACGACCCCGTCGCCCAGCGGCTCGCGCAGGCGCGCGTCGACGTCGGCGCGATCCTCGACTACGCGTCCTCGTTCGGGTCCGTCGTCGTCAGCCGTGCGTACGCCGACTGGTCCGTGCCCGCCAACGCCGCCTACCAGCGCCAGCTCGTCGACCGCGCCGTCGACCTCACGCAGCTCTTCCCGGTGACCGCCGGGCTCAAGAACGGCGCCGACATCCGGCTCGCGGTCGACGTCGTCGAGGACCTGTTCCGGCTGCCCGACGTCACGCACGTCGTCGTCGTGGCCGGCGACTCCGACTACGTCGCGCTCGCGCAGCGCGCCAAGCGGCTCGGGCGGTACGTCGTCGGGATCGGCGTCGCCGGGGCCACGTCCCGCGCGCTCATGGCGGCGTGCGACGAGTTCGCCGACTACGACGACCTGCTCGAGACGTCCGCGGCCGACGAGCCCGAGGACGACGAGCCGGTGGAGGTCGTCGCCGCAGAGCGTCCCGCCTCGACCGGCGGGCGCGGGTCGGGCAAGAAGGCGCGCAACGGGTCCGAGGGCGGCGGTGCACCGGCCGTCGACGACGGCGTCTCCCCGGGGGCGGGTGCGGTGGCTGTACCCGACGCGCGCGCTGCGGCCGACGGCGCCGCCGCGGCCGACGGGACCGACGACGCGGACGCGGAGGCCGCCGACCGACCGCCCGCACGCACCGGCAAGGCCGCCCACCGGGCCGCGACCCAGCTGCTCATGCGCGCGATGCGCCTGGTCCGCACCAAGAAGCCCGACGACGAGTGGGTGTCGTTCGGCGAGCTCAAGAACCAGATGACGCGCATGGACCCGGCGTTCAGCGAGCGCTCGCTCGGGTACCGGTCGTTCGGGGACTTCGTCGCGGACCGCCCGAGCATCGTCGAGTCGGCGCGCTCGGCCGACAACCAGCCGCGCGTCAAGCTCCGCCCCGGCTACTGACTCGGCACGTCCTGCCTGACCGGCGCACTCCCCACCCCGACGCGTCGATCAGGAACCGCCGACGGACGGCATGGCCGTCGGTCAGTCGTCCCACGGTGGGGTCTCGTCGAGCTTCGCGTAGTACTTCGCCAGGTGGCTCTTCACGCGGTCGCGGTCCTTGTCGGGCAGGTCGACGCCGCCGCGCGAGCCCTGCATGACCGCGGCCGCCGCGAACACGCCGCGCGGCACCGCCCTCAGCCGGCCGTCGACCACGTCGGCGATGAGCAGCTTGTACGCGGTGAAGTTGTCCTTCGCGTCGGCGTCGTACCAGACGTGCGCGTCGCGGTACTTCTCGTTGGGCTCGTCCTGCGCGTCGGCCCATGCGCGGACGCGCTTCTCGGCGGCGGTGCCGTCCCACGCGCGGTCGCGGTCGGCGAGCGGGAGGTCCTGGAAGGCGGTCACGGCCACGGTCGGTGCTCCTCTCATCGGTGGTGCGCTTGGCAGATGGGCAGATGGGCAGACGGGCAGACGGGCGCGCAGGACGGCCGTCCGCCGCGGTCAGGCCTTCGACGCGGCGCGCAGCTTCTCGAGCAGCGGCCCGGCGGCCTTCTCGAGGAACTCGGCCTGGTTCTCGTCGCCGATCTGCACGATCGCGACGTCGGTGAACCCGGCCTCCCAGTAGGCCCGGACGGACTCGACGAACGCGTCGAGGTCGGGACCGCACGCGATCTGCTCGGCGACGTCCTCGGGCCGCACGAACTGGCTCGCGGCCTCGAAGGCCTCGGTCGTCGGCAGGTCGGCGTTGACCTTCCACCCGCCCGCGAACCACCGGAACTGCTCGTGCGCACGCTCGACCGCGCGGTCCTTCGACGGGTCCCAGCTGATGGGCACCTGGCCGATCTTGCGGGACAGCGCCGCACCCGACGGGCGGGCCGCGTCCCAGGAGGCGACGAGGTCACCGTCGGGCTCGACGGCGACGAGGTGGTCGGCGAGCGGCGCGAAGCGCTGCACCGACTGGTCGCCCGACACGGCCACGCCGATCTCGACCGCGCTGTCCGGGGTGTCCCACACGCGTGCGGAGTCGACGCGGAAGTACGCACCGTCGTACGTCGTGCGCTCGCCCGTGAGGAGCTCGCGGATGATCTCGACGGCCTCCTCGAGCATGTCGTGCCGCTCGCCGACCGCGGGCCAGCGCTCGCCGACGACGTGCTCGTTGAGGTTCTCCCCCGCGCCCAGGTTGAGCGTGAACCGGCCGTCGGACAGCACCCCGAGCGTCGCGGCCTTCTGCGCCACGACGGCCGGGTGGTACCGCAGGATCGGGCACGTCACGTACGTCATGAGCTCGACACGGCTGGTCGCCTGCGCGACCGCGCCGAGCGTCGACCACGCGTAGCCGGAGTGGCCCTGCGCGTCGAGCCACGGGAAGTAGTGGTCGCTCGACACCTCGAAGTCGAAGCCGACCTCCTCGGCCGCGGCGGCGTACCGCACGAGCTCCTTGGGGCCGGACTGCTCGGTCATGAGCGTGTAGCCGAATCGCGTCATCTCCCGACCGTCGCACCCGTCCCGGCGGCCCGCATCCGGGGCGCGGCCGCCGGGCGGCGCTCAGCGGGCGTCGGCGCGCTCGCGGTCGTCCGCGGGGTCGTCGGCGTCGTCGGCCGGACGGCCGCGCGTCGAGAGCTCCGTCCAGACGGGTCCCGCGACGAACCAGACGACGAGCACGAGCGTCGCGCGCCCGAGCCACCCGAGCAGCACCTCGCGCTGGTCGGGCTCCTGCGCGATGAGCAGCAGCACCCCGAGGACGACCGCGGCGACGACCCACGCGACGACCACGCGGCCCCACATGCGCCACTCGTGCGCGCGTGCCGGCGCACCGGTCTTCGGCACGCGCGGGGGCCGGGGCCCGCCCGCGAAGCGCCACGCGACCCACGCGTCGACCTGGTGGATCGTGTACTTCCCGAACCCCGCGGTGAAGCCCAGGTAGAGGGCGGCAAGACCGTGCGTCCACGTCGGCTCGCTGCCACGCAGCAGGTCCCCGACGGTCGCGACGAGCAGCACGACCTCGAGCACCGGCTCGCACAGCAGCAGGACGGTCGACGTCCGCCGCCACCGCAACCAGTACCGCGCCACGACCGCGGCGACGAGGAACACCCAGAACGCCACCTCGCACGCCACGACCAGCGCGGCGACGGGGTTCTCACGGATCAGGTCCAGCAGCTCGGTCATGCCGTCACCCTCGCGGCGCAGGCCCGTGCGCCGCGTCGGGCGGAGGGCCGATCCTGCGCGGCGGCGTACATCCTTCGGACGACGGCCGTCGTCGGCCGCTGTGCTGGGATGGGTGGGTGACCGGGGCGACGGACGAGGTGCGGGACGCCGCGGGCCCGGCGACACCCGGCGGGCCGGGCGCCGAGCCGCGGGACGCCGTGCGACGCGTCCCGGGCGAGCCCGTCGGCGGCACGGCCGGCGGGGCGCCCCCGTCGACGGTCCCGGCGAGCGCCGGCCGCACCGGCTGGTGGGACCGCGGTGCGCGGCTCCTGCGGGTCGCGCGGGAGCGCGGCTGGTGGGACGACCGGACGGCCGCCGTGGGGACGCTGCTGTTCGGTCTCGTGCTCCTCGGGCTGGGCGTCGCGAGCTCGGCAGCGCCGTGGGTCCCCGACGTGGTCGCCGACCGGGTCGGCCTGTGGCACGTCGTGCTGCTCGTCGTCGCGTCGACCGCCCTCGTCGTCAAGCGTCGGCACCCGGTGGCGGTGCTCCTGGTCACCGCGGCCTGCGCGCTGCTCGACGCCCTGCTCGGCGGCAGCGTCGCGACGCTCGTCGCGCTGTTCGACGCGCTCTACACCGCCGCGCTCCTCACCCGCGAGGCCGTGCGGCGGCGGATCGTGGTGGCCGTCGTCGTCCTCGTCGTCCTGTCGGCCGTCGTCACGCTCGCGCTGGGGGCACCGGCGCGCGAGGCCGTCCTCATGCTCCTGCAGTCGGTCGCGATCTTCGGGACACCGCTGTGGTGGGCGCACGACGTGCGGCGACGCGACGAGCTCGCCGCGCTCGAGTCGGACCGTGCTGCGGCGGAGGGACGTCGGGCGGAGGCGGAGCGGGACCGCGCCGAGGCCGAGGGCCGGCGCGCAGAGGCGGAGCGGCAGCGCGCCGACGCCGAGCAGGCCGCCGCCGAGCTCGCTCGAGCGCACGCCGACGACCTCGCGCACATCGCCGACCTCGACCGCGAGTCCGCCGTCCGCGAGGAGCGGGCCCGCACGGCGCGCGACCTGCACGACGTCGTCGCGGGGCACGTGTCGGCCGTCGCGATCCGCGCCGAGGCCGCGCTCGCCGGACCGCCGGACCCCGACGCCGACCGTGACGCGCTGAGGGCGGTCCGCGCCGGGACGCTCGACGCGCTCGCGGAGCTGCGCGCCATGATCGTCGTCCTGCGGGGCCGCCCCGACGCGGTGACCGCCCCCGCCGGGCTCGACCGCCTCGACGACCTGCTGCGCACGGTCCGTGCCGCCGGGCAGCGGGTCGTGGTCGCCGGCTCCGTGCCCGTCGGGCTCGCCGCCGCGACGGACCACGCCGCGTTCCGCATCGTCCAGGAGGCCCTCACGAACGCCGCCAAGCACGCGCCGCGCACGACGACGCACCTCGTGCTCGACGCCGGCGCCGACGCGCTCGACGTCACCGTCAGCAACGCGACCGACGGCTCGTCCGTCACGCCGCCCCTGCACGGCGGGACCGGGCTGCTCACCATGCGCGAGCGCGCCGAGGCGCTCGGCGGGACGCTCGACGCGGGCGAGCGCGACGGCACGTGGACCGTCCGCGCGCACCTGCCGGCGGTCGTCGGATGAGCGCCGGCGGAGCGCCTTCGCCGCGACGCGCGCCCACCGTGCTGCTCGCCGACGACCACGCCGCGATCCGCGCGGGGCTGCGGCTCCTGCTCGAGCAGGGCGGGATCACGGTCGTCGGCGAGGCCGCCGACGGTGCCGCCGCGATCGCGAACGCCCGCGCGCTGCGCCCCGACGTCGTGCTCATGGACGTCCGCATGCCCGGCGTCGACGGCATCGAGGCGACCCGTGTCATCACGCGCGACGGGCTCGCCGACGTGCTGGCACTCACCACGTTCGACCTCGACGAGTACGTCCTCGGCATGCTCCGTGCGGGCGCCGTCGGGTTCCTGCTGAAGACGACCGGCGCCGCGGCGCTCGTCGACGCCGTGCAGCGCGTCGCCGCGGGCGACGGGGTCCTCGCGCCGGAGGTGACGCGACGGCTGCTCGCGGACCTCGTCGCGGCGGCGCCCGAGCCCGCACCGGACGTGCCCGAGCCGGCGCAGGCCGAGGCGGTCGCGGCGCTCACGGGCCGCGAGCGCGACGTGCTCGCGTGCCTCGGCGCGGGGATGTCCAACGCCGACGTCGCCGCCGCGCTCGTCATCGCCGAGTCGACCGCGAAGACGCACGTCAGCCGCGTGCTCGCGAAGCTCGGGTGCGCGTCGCGCGTGCAGGCGGCGATCGTCGCCGTCGAGGCGGGCGTCGTCCGCGACTAGCGGGCGTCTCGACGAGCCGACCGTCGCGTCGGCCGTCGAGGGGCAGACCTCCGACCAGCGGGCGTCGCCCGCCCGGAGTCGCGAGGTGACCCGGCCGGTCACGCGTCCGCCCACGCCTCCCGGGCCGTGCGGACGGCGCGGCCGGTGCGTGCCGACTCCTCGATCGCGAGGCCGAGCAGGTGGTCCTGGCAGCCGTCGGCGAGCGGGTACGGCGGCGGGCCGTCGCCGCGCACCCACGCGCCGGTGCCGGCGAGCAGGGTCGCCGCGGCGACGTCGTCGTCGGCCAGGCGGGCGCCGTCGAACGGGTTGCGGTACAGGACGCGGCCGTCGAGGCTCACGTGCTCGAGGTCGAACCCGTCGAGGTCCTGCTCCACGCCGGACATGCGGCGCACGAGCGACGACGTCACGACGGTCCGCTCGTCGACCCAGCGCGTGAGGCGGTCGTCGACGAGCTCGCCGTGCGAGCCGCGCACGACGATCCGGTTGGTGCGCAGCGGGTTGTGCCACTGGTTCTCGGTGAAGTCGTACAGCGCGGTGCGCCCGCCGCCGAAGTCGAGCGTCGCGAGGATCGACCAGCGGTCGCGCGGCTCGGTCTCGCCGGTCCAGCCGTCGCGGCTCCTCGGGTCGAGCAGCGGCGCGGTCGTCGAGACGGCGTGCACGTCGACCTCACCGCGTCCGGCGTCGAGCAGCCGCCGGACCAGGCCGACCGCGTGGTAGAGGTGCGTCGACGAGATCTGCACGCTCGTCGGCGTGCCCAGCAGACCCTCGTCGACGAGCGCGATCCGGGCCTGGTGCTGCGGCATCGACGGGCTGTGCTCGGCGACCTGGACCAGGCCGGAGGCGCCCACGTCGGCCCACAGCGCACGCAGGCCGTCGGCGTCGGGCGCGGGCGGCGTCTCCGCCAGCACGGGCACTCCCAGCCCGACGAGCTCGCGCGTCGCCTCGGGCGTGACGGGCCACGGCACGGAGACGACGACGAGCTCGGGCCGGTCCGCGACGAGCTCGGGGATCGTGCGGACCGTCGGCACCTGCCACGCCCGCTCGACCTCGGCACCGCGCTCGGCGGTCCGTGTCACGACCCCCACGCACCGGAACCTGTCCGGCATGAGCCGTGCCGCGCGGAGGAAGAACTCCGCGCGCCAGCCGCTTCCGACGACCCCGAACGTGACCGGTCCACCCTTGCCCATGCGCCCGCCTCTCCGTCGACCCGGACCCGCCCGAGGCTAACCCGGCCCCCACCGCCTCGCCGACCGACCGCCCGCCCGCCCGTCCGACGGCCGCCCGACCGCCCGTCCGCCCGACCGCCGCGACGCACGACCCGGGTCTGAGTACCGCGCGGACGCGATGAGCGGTACCCAGACCCGGGTCGACCGGGTGTCGTCGACGCCGAGCGGTCGGCGCGGCGCCGCGCGTGCCGGGCGTCAGGCGCGGGCGGCGCGGAACGTGTCGAGCAGCGGCACGGTCGGGCGGCCGACGAGCGTGCGCAGGTCGGCGGTCGCGTCGGCCAGGTCGCCGCGCGCGATGCCCTCGTCCATCGTCAGCAGGAACCCGATCGTGCCCGCGTCGAGGCCGGCGCCCTCGAGGATCGCCCGGTGCTCCTCGGGTGACACGGCGCGGTGCTCGACGGGCCGGCCGAGCGCCTCGGCGGCGGCCGCGGCGAGCTCGTCGTGCGTCCACGCGACGTCGCCGCTGAGCTCGTACACGCGCCCGTCGTGCCCGTCGGTGGACAGGACCACGGCGGCGGCCTCGGCGTAGTCGTCGCGCGGTGCGGAGGCGACCCGTCCGCCCGCGGTGCTCGACACGACGACGCCCGTCGCGGCCGCCTGCTCGAGCACGGGCAGGTAGTTCTCCGAGTACCAGTTGTTGCGCAGGACCGTCCACGTGAGGCCGGACGCGCGCAGGACCTCCTCGGTCGCCCGGTGCTCCACGGCGAGGGGCAGCGGCGTCGTGTCGGCGTGCGGGGCGCTCGTGTAGACGACGCGGCCCACGCCGGCGGCGGAGGCGGCCTCGATGGCGCGCGTGTGCTGCGGGACGCGCTGGCCGACCTCGCTGCCGGACACGAGCAGCACGACGTCGGCGCCCTCGAACGCGGCGGTCAGCGTGGCGGGGTCGTCGAAGTCGGCGACGGTCGTGCGCACCCCGCGCGCGGCGAGGTCCGCGAGGCGGTCGACGGACCGGCCCGTCGCGACGACGTCCTGAGCGGGGACGCCGCGGTCGAGCAGGTGGTCGACGACGAGGCGGCCGAGGTGGCCGGTGGCTCCGGTGACGACGATCGACATGGTGGTCCTCTCGGTGGCCCGGCGGGCCGGGCGGCAGTTGTGTCCTCGTCGTCAACCGGGCCGCATCGGCACACCTTCCCGTCGGGAGGTACCCACTTCGACGTAAGGTACGGACGTGACGGTAAGCAACGAGGTCAGCGTGATGGACCGCCTCCTGACGGACGGCGTCCTCGCGTCCGCGTGCCCCAGCCGGGTCCTGCTCGACCACGTGACGAGCAAGTGGGGCGTCCTGCTGCTGGTCGCGCTGTCCGAGCGCTCGATGCGGTGGGGCGAGCTCCGTCGCGTCGTCGAGGGCATCAGCGAGAAGATGCTGGCCCAGACGCTGCGGACCCTCGAGGCCGACGGGCTCGTGCACCGCGAGGTCACGGGCACCGTCCCGCCGCGCGTCGACTACTCCCTCACCCCGCTGGGCGACGAGCTCGTCGCGCGCCTGCTCCCGCTCATGGCGTGGGTCGCCGACCACGCGGACGCGATCGTCGGGGACGCCGCGACACGCTGAGGGCGTGGGCACGTCACCGGCGCGGGTGGCTGCGGCACCCCCGGTGGAGGTGCGAAGGTTCCGTCCACAGCACCGACGCTGCCGTCGAAAGGGCCCCGCACCATGTCCGTCTCCGCCGTCAACGTCCCGGTCGCGCTCGTGCGGTTCGCGATCGCCACGCTGGCGCTCGTCGGGACCCACGAGATCTGGCTCGACGGCGACCTCGACGGGCTCGTCTACTTCACCAACCAGTCGGGCCTGATGCTCGCGGTCGTGATGGTCTGGGCCGGGTTCGCGTCGCTGCTCGGTCGCCCGCAGCCGCCCGCGTGGCTCAAGGGCGGCATCACGCTGTTCCTCGCGATCACCGGCCTGATCTCGTACTTCGTGCTGGCGCCGGAGGCCGCCGACGCCCCGGCGGTCGCGTTCGGGCTGACGTCGGGCACCATCGAGCACGAGATCACGCCGATCGCGGCGTTCCTCGACTTCGTGCTGCTCGACGCGCACCGCCGGCTGCGGCTGCGGCACGCCGCGTACTGGCTCGGCTGGTTGCTCGCGTACTGCGCGTTCGCGACGGTCCGCGGGCTGGTCTGGGACCTCGGCTACCCGTACGGGTTCATCGACCTCGACGAGCTCGGCTGGGGCGGTCTGGCACTCAACGTCGCGATCTACGGCGTGGGGTTCTCCGTGCTCGGTCTCGCGCTGGTCGGGATCGACCGCGTGCTGCCGCCGCGCGCGCTCCTGGGCCGGCCGGCCCCCGACCGGCCCCGCGCCACGGCCGACGCCGCCGACGCGCCGGTCCACGCCTGACGGGACGACGCGCCGCCCGCCCGGCGTCCCGGGCAGGCGGCGACGAGCGTGGACGGGCCTCGACGGGCGTCGGACGAGAGACGCGTCAGGCGTCCGCCCCCGTCCCCGGCCCGGAGATGTTGACGAGCCACGTCGTGCCGAACTTGTCCACGCACATGCCGAAGGCGTCGCCCCACGGTGCGACGGTCAGCGGCTCGAGGACGGTCCCGCCGTCGGCGAGCGCGTCGTACCAGCCGCGCAGCTTCGCGTCGTCGTCGCCGCTCAGCGACACGGAGATCGTGGACCCCGACGCGAGCTCCATGCGGGGCGGCACGTCGGCGGCCATGAGCGTGAGGTCGGGGGTCGTCAGCTGGCTGTGCATGACGAGGTCCGCCTCGGCCGGGTCCTGCGTCGCACCGAAGTCGGCGAACGTGCTGACGTTCAGCTCGCCCCCGAAGACGGACTGGTAGAACTCCATCACCTCGCGGGTACCCGTGCGGAAGTTGAGGTACGGGTTCAGGATCACGGCCATGGGGGCCTCCTCGTCGATCCGGTGCGGACGCGCCCATCGTGGACCCGACCACCGACACGTCGGTAGGCCCCGCGAGCGACGTCGCGGTGAACGGCGGACCTGCGGTTCCGTCGGGTGGTTGTGAAGCGGGTCACACAGCCCACGCACAGGTTCGCGCCCGTGGTTGGATGCCGCGTCGCCAGTCCGGGCCCCTGCCCCTGGCTCCCGTCTGCCCCCCGGAATCGAGTACCCGTGTCCCCCACCCGGCGCGTCGCGACGTCCGTCGCCGCCCCCGCCCTCCTGCTCCTCGCGCTGTCCGGCTGCGCGCTCCTCGGCCCCGAGGACGCACCGCGCGAGTCCCCCGGCGGCCAGATCACCGAGTCGGCCGACGCCGACGTGTTCTCCGTGCAGGTCGGCGACTGCATCAACGCGAGCGCGATGGAGGACGACACCGAGATGGAGTCGCTCCCGGTGGTCCCCTGCGCCGACCCGCACGACGGCGAGATCATCGCCCAGACCGAGCTGCCCGAGGGCGACTTCCCCGGCGACGACGCGCTCGTGGCGCAGGGCGAGGAGTTCTGCGCCGCCGAGTTCGAGACGTTCGTCGGCATCCCCTACGACGACTCGGCGCTGTACGTCTGGCCGCTGACGCCGTCGCAGGGCGGCTGGGAGACGGTCGACGACCGCGTCATCCAGTGCGTCCTCGACACGGACGGCGAGCTCGTCACCGGCACCCTCAAGGGCGCCGCGCGCTGATCGCCCGACGCCGCGCGGGTCTCACCGCCCGCGCGGCGTCGCCGCTCCGCGCGTAGCGTCGGACGCTCCCGGGGAGCCGGACGCCCCGCGGAGGGGAGCGTCATGACGAACCGCCTGACCGCCAGCACGAGCCCGTACCTGCGGCAGCACGCGGACAACCCCGTCGACTGGTGGGAGTGGGGCGACGACGCCTTCGCGGAGGCCCGTCGTCGCGACGTCCCGCTGCTCGTGTCCGTCGGGTACGCGGCGTGCCACTGGTGCCACGTGATGGCGCACGAGTCGTTCGAGGACGACGCGACGGCCGCGTTCATGAACGCGCACTTCGTCAACGTGAAGGTCGACCGCGAGGAGCGGCCCGACGTCGACGCGGTGTACATGGCCGCGACGCAGGCGCTCACGGGGCAGGGCGGCTGGCCGATGACGGTGTTCACGACACCCGAGGGCACCCCGTTCTTCTGCGGCACCTACTTCCCGCCGCGGCCCGTGCACGGCGTGCCGTCGTTCCCCGAGGTGCTCGCCGGGATCGCGGCCGCGTGGCAGACGCGTCGCGAGGAGGTCGACGCGACCGCCACGACGATCCGCGACGCGTTCGCCGCCCCGCGGTCCGGACCGGCACCCGCCGACGCGACCGCGCCGCACGTGAACGGCGACCCGCGGGCGACCGTCGACCACGGCGCGCCGCTCGTCGCCGCCCCCGCGACGGTCGTCGACGACGCGCTCCTCGACCGGGCGCTCGGCCGCCTCCTCGTGTCCCAGGACCGCGTGCTCGGCGGGTTCGGTGGCGCTCCCAAGTTCCCGCCCTCGACGGTCCTCGAGTGGCTGCTGCGCCGGCACGCGCGCACCGGCGACGCCCGCACGCTGGCGGTGGCGGAGCACACGCTCGAGGCGATGGCCCGCGGCGGGATCCACGACCAGCTCGGCGGCGGCTTCGCGCGGTACGCGGTCGACGCCACCTGGACGGTCCCGCACTTCGAGAAGATGCTCTACGACAACGCCCTGCTGCTGCGCGCCTACGCGCACTGGTGGCGCAGCACGGGCTCGCCGCTCGCGCGCCACGTCGCGACGGGCACCGCGGACTGGCTGGTCAGGGACCTGCGCACCGCCGAGGGCGGCTTCGCGTCGTCGCTCGACGCCGACACCGACGGCACCGAGGGCGCGACGTACGTGTGGACGCCCGCCGAGCTGCGCGAGGTGCTCGGCGACGAGGACGGTGCGTGGGCGGCCGCGCTGCTGGACGTCACGGACACCGGCACCTTCGAGCACGGCACGTCCGTCCCGACGCTCCACACGGACCCCGACGACGAGGACCGCGCCGCCTCGGTCCGCGCCCGGCTCCTCGCGCACCGGGCGACCCGCGCGCAGCCCGGCCGCGACGACAAGGTCGTGTCCGCCTGGAACGGCCTCGCGGTCGCCGCGCTCGCGGAGGCGGGCGCGCTCCTCGACCGTCCCGACTGGGTCGACGCGGCCGTCGCCGCCGCGACGCTGCTCGTCGACCTGCACGTCCGCCCGGACCTCCCGACGTCGAGCGGGACGACGCCCGTCGCTCCCCGGTCCGACGACACCGCACCGGGCCGCGACAGCGGGACCCCTGGAGGCGCCCCGACCGACCACGGCACACCGGCGACGCCTGCGAGCGCGCCGAACGGCGACGGCCGGGCGGACGTCCCGCTCCGGCTCGTCCGCGCCTCGCGGGACGGCGTCGCCGGCGCAGCCGCGGGCGTGCTCGAGGACTACGCGGACGTCGCCGAGGGCCTGCTCGCGCTCGCGGCGGTCACGGGCGACGGACGCTGGGCGCGGCACGCGGGCGGCCTGCTCCGGACGGTGCTCGACCGCTTCCCCGACGGCGACGGCGGCTTCTACGACACCGCGGACGACGAGACCGACCCGGTGCTGGCCCGCCTGCGCCGCCCGCACGACCCGGCGGACGGTCCGACGCCGTCGGGCCAGGCGGCCGCCGCGGGTGCGCTGCTCACGTACGCGGCGCTGACGGGGTCGACGCGCCACCGCGAGGCCGCGGAGCGCGCGCTCGCCGAGCCGCTGCGCATCGCCGTCCCGCACCCGCGCGCGGCGGGGTGGGCGCTCGCGGTCGCGGAGGCGCTGCTCGACGGCCCGCGCGAGGTCGCGGTCGTGGGCCGCGCCGACGACGAGCGGACACGCGCGCTGCACCGCGTCGCGCTGCGCTCGCCGGCACCGGGTCTGGTCGTCGCGGTCGGGCCACCCGCCGCGCCGCCCGACGCACGGCCGGCCGACGGCGGCACGAGCGCCCCCGCGGGTGCCGGTGCGCCGGACCTGGACCTCGTCGTCCCGCTGCTGCGCGACCGCCCTGTCGTCGACGGCCGCCCCGCCGCGTACGTCTGCCGCGGCTTCGTCTGCGACCGGCCGACGACCTCACCCGAGGACCTGGCCGCCGCGCTCGGCACGCGCTGACCCGTGCAGGTCGCGACCGGCGCAGCACGTCCGCGCGGCGGACCCGAGCCACGACGACGCCGTGGGTGAAGGGTTTCGCACGGGCACCCTCAGCGGACGCCCAGGAAAGTCGCGTACCGTGCCGGGGTCCGCCGCCTGACCCCGGGCGGGACCCGAAACGACGGAGGACCCTCGTGCGTCGCACGACCACCGCTCGCGCCGTCGTCGCCACGGCGACCGCGCTCGTCCTGTCCCTCTCGCTGGCCGCGTGCAGCGGTGACGGCGGTTCCGACGACTCGCCGTCGGCCGACGCGTCGGCGTCCGCGAACGCGGCGGTCGCCGCCGACAAGGCGGCGCTCGCCAAGGTGACGATCGAGGGCGAGGCGGGCAAGGAGCCGACCGTCACGCTCCCGAGCACGCCGTTCAACGTGACGACGTTCGTCGCGCACCTCGTCGAGGACGGCGACGGCGACGAATTGAAGGACGGGCAGATCATGTCCATCCAGATGCTCATGCTCAACGGCACCGACGGCTCGACCATGGGCTCGACGTACGACACGGACACCCCGCAGCGCATCAAGGTCGGCCAGACCAGCATCGCGGAGCTCGACACCGAGCTGGAGGGCGCGCACGTCGGCGCCCGCGTGCTCGTCGCGCTGTCGTCGGGCGAGGACAACACGCAGGTGTACGCGATGGAGGTCGTCGACGCGGTCGACGGCGCCGACCCCGCGAGCCTGCCGACGCGGGCCGAGGGTGCGGCCGTCGCACCGGCCGCGGGCCTGCCGGCCGTGACGCTGGGCGAGGACGGCGCGCCGTCGATCACCCCGGTCGGCGGCGCGGCCCCGACGACGCTCGTCACGCAGCCGCTCATCACGGGCACGGGCAAGGTCGTCGAGGAGGGTGACTTCGTCACCGTCAAGTACACGGGCTGGCTGTGGGACGGCACGCAGTTCGACTCCGCGTGGGAGAAGGGCGAGCCGTTCGAGTTCCAGGCGGGCGCGGGCGCGGTCATCCAGGGCTGGGACACGGGCGTGCAGGGGCAGCCGGTCGGCAGCCAGGTCCTGCTCGTCGTCCCGCCGGACCAGGGCTACGGCGACCAGGAGCAGGGCTCGATCCCGGCCGGCTCGACACTCGTCTTCGTGGTCGACATCCTCGACGCGCGCTGACGCACGCCGGACCTGACGGCCCGGGACGCCCCTCCTCGCGAGGGTGCGTCCCGGGCCGTCGCCGTCCTCGCCAGGACTGCGCCGGAGCCGCGTCAGCGCCCGGCACGCGGCCGTCGCGGGCACCAGGGCCTCTCGTCCTGCCGCGCCCGCGCCGGTCTGGCTAGTGTGGTCGCACGTGCCCCCGGGGAACCGCCGGGAGGCGGCCGGGAGACGACGATGGACCAGGCAACGACGCCGAGGATCCGCACGGTGGCCCTGCTGGGCGCCGCCGGCGCGGGCAAGACGACGCTCGTCGAGGAGCTCCTCCACCAGGCCGGGGTGCTGACCCGGCCCGGGCGCGTGGAGGACGGCTCGACGGTGAGCGACCACGAGCCGGAGGAGGTCGCGCGCGGCATCTCCCTCGGGCTGGGCGTGGCGCCGTTCCGATGGCGCGCCCCGGACGGCGACTACGACGTGACGCTGCTCGACACCCCCGGGTCGCCGGACTTCGTGGGCGCGTGCGACGCCGCGGTGTCGGCCGCAGACCTGGCGCTCGTCGTGGTCAGCGCGGTCGACGGCGTGCAGGCGGGCACCCACGCGGCGTGGCGCACGGCGTCGGACGCGAGCCTCCCCGTGATCGTCGTCGTGACGAAGGAGGACAAGGCCCGCGCGGACTTCCGGCACGTCGTCGCCGACCTGCGCGCGGCGTTCGGTGACGGGTTCGTGCCGCTCGAGCTGCCGCTGGGCGAGGAGTCCGCGTTCACGGGCGTCGCCGACGTGCTCACCGAGGAGGGCCTCGCGTACGACGCCGACGGTCACCACCACAGCGAGCCGCTGCCGGCCGACGTCGTGGACGAGGAGCACCGCCTGCACGACGAGGTGACGGAGGAGATCGTCGCGCACGACGACGAGCAGCTGGAGCGCTACCTGTCGGGCGACGTACCGAGCGCCGCCGAGCTGGAGCGGACGCTCGCGCACGAGGTCAGGGACCGGGAGGCATTCCCGGTCCTCGTCGTCTCGGGGGTCACCGGGGTCGGCGTGGACCGGCTCGCGGACCTGCTGTGCGAGCTCGCGCCGTCCCCCGCGGACCGCACGTCGCGCGTGCTCGCGGGCGACACGGTCGTCGAGGTCGCGGCCGACCCGGACGGCCCGGTGCTGGTGCACGCGTTCCGCACGCTCGCCGACCCGTTCGTCGGGCAGGTGACGCTGCTGCGTGTGCTGTCCGGGACGCTGCGCCCCGGCGACAAGCTCGTCAACACGACGACCCGCACCGAGGAGCGCATCCCCGGGCTCTTCCGGCTGCGCGGCAAGGAGCACGTGCCGGTCGACACCGTCCCGGCGGGGCACGTCGCGGCCGTCGCGAAGCTCACGGGCACGCCGTCGGGGTCGCTCCTCGCGGACCGGACCGGCCCGGGCGCCGCCATGACGGCCGTCCCGCCGCGCACCCGCCCGCCCGTGTACGCGCTCGCGCTCGAGCCGCTCACGCAGTCCGACGACGACCGGCTGTCCGCCGCGCTGACCCGGCTGGTCGCCGAGGACACCACGCTGACGGTCGACCGCAGCACCGACCGGACGATCCTGCGCGGCCTCGGCGACACCCACCTCGCCGTCGCCCTGGAGCGCCTGGCGCGCGTCTTCGGCGTGCACGTGCGCACGTCGCCCGTGCCCGTCGGCTACCGCGAGACGATCCGCAAGCCCGTCGAGGCCGAGGGCAAGGTCAAGAAGCAGTCCGGCGGGCACGGGCAGTACGCGGTCGTGCAGCTGCGCGTCTCGCCCGCGCCGCACGGGTCGGGGTTCGAGTTCGTCGACAAGGTCGTCGGCGGGGCGATCCCGCGCGGCTACCTGCCCGCGGTGCAGAAGGGCGTCGTCGAGGCGATGGAGCACGGCGGCCCGCACGGGTACCCCGTCGTGGACCTGCGCGTCGAGGTGTACGACGGCAAGTCGCACTCGGTCGACTCGTCCGACATGGCGTTCCGCACCGCCGCCGCGACCGGTGTGCGCGAGGCGCTCGCCGCCGCCGGGACCGTGGTGCTCGAGCCGATCTGCCACGTGTCGGTCGTCGTCCCCACGGCCGCGCAGGGCGACGTCATGAGCGACCTGTCGTCGCGGCGCGGCAGGATCACCGCGACGGCGTCGCTCGACGACGGGACGGTCCGGATCGAGGCGTCCGTGCCCGAGGCCGAGCTCTCCCGGTACGCGCTCGACCTGCGCTCGCTCACGGGCGGCCGCGCCGAGCTGACCGTGACCCCCGACCGTTTCGAGGTCTGCCCCGACCACCTCGTGCCCGCCTGACGCACCCGTCCGACCGGCGACGTCGCGGCCGCCGGGCCTACGCTCGGGCGCATGGCCCGCTATTTCGACGTCCACCCGCAGGACCCCCAGCCCCGGGCGATCACGCAGGTCGTCGACCTGCTGCGCAACGGCGGTCTCGTCGTCTACCCGACCGACTCCTGCTACGCGCTCGGCTGTCGGGTCGGCGACCAGGAGGGCGCCGAGCGGATCCGCCGCATCCGCCACCTCGACGACCGGCACCACTTCACGCTCGTCTGCGCGGAGTTCGCGCAGCTCGGGCAGCTCGTGCACCTCGACAACGCGGCCTTCCGCGCGATCAAGGCGGCCACGCCCGGGCCGTACACGTTCATCCTCAAGGCCACGCCCGAGGTGCCGCGTCGGCTCGCGCACCCGAAGAAGCGGTCCGTCGGCGTGCGCATCCCCGACAACCGCGTCGCGCAGGCCATCGTCCGCGAGCTCGGCGAGCCGCTGCTCTCCTCGACGCTGCTGCTCCCCGGCCAGGACGAGCCGCTCACCGACGGCTGGCAGATCAAGGAGGAGCTCGACCACGTCGTCGACGCCGTTGTGGACGCCGGCGATTGCGGCACCGTGCCGACGACCGTCGTCGACTGGACCGAGGACGCGCCGGAGGTCGTCCGCGTCGGTGCGGGCGACGCGTCGCGCTTCGCCTGAGCGCCGCCGGTCGCCCTTCGCCGACCGGCGGCGGTCTGCGGCGGGCGGTCTTCTGTCGGCGGTCGACGGAGGGCTGACGCCCCTCGGCTCAGTCGGTGACGTCGACCGTCGAGCGCCCCGACCAGACCGCGCCGAACGGCAGGAGCACCCACGGCTGCGACGTCGACGGCGGCAGCACGCGGTGCAACCACTCCGCGTCGGACGCGTCCGCCGGGGCGCTGCCGGTCCCGGGACACGTCGGGCAGCCGCAGTAGCAGCCGACCCGGACCACCGGCTCGTCGGACGAACCCGTGACGGCTCGTTCCATGTCTCGCCTCCTTCGACGTGCCGGAAGGATGCGGGGTGGTCGCGCTGCCAGGAAAGCCTCCCAGGTCACGAACTGGTCCCGATCCGGTCGCGGTGTGGTCCGATGGGGGGACGGGACGACGTGCGGGAGGTGCGATGAGCGGCGGGCACGTCGGCGTCGTGGGGCCGGGCGAGGCGTCGGGGGTCGACCTGGACGTCGCCGAGGAGGTCGGGCGCGGGCTGGCCGCGCTCGGTCATGTGGTGCTGTGCGGCGGGCTCGGCGGCGTCATGGCGGCCGTCGCGCGGGGCGCGCACGACGCGGGCGGCACGGTCGTCGGGCTGCTGCCGGGCGACGACCGCGACGCCGGGAACCGGTGGCTCACCGTCGCGCTCCCGACCGGGCTGGGCGAGGTCCGCAACGCGCTGCTCGTGCGCGCGAGCGACGTCGTCGTGAGCGTCGGCGGGTCGTGGGGCACGCTGAGCGAGGTCGCGCTCGCAGTCCGGGCGGGCGTGCCGGTCATCGCCGTCGGCGGCTGGGTCGTCCGCGCGGCTGACGGGCACGAGCCGGGACCGCCGCCGGGCGTCACCGCGGAGCGTCTGACCGGCGGGACGTCGGCCCGGCCGGCGGTGCACCACGTGCCCGACGCACGCGCCGCGCTCGAGGCGGTCGACGACCTGCTCGGGGGCGGCCGGTGACGGACGCGACTGGCGCCCCGCGCCAGCGGCGGGCGCGCCGAACGGCGACGACTCCCGCGACCTCGACGACGCCGGCGACCTCGACGACTCCCGCGACCTCGACGACCGCCGCGACGACGGGCGGGGCGTCGCGCCCGTCGGACGGAGCCCTGCCCGACGATGCGCGACGCCTGCTGCTCGCGCGCGACGCCGCGACCCTCGACGACCTCGACGCGCTGGTCGTCGGGTGCCGCGCGTGCCCGCGGCTCGTCGCGTGGCGCGAGGAGGTCGCCGAGGTCAAGCGCGCCGCCTTCCGCGACGAGACCTACTGGGCACGACCGGTCCCGGGCTTCGGCGACCCTCAGGCGGGCGTGCTCGTCGTGGGCCTGGCGCCCGCCGCGCACGGCGCGAACCGCACGGGCCGGATGTTCACGGGCGACCGGTCGGGCGACTTCCTGTTCGCGTCGATGCACCGGACGGGGTTCGCGTCGCAGGCGCTGTCGGTGCGCGCCGACGACGGTCTGACGCTCACGGGGATCCGCGTGACGGCTCCCGTGCGGTGCGCGCCGCCGGCGAACGCGCCGACGCCCGCCGAGCGCCGGACGTGCGGGCCGTACCTGGCGCGCGAGGTCGAGCTCGTCGACGCGGGCGTGATGGTCGTGCTGGGCGGGTTCGGGTGGCAGGCGGTGCTCACGACGCTGGCGGAGCAGGGGTGGGACGTGCCCCGTCCGCGACCGGCCTTCGGGCACGGCGTCGAGGTGCGGCTGCGACGGCCGGACGCCGGCCGGGGGCGGACCGAGCTGACGCTCCTCGGCTGCTTCCACGTGAGCCAGCAGAACACCTTCACGGGCCGGCTGACGCCCGCGATGCTGGACGCGGTGCTCGAGCGCGCGCGCGAGCTCGCCGTGGGCGGCGAGGTCTAGCGTCGGGCGCACCGGACCGCGCGGGCGTCGCGCGGCGGGGCGTGCGGGGAGGTCGACGTGGAGGTCGCGTTCGTCGCGGGGTTCGGTCCGATCACGCGGGACGGCGCCGCCGCGCGCGCGTTCTGGGAGGGCGGCCTGGGCATCCCGCTGGAGGAGCCCGCTCCGGGCTACCTCACCAACGACTCGCTCGACGGCGTGAAGGCGTTCGCGCTGTGGCCGCTCGCCCAGGCCGCCGAGTCGACGTTCGGGTCGTCCGCGTGGCCGGCCGACGTGCCGGTGCCGCAGGCGTGGCTCGAGCTCGACGTGCCGTCGGTCGAGGCGGTCGCGGCGGGTGTCGCGGAGCTCGCGGCTGCGGGCCACCGGGTGCTGCGGGGGGCGACCGAGGAGCCGTGGGGGCAGACGACCTCGCGACTGCTGAGCCCGGAGGGTCTGCTCGTCGGCCTCACCGACACGCCGTGGATGCACGCCGCGCCACCCGCGCGCGACTAAGTTCAGCAGACTGAGAAAGTCGTCTACGCTGTCCGGAGACGTCGCGACGGAGCGTCGTCGGGACGGGAGGCGACATGAGCGACCAGATCCTCGGCGGGTACGTCGCCGGCATGACGTGGGGCTGGACCGGTGTCCGCGGCACGTGGGCCGGCCCGACGGCCGAGCGGTCGATGGACCTCATGGTCGAGCGCCTCGGCGTCACCTGGACCGCGATCACGTTCGCCGCCTACCAGGACACCGCGCAGTCGGTCGACGTCCGCTGGACCGAGCCGCCCACGGTCACCGACGACGAGGTCCGGTGGGCGGTCCGCGCCGCGAAGGCCCGCGGCCTGCGCGTCGTCCTCAAGCCGGTCGTCAACGTCGCGGACGGCACCTGGCGCGCGCACATCAACTTCTTCGACCACGACGTCCCGTGCGAGCCGACGTGGCGCGACTGGTTCGCGTCGTACACCGCCTACGTCGTCCACCACGCGCGGATCGCCGCCGAGGAGGGCGTCGAGATGCTCTGCATCGGCTGCGAGATGGTCCAGACGGACCGCCGGGCGGACGAGTGGCGCGCGCTCGTCGCCTCGGTCCGCGAGGTGTACGACGGCCTCGTCACGTACAACTGCGACAAGTACCAGGAGGACCGCGTCACCTGGTGGGACGCCGTCGACGTGATCTCGTCCTCCGGCTACTACCCCGTCGACGACTGGGAGAACCAGCTCGACCGCATCGAGCCCGTCGTCGAGCGGTTCGGCAAGCCGTTCTTCTTCATGGAGGCCGGCTGCCCCAGCCGCGAGGGGTCGCCCGCGCTGCCGAACGACTGGTCGCTGCGCGGGGCGCCGTCGCAGGGGGCGCAGGTCGCCTGGTACGCGGCCGCCTTCACCGCGAGCGCGCGCCGCCCGTGGGTCCAGGGCTTCATGCTGTGGGACTGGCCCGCGTCCCTGTACGACGAGGCGGACGCCGCCACGAACGACGACTACTGCATGTACGGCAAGGCCGCCGAGGCCACCGTCCGCGAGGCGTACGCGGAGCGCACCACGACGCGCGTCTGACGACGCCGGGCGGGTGGTCGACGACGATTCCGCTGGCCACCCGCCAGGATCCCCTCCACGCTGGCCGACATGGAGACGGCACCGGCGCAGGGCGAGGAAGCACGCGAGCGCGGGACGCGACCTGCGAGGACCGACCCGGCGCCCGACACCACGCACCCTGCGACCGACCCGCCGAAGCCCTCGGGGACCGATCCGCGCGGCACCGACGCCGCGCCCGATGCCGGCGAGCCGCGGCCGCGACCGGAGGGCGTCCCCGCCGGTCCGCGCTGGTGGCGCTGGTGGGGCTGACGCCGACCGACCGGTGGGACGCGCGAGCCGCCGTCCGCCGACCACGGACCCTGCGTCGTACCGTGCGCACGTGACGCCGCGCCTCGAGCTCTCGTTCCTCACGTTCGTCCCCTACGACGACCCCGCCGACGCCCGCCGCTCGCTGCGCGACGCGGTCGACCTGTTCCGGTTCGCCGAGGAGCTCGGCTACGACGTCGGCTGGGTGCGCGTCCGGCACCTCGAACGGTTCCTGTCGTCGCCGTTCCCCCTGTTCTCGGCGATCGCCGAGCGCACCACCCGCCTGCGGTTCGGCACGGCCGTCCTGCCGATGCGCTACGCGGACCCGGTGTCCGTCGCGGAGGACGCCGCGACGGTCGACCTGCTGTCGGGCGGGCGGCTCGAGCTCGGCGTCGCGGGCGGGATCAAGCCGGCCGCCGCGGTCCTCGACGGCGTGTACGGCGCGGGAGAGCGCTCGTTCGACGACGAGTCGCAGGACCGGATCACGCGGCTGCGGGCGGCGCTGCGCGGCGAGCCCGTGGCCGTCGCGCCGTCGTCGGGCTTCCCGATCGCCGAGCCGGGCACGCCCCTGACCGTCACACCGCACAGCCCCGGTCTGGCGGACCGCGTCTGGTACGGCCCGGGATCGCGTGCCACGGCCGTGCGGACCGCGGAGCAGGGCATGGACCTGCTCGTCTCGACCCTCAACACCGAGGACGACGGGCGCTCGTTCGAGGAGGGTCAGCGCGACCAGATCCTCGCCTACAAGGACGCGTTCGACGTGCCCGGCCGGACGCCGCGCGTCGTCGCGGGCCGCATCGTGCTGCCGAGCGTCACACCCGCCGACGACGACCTGTTCGCGGAGTACGTCGCCTGGTACGCGGGCCGCTTCGACTCGCGCGGCCGCCCCCACCCCGGAACCGGCTTCGGCGTGTTCTCGCCGACCCACCACGGCCCGGCCGACGCGGTCGTCGAGAGCCTGCGGGCCGACGTCGCGCTGCGCGAGGCCACCGGCCTCGACGTGGTCCTGCCCGCGAACGCGTCGCACGCGATGAGCCGCCGCATCCTCGAGAACGTCGCGACCTCCGTCGCCCCCCATCTCGGCCGGACGGGGTGCGAGTAGTCATATTCGCATATGGCCGATATGGTGATGTGCGTGCGCACGACGCTGATCCTGCCTGACGCCCTGTACCGCGAGGTCAAGTCGACCGCTGCCGCATCGGGGGAGACGATGACGTCCTTCGTGGAGGAGGCGCTGCGCGACGCACTGCGGCGACACGCCTCCGACGCGCCAGCCCGCGTCGACTTCGTCGTCGTCCCCACTGGCAGCGGCGGTCTCCAGCCCGGGGTCGAGCTCGACGACGGCGCTGCGCTGCTCGACGTGATGGAGGGGCGGTGATCCTGCCGGACGTCAACGTGCTGGTGGGCGCGGTGCGGGCGGACGCCGTCCAGCACCCCGAGCTGCGCGCCTGGGTCGAGGAGCACGTTCCCGGCCCGCACGCGTTCGGCGTCACCGATGCGATCCTCGGCGGTGTCGTGCGGGTCCTCACCCACCCGCGCGTCTTCGTCAGACCGTCGACCGTCGACGAGGCGCTCGGGTTCGTCCAGGGCCTCCTCGACCACCCCAACGTCGTGCGGGTGGGGCCCGGTCCGCGGCACTGGCACCTCGTCGGCGAGCTCTGTCGAGCGGCGAACGCACGCGGGAACCTGGTGTCCGACGCGCAGCATGCCGCCGTCGCGATCGAGCACGGGGCGACGTGGGTGTCCCAGGACCGCGACTTCGCGCGTTTCCCCGGTTTGCGCTGGGTCACGGCTGTCGACTCGCCCTGACACTCGGTCGTCCGCTGCCGCCACCGCGGCGACCGGGTGACCGACCTCCCCGGACGTCTCGATCGTCGATATGTTCGGCGCCGAAACACATCGACTATCGAGATGGTGGTGCGGCGATGTCGGCAACGGCTGAGCACGAGCAGGTGGACGAGCGGTCGGCTCGGACGTGGGGCTCCGCGCTCCTGGTCGGAGCACTGATGGTCGCTTCGGCCCTCGCGGTCGTCGCGGGCGTCGTCATCGCCGTGCTCGCTGCGGACGACCGCGGCACCGCCGCGGAGGCTCCCGTGCGGCTCACGGCCCCCGTCGCGTACACGGACGCGCTCGTGCCATGCGTCGACGGCTGGACGATGGCGGACGGCTCCTCGTGCGAGCCCGCAGCGTCGCCCGACGTCTGGCCGGCCGGTGAGCCGCTGCCCGTCCGTCGCTCGGGCAGCCTGCTGGCGGGGACGACGGGCGACGCTCTCAGCGCGCTCCTCGCGACCGCCGGGGCATGGGGAGGGTTGGTCGCGGGCGGCGGCGTCGGGCTGCTGCTCGTCCCCGTGCTGCGCAGCACCGCGTCGGGTCGCCCGTTCGGTCCGGGCAACGACCGGCGACTCCTGCTCGCCGCCGTCGTCGTCGCCGGGGCCTGGGCGCTGGCCACGGTCGGCGACCGTCTCGCGGCCGCCCGCATCGTCGCGGTGATCGAGGGCACCCCACGGTGGTCGTCGACCGGCTCGTTCGAGATGCCCACCGGTTGGCTCGCACCGGCCTTCGAGGTCACCTGGTGGCCGTTGCTCCTGGCCCTGCTGCTCATCGCCCTCGCCGCCGCGACCCGCCGAGGCAGCCGGCTGGCCGCCGACGTCCGAGGACTGGTGTGAGCGTCGACGACGAAGGCACGCATCGCGTCGTCTCCCACCTGGCCGCCCTGCTCGACGCGCGCGGGATGACGCTCGTCCAGCTCGCCGCGCTGACCGGGATCACCGTCGCCAACCTGTCCGTGCTCAAGAACGGCCGGGCGCGAGCCGTCCGGTTCAGCACGCTCACCGTGGTCTGCGACGTGCTCGGGTGCCAGCCGGGCGACCTCCTGGAGGTCGTGCCACCCGACGCGTGACCGCCCGGTGCACGCGGCGCGCAGGTCCGGGTCCGGCTCCGATCAGCGGCCCGTGACCGACCAGACGCCGTCCACCAGGTCGACGAGGCGCGGCAGGATCGTGTCGCCCGCGACGCGCAGCCCGTCGTGCAGGTGCGCGTTCGTGATCCACACCTGCACGTTCCCGACGACGTCCGCGGTGCGCAGCGCCAGGTCGAGGTCGACGTACGGGTCGTCGTAGTACTGCACCGCCGCGACGGGCACGTCGTTGGACGCGAGCCGGTCGAGGTCGTACAGCTCGGGCCAGTCGGTCCGCTCGGCGAGCAGGTGCGCGGCCACCTCGAACGGGCGCAGCGCCGCCTGCTGCGCGTACATCCAGGGGTACATCGCCTCGCCCGTGA
This sequence comes from Cellulomonas algicola, assembly GCF_019024305.1. Classification (NCBI taxonomy): domain Bacteria; kingdom Bacillati; phylum Actinomycetota; class Actinomycetes; order Micrococcales; family Cellulomonadaceae; genus Cellulomonas; species Cellulomonas algicola. Next base: position 135,379 of record NZ_JAHKSJ010000015.1, on the reverse strand, counting down.
GCAGCAGCGGGCGCGCCGACGACGCGAACGAGGACCGCCGGTCGTGCTCGGCGGCTGCCGCCCACCCGCCCGTGCGCTCGCCCTGGTGGTAGATGACCTCCTGCAGCACCGCGTACAGCGGGTTCGTCTCGAAGCCCGTGCGCGCCGCGACCTCGGCGAGGAACGGCACCGACGGCTCGCCCGTCGCGTCGTCGAGCGCCGTGTCGAGCAGCCAGTGCAGGCCGCTGATCCCTGTGCTCATCCCGAGCGACATCCCGAGGGCCTGCAGCCGCTCCGGACTGAGCGCGTCCCCGCCGGGCAGCACCACGTCCCCGGCGGCGGTCCGGTCCGCGAGCGCGCCGAGCAGCGCCACGTCGTCGGGGTGCTGACGTGCGAGCTCGCGGTTGCGCGCCTCCTGCCGGTCGAACGTGTGCCGGTACACCGTCTCGGCGTCGACCGTCAGCGGCGGAAGGCCACCCGTCACGTAGCAGCGGGTCAGCGCCTCGGGGTGCCGCGACAGGTACGTCATGGTGAGGAACCCGCCGTAGGACTGCCCGAGCGTCGCCCACCGCCTCCCGCCGAAGACGGTCGCACGCAGGTGCTCGGCGTCCGCGACGATCGCGTCGCCGCGGAAGCACGCGAGGTAGTCCGCGACGGTCGCCGCGTCGGCACCGGACGCCGTCATCCGCTCGACCGTGCGGGCGTCCACACGCGACGACCGGCCCGTCCCGCGCTGGTCCAGCAGCACCACGCGGTGCTTCTCGAGCGCCTTCGCGAGCCAGCCGCCCTGCGCGGGCCGCGGGCCCATCCCGCCGGGGCCGCCCTGCAGGAACAGCAGCAGCGGCAGGTCCTCCGTGGCGCGACGCGGGTCGACGACCTCGCGCGCGAACACCTCGATCTCCCCGAACCGCGCCGGGTCAGCACGGTCGACCGGGACGCGCACCCGGTGGTCGCGCACGACGAACCCCGTCATGCGGTACCCGTCGTCCTGCCCGTCGCCGCCCGGCCGCTCACCCATGCGCGTCAGCGTAGGGGCCCGCGCGGACCACCGGTCGACCGCCCACCACCGTCGGCGCCCGCCGTCCGGCTCGGCTCAGGCCCGTGCCTCGACCGACACGTCCGGACCCGGGAAGACGAGGCTCTCGTGCCCGTCGTCGAACTTCACCAGGTACGGCCCGTCGGAGCCGCGCGCCTCCACGACCGTCCCGCGGCGATCCGTCGTCCCGACCGTCCGGCCGTGGACGACCACCGTGTCACCCACCTCAGCGTGCATCGTCGCTCACCTCGACACCCAGGCTAGACACCGCGGCCCGCGCCCACCACGTCTCCCGACGGGCGGGCCCGCCGCGGGGCACGCAGACTGACGGGTGCCGGGGCGATCCGGCGACCCCACGAGCCGGCAGGAGACGACATGGGCATCGACGACCTGGTCAGCAAGGCGAAGGGCGCCCTGCAGGGCCACGAGGAGCAGGCGAAGGACGCGCTCGACCGCGCGGCGGGCGTCGTGAAGTCACGCACGGACGACGGCACCGACGCGAAGGTCGACGAGGTCGTGGAGAAGGCCAAGGACTTCCTCGACCAGCAGAAGAAGCACTGACCTCCGCCCGTCCGGCGTGCGCGGCGGGAATGACGCCACGAGACCGAAGGTTGCGACCAGCATGCCTCTGACCGGTGAGTACGCACCCAGCACGTCCGAGTGGGCCCGCAAGCAGGCCGAGCTCTTCGAGGCCACCGACGGCCGCGAGGGGAACACGCTGCAGGGCAAGCCCGTCATCGTCCTGACCTCAGTCGGGGCGACGAGCGGCAAGCTCCGCAAGAACGCGCTCATGCGCGTCGAGCACGAGGGTCGCTACGCGGTCGTCGCGTCCAAGGGCGGCACCCCCGAGAACCCCGCCTGGTATCACAACCTCGTCGCGCACCCCCACGTCGAGCTGCAGGACGGTGCCGTGAGGCGCGACTACGAGGCGCACGAGGCGACAGGTGCCGAGCGCGACGAGTGGTGGGCGCGCGCGACCGCGGTCTGGCCCGCGTACGACACCTACCAGACGAAGACGGACCGTCGGATCCCGCTCTTCGTCCTCACGCCGATCGAGCCCTGACCCGTCGACGACGGGCAGACGGCCGGCTGCGACGCACACCGCGTCTGCGCCGGCCCGTCGCTCGTCTGCTCTCGCACGCCCGCGTCCGGCCTGCCCGTCGCTCGTCTGCTCTCGCACGCCCGCGTCCCGGCCGGCCCGTCGCTCGTCTGCTCTCGCACGCCCGCGTCCCGGCCGGCCCGTCGCTCGTCTGCTCTCGCACGCCCGCGTCCCGGCCGGCCCGTCGCTCGTCTGCTCTCGCACGCCCGCGTCCCGGCCGGCCCGTCGCTCGTCTGCTCTCGCACGCCCGCGTCCCGGCCGGCCCGTCGCTCGTCTGCTCTCGCACGCCCGCGTCCCGGCCGGCCCGTCGCTCGTCTGCTCTCGCACGCCCGCGTCCCGGCCGGCCCGTCGCTCGTCTGCTCTCGCACGCCCGCGTCCCGGCCGGCCCGTCGCTCGTCTGCTCTCGCACGCCCGCGTCCCGGCCGGCCCGTCGCTCGTCTGCTCTCGCACGCCCGCGTCCCGGCCGGCCCGTCGCTCGTCTGCTCTCGCACGCCCGCGTCCCGGCCGGCCCGTCGCTCGTCTGCTCTCGCACGCCCGCGTCCCGGCCGGCCCGTCGCTCGTCTGCTCTCGCACGCCCGCGTCCCGGCCGGCCCGTCGCTCGTCTGCTCTCGCACGCCCGCGTCCCGGCCGGCCCGTCGCTCGTCTGCTCTCGCACGCCCGCGTCCCGGCCGGCCCGTCGCTCGTCTGCTCTCGCACGCCCGCGTCCCGGCCGGCCCGTCGCTCGTCTGCTCTCGCACGCCCGCGTCCCGGCCGGCCCGTCGCTCGTCCGCTCCCGCACGCCCGCGTCGTGCGAGCCCGTCCTCGGCAGCCCGCGCGCTACCCCTGACGTGCGGGTGCGCGCGCGTCAGCCGAGCAGGAGTTTCCAGCCGCCGACGCCGAGCAGTCCGCCGAGGATCGGCGCCGCGACGGGCACCCAGGAGTACCGCCAGTCCGACCCGCCCTTGTGCCGCAGCGGCAGGAGCGCGTGCACGATGCGCGGCCCCAGGTCACGCGCGGGGTTGAGCGCGGGTCCGGTCGGCCCGCCGAGCCCGGCGACGAGGCCCCAGACGAGGAAGCCGATGACGACGTGCGCGAGCCCCGGCTCGGTCGTCGTGAGCGGCGAGTGGACGATCCCGAGCGCGCACGAGAAGAGGATCACGGAGCCGAGCAGCTCGTTCGCGAACCCGTTGAGCCGGGACCGTGCGGCGTTGACCGTGGAGAACGTCGCGAGGATGTCGTCGGGGTCGGTCGTCGCGTCGTAGTACGGCTTGTGCGTGACGACGATGGCCAGCTGCCCGGCCATGGCGCCGAGCATCTGCGCCGCGATGTAGTACGGCACGTTGGACCACGGGAACAGGCCCCACGCGGCGAGCCCCAGGGTGAACGCCGGGTTGATGTGGTTGCCGCTGATCCCGCCGAACATGACGGCCGGGATCATCACGCCGAACCCGTACCCCATCGCGATGAGCGACCACCCGCCGCGGTAGCCCTTCGACCCCTTGAGGTGGACGTTCGCGACGGTGCCGTTGCCCAGGATGATGAGGATGGCGGTGCCGATGAACTCGCACGTCACGCGGATCCAGAGCGCGTAGGACGGGTCCATCGGGTGCGTCTCCTCTGCGGGCTCGCTCGTCGCACGCGCCGGGCTGCGGCGCGGTCGTCACGTCGTCGGGTCGGTCAGGGCGTCCGGGCGGTCGCGGGCTCGTCGGTCTGCTCGCGTCCGGCCACGGAGTGCCGGTAGGAGTACACCGCATAGATGACGACGCCGATGACAAGCCACACCGCGAACCGCACCCAGGTCAGCGCGGTGAGGTTGAGCATGAGCCAGATGCAGGCGACGCCCGCGATGATCGGCAGCGCCGGGGACCACGGCACCTTGAAGCCGCGGGCCAGGTCGGGCCGACGCCTGCGGAGGATCGGGACGCCGAAGCTGACGAGGACGAACGCCGACAGCGTGCCGATGTTGATCATCTCCTCGAGGAGCTCGACGTCGGACAGGCCTGCGATCAGCGCGACCACGATGCCGGCACCGATCTGCAGGCGGGCGGGTGTCCGGAACCGCGGGGACGTGCGGGACATGCCGCGCGGCAGCAGCCCGTCGCGGCTCATCGCGAACACGACGCGCGTCAGGCCGAGCAGCAGCACCATGAGCACCGACGTGAGGCCCACGAGGATGCCGACGCTGATGATCCGGCCCGCCCAGTCCGCGCCGACCAGCACGAACGCCGTCGTGAGGGACGGCGAGTCCGACGCGGCGAGGTCGGTGTACGACACCATCCCGGTGACCACGATCGTCACGAGGATGTAGAGCACGGTCACGACGGCGAGGCCGCCGAGGATGCCGCGCGGGATCGTGCGCTGCGGCTCGTGCGCCTCCTCCGCGGTCGTCGCGACGACGTCGAAGCCGATGAACGCGAAGAACACGAGCGCGGCGCCGGACAGGATGCCCATCACGCCGTACATCGAGGGGTCCATGCCGAGCAGGAACGCGGTGAGCGGCTGCTCCAGGGAGGACGCGCCCTCGGCCGGCTGCGACGGCGGCACGAACGGCGAGTAGTTGGCGGCGTTGACGTAGAAGAAGCCCGCGACGATGACGAACACCGTGATACCGACCTTGATGATCGTGAACACGCTGTTCACGCGCGCGCTGAGCTTGGTGCCGATCGCGAGCAGCGTCGTGAAGATCGCGACGATGACGACGGGCCCCCACTCCACGTCGACCGGGCCGAGCTCGAGCGTCGTCGGCACGTCGATGCCGAAGAGCCCGAACGCGTCGGACAGGTAGACGCCCCAGAACTTCGCGATCACCGCTGCGGCCAGCAGCATCTCGAGGATCAGGTCCCAGCCGATGATCCACGCGACGAACTCGCCCATCGACGCGTACGAGAACGTGTACGCGGAGCCTGCGACGGGCAGCGTCGACGCGAACTCGGCGTAGCACATGATGGCGAGCGCGCAGACGATCGAGGCGATGACGAACGACAGGATGACCGCGGGGCCCGCGTAGTTCGCGGCGGCCGTCGCGCCGACCGAGAAGATGCCCGCGCCCACCGCGACGGCCACGCCCATGATCGCGAGGTCCCAGGCGGTGAGGTTCCGCTTGAGGTGGCGGTCCGGGTCCTCCGCGGAGGCGAGCGAGTCCTCCACGGACTTGCGTCGGAAGATGCTCGTCGACGTCGCCATCTCAGCCCCTTCGCCGGCGTGCGCTGACGTGGGACAGCATGCCGGGGATGCGTGTGCTCGGCACCCCGGCACGAGCGGCCTGTGGACACCGACGCGCGCTTCCGGGGCTGTGGACGGCTCAGTGTGTCAGCGGGTCGGACTCCCCTCCCGGGACCTGCGCACCATGCGGAGCACCGACGCGTCGACCACTGTCGCGAGCGCCGCACCCAGCCCGTACGCGAGCAGGTCGACCGGCACGAACGTCGTCCCCACGACGAACCGGCTCACCGGCACCGCCTGCACCAGCGCGGCCGGCGCTCCCGTCAGCTGCGCGAGCTCGACGGCGACGCACACGGCCGTCGCGACCGCGCCCGCCCGCCACGGCGCGACCCGGGGGCCCACGAGCAGCACGAGCACGTAGACGAGCGCCGCGTACAGCGCGTCACCCGTCGGATCGGCGACCGGTCCGGTCGCCCGCGTCGCGACGAGGAGCCCGGCGGCGACGACGACCGCGGCGGCCAGGAGCAGCGAACGGCGAGGTCGGGCAGGCACGCGCACACCCTAGGCAGGGCCGCGCGTGGCCCGGCCGGCGAGCGCGTGGAGGCACGGTGCAGGTCGGACGGACGATCGGCGCAGGCGGGAGCCGCCCCTCGGACCGCGAGACGGTCGCCGCACCCGACCTCGAGCCGACACGAGCAGGATGCGCCGCCGCTCGGGCTGGATGAGAGCGTGGCGCGACGGTGCTCCGGGCGGCGCGGACGTCACGCGGACGTGCAGGTGTCCGACGTCCCCTCGTAGACGGCGATCTTGCCCTCGATCGCGAGCAGGTGCGTGGCGACCTCGTCGAGCTGTGCACGGACGCGGTCCCGGTGCGCCCGCAGGAGTGCGAGCCGCGCGTCCTCGTTGCCCTCACCCGCGCGGACCAGGTCGGCGTACAGCCGGATCTCGCGCACCGGCATGCCCGTGGCCCGCAGCTTCGTGACGAGCCGGATCCACCCGAGGTCCTGCTCGGTGTACCGGCGGTGGCCGGACGCGGCCCGGTCGACGTTGTCGAGCAGCAGCCCGTCGCGCTCGTAGTAGCGCAGCGTGTGGGCCGTGAGGCCCGTGGCCTCCGCTGCCTCGGCGATGCTCAGGCTGACGCGCTCCGCGACGACGCTCATGGGTCCGATGGTGGCGCTTCGAGCGCACTCGAAGTCAAGACCACGGCCACGGTCGACGCCGAGCGGTCCGCTCGCTCCGCCGACCCGCCCTCGGCTCACCCGTCCTCCGCCCGCTGCGCCGACCCACCCTCGGCTCACCCGCCCACCGGCCGCTGCCCGACCCACCCTCGGCCCACCGCCCGCTGCGCCGACCCGTCGTCTGCGCCGGCCGCCACGCGTCGAGGCCCGGCTCACACCCCCACCCCGCGCTCAGCCGACCCGCCCACAGCCCGCTCATGAGGAGTCTCATCCACCGCTCGCGACGGCGACGGCTCGAGCCCGCCGATCGCGGCGGAGGCTGCCTCCATGACCACGCGCGCCCACAGGCATTGCACGAGCCCTCCGGTGGGCAGGAGCCGTCCGGCCCGCGGTCGGCACCCCCGCCCCCGTGCCCTTGGTCGCGCCCACGCCCACGCCGCGTCCGCGAGCGGGCTCGCCGCGTCGCGCATCCGGGCGGTGCGTCGGCACCTGCGCGCGCGTCGCACGTCGGTCGGCGTGCTCGTCCTGTGCGTCGCGCTCGGGACGGGGATCCCGGCGTGGACGCAGGCGCGCTCGTCGGCGCGCTACCCCGTGCACCCCGACGACCTCACGGTCGCGCGTGCCGCGCTCGCGGCGCTCGACGTGCGCGGACCGCCGCCGACCGACCCGTACGACCGTGACGCGTTCGGGCAGGCATGGGCCGACGTCGACCGCAACGGCTGCGACACCCGCAACGACGTCCTGCGGCGCGATCTCACCGACGTCGTGACCAAGCCCGGCACGCGCGACTGCCTCGTGCTCAGCGGGACCCTCGACGACCCGTACACCGGACGTCCGGTGGCGTTCGTGCGCGGTACGGCGTCCGGCGACGTCCAGATCGACCACGTCGTCGCGCTCGGGGACGCGTGGGCCGCCGGTGCGGCCGGGTGGACGGACACCGCGCGGACCGCGTTCGCGAACGACCCGGCGAACCTGCTCGCCGTCGACGGCGGGACCAACCAGGACAAGGGCGCCGCCGACGCGTCGCAGTGGTTGCCGCCGAACACGGGGTACCGCTGCGCGTACGCCGTGCGGCAGGTGCTCGTGAAGTCCGCGTACGACCTGTCCGTCACGCGCGACGAACGGCGAGCCCTCGCGCACGCCCTCGGCGGGTGCGCGACGACGTGAGAGCGCAGGACCCGACGGCGAGACGGCGGGACGTGCAGAGGGCCGAAGACGAGCGGAGGCAGGAGAACGCGCAGAGGCAGAGAGGGCGTGTTGTGCCGGGTGGGTCTCAGGCGAGCTGGAGGCCGATCAGCCACGCGCCGCCGAACGCGAGGCACGCGAGGCAGACGAGGAGCAGGACACCGACCCAGAAGAGCCCCGGCAGGTGGGTCAGACGGCCCAGCATCCCGGCGTCGGAGACGTCGGAGCCGCCCCGGCGCCGGACGCGTCGCCGCCCGGACTGCATCTCGAGCACCGCCCGCGGAGCACCGAGGAGGAAGAACCACGTGACCAGGTAGGCGAACGTCGACTGCACCGCCGCCGAGCCCCACACCGTCACGCCGACGAGCACCGCCGCGCTGACGAGCACGGACCACAGGCCGTACCAGTTGCGGATCTGGACGAGCACGAGCGCCACGACGACCACGAGCAGCCAGAGGAGCGCGACGGCGTAACCCTGCGACAGCAACCACGCCGCACCGAGCCCGAGGAGCGCCGGTGCGGGGTAGCCCGCGGCGGCGGTCGCGACCATGCCGGGACCGCGGGGCTTGCCGACCGAGACCGTCAGGCCGGAGGTGTCGGAGTGCACCCGGATGCCGGACAGGCGTCGCCCGACGAGCACGGCGACGGCCGCGTGACCGGCCTCGTGGACGATGGTGAGCGCGTGCCGCGTGAGATGCCAGAGCTGCGGCACGACGAGCGCCAGCAGCACGACGGCGGCGGTGACGACCACGACGGCCGTGTCCGGCACGGGCAGCGGTGTGGTGACCGACTGCCACGTCTCGTTCCACCAGTCCACGGCTCTCCTCGGCGTCCCGCCCGCAGCGTGTCCGCAGGCAGGGGGACCCTACCGGCGGCGCCTCAGGGCTGGGCGGTGAGCGTGACGTCCTCGCCCGTGGCGGTGACGCGTGCACCGTCGGGGACGACCTGCACGCTCGAGAGCACGAGCCCCTCGGGCAGGCCCGTCACCGGGACCTCGAGCCCGCGGAGACGGGACGCGACGCGCTCCGGGAGGTCGTCGACCGTGATCGTCAGCCCGCCCAGCGACATCTGCCCGACGTCGACGAGCAGCCGACCGCTCTCGACGCGCGGCTCGAGGGCCGCCGACAGCGCGACTCCGAGCACCTCGCCCGACGCGACCAGCGAGTCGCCGTCGACCGCGACCGTGACGTCGAGCTCCGCCTGCTCCGCGACGACCTGCTCGATGGTCGCCGTCGGAAGGGTCCCGGTGATCGAGCCGGTCGCGACCGTGTACGGCTCGGACGTGCTCACGCCCTGCGCGTCGAAGGTCACGTCCGTCGCGGTGAGACCGCCGTCGAGCGTCACGCCGTCGACGCTGCCGGTCACGTGGTCGAGCGAGCCGGCCAGCACCTGCGTGAGGAACGGGAACCCGTCGATCGCGACCGTCGGGGTCCCCGTGACGTCGAGGTTCGCCTGGACCGACTCGGCGGCGCGCCGCTCGGCCGTCGACGCCGCGACCCGGTCCGCGACCACGACCCCCGCGGCGAGCACCACGACCGTCGACACGACGACCGCGACCGCCCGCCCGCTCATCGGCCCGCCCCGGCCATGAGCACGGCCGCCTCAGGCGCTACGTGCACGGCGGGCGCAGGTGCGCGGCTCGGGTCGGGGGTGGTCATGGGCTCGGTCCGGGTGTGCACGCGCCCACCGTAGGGGCCCTGAACTCGGCGCACATCCGCAGGGCGCGCTCACCAGGTCCACCCGCGTGCGGCGAGCTCGACCTCCTCGCGGAACCGTTCGGCCGGGTCGCCCTTAGGGCGCGGGAGCACCTCGACCCCCGCCAGCCGGCACGCCTCGGCGAGCAGCTGGTCGTACGCGAGCTGGGACGCGATGATCCGCTCCGCCCGCGCGAAGGTGTGCGGGTCGAGCTCGAGCTCGCGCACGTGGTCCGCGACGGCGCCGAGCCGCTCCTGGACGCGCAGCGCGTCGAACGGGTTGGGCGGCACGGGGCGTACCGGACGCAGCCGGTGCGCCCAGCCTTCGAGCCGGTCGGCGAGCACGACGCGCCACCGCGGCGGCTCGTCGGCGCCGGGGAGGAGCGACCACAGGGCGCTGAAGACGAGCGCCGGCACGAAGAGCACTGCGGCCAGCAATACCCACGACATCGTGAGGTCCTTCGTCGACGCTTTCCCCCAGGCTAGGTGGCGCATGTGACGCACGCCACAGGTTCGGACGAACTGCCGAACCGCGGCCTGGTCGACCTGCACGAGACCTCCGCCGCGGGTCGTCCCGCCCGGGCGGGTCGACCGACCGACACCCGCTCCGCGCCTCCCCCGGGCGCGGGGCGGTCATCCCGACCGGCGGGCGCGCGGGTTCGCGCTTCTGTCCTGCGAGCACTTCCGGGTCTCGACGGGCGAGCGCTCCGAGGGCTCGAGCCGCGAGCGCGTCGGAGGCTCGCGTGCCGTGGGCTCCGCGCGTTCAGCCGGCGCGGACCGTGAGGGTGCTCGGACCGTGCGGGGTCGGGCGGACCTCGATGCGATCGGGGATCGCCTGCTTGAGCGTCTCGACGTGCGACACCACGCCGACGACCCGTCCGCCGGCGCGCAGCCGGCCGAGCTCCGCGAGCACCTGGTCGAGCGTGTGCGGGTCGAGCGAGCCGAACCCCTCGTCGACGAACAGGGTGCCGAGGTCGATCCCGCCCGCCTCGGCGCTCACCACGTCGGCGAGCCCGAGCGCGAGGCAGAGCGAGACGTAGAAGGTCTCGCCTCCCGACAGGGTGCGCGGGTCGCGCGGGTGCCCGGTCCGGTGGTCGACGACGCGCATCGACAGACCGGTGCGGCGCGTGCTGACGTCCTCCTTCACGTCGCTGCGCACGAGCTCGTACCGCCCGTCGGACATGCCGAGCAGCCGGTCGTTCGCGGCCGCGACGACGTCCTCGAACCGACGGGTGAGCACGTAGGTGGCGAGCGAGAGGGCGTGCGCGTTGTCGCTACCGGTCCCACCGGCGACCGCGGCGAGCCGTGCGATCGGCGCGTGGTCGGCGGTCCGCTCGACGAGCACGCGCGCGGCTGCGGCGACCGAGGCGGTGGCCGCCTCGACGGCGTCGGCCCGGTCGCGTGCGCTGCGCGCCTCCCCGGCTGCGGCCTCGTGGTCGAGTCGCGCGACGCGCTCGACCTCGCGTGCGGCGGCCAGGTCGACCACGAGGTCGTCGGGCAGGTCCGCGAGCGTGCCGTCCGCGAGGCCCGCCTGCACGCGCGCGACCGCGGCGAGGTACGCCTCGACGGTCGACGTCAGCTCGTTGAGCACCGCGGGCTCCAGGAGGGCGTCGCGCGCCTCGTCGGCGTCCGCGAAGCCGTGCTCAGCCAGCGCGTCGGCGAGCTCGGTGCGGCGCACCGTGTCGTCGGTGTGCGCCTGCTCGACGGCGACCAGCGCGTCGGCGAGCGCGCCTGCGGAGGCGGCCCGTCCCCGGAGCGCGGCGTGCCGGGCGGCGACCGTCGGGTGGCCGGCGCGCGCCTCGACCACGTCGGCCTCGGCCGCGTCGAGCTGCTGGACGAGCGCCTCGACGCGCACCTCGGCGGCGGCGAGCGCGGTGACCGCCTGCTGCCGCTGCTCCGTCCGTCGGGAGGTCTCCGCGTCATGGCCCTCGACGTCGCGGGCGAGGCGTTCGGCCTTCGTGACAGCCGCACGGGCGGCGGCCAGCGACTCGTGCGCCGCCGAGAGCCGCGTCGCGACGTCCTCGGCCGTGGCGCCGTCGACCTGGCGGACCAGGGCGGCGACCTGCTCGGCGCACCGCACGACCTCGGCCTCGGCCGTCCGCACGTCACGCTCCGCGGCGACGCGCGCGTCCTCCGCCTGCTGTACCGCGTCCGCGGTGACGTGGTCGACCCCGAGCGCGGCCTTCGTCGGGTGCTCGACGGCCCCGCACACCGGGCACGGGTCGCCGTCCGCGAGCGCCGATGCGAGCTCACCGGCCAGGCCGGCGATCCGCGTGGTCCGCAGCGCAGCCTCGGCCTTGACGGCGCCCGCGGCGGCGCGTGCCGTGACCGCCAGGTGCCGCTCCGCAGCCGTGTGCCGATCGGTGACGTCGTCGAGCGCGACGAGCGCGGCCGCGACCTGCGCGAGCGCGTCGACGGCGGCAGCCCTCTCGGGCACGCACGCGGCGAGGTCCGCTGCCGCGCGGTGCGCGTCGACGAGCGCGGTCCTCTCGTGCGCGCGCGTCGCCAGCCAGGTGTCGTGCACGGCGATCTCCGCACGAAGGTCGTCGACCGTCGCGCGGAGCGCGCGCACCTCCTGCCGACGGGCCTCGAGCCCGGCCTCGACCGCGACGAGCCGCTCCACGGCTGCCGCCTGGCCCACCGACTCCTCGCGCGCCGCGTCGAGCAGCCGACGTCGCTCGACCGTCGGCGGCACCGCCTCGACCGTGAGGTCGTCGAAGAGCGTCGGCTGCGCCGATCCGTCGGTCCCGCGGTCCGCCAGCCGGGTGCGCCCCGCCCGGACACCCACCGACTCGCCGGTCGTCGCTGTGCCTCCGCGCGACAGAGCGACGGCCTCCTCGGCGCCAGGCGGTGACCCGTCGGGATCAGCAGCGTCGGGCCCGGACCACCGCGCGAGGCCCGCCAGGTCGGAGGGTGCCGCGTCGATCGCGGCGTCGAGCGCCTTGACTGCCGACTCCAGGGCGACGCGCGCGTCGTCGGACCGGCGGAGCAGCGGCCGCACGGCCTGCGCGGCACGTGCGGTCGTGAGGCGCGCCTGAGCGTCACGGTGCACGGGCGCGGCCACGTCGAGCGCGGCCTGCTCGGCGCGGAGCGTGTCGCGGCGGCGCAGCAGGTGGTCGGTGCGGGTCGCCTCGTCGAGCGCCGTGCGCGCGTCGGCGCGCCGATGCTCGGCGGACGACGCCCTGGCCTCGGCGGCGACCGCCGCGTCGGTCACGGTGGCCGTGAGGGCCCCGACGGCACCGTCCACCGCGTCGACGGTGCCCGTGGCGACGGCCTGGTCGAGCTCGAGCCGGAGCGCGTCGGCCGCGTCGCTGTCGAGCCGCGCCGCGCCCACGAGGTGCGCCGCGGCGGTCGTGAGTCCGGCGCGTGCGGTCGTCACGGCCTCGGCCGACTCGCGCCGCAGCTCGACGAGCCGCCGGCCGATCCGGTCGTACACCTCGGTGCCGAAGATCTTCTGCAGGAGCGCGCGACGCTGCTCGGGGTCGGCGCGCAGGAACCGCGCGAACTCGCCCTGCGGCAGCACGATCGTCTGCACGAACTGGGTACGGTCGAGCCCGACCACGCGCTGCAGCTCGGCACCGGCCTCGTCCAGCCGGGTCGACAGCACCTCGCCGGTGGGGACGTCGTCGAGGTCGCCGCTGCCGTCGTCGTCGGGCGCGAGCCGCCACAGCGTGATGGACGGCTGCTGCCGCACGGTCCCGGTGCCGCGCTTCTTGGGACGGTCGTAGCCGGGGCTGCGCCGCACCCGGTACACGCCCGACGCGACCTCGAAGGTGAGGTCGACGACCGTCGGGACGTCGTCGGCGGCGTAGGCGGACCGCAGCCGGTCGTCGCTCGCGTCGGCGGACGCGACCTTGCCGTAGAGCGCGAACACCACGGCGTCGATCAGGGTCGACTTGCCCGAACCGGTCGGGCCGTCGAGGAGGAACAGCCCCGATGCGGCGAGCGCGGCGAAGTCGACGGTGTGCCGACCGGCGAACGGCCCGAGGGCCTGCACGGTGAGCGTGCGCAGCTGCATCAGGCGCTCCGCTCCGCGGCCAGCACGTCCTCGTAGGCGCGGCGCAGGACGTCGATCTCGACGTCCGTGGCGTCGGCGCCCGTGACGTGCCGGACGAACTGCGCGGCGACGTCGACCGGGTCGTGCGCCGCGGTCACGAGCGTCGCGCCCGTCGACCGCACGTGCTCGGGAGCACGGTGCTGGACGACCAGGGCGTGCGGGAACCGCTGCGTGACGCGGCGGTAGAGGTCGGTCGGGCGGTGCGTGTCGGTCACGGTGACGCGGACCCAGTCGTCGACGTGCGGCTCGCCCGCGGCGCCGAGCAGGTCGTCCAGCGTGCCCGTGACCTCGGCGAGCCGGCGCGCGACGGGCGCGGGCACGAGCTCGACGGACGGCTGGTCGCCGGAGAGGTCGACCAGCGCGGTCGACTTCGTGTGCCGCAGCTCGGAGAACGAGTACGCGAGCGGCGACCCGGAGTACCGCAGCGTGGTGCCGTCGGGGCCGGCGACCCGCTGCGGGCCGTGCAGGTGGCCGAGCGCCACGTAGTCGACGCCGGCGAACGCACCGGCGGGGACGTGCTCGACGCCGCCGACCGCGAGGTCGCGCTCGGACTCGCTGGACACGCCGCCCACGACGAACGCGTGCGCCGCGACGACGCTGCGGACACGCCGCCCACGACCCACCGAGCGGCGTGCGTCGACGTCGGCCCGCACCCGCCGCATCGCGGCGCCGACCACGGCCTCGTGCGACCGCGCCGGCACGCGCCGCTCGCCGTCGGGGCCGTCCTCGGTCAGCGCACCGCGCACGGTGTCGGGGTCGAGGTACGGCAGGCCGTAGACGAGCAGCTCGCCGTCGTCGGACCCGAGCGCGACGGGCTCGTGCAGACCGGCGACGCGGGTGCGCAGCCGGACGCGCTCGCGCATGAGCGCCGACCCGAAGCCGAGGCGGGTCGCGGAGTCGTGGTTGCCGGACGTCACGACGACGGTGGTGTGCTCCGACAGCCGCGCGAGCGTGTCGGACAGGAGGCTCACGGCCTCCACGGGCGGGATCGCGCGATCGTACACGTCGCCCGCGACGACGACGGCCGCGACGGGCTCGGCGCGCACGACCTCGACCAGGTGGTCGAGGTAGGCCGCCTGGTGGTCGAGGAGGTCGACCCCGTGCAGCGTCCGACCGAGGTGCCAGTCGGAGGTGTGCAGGATCCGCATGCCGAGGACGCTAACCGCCGCGTCCGACACGACGGCCCAGGCGGTCCGGAGCGTCGTGGACGCGCGCGTGTGATCCCGGGCTGTGGACGGCTCGCGCCCGCCGCGCGGTCGCCGGGTCAGCCGCGCCTGGAGCGCGGCCGGTGGGTCAGGCGGGCTCGGGCACCGCGAGGGGCGGCTCGGCGGCGAACTCGTCGCCCATGCCGATCATCTCGAGCACGTCGCGCAGCACGCGGTGCGGGTCCTGCAGCGTCACGGGGATGCCGGCCTCGCGGGCGGCGAGGTGCAGCTGGAGGACGAAGGCGATGCCGGAGGAGTCGATGAACGTGGCGTGCGTGGTGTCGACCACGACGGGGTCACCGCTGATGAGGGCGCGGGCCATGGTCGCGCTCGCCTCGTCGCGCAGCGCGGCGTCGACCTCCCCGACGAGGACGACGACCGTGCGGCCGTCCTGCTCGTCGACCCGGATCGTCCCGGCGGCGGCGGTGTGGTCGATCAGCTCCATGGCTCCTCACTCCTGCACGTCCGGACCAGGGGGCCCGGCGGCCTGACGACGGTATCTGCCATCGCCGACGCCGCCACTCGAGAGCCCCAACGGCCGCCGGTCGAGATACGTTCCCCGCGCGCCGCGCCCGTTCCGCGGTGTTCGTCAAGAATCGACCGCTCGCCACGTCAGGTCAAGGCTGAGTCGGACGCCTGTACAGCACCGGTCAAAGATCGACACAAGTCCACCCCGCACCGGTCAACGCGCGGTCAGGCCTCCGGCTCGGTGACGTCCGCCACGGTCGCGTCGAGCGCGCGCACCAGGTCCGTCCCGTCGACTGTCGCAGCGACGCCGTGCGCACCCGCCCCGATCGACACCGACCGGTCCGGGACGCGCGAGTCGGCGACCACCGGCCACGCCGTCAGGGACCCGAACGGTGTGATCGTGCCGCGCTCGTACCCGGTGACGTCACGTGCGGTCGCCGCGTCCGGCATCGAGAGCCGGCTCACGCCGAGCAGGGCGCGCAGCTTGGGCCACGAGATGGTCCGGTCGCCGGGCACGAGGACGAAGAGGAAGTCGTCGTCACCGCGCCGCACGACGATCGTCTTGACGACGGCGGCGGGCTCGACGCCCCGCGCGGCGGCGGCCTCGGCCAGCGACCGCACGGGACCGTGCCGGGTGATCGCGTACCCGATGCCGGACGCCTCGAGCGCCGCCGCCGAGCGCCGCTCACCGTCGGACACCTCGCGCGCCTCGAACACCTCGCGCGCCGCGCCCGCGGCCGCCTCCTGCACGTCGCCGGACCCGGCCGTCTCGCTCATCCGGCCACTGTAGGGGCGTCGGCCCAGCGCGCACGTCCCTCCTGCACGACGAGGTGCGGCCCCGTCCAGCGTCGCCGCAGCCACCGGTCGTGCGTCGCGACGACGACGGCGCCGGGCGACACCTCGAGCGCGTCGACGAGCTCGTCGGCGAGCCGGACCGACACGTGGTTGGTCGGCTCGTCGAGCAGCAGGACGCCGGGCGTCCGGGCGACGAGCAGCGCGAGCACGACGCGTCGACGCTGCCCGACGGACAGCTCCCGCAGCGGCCGGTCGACGTCGCGCGGCGCGACGAGCCCGAGGTCGACGAGCCGCACGGGAGCGGGCAGATCGGCCGTCACCGCGTCGAACAGGGCCCGGGGGGTGCGCGCGTCGTCGGCGAGGCCCACGTCCTGCTCGAGCAGCGCGACCTCGACGCCGCGCGCCCGCTGCACCGACCCGCGCGCCGGGGCGAGGTCGCCCGCGAGCAGGTGCAGCAGCGTGGACTTCCCCGCACCGTTCGGGCCGCTCACCAGCACCTTGGTCCCGGCCGCGAGGTCCAGCGACGGGACGACGAGCCGCCCCGGCACCTCGGCGTCGCGGACCTGCAGCACGAGCCCGCCCGCCGCACCCGACCAGGACGCCGGCACCGCGAACCGCAGCGGCGGCGGAGGCTTGCGGACGTGGTCGCGCGTGAGCTCGTCGAGCCGCCGCTGCGCGTCGCGGACCCGCCGCGACACCTGCTGCTCGACGCGCGCGCCCTGCGCGTCGTAGTCCATCTTGAAGTTGTTGCCGAGCTCGCGGCCGTACCCGACCTGCCGGGCGGTGACCCGCACCGAGTGCCGCAGCCGCGCCAGCTCCTCGCGCTCGTCCTTCCACCGCTCCTCCCAGCGTGCGCGCTCGACGCGCTTGGCCGCGAGGTAGTCCGTGAACGTGCCGCCGTACCGCGTCGGGCCGTCGAGCGACGGGTCGAGGTCGAGGATCTCGGTGCACGTCTCGTCGAGGAACACGCGGTCGTGGCTCGTCAGCACCACCGCGCCGCGCAGCGCCCGCAGGGCACCCGCGAGGTACTCGGCGGCCGCGTCGTCGAGGTGGTTGGTCGGCTCGTCGAGCAGCACGGCAGCAGGGCTGCGGACCAGCAGCGCCGCGAGCGCCAGCCGCGAACGTTGGCCCCCGGACATGCGCACCGTCGGACGGGACGGCTCGACGTCCGCCAGGCCGAGCCCGACGAGGGCCAGCTCCGCCCGCCGGTCGGCGTCCCACACGCCCGCCAGCTCGGCGGCCAGGAGCGCGGCCGCGTACGCGTCGTCGGCACCGGGGACGTCGTCCGCGAGCGCCGACGACGCCCGTTCGAGCGCCTGCTCGACGGCCCGCACGTCCGCGAGCGCGGCGGCCATGACGTCGGCGACGGTGTCCGTCGCGGCGAAGGTCGGCTCCTGCGTGAGCAGCTCGAGCGCGGCGGGGCGGGTCACGTCGCCGCTGTCGGGCGGCTCGACGCCCGCGAGCAGGCGCAGCAGCGTCGACTTGCCGATGCCGTTCTCCCCGACGACGCCGAGGCGGTGGCCGGGGTCGACGTCGAGGTCGACGCCGGACAGCACGGGACGCCCGTCGTAGGAACGGGTCAGGGCACGGGCACGGAGGACTGGGTTCATGCGATCACCACCGGGGTGCGCCGGCGTCGTGGCAGCACGACGGGCGCGGGAGTCGGGAGAGGGACTCGGCGCGGTGGTCAGATCAGCACCCGGGCACGGTAGGCAGGGTGGCCGCGGGCGCGCCACCCCATTTCCGCCGCCCCGCGCTGGGGCGACGACGCGAGGGGCGGGCGCCCCGGCGGCGAGCGCCCCTCACGCCGACCCCTGTCCGGTGGCCTCACCAGGCGCGACGCACGAGCATGGCGGCATGCCGACCACCCCCGGACGTCGCCCGTGATCGCGAGCCTGCTGCTGGGCGTGCTCCTCATGAACGTGCTCGCGCTCGGGCTCGTCGTGGCCCGCGGCCCGGTGTTCGGCACGCGCGTGTACCGGCCGATGCTGCTCAACCTCGGGCTCTCCGCGGCACCGCTGCTGGTCCTGCTGCTGTCGTACGCGCTGATCTTCCTGATCCCGGTCGGCGTGCCGCGCTCCGTCGTGCTGCCGCTCGTCGGCATGCTCCTCCTCGTCTGGCTGCTGCTCCTGCCCAACGCGGGCTACCTCGTCACCGAGCTCAACCTCAGCCACCGGCGCGACGGCGACGGGGTGCCGATGTGGTTCGACGTCGTGCTCGTGATCTCGCTCGCGATGGCCGGCGTCCTCAACACCGTGCTCAACGTGCTGCTGGTGCAGCTGGAGTTCGCGATCACGCGGCACGGCGACACCGCCTCGTCCCTGCTCGCGGGCGACACGCTCGTGCTCGTCGCGGTGGTCCTGCTGCTCGTGTCGTTCGGCATGTACCTGGGCCGGCACCTGCGCCTCAACAGCTGGGACGTCGCGCGGCCGTGGCGGGTCGTGAGCAGGACGGTCACGCACCTGCGCGAGCCGCGCGCGGCGGGTCAGGCGACGGCGTTCACGCTCCTGTACGCGCTGTTCTTCGCCGTCATGTACGTCGCCGTCGCGGGTCCCGTCATCCAGGCGCTGGTGCTGCTCGAGCAATGAGCGCGCGGGCTGCGCGGAGCACCTGGGAGAATCGTGCGTCGTGACCACCAGCGAGCCGTCGACCGGGCGCCCGTCCGGCCCGCGCCGGCGCGGGGGTCGCGGCGGTGGTCGCGGTCGGCGGCCAGACGAGGCGCGGCGTCCTGACGAGGCACGACGGCCCGATGAGGCACGACGCCCCGACGAGGGTCGGCAGCCCGGCCAGCGTGCGCGCGGCGGCCACCAGCACGACCGGCGACGCGACGACGAGCGCGCGCAGGCCCGTCGGGCCCGTGCCGCGGCGATCCGTGAGCAGGTCGTCGTCCCGCCGATCGTCTACCCGGAGGCCCTGCCGGTCAGCGCGCGGCGCGACGAGATCGCCGCCGCGATCCGCGACCACCAGGTCGTCGTCGTCGCAGGCGAGACGGGCTCCGGGAAGACGACGCAGCTGCCGAAGATCGCGCTCGACCTGGGTCGCGGACGGGCCGGGCAGATCGGCCACACGCAGCCCCGCCGGATCGCCGCCCGGTCGGTCGCGGAGCGCATCGCGGAGGAGGTCGGCACGCCGCTCGGCGAGCTCGTCGGGTACCAGGTGCGCTTCACGGACACGTCGTCGGACGAGACGCTCGTCAAGGTCATGACGGACGGCATCCTGCTCGCGCAGATCCAGCGCGACCCGATGCTGTGGGCGTACGACACGCTCATCATCGACGAGGCGCACGAGCGCTCGCTCAACATCGACTTCATCCTCGGCTACCTGACGCGGCTGCTGCCGCAGCGGCCCGACCTCAAGGTCGTCATCACGTCGGCGACGATCGACTCGGCCCGCTTCGCGCAGCACTTCGCCGGGCCGCCGACGCCCGAGCACCCCGACGGCGTGCCCGCTCCCGTCGTCGAGGTCAGCGGCCGCACGTACCCCGTCGAGATCCGGTACCGCCCCCTGTCGCCGGACGTCGAGGCACCCGCGGAGGACGCCGGACGCCGCGCGCGGGCGAAGGCGACCGAGGACCGCGACCTCATGACCGCGATCACCGAGGCCGTCGACGAGCTGTCCGCCGAGGGGCCGGGCGACATCCTCGTGTTCCTGTCCGGCGAGCGGGAGATCCGCGACGCGGAGGACGCGCTGCGCACGTCGCTCGGCGCGCGCGTCAGCGACCCGCGCCACCCGCAGGCCGTCGAGCTGCTGCCGCTGTACTCGCGCCTGTCCGCCGCCGAGCAGCACCGGGTCTTCGAGCAGCACGCGGCCCGACGCGTCGTGCTCTCCACGAACGTCGCCGAGACGTCGCTCACCGTGCCCGGCGTCCGGTACGTCGTCGACCCGGGGACCGCGCGCATCTCGCGGTGGTCGAAGGCGACGAAGGTGCAGCGGCTGCCGATCGAGCCGATCTCGCAGGCGTCGGCCAACCAGCGGTCCGGGCGGTGCGGGCGCGTCGCCGACGGCATCGCGATCCGGCTGTACTCGCAGGACGACTTCGCGTCGCGGCCGATGTACACCGAGCCCGAGATCCTGCGCACGTCGCTCGCCTCGGTGATCCTGCAGATGATCGCGGTGGGGGTCGCTGCGTCACCCGACGACGTGACCGACTTCCCGTTCGTCGACCCGCCCGACGTGCGGGCCGTGCGCGACGGCGTGCAGCTGCTGACCGAGCTCGGGGCGCTGGAGACGGTGCCGGTCGCCGACGCGTCCGGCCGCACCTCGAACGTCACGCGCCTCACCGACACCGGCCGGGCCCTCGCGCAGCTGCCGATGGACCCGCGGCTCGCGCGCATGATCGTCGAGGGCGGCCGGCGGGGCGTCGCGCGCGAGGTCATGGTGATCGCCGCCGCGCTGTCGATCCAGGACCCGCGCGAGCGTCCCGCCGAGGAGCGCGACCGCGCCGACCAGCTGCACGGCCGGTTCGCCGACCCGACGTCCGACCTCCTCGCGTACCTCAACCTCTGGCAGTACCTGCGCGAGCAGCAGCGCGAGCTGTCCGGCAACGCGTTCCGGCGGCGGTGCCGGTCGGAGCACCTCAACTACCTGCGCATCCGCGAGTGGCAGGACGTGGTCACGCAGCTCCGCGAGCTCGCGAAGCCGCTGGGCATCCACGTGTCGCCGCTGCGTCCGGGCTCGTCGTCGGCCGGTGCGACCTCGGCCGCTTCGGCGGCGACCTCCGCGGTCGACGGCTCGACATCCGCTCCCGGAGGCGATGACTCCGCCGCCGGCGGAGGTCACGGTCCCGACGACACCGCCCGCGGCGCGCTGCGGCTCGAGTGGGACGCCGACCGCATCCACGTGAGCGTGCTGTCCGGGCTGCTGTCGCACATCGGCATGCAGGAGGCGACGGAGGTCGCCGCTCCCGCGCGCAGCGGCCAGCAGTCCGGGCGCGGGCGTCGGCCCGACCGGCGGGCGCGCAACGAGTACCTGGGCGCGCGCGGGGCGCGGTTCGCGATCTTCCCGGGGTCGGGCCTCGCGAAGCGGCCGCCGTCGTGGGTCATGGCCGCCGAGCTCGTCGAGACGTCCCGCCTGTGGGCGCGCGACGCGGCACGCATCCAGCCCGAGTGGGCCGAGGAGGTCGGCGCGCACCTCGTCAAGCGCACCTACTCGGAGCCCGCGTGGTCGTCGAAGCAGGGCGCGGCGACCGCGTCGGAGAAGGTCCTGCTGTACGGCGTGCCGATCGTCGCGCAGCGCCGCGTCCTGTACGCCAAGGTCGACCCCGAGCACGCGCGCGAGCTGTTCGTGCGGCACGCGCTCGTGCAGGGCGAGTGGACGACGCACCACCAGTTCTTCCACGAGAACCGGCGGCTGCTCGCCGAGGCCGAAGGGCTGGAAGCGCGGGCCCGGCGCCGCGACCTGGTCGTCGACGACGACGTCCTGTTCGCGTTCTACGACGAGCGCGTCCCGTCCGACGTCGTGTCCGCGCGGCACTTCGACCAGTGGTGGAAGGGCGCCCGCCGACGCGACCCGGACCTGCTGACGTTCACGCGCGAGCTGCTGGTCGCCGACGACGCCGACGCGATCGACGAGTCCGCGTTCCCGTCGCGCTGGCCGCAGGGCGACCTGCGCCTGCCGCTGACCTATCAGTTCCAGCCCGGCACCGAGGCCGACGGCGTGACCGTGCACGTCCCGATCACGGCCCTGGCCCGGCTGACCCCCGACGGCTTCGACTGGATGGTGCCCGGCCTGCGCGAGGAGCTCGTCACCGCGACCATCCGCGCCCTGCCCAAGCCCGTGCGCGTGCAGCTCGTGCCCGCGCCCGACGTCGCACGGTCCGTCGAGGCGTGGCTGCGCGCGCACACCGCGTCGTGGGAGGACACCGTCCGGGCCGGCGACGCGGCACCGTCGTTCCGCGAGCTGTTCCGGCAGGCCGTCCGGGCGGTGCGCGACGTCGACGTGCCCGACGACGCGTTCGACGACGAGAAGCTGCCGCCGCACCTGCGCATGACGTTCCGCGTCGTCGGGGACCGCGGGGGCGTCGTCGACGAGGGCAAGGACCTGCTGGTCCTGCAGCGGCGGCTCGCGTCGCGCACGCAGGAGGCGGTCGACGCGGCCGTCCGGACCGCGGTGCGTGCGGCGATGGAGGAGGCGCGCGCTGCCGCCGGCGGCCCGGCTTCCGCTGGGTCGGGTCCTGCAGGGCAGGCCGGGTCGGGTGGCGCGGCCGGAGGCCGCGGGAAGACCGGCGATGACGGACGCGCCGGGGCCTTCGGTGCTGCGGCCGCGCAGGGTGCCGGCGCCGGTCCCGGCCGGGGCGCGGTCCCGACGCCCGGCGCATCCGGCTCGTCGGCGCCCGCTGCCGCACCCGTGTCGCTCGAGCGGTCCGGTCTGCGCACGTGGCCCGACGACCTGCCGGGCGGGCGTCTGCCGGAGGTGCTGGAGGCGTCCGCGGCCGGGGTCACCGTGCGGGCGTTCCCCGTGCTCGTCGACGAGACGACGTCGGTCGCGGTGCGGACGCTCGCCGACGCCGCCGCCGTCCCCTCGACGGCCCGCCGCGGCCTGCGCCGGCTGCTTCTGCTCGACGTCGGCCTCGCTCCGGGCCGGATCACGTCCCGGTGGACCGGGACGCAGGCGCTCACGCTCGCCGCGAGCCCCTACCCCAGCACGGACGCGCTGGTCACCGACGTGCAGCTCGCCGCGATCGACCGGCTCGTGACGTCGCACCTGGGCGACCGCACGCCCGCCGACGTGCGCGACGCCGACGCCTACGCCGCGCTGCGCACGGCCGTCCGCGACCGGCTGGAGGACGCCGTGCACGCGGTCGTCACCGACCTGGTCGCGGTGCTCGGCGCGTGGCGCGAGCTCGAGGGTGACCTGCGTGCGTCGGCGAGCCTCGCGCTGCTCGCGACCGTGCAGGACGTGCGCGAGCAGTCCGCCGAGCTGGTGCACGACGGGTTCGTGTCCGAGGTCGGCGCGGTCCGGCTGCCGCAGCTGACCCGCTACCTGCGCGGCGCCCGGCACCGGCTCGCGAAGGCCGGCGACAACCCGCAGCGCGACGGCGACCTCGCGTGGCAGGTGCACGACGTCGAGGACCTGTACGACGCGGCGGTGACGAAGGCGCGCGCGGCCTTGCCCGACCCCGCCCGGGACGCGGCGCTCGACGAGGTCCGCTGGCTGCTCCAGGAGCTCCGCGTCAGCCTGTTCGCGCAGCAGCTCGGCACGCCCGTCCCGGTCTCCCCGACCCGCATCCGCAAGGCCCTCGCCGCCCTCTGACGTCGGGTCCCTCCTCTGCGCGACGCGCCGGGGCCCCGGGCCGCGCCGACAGGGCCGCCGCCCGGGCGCGCACGGCCACCCCGGACTCGCACGCGGCCACCCGTCCGCGTCTCCCCGCCGGTCCGCACCGCCCCCGCCTGCCCGCCGACGCCCCGACCTCACGACCGACGACCCGGGTCTGGGTACCGCTACTGGCACTCGAGCGGTACCCAGACCCGGGTCGCGGGCTCGTGGACGGGAGGACGTCAGCGGCGGCGGGCGAAGAGGAGGCCGGCGGCCGTCCTCGCGACCAGGAAGATGCCGAGGCACCACGCGACCGCGGACACCCACGTCGACGTCTCCAGCGGCAGGCCCAGCAGCAGGGCGCGCATCGTGTCCGTCACCGGCGTGACCGGGTTCCACGCGGCGATCGCCTCGAGCACCGACGGCATCGACTCCGGCGGCACGAACGCGCTCGACACGTACGGCAGGAACAGGATGAAGAACGTGAAGCCGCTGGCCGCCTCGGGCCCGGACGACACGATGCCCACCGCGACGCCGACCCACGTCAGCGCGAGGACGAACAGCGCGACCATCCCGAGCGCGCCGAGCCAGTCGAGCAGTGTCGCGTCAGGGCTGAACCCGACGAGGAACGCGGCGCCGATGACGAGCGCCGTCGACACCGCGTTGCGGACCATGCTCGCGACGACGTGGCCGGTCACGACGCCTGTCGCGCGGATCGGCATGGAGCGGAAGCGGTCGATGATGCCGTTCGTCATGTCGGACGCCATGTCGACCGCGGTGTTGGCGGCCCCGTAGCCCGCGGTCAGCAGGATGATGCCCGGCACGACGAAGTCGACGTAGCGGCCCGTCGGGTCGATCGCCCCGCCGAACACGAACGTGAACATCAGCAGGAGCATCACGGGCAGCATCACCGAGAGGAGCAGCGTGTCGAGCTGCCGGGTCGTGCGGCGCAGGGTGCGGCCGATCAGCGCGGTCGTGTCACGGACGGTCTGGCCCGCACCGGGGCGGACCGTCGTGGTCGCGGGGGCGAGCAGGGCGGTCATCGGGTCTCCCGGGGGTGCGGGCCGGCGGCGGCGAGCGCGTCGGCGGACGGGCGGGTGCGGTCGTCGGCGTCGCCGCCGCGGCTCGGGTCAGATCCGGGCGTGGGCTCGGCAGGCTTGCCGGTGAGGCTGAGGAACACGTCGTCGAGCGTGGGCTCACGGACCTGCCACGCGGCGACGTCGAGCGGGCGCGCGGACACGTCGCCGAGGATCCGGTGGACGTCCGCGACGGACCCGTCCGTGGGGACGCGCTGCACGGTGCCGTCGCGCAGGACCAGCTCGACGTGCGCGGACCCGACGGTGCGCTTGAGCTCGGTGGCAGTGCCCTGCGCGATG
This sequence comes from Cellulomonas algicola, assembly GCF_019024305.1. Lineage (NCBI taxonomy): Bacteria > Bacillati > Actinomycetota > Actinomycetes > Micrococcales > Cellulomonadaceae > Cellulomonas > Cellulomonas algicola. The sequence goes on along the minus strand of NZ_JAHKSJ010000015.1, from coordinate 110,912 downwards.
ACGCGTCCGTGGTCGATCACGACGATCCGGTCGGCGAGGCGGTCGGCCTCCTCCAGGTACTGCGTGGTGAGCAGGAGCGTCGCGCCCGCGTCGACGACGGCCCGGATGACGTCCCAGAGGTCACCGCGGCTGCGCGGGTCGAGGCCGGTGGTCGGCTCGTCGAGGAACACGACCTGGGGACGGCTCAGCAGGCTCACGGCGAGGTCGAGCCGCCGCCGCATGCCGCCGGAGTACGTCTTGACCAGGCGTCCCGCGGCGTCGGTGAGGTCGAACAGCTCGAGCATCGCGTCCGTGCGCGTGCGGACCTCGCGGCCACCCAGGTGCGCGAGGCGGGCCATGAGGTGGAGGTTCTCCGCGCCCGTGAGCAGCTCGTCGACCGCCGCGTACTGGCCGGTGAGGCTGATGGCCGCGCGCACCGCTGCCGGGTCGCGGACGACGTCGGCGCCGGCGACCGTCGCGGTGCCGCCGTCGGGTCGCAGGAGCGTCGACAGGATGCGGACGGTCGTCGTCTTGCCCGCGCCGTTGGGCCCGAGCAGGGCGAGGACCTCGCCGCGGTGGACGTCGAGGTCGACGCCGTCGAGGACGGTGAGGTCGCCGTAGGACTTGCGCAGTCCGCGGGCGACGACGATCGGTGCGGTCATCGCGTGGCCTCCTTCTGTGTACGTCGTAAACTGTGTGTGTATGTCATACACACTTATAGGATCGGGCGTCAAGGAGGTACGACGTGGACGAGGCAGCGAACCCGCACCCGGACGGCGACCGCACGGGGGGCGATCGCACGTGGCCCGACGTGGACGCGGCGAGCGACAGCGGGCCCGACGCGGTCCCCGACAGTCGCGAGGCCGACGGTCGCCCCTCCCCGGCCGGCAGCTCCGAGGCCGACGACCGCGCCGCCGAGGACGCACGTCGGGACGCCGACGGCCGCGACGCGGGGGTCGCGCGTCGCGAGGCCGACGACGCACGCAAGGAGACCGAGGCGCTGCGCCGCGACCGCGAGAAGGCCGAGCGCGCCGCCGCCAAGGAGGCCGACCGCGCACGTCGCGACCGCGAGAAGGCCGAGCGCGAGGCCGCCAAGGACGCCGAGCGCGCCCGCAAGGAGGCCGACCGTCGCCGTCGCGACGACGAGAAGGCCGAGCGCGACCGCGTCAAGGCGCTGGCGCAGGCCGAGGCCGCCCGCGAGCGGGCCCTGCAGGACGCCGAGCGCGAACGGGCGCGCCGCGAGACCGAGGCCCGCCGCGAGGCCGAACGCGCCCAGGCCGAGCGCGAGCGCGCCGCCCGCGACGCCGCACGCGAGGCCGGCCGGGCCCTGCGTGAGGCCGAGAAGGCCGCGCGCGACGCCGCCCTCGCACAGCAGCGCGCCGCTCGCGAGGCCGAGAAGGCGCGTCGCGAGGCCGCCCGCGCCGAGGCCGCGCCCACGACCACGGTCGACGCGTCCGCGCTCCCGCCCGACCTCGCCGTCCTGTGGCGCACTCCCGAGCCACCCCGGCGAGGTCCGCGCCCGAGCCTCACGCTCGACCAGATCGCCGACGCCGCCATCGCGCTCGCGGACGCGGAGGGCCTCGGTGCGGTGTCGATGGCACGGCTCGCGGAGTCGCTCGGGTTCACGACCATGTCGCTCTACCGGTACGTGGCGTCGAAGGACGAGGTCGTCAGCCTCATGTCCGACCGCGCGAGCGGCCGGCCGCCCGCCGTCGGGCGCGAGGTCGGCGACTGGCGCGCGCGCATCGAGCTGCTGGTGTCGATCCAGCAGCCGGTCCTGTTCTCGCACCCGTGGCTCGCGCAGACGGGCACCGTCCTGCACGCGGTCGGGCCCAACCGGCTCGCCTGGATGGAGGCGATGGTCGCGGCCCTCGAGGACACGCCGCTCGACGAGGCGACCAAGGTGACGGCCGTCGGCACGATCGCGAGCCACCAGCTGGACGAGCTGCGGCTGTTCGCCTCGTGGACCGACCGGGAGCGGGCCGTGCAGGAGGCGACGTCCCGGTCCTACGACATGGACGGGATGCTGCTGGCCGTCGCGACGCCCGACGAGCACCCCGCGCTCGTCCGGGCCGCGAGCGCGGGAGCCTTCGGGGCCGCGATGGAGGACGGCCCGGTCTCGTTCGGCACGACCCTGCTGCTCGACGGCATCGCGGCGCTCATCGCACGGGCGGAGGGTCGCACGGGATCGTGAGCGGCACGACCCCACGCGAGCCGTCCACAGCCCGCGTCGGTGCACCGGCATCCCCAGCCGTCGACGTCCGCCCGCGCGGTGTCGGCGTCCCGCGCCAGACTGACGCCGTGCCCACGCAGACCCCTGACGCCGCCGCGACGCCCGACGTCCCCGCCGCCACCCCGGCACGCCCGCTCGTGACGGGCCGGTGCTTCGGCGACGGCGACCCCCTCTACGAGCAGTACCACGACGAGGAGTGGGGGCACCCGGTCCACGGGGAGCACGCGCTCTTCGAGCGGCTCGCGCTCGAGGGCTTCCAGTCCGGGCTCGCCTGGATCACGATCCTGCGCAAGCGACCCGCATTCCGCGCGGCCTTCGCCGACTTCGACCCCGAGGTCGTGGCGGAGTTCGGCGATGACGACGTCGCACGCCTGATGGCCGACGTCGGCATCGTCCGGAACCGCGCGAAGATCGAGGCGACGATCGCCAACGCCCGTGCGCTGCGGGACCTGCACGCGCAGGGACGCACGCTCGACGAGGTCCTGTGGTCCCACGCCCCCGACCGGGCCGACCACGTCCGGCCCGCGACCTGGACGGACGTGCCGGCCGTGACCGCGGAGTCCCGCGCGCTCGCGCGCGAGCTCAAGTCGCTCGGCTTCCGGTTCGTCGGACCCACGACCGCCTACGCCGCGATGCAGGCGTGCGGGCTGGTCGACGACCACCTCGCGACGTGCCCGTCGGTCGCGGTAGCGGTGGCGTGACGCGTCCGCGCTGCGTCGGCCACGGTGTTCACCGTGCGGAGAACGCCCGCCTACCAGCGCGGCGGACGCATCCCGGCGGCCGCGGACCATCGCAGCCGACGCATCCCAGCGGCCACCGACGACCGCTCGGCGCGGCGCCCGCGTGAGGCTGCTGCTCCCGTCGAGTGACGCCTCGGCACGCGCCTCCGACCCACTTTCGGGCGGAGGTTAGGATGCCCGGCATGACGGACACGACGGACCCCGACGGGCGGCTCGACGCCGTGCGTGCGGCTGCCGCCGCGATGTCCACGCCGTCGGACGTCGACGCCGAGGTGCTGGCCGCCGTCCAGGACGGTCTGCTCGGTGTCGTGGCGGGTTCGCCGACCTCCTGGTTCGACGTCCCGACGCAGCGCAGCCGGCTCCGGCCCGGTCACCTGACCCCGCGCCGCCGCCGCTGATCCGAGGACGGACCGGACGCCCCTCCGCCCCGCCCTCCTCAGCCCCTCGTCGGGCAACCGTCCGGCACCGCGCGGGATCGATCATCATCATCGACGGGCGACGGCTCGCGGCGGCCACGCAACCCGCGCGACGGACCACGTCGCGGGCGGACGTCGGTGTCTCACCGGTCGAGCAACGTTGCCCACCATGTGGTCGGCGGTCTAGCATCTCGACAACCATCCAGAGCGGCCGAGAGACCTGGCTCGACGACGCCGCAGCAACCCCCCTCCTGGCGAGGGTGTGGGTGCTTCCGCCAGGGTCGATGGAGTGAACGATGCCGCAGCACCCCGCGTGCCCCCGCGACCCCCGCGCGGGCCGACCGACACCGGTCGTCCGGTGAGCGCCCCCGTCGTGGACGCGGCCCCCGGCACAGTCGACGCGACCGGCACCGTCGCCGACGCCGGATCGCGTCGGACGACCGGCCCGCACGTGGTCCCCGACCGCCCGCTCGCCGCGATCGACCGGCCGACCGTGTCGTTCGAGCTGTTCCCGCCGCGCAACCCCGACGCCGCCCCGCGGCTCTGGGAGACGATCCAGCGGCTCGGCGAGGCGCACCCCGACTTCGTGTCGGTCACGTACGGCGCCTCGGGCCGCACGCGCGTCACGACCCGTGCGCTCGTCAGCCGGCTCCTGCGCGAGACGTCGCTCAACCCGATCGCGCACCTCACGTGCGTCGGCACGTCGCGCGACGAGATCACGGCCATCGTCGAGGAGTTCCTCGACGAAGGTGCGCGCTCCTTCCTGGCGCTGCGCGGCGACCCGCCCGCGGGGCAGGACGACTGGCAGCCGCACCCGGACGGCGTGAACACCGCGAGCGAGCTCGTGGAGCTGCTGCGCGAGATCGAGTCCCGCCGGTGCGCGGGCAGCCCGTCGCAGGCGGTCCGCGCCCGCGTCCGGCCGCTCTCGGTGGCCGTCGCGGCGTTCCCCCGGGGCAACGCGGCGACCGGCGGGACCCGCGCGCAGGACGTCGCGTCGCTGCTGGCCAAGCAGGAGGCCGGCGCGGACTTCGCGATCACGCAGGTCTTCTTCGACGCCGAGTCGTACCTCGGGCTCGTCGCCGAGGCGCACGACGCGGGCGTCACCATCCCGATCATCCCGGGCATCATCCCCAGCACGGACCCCGCACGGCTGCTCCGCGTGCAGGACCTCACGGGTGTGCCCGTCCCGCGCGACCTGCTCGACCTGCTCGGGTCCGCGGACGACGACCTCGAGCGGCACCGTCGCGGCATCCGCGCCGGCGTCGACCTCGTCCAGGGCGTGCTCGACGGCGGCGCCCCGGGCGTCCACCTCTACACGTTCAACCAGCACCACGCCGCGCTCGACCTGCTCGAAGGAGCAGGTCTGGACGGCGGGGCCCGCACCGGCCGCAGCGCCGTACCCGTCACGGCCCCCACCGCGACGACCCCCGGCACGCCCGGACCGACCACGACGGCACCCGACCCGACCCACGAGGGACAGACACCGCGATGACCACCACCCCCACGTTCCCCGCCGGCTCCGTCCTGGGCTACCCCCGGATCGGCCCGCGCCGCGAGCTCAAGAAGGCCATCGAGGCGTTCTGGGCCGGTCGCTCCTCGGCCGACGAGGTCGAGGCCGTCGCCGCCGACCTGCGCCGCCGCACCCGCACCCGCCTGGCCGAGCTCGGCCTGCGCACCGACGTGCCGGCGATCCCCAGCGCGTTCTCGTTCTACGACCACGTGCTCGACGCCGCAGCCGTGCTCGGCGCGATCCCGTCGCGCTTCGCCGACCTGCTCGACGCCGACGGCCGTCTGGACCTCGCGGGCTACTCGACGGTCGCGCGCGGCCGCGGTGACGACCTGCCGCTCGAGATGACCAAGTGGTTCGACTCGAACTACCACTACCTGGTCCCCGAGATCGGCCCCGACACCGAGTTCCGCTACGCCAGCGACCGCCCGGTCCGCGAGTTCGCCGAGGCGCTGGCCGAGGGCGTGCTGACCCGCCCGGTCATCGTCGGCCCGGTGACGTTCCTCGCGCTCGCCAAGGCCGCCGAGGGCTCGCCCGACGACTTCGCGCCCATCGACCGCCTCGCCGACGTGCTCCCCGTCTACGCCGCGCTGCTGCGCGACCTCGCCGCCGCCGGTGCGACGTGGGTCCAGCTCGACGAGCCGGCCCTCGTGTCCGACTCGGTCGAGGTGCCCGTCGAGCGTCTGCTCGCGTCCGTCACCGAGGCGTACGGCGCGCTCACCGCGGTCGAGGGCCGCCCGGCGCTGTTCGTCGCCGCGCCCTACGGCGACCTGCGCGACGCGCTCGGCGTGCTCGCGGCGACCGACGTCGAGGCCATCGGCGTCGACCTGGTCCGCGGCCCGGCCCCGACGCAGGCCGTCGCCGGCCTGGAGTCGAAGACGCTGGTCGCCGGCGTGATCGACGGCCACAACATCTGGCGCGCCGACCTCGACGCCAAGCTCCAGGTGCTCGAGCAGCTCGAGAACCTCGGTGCGGGCGCGGTGACGGTCGGCACGTCGACGTCGCTGTTCCACGTCCCCCACGACGTGCAGGACGAGCCCACGCTCGACCCGACGCTGAAGTCGTGGCTCGCGTTCGCCGACCAGAAGGTCGTCGAGGTCGTCACGCTCGCCGAGGGCCTGACCGAGGGCCGCGAGGCGATCCACGAGCAGCTCCTCGCCGCGTCCGACGCCGTCGCCTCGCGCAAGACGGCCCCCGGCGTGGTCCGCCCCGAGGTGCGCGAGCGCGTCGCCGCCCTCGGCGAGGACGCGTTCAACCGCGGCGACTTCGAGGGCCGCAAGGCCGCGCAGGCCGCGCGTTTCGACCTGCCGCCGCTGCCCACGACCACCATCGGCTCGTTCCCGCAGACGCCCGAGATCCGCAAGGCGCGCGCCGCGTTCGGCAAGGGCGAGCTGACCGCCGAGCAGTACGAGGACGAGATGAAGGCGGAGATCCGCCGCGTCGTCGAGCTGCAGGAGAAGATCGGCCTCGACGTCCTCGTGCACGGCGAGCCCGAGCGCAACGACATGGTCCAGTACTTCGCGGAGAACCTCGACGGGTTCGCCGTGACGCAGAACGGCTGGGTCCAGTCCTACGGCTCGCGCTGCACGCGCCCGTCGATCCTCTGGGGCGACGTGTCCCGCCCGGCGCCCATCACGGTCGCGTGGACGTCGTACACGCAGTCGCTCACGGAGAAGCCCGTCAAGGGCATGCTCACCGGCCCGGTGACGATCCTCGCCTGGTCGTTCGTCCGCGACGACCAGCCGCTCGGCGACACCGCCAACCAGGTCGGCCTCGCCCTGCGCGACGAGATCGCCGACCTCGAGGCCGCCGGCATCGGCATCATCCAGGTCGACGAGCCCGCGCTCCGCGAGCTCCTGCCGCTGCGCGCGGAGGACCACGCGGCGTACCTCGACTGGTCGGTCCGCTCGTTCCGCCTCTCCACGGCGGGCGTGCGCGAGGACACGCAGATCCACACGCACCTCTGCTACTCCGAGTTCGGCCAGATCATGGGCGCGATCGACGGCCTCGACGCCGACGTCACGTCCATCGAGGCGGCGCGCTCGAAGATGGAGATCCTCGGCGACATCGCCGCCGCGGGCTACCCGCGTGCGGTCGGCCCGGGCGTCTACGACATCCACTCGCCGCGCGTGCCGAGCGAGGGCGAGGTCGAGGAGCTCCTCACCGAGGCCGTCAAGGCCATCGCGCTCGACCAGCTCTGGGTGAACCCCGACTGCGGCCTCAAGACCCGCCGTTACGAGGAGGTCACCCCGTCGCTCGAGCACATCCTGCAGGCGACGCGGGCGGTCCGCGCGACGCTCTGACGCCGCACACGCCCTGACGGGCGCACCGCACGACCGGAGGGCCGGGTCCACCAGGGAGCCGGCCCTCCGCCGGCCGCGCAGGGCCCGACGTAGGGTCGGGACGTGGACGTGCGCGGCGGGACGACGATCTTCGACTCCGTGCCGCTCGACGCGCTGCGGCGCCGGACGAGCCAGAAGTGGCGCCGCTACCCCGCCGACGTGCTGCCGATGTACGTCGCGGAGATGGACGTCCCGCAGCCCGAGGCCGTCGTGCGCGCGGTGTCGGACGCGATGCGCGCCGGCGACACCGGGTACGTGCACGGGCCTGGCTACGCCGAGGCAATCGCCGGGTTCGCCGCCGCCCGGTACGGCTGGGACGTGCCCGTCGCCGACTGCCGTCTCGTGCCGGACGTCATGCTGGGCATCGTCGAGGTGCTGCGGCTCGTCACCGACCCCGGCGACGCCGTCGTGATCAACCCGCCCGTGTACCCGCCGTTCGTGCAGTTCGTCGAGCACGCCGACCGTCGCCCGCTGCCGGCCCCGCTCGGTCCGGACGGTCGCCTCGACCTCGACGTGCTCGCGGCCGCGTTCGCCGCCGCGACGACGGACAGCCGTCGCGCCGCGTACCTGCTCTGCCACCCGCACAACCCGACGGGCACCCTGCACACGGCCGCCGAGCTCGCGGCTGTCGGCGAGCTCGCGCGGCGGTACGGCGTCCGGGTCGTCGCGGACGAGATCCACGCGCCGCTCGTCACGGCCGGTCGCGGCGAGCAGGACGGCGCGCGGCCCCGGTTCGTCCCGACGACGACGGTGATCCCGTCGGCCATCGCGCTGCACTCGGCGTCGAAGGCGTTCAACCTCGCCGCGCTCAAGGCCGCGGTCGCCGTCCCCGGACCGGACGCGCGCGCCGACCTCGCGCGCCTGCCCGAGATCGTGCTGCACGGCGTCAGCCACCTGGGCGCCGTCGCCCACACGACCGCGCTGCGCGACTGCGGGGACTGGCTGGACGCGGTCCTCGACGGTCTTCGGCACAACCAGCGGCTGCTCTCGGACCTGCTGGCGACGCACCTGCCCGCGGCACGCTGGGCACCGCCCGACGCGACGTACTTCGCGTGGCTCGACCTGCGCGACGTCCCCGCGGTCCGCGACGGCGCCGACCCCGCACGGCTCGCACTCGATCGCGGTCGCCTCGCGCTCAACCCCGGGCCGACGTTCGGCGCACCCGAGGGCGTCGGCTTCGCCCGCCTCAACCTCGCGGCGTCGACCACCACTCTCGAGGACGGCGTCCGACGTCTGGCATCGGCCCTCGCCTGACGTTCCGCCACCGGACACCTCGGCGGTTCGCCGCCCGTCGGTCCGATCCTGGCTCGCCTGCGCGGCGACGTGCGCGTCGGACCGCTCAGCGACGCGCCGACGAGCCTTGCGCCGAACGGGCGAATCTGCGCCGGGCTGCACGGACACAGCGCACGAATCGCGACATAGGTCCTGGCCAGGGCGCCCTGCGGGCAGGTGTCCAGGTCACGGTCGGGTTGCGCCGCTCAAGTGGACGCCCGTCCTGCCGATGCTGACGACTGAAGACCCCGTGCCGGTCCAGACGGCGACGAGGTCCGGGCACGACGACGAGCCTGGCGAGGAGGCCGACATGAAGAGGTGCGACGAGTGCACGTCCCCGGTGGCGGAGTGCAGCCACTGCGAGGGTCAGGGTCGCAAGCGGTGGAAGGGCGAGTGCACGTTCTGCCGGGGCACCGGAATGATCTGCTCGGGCAACAGCAACCACCGCTGGTGAGCTGACGGCCCGCGGAGCGGGCCGGCGCACGGTCCCGCCGCCGTCGATGCCGGCCCCCCGCGGGCCGTCTCATGCCCGGGTGCGGCAGCGATCGCCGGGGCGGACGCGTCAGACGCGGTCGCGGACCAGCGCGACGAGGGCGTCGACGATGGGGACGTCCGCGTCGAGCCACGGGACGACGTGCCACTGACCGGCGGGCAGCCAGCGGAGCTCGTCGTGCTCGACGAGCGGCTCGGGGACGCCGTCGACGACCTCCGCGAGCCAGAGGCGCATCACGTACCGGTCGGTGAGGGGCCAGACGCCGTCGTCCGGACCCACGACCTCGTCGCCGAGAGCGACACGGACGCCGAGCTCTTCCCGGAGCTCACGGTGGAGCGCGGTCTCGGGGGTCTCCCCGGCGTCGACCTTGCCGCCGGGGAACTCCCATCGACCTGCGAGGCTCGCCGGCGTCGCGCGACGCGCGGAGAGCAGGACCCGGGGCTCGTCCAGGTCGTCGACCACGGCGGCGGCGACGACGAGCACAGGGGGTGTCATGCGGTGAGTCTGCCAGTCCCGGTGGCGACTCGGGTGTGGCGGCCGGCTGCCGTGCGGCGGCCCGGTCGCCCGGGCCGCCGGGGAAGTCGGCTTCGTCAGATCAGCGGATGCCGTGCGCGACGGCCCACGCGACCGCCTCGGCGCGCGTGGAGACGCCGATCTTGCGGTAGACGCTGCGGACCTGGGACTTGACGGTGTTGCGCGTCACGAACAGACGGGTGGCGATCTCCTCGAGCGTCACGTCCTCGCCGAGCTCGCCGAGGACCACCCGCTCGCGGCGCGTCAGCGCCTCGGTGACGGTCCCGACCGTCTCGCTCGTCTCCAACATGCTCATCGTGTCCTCCGGTTGTGCTGCATGGATGCCGACTTCTCCGGCTCCGCCTGAGGCGGCGTACCGGATGAGAGGCGACAACCAGGGCGTCATGACGCCACTTTCACCAACTCGTTTTCGCGAAGCGCTGCGTACCGGTCTCGCTGCCACCCACAATGAACGCCGGGGGGCGATGCTGATACACCCGGGTTGCAGGAGACCGCGCGGTTCACCCGTTCGGCCGATGGTGTGCGGTCCGTAACGTCCGATATACGGATCAGCGCAGCAGTTGGTTCACTCCCGGAGGCGACCGTCAGCCGGCGGCGTGCGCTTCGTACTCCTCGGCGGTGAGCAGCGGGCCCGTCTCGGTGACGTCGACCTTGAGCAGCCAGCCCCGGCCGAAGGGGTCCGAGTTGACGAGCGACGGGTCGTCGACCGCCTCCTGGTTGACCTCGGCGACGGTGCCGGAGACCGGCGAGAAGAGCTCGGAGACGGACTTGGTCGACTCGATCTCGCCGACCACGGCGCCGGCGGTGATCGTCTCGCCGACGGCCGGCAGCTCGAGGTAGACGATGTCGCCGAGCGCCTCGGCGGCGGTCGAGGTGATGCCGACGGTCGCGGGGGCGCCGTCCTGGAGCCACTCGTGCTCGAGCGTGTAGTGCAGATGCGTGGGCAGGTCGGTCATGGCGTCTCCAGGTGGGTCCGGGCCGGGCTCGTCGAGGACGGGTGTCGTCGGGTGGGGTCGCGCCGGGACGGGTCCCGACGCGACGGCGTCATCGAGGACGACGGTAGAAGGGCAGGGCCACCACGCGCACGAGTTCGGCGCGTCCGCGCACGTCGACGGCGAGCTCGGTGCCGGGCGCGCTGACCTCCGGGGTCACGTACGCCATGGCGACGGGGTGTCCGAGGGTCGGCGACGGGGCGCCCGACGTGACGGTCCCGACGTGCGGGGCGTCCGGCGCCGACGACGCGAGCACCGGGTACCCGTGCCGGGCGGCGCGACGACCGAGACCCTGCAGCCCGACGAGCACGCGCGCGGGCTCGGAGTCGTGGCGACCGGCGAGCGCGGCGCGTCCGACGAAGTCGAGCGGCTTGCCGTCGGCGTCGGTCTTGTCGAGCCGGACGACGCGACCGAGGCCGGCGTCGTAGGGCGTCGTCGTGCGGTCGAGCTCGTTGCCGTAGAGCGGCATGCCGGCCTCGAGGCGCAGGCTGTCGCGCGCGGAGAGGCCCGCGGGGACGAGCCCGTGCGGCTCGCCGGCGGTGAGCAGGGCGCGCCACAGCGCGGGCGCGTCGGAGGCGTCGACGAACAGCTCGAAGCCGTCCTCGCCGGTGTAGCCGGTGCGCGCGACGAGCGCGGGCAGACCCGCGACGGTCGCCGGGACCGCGGCGTAGTACGTGAGCGCGCGCACCGCGTCGACGTCGGAGGCCTCGGTCACGGACGCGAGGATCTCCGCCGCGCGCGGACCCTGCACCGCGACGAGGGCCGTCCGCAGGGAGGCGTCGTCGAGGGTCGCGTCGAAGCCCGCGAGCCGCTCGACCAGTGCCGCGCGGACGACGTCGACGTTCGACGCGTTCGCGACGACGACGAACCGCTCGGCCGCCAGCCGGTAGACGACGAGGTCGTCGAGGACCGCGCCGTGCTCGTCGACGATCATCGTGTACCGCGCGCGACCGTCGGCCAGCGCCGACAGGTGGCCGACGAGGGCCGCGTCGAGCGCGGCGCCCGCCTGCGGGCCGGTGATCTCGAGCTCGCCCATGTGCGACAGGTCGAACAGCCCCGCAGCCGTGCGGACCGCGGTGTGCTCGGCGATGTCGGACGAGTAGCGCAGCGGCATCTGCCACCCCGCGAAGGACGTGAGCGCGGCGCCCAGGGCGACGTGCTCGTCGTGCAGCGGGGACAGGGTGTCCGTCGTCGGGTCGCTCACGGTCGCTCCGTTCGTCGGGTCCGGCTCACCGGTCGCGGTCGTCGCGGCCGGCGTCGTCGGGGTGGGCTCGGGCGTGCTCACTCGGCGAACGCCTCGACCGGCGGGCACGAGCAGATGAGGTTGCGGTCGCCGTGCGCGCCGTCGATGCGGCGGACCGGCGGCCAGTACTTGTTCTCGCCGAGCGACGCGACCGGGTAGGCCGCGAGCCGGCGCGGGTACGGCTTGTCCCAGTCGTCGGACGTCACGGCTGCCGCGGTGTGCGGGGCGCCCCGCAGGGGCGACTCCTCGACGGCCCAGCGACCGTCGGCGACGGCGTCGATCTCCGCACGGATCGCGACGAGCGCCTCGACGAACCGGTCGAGCTCGGCGAGGTCCTCGCTCTCGGTCGGCTCGACCATGAGCGTGCCCGCCACGGGGAACGACAGCGTCGGCGCGTGGAACCCGTAGTCCATGAGCCGCTTCGCGACGTCCTCCGCGGTCACGCCCGTCTGCTTCGTGATGTCGCGCAGGTCGAGGATGCACTCGTGCGCGACGAGCCCGTTCGGGCCCGTGTAGAGCACGGGGAAGTGCAGGGCGAGGCGCGTGGCCAGGTAGTTCGCGGCCAGCACCGCGGTCTCCGTCGCGGCGCGCAGGCCGTCGGGGCCCATGAGCGCGACGTACGCCCACGAGATCGGCAGGATGCCCGCCGAGCCCCAGGGTGCGGCGGACACGGGGGCGACGGCACCGCTCGTCGCCGCGTCGCCCGCTCCGGAGCGCGCCGGGGTCGGGTCGCCCGGCAGGAACGGTGCGAGGTGCGCCGCGACCGCGACCGGCCCGACGCCGGGGCCGCCGCCGCCGTGCGGGATGCAGAACGTCTTGTGCAGGTTGAGGTGGCTCACGTCGCCGCCGATCTCGCCCGGCCGCGCGAGCCCGACGAGCGCGTTGAGGTTCGCGCCGTCGATGTACACCTGGCCGCCTGCGTCGTGCACGAGGTCGCACACCGTCCGGACGCCCTCCTCGTAGACGCCGTGCGTCGAGGGGTACGTGATCATGATCGCCGCGACCTGGGGGCCGTGCTGGTCGAGCTTCGCGCGCAGGTCGTCGAGGTCGATCGACCCGTCGGGCGCGGTCGCGACGACCACGACGCGCAGGCCCGCGAGCGCCGCCGAGGCCGCGTTCGTGCCGTGCGCGGAGGCCGGGATGAGGCAGATGTCGCGCTCCTCGCCGCGGCTGCGGTGGTAGGCGTGGATCGCGAGCAGGCCTGCGAACTCGCCCTGCGAGCCGCCGTTGGGCTGGACGGACACCGCCGCGTAGCCGGTGATCTCGGCGAGCCAGTCCTGCAGCTCGGTGACGAGCTCGGCGTAGCCCTGCGTCTGGTCGGCGGGGGCGAAGGGGTGGATCGACGCGAACTCGGGCCAGGAGATCGCCTCCATCTCGACCGTCGCGTTGAGCTTCATGGTGCAGGAGCCCAGCGGGATCATCGTCCGGTCGAGCGCGAGGTCCTTGTCGGACAGGCGTCGCAGGTAGCGCAGCATCGCGGTCTCGGAGCGGTGCAGGTGGAAGACGGGGTGCTGCAGGTACGGCGTCGTGCGGCGCAGCGTGTCCGGCAGGGCGTCGGACGGGCCGTCGAGGTCGCCCGCGCCGACGAAGCCGAACGCGAACGTGCCGTCGTCGTCCGCCTCGAGACGCGTCGTGCCGGCCTGCGCGAACGCGAGGACGACCGCGAGCACGTGCTCCGGGCGGGTCCGCTCGTCGCACGTGACCTGCACGTGGTCGGCGTCGGGCGCCCACAGGTTGACGCCGAGGTCCGCGGCCGCGTCGACGACGTCTGCCGCGCGACCCGGGACGGCCGCGCGCACGGTGTCGAAGAACGTCGCGTGCTCGACGGACACGCCGACCTCGGTGAGGACCGTCGCGACCGACCGCGCGTGCCCGTGCACGCGCTGAGCGATCGCCCGCAGGCCGTCAGGCCCGTGGTAGACCGCGTACATCGACGCGACGATCGCGAGCAGCGCCTGCGCGGTGCAGATGTTGCTCGTGGCCTTCTCGCGGCGGATGTGCTGCTCACGCGTCTGCAGCGCGAGGCGGTAGGCGCGCGCGCCGTCGGCGTCGATGCTGACCCCGACGAGCCGCCCGGGGAGCGAGCGCTCCAGGCCGTTGCGGACCGCCATGAACGCGGCGTGCGGGCCGCCGCCGAACAGCGGGACGCCGAACCGCTGCGCCGAGCCGACCGCGATGTCCGCGCCGAGCTCGCCCGGCGTCGTCACGAGCGTGAGCGCCAGCAGGTCCGAGGCGACCGTCACGAGCGCGCCGCGCTCCTTCGCCTGCGCGATCACGGGCCGCAGGTCACGCACCGCGCCCGACGCGCCGACCTGCTGCACGACGACCCCGAGCAGCGTCCCCTCGACCTCCGGCAGCCCGTCGGACAGGTCCGCGACGACGACCGGCAGGCCGATCGCCTCCGCGCGCCCGACCGTCACGGCCAGCGACTGGCCGAACAGGTCCGCGTCGAGCACGACCGTGCCCGGCTTGTTGCGCTGCCCGCGCCACATGAGCGCGACCGCTTCCGCCACGGCGGTCGCCTCGTCGAGCAGCGACGCGTTCGCGATGTCCAGGCCCGTGAGGTCCGTGACCATCGTCTGGAAGTTGAGCAGCGCCTCGAGGCGCCCCTGCGAGATCTCCGGCTGGTACGGCGTGTACGCCGTGTACCAGGCGGGCGACTCCAGCACGTTGCGGCGGATCACCGGCGGCGTCACCGTGTCGTAGTACCCCTGGCCGATCATCGACGTGAGCACGCGGTTGCGGCCCGCGATGCCGCGCAGCGCGTCGAGGACCTCCTCCTCGCTGCGGGCCGCCGGCAGGTCGAGCTCACGGCCCGTGCGGATCGACGCGGGCACCGCGGCGTCGATCAGCGCGTCGACCGTCGGGAAGCCGACCGTGGACAGCATGCGCAGCGTCTCCTCGCCGCGCGGACCGATGTGCCGGTCGGCGAAACCCTCGGCGGCGGGCGTGTGCTCGACGGCCGTCAGGTTCACCGCGGCGGTGTGGCTCTCGGCCGCAGGGCCGGCGTGCGGGGCGTCGGGCTGCACGGGCGGGACGGCGAGGGCGCCGGCACGGGCGACGACGTCGTGCAACGAGCTGAGGTCGGTCACGGGCTGCTCCGGGGGTCGTCCGGCGGGCGCGCCGGGACGGGCGTGTGGGCTCCCCGCTCTGTCATCCGCGCGCCGGGGCGTGCGACCTGAGAGTTTTGCCGGTCCGCCATGGCCGCTACGGGCCCGGGGCGCGCCGACTTGCACCGTCGGTGGGTCGGTCCCCGTCGGGGGTCGACCGCTTTCCAGAGTTGCCTCGCCGTCGCGGTACAGGGGCCTGAGAGATTCCCGGGGAGGGTTGCTCCTTCGGCGTCCGGCTCGTGGTGTCCGGAGCTCTCCCGCGTCGGTTCGAGCAGCGTGTTCAGTTGTCGCGTTGCCCTGCCAGCGTACCCGCCGCCGCGTGGCCGCCGCTGACCGCCGGTCGGGCGATGCGGTACAGCACGTGCCGCTCCAGCCGGTGCCCGTGCGGGACCGACGGGTGGTCGAAGTCGTCGGCGGGGTCGCGCGTCATGCCGATCCGCTGCATCACCGCCTGCGAGCGGATGTTCTGGACCGCCGTGAACGAGACGATCTCGTCGAGACCCGCCTCCTCGAAGCCGACGCGCAGCGCCTCACGCGCGGCCTCCGACGCGTACCCGTTCCCCCACGCCCAGCGCTGCAGCCGCCAGCCGACCTCGACGAGGGCAGGGTTCCACGACGGGCGGCTCAGACCGGTGAAGCCGGCGAACCTGCCGTCCACCTCCAGTGCCCACAGACCCCAGCCGTGCTGCTCCAGGCCCGCCTGCGCGCGGGTCGCGAGCGCGTCGCTCTGCTCGCGGGTCAGCGGTGCCGGGAAGTGCTCCATG
The DNA here is from genome assembly GCF_019024305.1 of Cellulomonas algicola. NCBI lineage: Bacteria > Bacillati > Actinomycetota > Actinomycetes > Micrococcales > Cellulomonadaceae > Cellulomonas > Cellulomonas algicola. Next base: position 95,287 of record NZ_JAHKSJ010000015.1, on the reverse strand, counting down.
ACCTCCGGGTCGGCGTTCATCCGCGCGAACGGCTCGAGGTCCGCCGTCGTCCACGGCCGCATGACGAGTCGCTCGGTCCGCCGCTCGAGTCCCATCAGGGCACCGTACGTCGGTCGGTGCGCTCAGCGTGGGCGGTCGGCGGACCCGCGGTCGAGGGGGGCCACTGCGCGCCGGCGTCGGCGGAGCATGTCGACGACCAGCCACACCACGCCGCCGACCGCGAGCAGACCGGCGACGGCAAGCACCGTCGACCCACGCGTCGCCGCGCGCAGCACCGCGAGCCCGATCACGAGCACGACGGCGGCGTTGAGGAGCAGCCGCCGCTTGCGCCGCCATGACATCGGCGCGGCGCCGCGCTGGGCCGATGTCGTGACAGGTCTGCGCATCGCCGCTCTTCGTGGTCCGGTCCGGTGTCGTGCCCATGCTGGCACGGCGCGAGGACGAGCGGGTTTTCCACGGTGCGGGCAGCGGAGGCGGTCCCGGGGTGCGTCGTTAGGCTGACGCGATGAGCACGGGACACCGGGGCGAGCGGCGGGCGTCGGTCGTCGTCGTGTCCGACCGGTCGGCTGCCGGGACGCGCGAGGACCGGTCCGGGCCCGTGGCGCGCGACCTGCTGACCGAGGCCGGCTTCGCGGTCGGTGAGGTCGTCGTGGTCCCGGACGGCGCGCTCCCGGTGCAGCACGCGATCGACGCGGCGGCGCGCGACGGTGCGCGGCTCGTCGTGACCTCCGGCGGGACCGGCGTCGGGCCGCGCGACCGGACGCCCGAGGGGACGCGCGCGGTGCTGGACCGCGAGCTCCCCGGTATCGCCGAGCTGCTGCGGCGCGAGTCGGCGCGGACGGTACCGACGGCCGTCCTGTCCCGCGGGCTCGCGGGCGTGACGGCCGACGGCGTCGTCGTCGTCAACCTGCCCGGCTCCCCTGGAGGCGTCCGGGACAACCTCGCGACGCTGCTGCCGCTGCTCGACCACCTGCTCGACCAGGTCGCGGGGGGTGACCACGCATGACCGTGCTGGCGCGGATCGACGACCGTCCGCTTGACCTGCTGTTTCACGTGGAACATGTGAGCAGCGCGCGGGCGGGGGCGGTCGCGACGTTCGTCGGGCTGGTGCGCGACCACGACCCGTCGGTGGACGGGAAGGTCGTGGCGCTCGAGTACAGCGCGCACCCCGATGCGGCGGCGGTGCTCACGCGGCTCGCCGAGCGTGCGGCGGCGGACGACGACGTGCTCGGGCTCGCCGTCAGCCACCGCGTCGGGCGGCTCGAGGTCGGGGAGGCGGCGATCGTGTGCGCCGTCGCGACCGCGCACCGGGCCGAGGCGTTCGAGGTGTGCCGGGCGCTCGTCGAGGCCGTCAAGGCCGAGCTGCCCGTCTGGAAGCGCGAGGTCCTCGCGGACGGGTCGCACGTGTGGGTGGGGATGACATGACGGACCTGCCGATGCCGACGGTGCGGGACGCGTCGTCCGACCGCGACGCCCGCGCCCCGGAGCAGGAGCACGCGCCGCAGCCCGACGTCCGCTCCGAGGGGCCGCTCGTCGACCGGTTCGGGCGGCCGCACCACGACCTGCGCATCTCCCTGACGGACCGGTGCTCGCTGCGGTGCACGTACTGCATGCCCGCCGAGGGCGTCCCGTGGCTGGCCCGCTCGACGATGCTCAGCACCGACGAGATCGTGCGGGTCGCGCGCGTCGGCGTCGAGCTCGGGATCACGGAGATCCGGCTCACCGGCGGCGAGCCGCTGCTGCGCGTCGACGTCGTCGACGTCGTGCGACGGCTGACCGCGCTCACCGGCCCGCACGGCAGCGCCGAGGTGTCCCTCACGACCAACGCCCTGCGGCTCCCCGCGCTCGCCTCCCCGCTGCGCGACGCCGGGCTGTCGCGCGTGAACGTCAGCCTCGACACGCTCGACCGCGGCAAGTTCATCGAGCTGACCCGGCGCGACAAGCTGGTCGAGACGCTCGCCGGCCTCGCCGCCGCCGACGCCGCCGGGCTGCACCCCGTGAAGATCAACGCCGTCGCGATGCGCGGGGTCAACGACGACGAGGTCGTCGCGCTCACCCGGTTCGCCGTGGACCGCGGGTACCAGATGCGGTTCATCGAGCAGATGCCGCTCGACGGCGGGCACACGTGGGACCGCACGCAGATGGTCACGCAGGCGGAGATCCTCGACCGGCTGACCTCGGCGTTCACGCTCACCGAGGTGCCCGGCCGCGGGGCCGCGCCCGCCGAGCTCTGGTACGTCGACGGCGGCCCGCAGACGGTCGGCGTCATCGCGTCCGTCACCGCGCCCTTCTGCGCGGCGTGCGACCGGCTTCGGCTCACCGCCGACGGGCAGCTGCGCGCGTGCCTCTTCGCGCAGGACGAGGTCGACGTGCGGGCGGTGGTGCGGGACGAGGCGGTCGACGACGGCGCCGTCGCCGACGCGTTCCGCCGCTGCCTCGCCGGCAAGAAGGCCGGTCACGGCATCGGCGAGCCGACGTTCCGGCAACCCGACCGGCCGATGAGCGCGATCGGCGGCTGACGGACGACTCTGGTGTCCGGCAGGTATCAGCGAGTACGTTGGTGTCTCGCCGATACCTGCATCGACCGAGGAGCCTCCCATGGCCATGACCTTGCGCCTCGACCCGTCCGACGAGGAGCTGCTCCGCTCCGTCGCCGAACGCGAGAAGCGGACGATGACCGATGTCGTGGCCATCTCCGTCCGCGAGCACGCCGCCCGGCTGGACGCGGCCGACGAGGACGCGTCGCTCGCGGTGCGCGCCGAGCGTCGAGCCGCGTGGCGGCGGTCGATCGACGAGTCGATGGAGCGGAACGCCGACCTGCTGGAGCGGCTGTCGCGGTGACCGAGCTCCTGTACCCGGACATGGAGGACGCGCTCTACGTGTGCGAGCGGGCCGGGCTCTACATCAGGGACGAGGGCGCACTCGCGTCAGCGTTGGCGCGACCCGGATCCGTCGTCTGGGGCTCCGAGGCGTACGTCGGGATCCACCTCAAGGGAGCCGCGCTGCTTGACGCCGTCAACCGCTCCCACCCGCTGCTCGACGGCAACAAGCGGCTCTCGTGGACACTCGTCGACGCGTTCTGCGACATGAACGGTTACCGCCTGACGGTTGATCCGGACGAGGGCGACGCCTTCGTCCGGTCGGTCGGTGGTGACGAGCACCTGGCGCTCGAGGACATCGCCGCGTGGCTCGAGGCGCACGCGCGGCCGCTCGAGGACTGACGGCTCACGTTCACGCCGGTCGTCGCGGCTCCGCGAAGGCCCAGCCGCACATGACGACGCCCGGCCGCCCCGCGTGCGGGAGGGTCGGGCGTCGTCGTGCGTCAGGTGGTCAGACGTCGCCGCGCCAGGCGCCCGTCTCGGTGCCGCGGTTCTCGACGAACTCCTTGAACCGCTTGAGGTCGGCCTTGACCTGCAGGTCGTCGGCACCGACGGCGGCACCGGCCTTCTCGACGAGCGAGTCCGGCTCCCACCGGGTCTCGACGTGCACGCGCGTCGTGCCGGCGTCGACGGCCTCGAACGTCACGACGCCCTCGTGGGCCGGGCCGTCGACGCTGCGCCACGCGACGCGCTGGTCCGGGTGCTGGTCGATGATCTGCGCGTCGAACTCGCGCTCGACGCCGCCGATCGAGGTCCGCCAGTGGGTGAGCGTGTCGGTCACCTGGCGCACCTCCTCGACGCCACCCATGAAGTGCGGGAACTCCTCGAACTGCGTCCACTGGTCGTAGGCGGTGCTGATCGGGACGGCCACCTCGATGGTCTGGTCGATCGTCGGCATGCCGTGCTCCCTTCGCTCGGGACGGGGTTGTCGGGCCACGCTAGGTCGGCCCCGGACGGGTCGCGCGTCGAGCGCGGGAGCTGTCCCCCGTTCCGGTGGAGGTCGGCCCGTCGACGTGCGGAGGAGATCGCCGAGGCGCACCCTTCGCGTCCTCCGAGGGCTCTGGGACAGGCTTTGGGAGGGGCTCTGGGAGGCCGTGCACCGGCCCCCGGCCGGAACGCCGGAGGGCCGTCAGTCGCGCGTCGCGGACGCACCCGCGGTCGGCGTCAGCGACTGCGTCCCGATGACGCGCAGCAGCGCGAGCGCGTCGGCGGCGGGGCTCCCCGCCGGGGCCGAGTAGACGATGATCGCCTGGTCGCTGTCGGGCACGTGCAGCGCGTCGCAGTCGAGCGTGACCCGCCCGACCGTCGGGTGGTCGACGGACTTGCGGTGGCTGCGCCACACGCTCGCGCCGCCCTCCTGCCACATGCGCTCGAAGTCGGGGCTCTCCCGCCGCAGCTCGGCGACGAGCTCGTTGAGGCGGGCGTCCTTCGGGTACCGGGCGGCCGCCGTCCGCAGCGCCGCGACGGCCTGGGCCGCAGTCGCCTCGCGCTCGTCGTGCGACATCGCGACGCGGGTCCGCGGGCCGTACGGCGTCGTGCCGAGGAACCGGATCCGGTTGACGTTGCGCTCGCGTGCAGGGACGGTCGACCAGTCGCCGAGCAGCGCCGACGCCATCGCGTTCCACGCGAGCACGTCGCCGCGCGCGTCGAGCAGCAGCACCGGCAGGTCGACGAGCCGGTCCATCAGGCGCTGCACGCTGGGGCGCACGACGTCGTCCACGGTCCCGGACAGCGGCGGCGGCGAGCCCGCCAGGTGGAAGAGCTCCGCACGCTCGTCGTCGTCGAGCCGCAGCGCCCGGGCCAGCGCGCGCAGCACCTGCGCCGACGGGCGGGGGCCGCGACCCTGCTCGAGCCGCACGACGTAGTCGACGCTCACGCCCGCGAGCAGCGCGACCTCCTCACGCCGCAGACCCCCGACCCGGCGACGCTCGCCCGCCGGGAGCCCGACGTCCTGCGGCGACAGGCGCCCCCGCGCACGTCGCAGCACCTGGGCCAGCTCCCCGCGATCCATGCGCCCAGGATCCACCCGCACGGCGGCGCGCGGGTGGCGTCAGCATGGGACCGCCGGTCCCAGGGTGCGCACGCCCTGGAGCCCGCGCGTGCCGCGGCGGAGGGTCGACGGCATGGACACCACCATCGTCCTCGTCACGGGGGCCACCCAGGGAATCGGGCGGGAGACCGCCCGCCGACTCGTCGCGCTCGGCTGGACCGTGTGGGTCGGTGCGCGCGACCTCGACGCCGGCGAGCGGGTCGCCGGCGAGCTCGGCGGCGTCGCACGGGCCGTGCGGCTCGACGTCACCGACGACGCCTCCGTCGCCGACGCCGTGCGCGTCGTCGACACCACGCACGGGCGCCTCGACGTGCTCGTCAACAACGCCGGCGTCAGCGGGCGCCTCGTCGGGCCGCGGGACACCCCGCCGGCCGACTTCCTGCCCGTCTACGGCGTCAACGTGCTCGGGCCCGTGCGGGTCACGCACGCGTTCCTGCCGCTGCTCGACCGGTCCGCGCAGCCGCGCGTCGTCATGGTGTCGAGCGGGCTCGGCTCGTTCGGCGTGACCACGGACCCGGCACGCTTCGAGTCGACCATCGCCGGGCTCGCGTACCCGTCGTCGAAGGCCGCGCTCAACATGATCACGAGCCAGTACGCGAAGGTGCTCGACGGGTACCAGGTGCTCGCCGTCGACCCCGGCTACACCGCGACCGGCCTCAACGGGCACCAGGGGTTCCAGACGGTCGAGCAGGGCGCCGAGGCCGTCGTCGCGGCCGCGACCGTCGGTCCGGACGCGCCGTCCGGGACGTTCCACGACCGGGCGGGCGCGCTGCCCTGGTGAGGCGTCGACCCGCCCGGTGTGCGACCTGCCGGGCGGGTCAGCCGCCCGCGAAGGGCGGCAGGACGTCGAGCGTCACGCCCGCGCGGACCTCGTCGTCGCCCTCGACACGCGTGCCGTCGGCGAGCAGCGCGCAGCGGCTCAGCACCGCCGCGAGGTCGGGGTGGCGACGCGTCAGCTCGGCGACCACCAGGGCCGCGGTACCCGCGGGGACCGTCTCGGTGTCGACGCCGGCCGCCTCCGCCGCGGCGGCGAAGTAGCGGACGGCCACCGTCGCGGCGGCCGTCGTCCCGCTCACGCCGGTGCCGGATGCGGTCGCGGCGGTCGGGGCGCTCGTGGGCGTCGTCACGGCAGCACGTTCTCGTCCGACGCCCACGCGAGCGCGGCGCGGCGGGCGGTCGCGAGGACGTCCTCGCCGGACCGGCCGGAGGCGATCGCCAGGCCCGCGACCAGCATCGTCACCGGGACGGCGGGCCGCGCGACCGAGTGCGCGACGTCCGTCGCGACGTCGAGGATGCGCTCGATGTCGACGAGCGCGGGGTCGACGCCGAGCTCGGCGGCGACGTGCTCCACCCAGGCGGGCAGGTCCGCGCCGGGAGCCCTGCGGGGGTCTGTGCTCACGGTGTCCTCCGATCGTCGTCAGGGTCGATGGTGCCACCGGACAGGCGGACGTCGAGGCGCCGCACGTCGTCCCACGTGTCCGCGTCCGCGGCGGCGTCGTCGGGGTCGGGCACGTCGACGAGCCGCAGCCCGGCGACCAGGCTCCGCACCGACGCGTCGCGCAGGCCGTCCGGGAGCGCGTCGAGCGCGGCGTCGAGCGCGGACCGGCGGTAGGCGGCGACGAGGTGCTGCGGCGACCCGTCGGGGCCGACCAGCCGCGCGCCGTCCGCCTCGGGGTCCACGAGCGCCGCGGCGACCAGCGCGGGCACCACGCGGCCGGCGCCGGGGACGTCGCAGGCCAGGACCACGACGAGGGCGTCCTCGTCGACGGGCACGGCGTCATCGGCGACCGGTGGCTGAGTGCTCGGTGACGCCGCGTGCTCGGAGGGGACGTCGCCGGCGAGCGGGAGTCGCGGGATCGCGGTCGTGGACGCGGGCAGAGCCGCGAGACCCGCGGCGAGACCGGCGACCGGCCCGCCGAACGCGGGCGACTCCTGGACGGTCGGGACGCCCGGGCGCGCGACCGAGGGCGGACCGACGACGACGACCGTCCGGGCGTCCGCGACCGCCGCGAGCGCGTGGTCGACCAGCGCACGACCTGCGACGACGACCGACCCCTTGTCGGCACCGCCGAGCCGCTGCGCGCGACCGCCCGCGAGGACGACCGCGTCGAACGTCACGGCTCGCGCCGCCAGTCGCCGGACTTGCCGCCGGTCTTCGCCTCGAGCCGGACGTCGGCGATCGACACGGACTTGTCGAGGCCCTTGACCATGTCGACGACCGCGAGCGCGGTCACCGAGACGGCTGTGAGCGCCTCCATCTCGACCCCCGTGCGGTCGGCGGTCCGCACGGTCGCCTCGATCGCGACGCCGTCGTCCTCCACGCGCAGGTCGACCACGACGCCGTGCACGCCGATGACGTGCGCGAGCGGCAGCAGCTCGGCCGTGCGCTTGGCGGCGGCGATCCCGGCGACGCGCGCGACCGCGAGCACGTCGCCCTTCGGGACCGTGCCGTCGCGCAGCGCGGCGACGACGTCCGGCCCGCAGACGACGCGACCCGTCGCGGTCGCGGCGCGGACCGTCGGCTGCTTGTGCGTGACGTCGACCATCCGGGCGTGGCCCGCGGCGTCGAGGTGGGTGAACGGCTGCGTCATGGGGCGACTCTCAGGACGGTGACGAGGTCGCCGGGGGCGACCTGGGTGTCGGGCGGGACGATCGCGAGGCCCTCGGCGAGGGCGAGGCGGGCGACGAGGTGCGACCCGGAGCCGCCCGCGGTGGCGCGGACGACGTGCGGGTGGGTGGGCGTGCGGGCGCCGGCGCCGCTCGCGGCCGGGGCGACGAAGCGCACGGGCATGACCTGAGCGCGGCCGGGTGGGGTGCGCCAGCCGTCGTCGACCACGGCGGTCGTCGTCGGGCGCTCGACGTCGGTGAGTCCGCGCATGCGCAGCAGCGCGGGTCGCACGAACAGCTCGAACGACACGAACGAGCTGACCGGGTTGCCGGGGAGCGCGAACACCGGGGTGCCGCCCGGCAGACGGCCGAGCCCCTGCGGCTTGCCCGGCTGCACGGCGACGGGCACGAAGACGACGTCGGGCTCGTCGAGCAGCGCGGCCTTCACGACGTCGAACGCGCCGACGCTGACCCCGCCGGACGTGACGATCGCGTCGACGCCGCCGTCGAGCCCGTGCAGCAGGTCCCGCAGCGCGTCGGGGTCGTCGCCGACGGGCCCGAGCCGCATCGCCTCGCCGCCCGCCTCGCGGACCGCGGCGGCGAGGAGCCACGAGTTCGAGTCAGGGATCTGCCCGTGGGCGAGCGTCGTGCCGGGCGTGACGAGCTCGTCGCCCGTGCTGATCACCGCGACGCGCGGCCGCCGGTGCACCGCGACCTGCGCGACGCCGACCGACGCGACCGCCGCGACGTGCGCCGGGCCGAGCAGCGTGCCCGCGGCGACGACGAGGTCGCCGGGCACCGCGTCCTCGCCCGCGCGCCGGACGTGCTGGCCGACGGCCTTCGACGCCCTGACCTCGACCGTCGTCGTCCCCGCGTCGGTGTCCTCGACCGGCACCACGGCATCGGCACCGGGCGGGACGGGCGCGCCCGTCATGATCCGTGCGGCCGTCCCGGGTTCGACGACCGGCCGCCCCGACGACCCCGCCGGCAGGTCCGCGACGACCCGCAGCGTCACCGGCGTCGCGTCGGACGCGTCGCGCACGTCGTCGGCGCGCACCGCGTACCCGTCCATCGCGGAGTTGTCCCAGCGCGGCAGCGGCTCGTCGGTGCGCACGTCCTGCGCGAGCACGTGCCCGAGCGCGTCGGGGAGCCCGACGACGACGGTGGGCAGCGGCGCCGCGAGCGCGAGGGACGCCGCCCGGTGCTCGTCGAGGGTGCGCATCGCGGTGGTCGTCGGCACCCCCCGATCCTGCCACCCGCCGGTCAGGTCCCGTCCGCCCCGACCACCGGGACAAACGACTCGGGACGCACCGCGATCCATGCGAGGACGCCGCCGTCGACGTTGACCGCGTCGACGCCGGACGCGCGGAGCGCGCGGGCGGCGACCATCGAACGGGCGCCGACCTGGCAGACGACGAGGACGGGCCGGTCCCGGGGCAGGCCCGCGACGCCGGAGCCGTCGAGGACGCGTCCGAGCGGGACGTGCGTGGCGCCCGGGACGGCGACCACCTCGAGCTCCGCCGCCTCACGGACGTCGACGAGCACGGTCGACGGGTCGACGGCGAGGCGGGCGACGAGCTCGGCGGCCGTCACGGTCGGCACGTCGTCGTCGAGCCCCCGCGGACCACGGGCCGTCGGCGCGGACGACGCGGACCGGCTGGACGGCGGCTGCCCACCCGCGACCGGTGCGGGCAGCAGCTCGTCCGCGACGCGGCGCGGGGACGGGACCAGCGGGACCTCCGACCAGCGGCCACGGAGGGCGTCGACGACGAGGACGCGGCCGAGCATCGGCTCGCCGAGGCCGGTGACGAGCTTGACCGCCTCGGTCGCCATGACGGACCCGACCTGCCCGCACAGCGCCCCGAGCACGCCGGCCTCGGCGCACGACGGCACGGTGTCGGGCGGCGGCGGGGACGGGAAGAGGTCGCGGAGCTGCACGGCGGGGACGCCCGAGCCCGCGGGCGGGCGGCCCCAGAAGACGGTCGTCTGGGCGTCGTACCGCAGGACCGACCCCCACACCTCCGGCAGGCCGAGGCGGACGCACGCGTCGTTGACGAGGTAGCGGGTCGGGAAGTTGTCGGTGCCGTCGACGACGAGGTCGTAGCCGCGCAGGACGTCGTCGACGTTCTCCTCGGTCAGCCGCAGGGCGTGGACGACGACGTGCACGTCGGGGTCGAGGTCCGTGATCGCGTCGCGGGCGCTCTCGACCTTCGGCCGGCCCACGTCGGCCGTGCCGTGGACGACCTGGCGCTGGAGGTTGGTGACGTCGACGACGTCGTCGTCGACCACGCCGATCGTCCCGACGCCCGCCGCCGCGAGGTACTGGAGCACGGGTGCCCCGAGCCCGCCCGCGCCGACGACGAGCACGCGCGCGTTCCGCAGCCGACGCTGGCCGTCGACGCCGAGACCGGGCAGCAGCAGGTGCCGGGACCCGCGGGCCACCTGGGCGGCGGTCAGGGGCGGGCCGGGCTCGACGAGCGGAGGCACGTGCACGTCGACCAACCTACGTCGGCGGCGCGCCCGGTGAGCCCGCACGGGCCGTGGAAAGCGGGCGGCGGACGACGGAGAGACCCCTGCCCCGTCGTCCGCCGCTCCCCGCGTCGTCGTCGCTCAGCGCACGGACGGCCAGCCCGCGGCGTCCCAGCCGAGCAGGTTGATGCCCAGCCGGGAGTCCCCCGCGTCGGTGTACCAGTGGTAGAAGAGCACGTCGCCGTCGCCGTCGCGCAGCGTCGCGCTGTGTCCCGGGCCGTGCACCGACCCGTGGCCGGCGAGGATCTCCGTGCCGCCGCCGCTCGTCATCGCGACGCCCGCGCGGTCGACGTACGGACCGGTGATCGACGTCGAGCGGCCGACCGCGACCCGGTAGGTGCTCTGCGCGCCCCGGCAGCACGCGTCGAACGACACGAACAGGTAGTAGTGGCCGTCGCGGTACAGGATGTCGGGCGCCTCGATCCCGGCGCTGCGGGTCGCGAGCGAGTGGATCGCGGTGCCGGACCGCAGGCCCGTCGACGGGTCGATCGCGATCAGCTTGATCCCGGACCAGAACGACCCGAGGCTCAGCCACGGCCTCCCCTGGGCGTCGATGACGAGGTCAGGGTCGATCGCGTTGTAGCCGCTGCTGCTCGTCGTGCTGAGGACCAGGCCGCGGTCGGTCCACGTCCCGGCGTCGCCGGTGGGGCTCGTCGCGAGGTAGATCCCGGAGTTCTGGCTGCCGAACGTCGACGCCGAGTAGTACAGCCAGTACTGCCCGTTCCGGTACGACAGGTCGGGCGCCCACAGGTCGCCGGTCGTGTGCGCCGCGGTCCACGGGGTGCCGTTCGGGAAGGCGGCGCCGGCGTCGGTCCAGGCGGTGCGGTCGCGGGACGTCTTCAGCGGGATGCCGCGGCCCGTCGTGGCGACCAGGTAGGAGCCGTCGGGGCGCTTGACGACGGTCGGGTCGTGCGCCCACGTCGCACCCGTGACGACGCCGGGGTTCGGGTAGGCCGTGCCGCCGCCGGACGCGCTCGTCCAGCGCTGGTTGTCGCGGCCGTTGCACGTCCACAGCGCGACGGCGGTGCCGTTGGCCGTGCGGTTGCTCGTCACGTCGAGGCACAGGCCGGACTGCTGGCTGCGCAGCGACCCGTTCGCGCCCCACGCGAACGTCTGGTTGGCGCCGCCCGTGCAGGTCCACGAGATCAGCGCGGTGCCGGGCGTCGTCCCCCAGTTCAGCGCGTCGAGGCAGCGGGTGCCGTCGAACGTGCGCAGCTCGCCCGCTGACGTCAGCGTCCAGCCCTGCCCCGCGACGCCGTTGCAGTCCCAGATCTGGATCCCCGCGCCGGGGGTCGTGCTGTTGCCGGCGACGTCGAGGCACCGGCCCGATGCCGACGACCGGAGCGCGTGCGCAGCGGCCTGCGCCGGCGAGGCGGCCACGAGGCCGGCGCCGAGGAGCGCCACCGAGGCGGTGAGCGACAGGAGGCGGCGTGCGAGCGCACGACGCCGGAGGGAGAAAGGCATGGGTGGGTCCTTCCGCGGGTGGGAGGCAGCTCACGATGTGATCGCTAACGTCCCGGGCCCGCGTCGGGCCTCACAAGCAGGTGAATCGCTTCATCGAGGACCCCTTCTCCAACGATGCACGCGCGTCCGGCCGCGGTCGTCCGCGGACGGGGAGCGCGCCCCGGCTCGGCGAGAACGCCGCCGGGACGCCGCACGGGCCCGCGTCGCCCTCAGAAGTCGAAGAGGTCCTCCAACCAGGAGTCCTTCTTCTTCTTGCGGTAGCGCGGGTCGCCCGAGTACCGGGGATCGCCGCCGGAGCGCGGGTCGTAGCCCCGACGGTCGTCGTAGCCGCGACGGTCGTCGTAGCCGCGACGGTCGTCGTACCCGCCGCGGTCGTCGTAGCGGCGCTCGTCGTAGGGCGCACGAGGGTCGGCGGGCGGGCGCGGGTCGGCCGGACGGGCACCCCCGACGCCGAGGCCCGGGTCGGGTGCGGCGGCGCGTTCGAGGATCTTGTCGAGCTCACCGCGGTCCAGCCAGATGCCGCGGCACGTCGGGCAGTAGTCGATCTCCACCCCCTGCCGCTCGGACATCACGAGCTCGGCCTGGTCGACGGGGCAGCGCATGGTCGGTCCTCCCGGGGTCGGCGGTCGACGGGTCAACGTGCGACCCGTCCCGATCGTGCCCGCCCGCCGGGCGCTCCGCGAAGCCCGTCAGGCCGTCAGGCCGTCAGCGTCCCCTGCCACCGCACGATGCGGTCGACGGCCTCGCGCACGACGTCCGGCGACGACGCGAACGACAGCCGCACGAACCGGTGCCCGTCGACGGGGTCGAAGTCGGTCCCGGGCGTCAGCGCCACGCCCGCCTCGTCGAGCAGCCGCGCGCACCACGTCGCCGAGTCGAGACCGGTCGAGGACACGTCGGCGTACAGGTAGAACGCACCGTCGGCGGGCGCGACGTGCGTCCAGCCGAGCTCGGGCAGGCGCTCGAGCAGCAGGGCGCGCGACGCGGCGTACCGCTCGACGTTGGCCCGTGCCGCCGCGTAGCCGTCGGGGCTGAACGCGGCGACACCGGCGTGCTGCGCGAGCGCGGGCGGGCACAGGGCGACGTTCCCCGCGAGCGCGTCGACGGGGGCGACGAGGTCGTCGGGCAGGACGAGCCAGCCGAGCCGCCATCCCGTCATCGCCCAGTACTTCGAGAACGAGTTCACGACGACCGCGCCCGTGTCGAGGTACTGCGCGGCGGTCGCGACCTGCGCGTCGGCGTCGTAGGTGATGCCGTGGTAGATCTCGTCGCTCACCAGCCGCACGCCGTGCTCCGCGCACCACGCGGCGAGGTCCGCGAGCGCCGACGCCCCGACCATCGTGCCCGTCGGGTTGGCGGGACTCGCGACGACGAGCCCGTCGAGCGGGCCGGCCGCCTCCAGGTGCGCGACCGTCGGCTGGAACCGCGACGCCGGCCCGCACGGCAGCTCGACGACCTCGCAGCCCAGTGCGCGCAGGATGTTCGCGTACGCGGGGTACCCGGGGCGGGCGAGCGCGACGCGGTCGCCGACGTCGAACGCCGCGAGGAACGCGAGCATGAAGCCGCCCGACGAGCCCGTCGTGACCGCGATGCGCGCGGGGTCGACGTCGACGCCGTACCAGGTGCGGTAGTGCGTGGCGATCGCCGCGCGCAGGCCCGGGGCGCCGAGCGCCTCGGTGTAGCCGAGGTCGCCGCTGGTCAGGAGCTCGACGGCGCGCTGCCGCACGACCTCCGACGCACCCGTCGACGGCTCGCCCGCGCACAGGTTGAGCACGTCGACCCCCGCGGCGCGGCGCGCGTTCGCGGCGGCGAGGATCTCCATGACGGCGAACGGCGGCACGTGCGCACGGGATGCGACCTTCACCCGCCCTATCCTGCCGTGCGGCCCACCCGGCCGCGGCGCCACCGACGCCGCCCGGACGCCCGTGGGCGGACGCACCGGGTCGACGGGCCCGGGCGACGAGAGGAGCATCAGAAGGTGATCGTCGACTGCGCGCTCTACACCCGCGGGGTCCGGCAGCACCGGCTCGACGACGTGTTCGCCGCCGCGCAGGAGGCGGAGCACGAGGACGGCTTCGTGTGGATCGGCCTCGTCGACCCGTCGGCGGACGAGTTCGACGCCCTCGCCGAGGGGTTCTCGCTGCCCGAGCTCGCGATCGAGGACGCGATCCGCGCGCACCAGCGGCCCAAGCTCGAGCGGTACGGCGACCTGACCTTCGCGATCGTCAAGCCCGTCCGGTACGTCGACCACGCCGAGGTGGTCGACGTCAGCGAGCTCGCCGTGTTCGTGGGGCACCGGTTCGTCGTCGTCGTGCGGCACGGCGACTCGCGCATCCCGTCGCGCGCGCGCCAGACGCTCGAGGGGGACGCGGAGACGATGGCGCTCGGCCCGTGGGCCGTCCTGCACCGGCTGCTCGACCTCACCGTCGACCAGTACCTGGAGGTCGCCAGGTCCGTCGACGTGGACCTCGACGAGATCGAGGACCAGGTGTTCGGGTCGGTGCCGGGCGAGGACCACGCCGAGCGGATCTACCGGCTGAAGTCCGAGGTGCAGCAGTTCCGCCGGGCCGTGGTGCCGCTCGTCGGGCCCGTGCACCGGCTCGCGTCGGGCCAGGTGCCGGGCATCCCGGGCGACCTGCAGGAGTACTTCCGCGACGTCGAGGACCACACGCTGCGCGTCGCCGACTCGATCGAGGCGGCCGACAACCTGCTCACCGGCGTGCTCCAGGCGGACCTCGCGCAGGTCACCGTCGCGCAGTCGCGCGTGAGCGTCCAGCAGAACGCCGACATGCGAAAGATCTCCGCGTGGGCGGCCATCGGGCTCGTGCCGACCGCCATCGCGGGCATCTACGGCATGAACGTGCGGAACCTGCCGATCGCCGACACCGCGTTCGGGTTCTGGGCGGTGCTCGTCGTCATCGCCGCGTCGTGCGTCCTGCTGCACCGCGCGTTCCGCCGCAACCGCTGGCTGTAGCGCCCGGGGCTCCGGGCCGCCGCGACGGTCGGGGTGACGCGACGGACCGACGGTCGCGGTCGGCGCGTCAGGCCGTCGGGGCGCCGTCGCGGGCCGCGAGCGCCGCTCGCACGTGCGCGACGACCCCGTCCGCCGCCGCCTCGACCTCGGCGAGGCACGTCTCGAAGTTCTCCGGCCCGCCGTACCAGGGGTCGTCGACGTCGAGCACGTGCTCGGGCTGACCGGGCGCGACGACCGGCGCGGCCGGGTCGAACGCGCGGTACATGACGACGCGGTCCGCGACGTCCCCGGATCCGGCGAGGCGCCGCAGGGCACGCGCGTGCTGCGCGGTCATCGCGAGCACGAGGTCCCGGGCCGGCAGGTCGGTCGCGCGGACCTGACGCGCACGGTGCCCCTCCCCGACCGGGTAGCCGTGGGCGGCGAGCACGTCGCGCGCCCGCCGGTCCACCGGGCGGCCGTGCTCCTCGTCGCTGATGCCGCTCGAGTCGACGACGACCTGGTCGCCCAGGCCGGCGGCGTCGAGGCGGTCGCGGAGCACGACCTCCGCCATGGGCGAGCGGCAGATGTTGCCGGTGCAGACGGTCATCACGCGGTACGGCTCGGTCACCGCACCATCCTGCCGCACCCTGCTCACGGCACCGGGGCGCTCAGGGGACCGCGGCGGCGACCAGGCCGTCGTCCCGCAGCAGGTGGGCGACACCGTCCGCGACGTGCGGCGGTGCGCACATGCGGGCGCCCGCGTCGAGGAGCGACCCGTCGCGCGCGTCGAGCACGACGACCCCGGCACCGGTCGTCGCGACGACGACGCCGGGCGCGCCGCCGACGTCGAACACCGGGCCGTCGGTGACCGGCGCCTCCCAGACGACCTCACCGGTCCGGGCCGCGAACGCCACGACGCGCGCCGGCCCGTCGGAGGGTCCTCCACGGCCCGCGACCACGAGGTCCCCGGCGAGCGCGGCGCAGTCCGCCGACACCGCCGCCGACCAGCGCACGTCGAGGTCGACCGGGTCGAGCACGCGCAGGACGAGGCCGCCGCCGGCAGCCGCGCAGACCGCCACGACCGTGTCGCCCGACGCGTCGAGCCGCCAGACGTCGTCGTCGGCGCGTGCCGTGCAGCGCCCCGTCGCGGCGTCGACCTCGAACAGGCCCGGCGTCGTCGCGCCGAACCGGTGCATCGCGAGCAGCCGGCGCGGGCCGAGCGCGACGAGCCCGAGCGGGAGCCATGGGAGCGGCAGCGTCGCGACGTCCGGCGGGCCCGCGGAGGCGCCCGCGTCGGCTCCCGCGTCGGCTCCCGCGTCGAGGGTCAGCAGCTGCGCGCGGCCGTCGGGCGTGGCGCCCGTGACGTGCACCCGACCGCCGTCGGCGACCGCGCACGACGTCGCGTCGAGCACCGGCAGGACGCGGTGCCACGCGGCGTACGCGTCCTCGACGCCCACGACCTCGGTCAGCCCGTCGTCGACGTGCGCCACGTCCGTGACGAGGCCGCGCCCGGTCGGCAGGAACCAGCGGCCGTCGTCCGACGGGTGGTGCAGGTCGACGACCCACCGGACGTCGCCGGTCGCGGCGTCGACCCCCGCCACGGTGCCGCCGGTGCGCACCGCGACCGTGCGGTCGCGGAGCAGCGGCCGGTGCCGCGGCAGGGAGAAGCCCGCGCCGACCTCCGCGCGCCACAGCGTCCGCACGTGCGCCCTCCTCACGGCACCGGGACGAACGTGCCGTCGGCCGCGAACCGGCCGAGCTGCACGCGCCCGTTGCTGGACAGGATGCCCGCGCCGTAGTCGAACGTCAGCGCGGCCGAGTTCTGGATCGACGACGGCGCGAGCGTGACGCCGTCCCCGATCGGGATGCCCTCGATGAGGGTGTGCAGACGGTCGTGCAGCAGCGGCTCGATGTCGACGAGCCGCCGGTGGTCGCCGCCGAGGTAGAGCGGGATGAGGTGGTGCAGGTCGCCTGACGCGGGGGCGCCCGACGCGGTCTCGAACGCGAGCCGGTAGTTGTGCGCGCGCAGCTGGTCGGTGCCGCGCACGACGACGATCTCGTGCGCGAGCAGCGCGTCGACGGACTGCGTCGCCTCGACGAGCGGGTCGGGGTGGGTCCGCAACGCCTCCGCGAGGATCTGGCGCAGCTCGTACTGCTGGGCCCCGGTGACGACCTCCTGCAGGCGGCGTCGGGTGGTCGCGACACCGCGCAGCGGCACGACGGTCGCGTCGGCGAATCGGCCCACGAGCGCCGCGAACCCGCGCTTGAGGTCGTCGCTCCACGACGCGACGAGCGCCGCACCCTCTTCGCGCCGCGACAGCGCACCCGTCGCGATCTTCCACCCTGACCCCTCGCGCACGAGGGTGAGCGCCGGCTCCTTCGAGTCGGCGAACCGGGTGAGCAGGAACGGCGGGTCCCCCGCCGGGTTGCGCCGGTAGTAGTACGCCGACGGGTCCTTCACGAGCGCGTTGCCCTCGAGCGGCGGGACCGCGCCGGACCGGATCGCGTTGCGCGTCTCCTCGCCCGCGGCGGCGACGAACCCCGAGCCCTTCTCGGCGGCCATGCGCTCGACCGCGGCGGAGTGCTCGACGAGCTCCGACTCGAGGAACCGGACCTCGCGGCGCAGCACGTCCTCCTCGGCGGTGCCGAGGGCGCGCCCGAGCGCGGCCCGCCGCGCCGCGATGATGTCGGGCAGCTTCATGACCTCGAAGAACGACTCGTACGCCTGCGACCCGGCCTTGAACGGGTTGACGCCCGGCGCCGGGAAGCCGGCCAGCGAGCGCACCTTGTCGACGAGCTCGCGGATCTTGCCGACGAGCCCGTCGTAGCGGCGCACCATCGTGACGACCTGCCCGTGCGCGAGGATCTCGCCGACCGTGGCCTCCGCGCCGACGACCATCCCCTGCACGGACACGCGTCCCGCGTCGTCGACCAGGATGTCCACCCGGATCTCGCGCGGCGCCAGCGACGCGTTGACCTCGATGGTCGTGCCGACGCGTCGCGACAGCCCGGGCCGCAGCGCCTCCGTGAGCACCTCGCCCGCGTCGGCGATGCCCGCGGCACGACGCAGGTCCGTGGCGAGCCGCTGGTCGCCCTTCGCGAGCGCGGTGACGCCCACCTCGAGCGTGCCGTTGGCGGCCTTCACCGCCTTGAGCGCGGTCACGACCTGCGCGGCGTCGGCGACGACCCCCACCCACGCGACGACGAGCCAGCCCCAGGACCGCGCCTCCTCGGGCGACAGCAGCGACTGCGCCGGGTCGAGGTCGGTGTTCGACGCCGCGTGCTCGGCGAAGAACGCCTCCGTCTGGGAGATCGCGTCCGCGACCCCGAGGCCGAACGCGCCCGCTGCGAGCGCGACGCCGACCGGCCCGGTCGCGAACGCCGCGCCGATGCCGAACGCGAGCGTGAACAGCGTGAGGACCGTCTCGGCGATCGACGTCTGGTTCGCCGCGACGAGGTTCTCGACCTGCTTGCGCGCCTCGGGGTCGGAGATGCCGAGGCCGGCGATCGTCGAGTCGACGACCGAGCGGATCTTCCACAGGTTGACCGACCCGTCGTGGATGTTGTTGCGGGTCGTGTCGATGTCCTCGAGGACCTGCAGCGCGTCCGCGCCGAGCTGCGCGTTCTGCTCCTCGGGGCTCAGCCTGGCGAACGCCGTGGCGTCGACCCGGGCGAGCGCCGGGTACCGCGCGAGCACCACGCGCCGACGGGCCTGCAGCGCCTGGAACCGCGCGTGGTTCGCCTGGAACTCGGCGTACGACTCCTGAGTGCCGCTCGGGAGCGTCTTCGGGATCGCCGCGATCTCGGCGTCGATGCCCGCGAGGTACTCCGCGGTGCTCCGCATCGTCTGGATCTCCGCCTGGGAGACCGTGCCCGACGCGAACCGCCGGTCCACGTCGCGCTGGACCCGCACGCGCGCGGACGCGAGGACCGCGAGCGCGTTGTCGCGCATCGCCGCGCCGAACGCGAGCTCCAGCACCGCGGGCTTCGTGAGGTCGAGGCCCTGCTTGTAGCCCGCGAACGGGTCCGTCGACGCGGTGCCCGCCCCCGGCATGAGCGCCTGGTCCGCCATGCGCGTCTTCGCGTCGTCCTTCGTGGTGAACTGCGTCGGCCGTAGCTCGGCGCCGTCCTCCGTGACGATGACCTGCGCGTCCGTGTCGAACCGCACGGCCGTCCACGGCTTCTCCGGGAACCACAGGACGTTCGCGAGCGTGAACGCGCTCAGCAGCGTCTCGCCGCTCGCGTGGTACGCGACGTACCTGCCGTTCTCCAGGAAGACGGCGCCGGCCGTCCCCGCGGACTTGATCGCCGCCGTCGCGGCGGCCAGCGACTCGTACTGCCCGGGCGTCCAGCCGACGGGCGTGATCGACGCGGGCACGGCGTCGATCGGCGTGACGTGGTGCGCGATCGGCACGGCGCCGACGACGTCGTGCGTCGTGACCGCCGAGTCGGTCCAGCCGGTCCACGTCGCGATGCGCGCGAAGCGGTGCTGCGGCTCCGCGGGGGCGGCGAGCGGGGTCCCTGCCCCCGCGGCCGGCGGGGCGGCCGGTGGTGCCGTGGGCGGTGCGGCGGGCACCTGCTGGCGCTGGAGCGTCGGCGCGCCGGCCTCGACGAGACCGGTCACCGCGTGGTTGCCCGCGAGCGCCTGGAGCGAGAGGAGCGCCTGCGGGGGCGCGCCCCCAGCGGGGGCGCCCGTCGGCGTCCGGGGCACGGCGGACGCCCCGTGCGGCGACGCGACGGGCGTCGGCGGTCGTCGGGGTGGCGCGGGGCCGACGTCCGGGGCGGGACGCGCCTGCCTGGCCATGGTCCAGCAGACGCAGGGACCGGGCGTGCGCGCGACGGCCGTCGGCGCGGGGCCGGGGGCAGCGTGCGGTGCCCGATCGGGCGGGGACCTGCCACCTCGCCCGGGCGAGGACCTGCTACGTCGCCGGGTCCGGGTGGTCCGACCGGGCCGCGCGGGATCCGTGGGCCTGCCCCCACCCGATCCGTGGGCCGGCCCCCTGGGGCGGTGCGGCGGCCCGTCCCGAGCGTTCGGCGCGCACCTCTCGACGACCCAGGCGGCGCTCCTCGCCGTCGGCGTCTGGCTCGTCACCGTCGCCGTCGCCGTCGCCCTCCAGCGCGCGGGCCGGCGGGGCCCGTTCGAGGTCGCGCTGCGGCGGGTCGCCTACGGTCGGGCCTGATCCGCGGCGACGGCCCCGGCGCCTACGCGTCGTCGCGCCCTCGCCGCTCGGCGTCGGTCCGGCTCAGCGTCGGCCCGCGCGGTCCACGTCGACGGTCAGGCGGATCGTCACGACGTCGCCGAGCTCGATCCGCTCGGCGGCGCGCACCGCGTCGCGCAACGGCACGAGGTACCCGCCCCGCTTCGGGAACAGCGACGTGGTCCAGTGCGTCCGGCCGACGTCCACCGCGACCGGGATGACGCCCCAGCCGTAGCTGACCAGCGACGACGCGGCCCGCAGCTCGGCCGCCTCCGGCTCCGGCACCGCGACGAAGTGGAAGGGCGCCGGACCCTTCCACCAGAACACCTCGCCGTCGAACTCGAGCTCCACGCGCCCATCCTGCCGAGGTGCGGACCGTCGGCCACCGGAACGGGCGGACGTGCGGTGGAGCGCGGCGAGCCCCGAGCGGGACGCGGTCGGCGGTGCGACGGGCCGGCGTCACGACGGGCTGATGACGCACAGGCCGGTGACGAGACGGGTGGCCGGCCAGAGATCCTGGCGGCGCCCCGTGCGGCGTGCGCCCCCCTGCGGCGTGCGCCCCCGTGCGGCGTGCGCCCCCGTGCGGCGGATCCCGGAGCGTCGACGCCCCGGGCCACCGGCGACCCGGGTCTGGTGACCGGTGGACGGTCCGCTGCGGTCACCAGCGCCGGGTCGCCGGGCGGTCCATGCCCCGGCCTGCGGCCCTCGTCAGCGGTTCGGTGCGGGCGCGACGTCGTGGGGGGTTGAGACGCGATATATACGCGATATACTCTAGGGCGAGCATTCGGCGGCGAGTAGGTCGCGCGGGCGACCGACGGGAGGTGGGCGAGATGGCAGGACGAGGGCGGAGCAACCCGTTGGCGCTGGCCGTGCTCACGCTGCTCTGGGAGCGGCCCATGCACCCGTACGAGATGTCGATGACCCTGCGCGAGCGCCGCAAGGACGAGACCGTGCGCCTCAACTTCGGGTCGCTGTACTCGGTCGTCGAGGGCTTGGAGAAGCGCGGGCTGATCGAGGCCGCGTCGACCGAGCGGGAGGGCAACCGCCCTACGCGCACCGTCTACCGGATCACCGACGCCGGCGCGACGGAGGCCGTCGACTGGCTGAGCGACCTCGTGCGCACGCCCGTCAAGGAGTTCCCGCAGTTCGAGGCCGCGCTGTCGTTCCTCCCGCTGCTCGCGCCCGACGACGTCGCGCGGCTGCTGCGCATGCGCGCCGCGTCGGTGCGCACGACGCTCACGTCGCTCGAGACGACGGTCGACGAGGCCCGCCGGCAGGGCCTCCCCCGGATCTTCGCGCTCGAGGCCGAGTACGAGATCGGGCTGCTGCGCGCCGAGCTCGACTTCGTCGTCGGGCTCGAGGCGTCGATCTCCGACGGCACGCTCGAGCACGTCGACATGTGGCGGTCCCTGCACGCGCGCACCAACGCGGCGGGTCGCATCGACCCGGACGAGCTCGCCGAGGCGGTCGCCGACGCGCTGTCGCCGTTCCTGTCGGGACAGGAGGGCCCGCCCGACCGCTGACGGGCGAGGGCGGCCGTCGCGCCGTCGCGCCACCACGACCCCCGGGGAACCGTCCCCGGGAACGAGGTCGGCCCAGGTGCTGGCACACCCGGGCCGACCGACGACGAACCGACCGAGCCCCGCCGCGAGGCGGGACACCTGTGCGATCCGCTGCGACGACCAGCATAGGTGGCGTCTCGGTCCGACCGAGAAGGAGCACCACCATGCCCATCCGCCCACCGGCGGTGGAGGCGGTCGACCTGGTCAAGACGTACCCCGGCGGCCGCGGCCGCCCGGACGTCCGCGCCCTCGACGGCCTCACGCTCACCGTCCCCGCCGGGACCGTCCACGGGCTGCTCGGCCCGAACGGCGCCGGCAAGTCCACCACCACGAAGATCCTCACGACGCTGTCGCGCGCGACGAGCGGCACGGCCCGCGTCGTCGGGCAGGACGTCGTGGTCGACGCCGACGCGGTCCGCCGCAGCATCGGCTACGTCTCGCAGGGCACGGGCGCCGACCCGCTCCTGACGCCGCGCGAGAACCTCGTCATGGCCGCACGGCTGCGCGGCGCGACGCGGTCCGCCGCGTCCGACCGTGCCACCGCGCTCGTCGACCGGTTCGGCCTCGGCGACGCGGGCGACCGCCGCACGGGCGGCCTGTCGGGCGGGACGCGGCGCAAGCTCGACGTCGCGCTCGGCCTGGTCGACGCGCCGCGCGTGCTGTTCCTCGACGAGCCGACGACGGGCCTCGACCCCGAGGCGCGCGCGTCGATGTGGGACGAGATCCGCCGCCTGGCCGGCGAGGACGCGCTCACGGTGCTGCTCACGACGCACTACCTCGAGGAGGCCGACCGACTGGCCGACGGGCTGAGCATCGTCGACCGCGGGCGCGTCGTCGTCGCCGGGACGCCCGACGAGCTCAAGGCGACGCTCGTCGGCGACACCCTCACCGTCGACCTCGTCGAGCCCGCCGCCGACGCGGTGCGTGCCGCCGTCGCGCGCGTGCTGACCGACGTCGTCGTGCACGTCGAGGGGCCGACCGGCCGTCTCGTCGCGCGCACGCCCGACGGCCCGGCCGTCGTCGGCGCGACCATCGCCGCGCTCCAGGCCGCGGGCGTCCGGCACGGGGCCGTCGCGGTCTCGCGCCCGACGCTCGACGACGTCTACCTCCGCTACGCGGGCCGCTCGTGGTCGGACTCGTCGCCGGCCCGCCCGACGGGCTCGTCGACCGACCGCTCGGCGTCGGCTGCGCCGGCCCGCACGACCTCCGGCGCGTCGGGCGGTCGCTCGACGTCCGGCTCGTCAGCCGTCCCTGCCGGGCGCGACACGGACGGAGCCTCCGCCGCCGACGGGCGCGACGCGCGGGAGGTGACCCGATGACCGCCACGCTCACCCCGACGCGCACCGTCGCCCCCGTGGCCCGCCGCGCGTCCTGGTTCGCGCAGACCGGCGAGGTGTGCCGACGCTGGGTCGTCGACACCGTCCGGCAGCCGTGGGGCCTGGGCGTCTCGGTGCTGCAGCCGCTCGTGTGGATCGTGCTCTTCGGAAACGTCTTCGAGTCCGTCGCGACCGTGCCCGGGTTCGGCGCCGACGACTACCTGACGTTCCTGGTGCCCGGCATCCTCATGATGACGGTCCTGTACTCGGGCGCCTGGGCGGGGACCGGCTTCATCGACGACATCCGCAGCGGTGTCATGGACCGCCTGCTCACGTCGCCCGTGCACCGGTCCGCGCTCGTCGTCGGGCAGCTCGTGCAGCAGCTGCTGCTCACGGCCGTGCAGGGCGTCATCGTCCTCGCGATCGCGTGGGCGGCCGGCGCCCGGTTCGACGGCGGCGTCGTCGGGCTGGCCGTCGCGCTCGGGGCGTCCCTGCTGCTCGCCGCGTCGTTCTGCTCGCTGTCCGCGGCCGTCGCGCTGCTGGCCCGGGACCAGACGGCGCTCATCGGCATCTCGACGACGATCGTCCTGCCCGCGACGTTCGTCTCGACGGCCCTCATGCCGCCCGCCCTGCTGCCCGCGTGGGTCGAGTCGGCCGCGCGGTTCAACCCGCTGACGTGGGCGACCGAGGTCGCACGGACCGCGATGTCGACCGACGTCGACTGGACCCTGGTCGGCACCCGCTCCGCCCTCCTCGCGGTGCTCGCCGTCCTGGTGGCGGCCTGGTCGGTCGCGACGATGCGCACGTACCAACGCTCTCTCTGACCCACCGGCCGGGCGGCCCGCACCTCTCGGCCCGCGAACCCGCGACCCCGTCACGGACACTCGACGACCCGTCGGAACGGTCCCGTGACGGGGTCGCGGCGCACCCGGACGCCCGCCGCCCGGACCGTCCGCGCTCACGACCCGGTCATGGCGACCGGAACGCAACCCGCAGCGGTCGCCATGCCCGGGTCGTCGTGCGCACAACCCGGCCGCGATCCCGACTGCACGAGCGACCTCAGCCACCACGCGGGCCGACCTCCGGTCACGACCCGGTGGTGGTGACCGGAACCCACTCCGCAGCGGTCCTCATGACCGGGTCGTCGCGCGCACAGCCGCACGAGCCACCTCGGCGACCACGTCGACCGACCTCCGGCGACGGCGCCGTCGTGGCGACCGTCGCCCGGTCGCGAGGGTGAGGTCAGGAGGCGAGGGCCGCCAGGACGTGGGCCGAGAGAACGCCTGCGGCGGCGAGGGGGCGCGGGTCCGGGCCGGGCAGCGGGCCGCCCGCGCCCAGGTGGCGGGAGAAGGGGACGACGACGAGCGGCACCGCGAGCCCGACCCGGTCGGCGACAGCGGCGACGGTCCGCGTCCCGGGCGCGGCACCGGTGGTCGCGACGGCGGCGACGACGACGCGCGCGAGGTCGTCGGGCCCGCGGGCGCCGACCCGCTCGACCGCGCGTGCGGCGTCGGCGATCCCCCCGGTGTGCGCACGGCACACGACGACGAGGACGCGCGACGCCCCGGGCTCCTGCTCGGCGACGACCGCGGCGTGCGGCCCCCGGTCGTGCACGACGACGGGTGCGGTCGCGGGCACGTCGCCCTCGACGCGCGCGTCGACGCGTCCGGCGCCGAGCCCCCCGCCACCGAGCACGGCGGCGTGCGACGCGAGCCCGACGGCTCCGGGGTGCGCGAGCGCGAGGACGGACCACACGAGCCCGGCGACGGTCGACGTGCCGACGCCGCCACCGACGCCCGCGACGTGCACGGCACCGGTCGCGGGCAGCGGCCGGCCGAGCGCGGTGAGCACGCTCTCGGGCAGCCCGGCGAGCGCGGCGGGCGGGGGTGCGACGAACGACACGGGCTACTCGCCGTCCTGCACGACGCACACGCCGCCGAGGCGCGCGGCCATCTCCTGCACGACGGCGATCCCGGTCCGGCCCAGGTCGCCCCAGGGCGCGACGGCCTCGACCCACCACACGGGCTGCCCGGCACCGAGCCACGACGGCAGCGCGGTGAGGGTCGGCAGGAGGCGACGGACCTCGGCGACGTTGTCGACGCGCAGCGGCTGCATGATGCTCACGACGCCCGCACCCTGCGACGGGTCGGCGGGGTCGACGCGCACGACCTGGTGCACGGCGCCGTCGTGCAGCGTGCGGAGCCCCAGGTCGGGGTCGACGGCGGCACCCGCCTCGACGAGGACGCGCGCGTCGGGCGCGGTGGGGCTGAGGACGACGAGCTCACGGGGCACCGGGCACCTCCTGCGACGTGGCGACCTGGACGAGCGTGGGCCGTTCTCCGCGACGCAGCCACTTGCCGCGTCCAGGCGGGAGCAGCTCCGCGTACTGGCCGGGGAAGACCTGACCCTCGGACCGTTCGCCGGCCATCAGGAACCCGCTGCCGCCGGTGTCGCGGACGGCCTGCAGGACCGGGTCGTAGAGCGCGCGGGACGCGCCGGCGACGGGCCGGGTGAGGAGCACGTGCAGCCGCAGGTCGCGCGCGGCGGGCAGGTGCTCGAGCAGGGGGCGCAGGGGGTCGGTGCCGCCGGACGCGAGGATGTCGTAGTCGTCGACCACGACGACGATCCGCGGTCCGCCGGACGGGCCGTCGCCGGTGCGCTTCGCGAGCTCCGCGGCGACGGCCGTCGACAGCTGCAGCGCGAGCGGTGCGCTCGTCGCGCGACCGCCGAGGTAGTCCTCGGGGCACACGTCGGCGAGCCCGCCGCGCGGGTCGAACACGGCGACGACGAGCTCGTCGGGCGTGGACCGGTCGACCAGCCCTTCGACGACGGTGCGCAGCAGCGTCGTCTTGCCGCAGCGCGGGTCGCCGAAGACGAGCAGGTGCTGGTCGCGCGCGACGAGGTCGAGCAGCGCGGGCGACATGGTGTCCTGCCGCAGGCCGAACGGGACGAGGTCCGGCTCGTCGAGCGGGTCGGGCAGCGTGGCGAGCTCGAGCACCTCGGGGAGCTCGCGGATCCTCGGCGCGGCGGCGGCACCACCCCAGCGGCGGCGGGCCTCGTCGGCCAGCGCGTCGAGGCCGGCACCGACGGTCGCGACGTCGCCGTCGAGCGCGGCGGTGTCGGGCAGCGGCAGCGCCACCTGCGCGAACAGGCCGTCGTCGGTGAGGGCGCGGCCCGGCTGGTCGGCGCGCAGCGTCGCGGCGAGCTTGCGCCCGACGGTCGAGTCACCGGGGTCGTTGAGCCGCAGCTCGACGCGCGTGCCGACGAGCGGCTGGCTCTGCATGCGCACCTCGTTCCAGCGCGCCATGGTCATGACCACGTGGATGCCGAAGCCGCTGCCGCGCGACAGCAGCGCGGTGAACGTCTCGTCGAGCTCCTCGAAGTCGCCCCGCACGGCGCCGACCCCGTCGACGAGCAGCACGACGTCGGCGGTCGCGAGCTCGGGGACCTGGCCGGCGGCGTGCCGGGCGCGCAGCAGCGCGAGGGAGTCGATGCCGTGCTCGGCGAACACCTTCTCGCGGTGCGCGAGCATGCCGTGCAGCTCCTCGAGCAGCCGGCGCAGCCGGTCGCGGCCGGACCGCGTCGCGACCCCGCCGACGTGCGGGAACGCCTCGAGCCGGCTGAGGCCGCCTCCCGCGAGGTCCATGCCGTAGACGGCGACCTGGCGCGGGTCGTGCGTGAGCGCGAGCCCGGCGGCGATCGTCCACAGCACCGTGGTCCGCCCGGACTGCGGGGCGCCGATGATCGCGACGTGCCCGCCGGCGCGCGTGAGGTCGAGACGCCACGTCCCCTGCCGCTGCTTCGCGGGGTCGTCGCGGAGGCCGACCGGCACGGTGAGGTGCGGGAGGCGCTGCTCGCCGACCAGCCCGCCGAGCGCGACGCGTGCGGGCAGCGGCGGAAGCCAGACGGGCGTCGTGGCGTCGGCGGCGGACGCGAGCTGCTCGACGACGACGTCGACCATGGACGCGCCGACGGACGGCCGCACGAGCTCGACCTCGCCGGGTGCGCCGTCGCCGAGGCCGTTGGCCGCGAGGACGCCGTGGTGCACGGGCACGAGCAGCGGCCGGCGCGTCTCGTCGGTCACCTCGGGCTCGGGCACGTCGTCGGTCGGCAGCGGCCCGGACACATAGCCCGCGCGGAATCGCTGGTAGACCGTCGTGTCGACCTTGAGGTACCCGTACCCGGGCACCGCCGGCAGGTGGAACGCGTCGGGCGTGTCGAGCACGACCGAGCTCTCGGCCTCGGAGAACGTGCGCAGACCGATCCGGTACGACAGGTAGGTCTCGAGCCCGCGCAGGCGGCCGGACTCGATGCGCTGGCTCGACAGCAGCAGGTGCATGCCGATGGACCGGCCGATGCGGCCGATCGTCAGCAGCAGGTCGACGAAGTCGGGGTCGGCCGTGAGCAGCTCGCCGAACTCGTCGATGACGAGCAGCAGGTGCGGCAGCGGCGGCAGGTCCGGCCGGGTCGTCGCGCGCATCTCGCGGTAGTGCGTGATCGACGGCGACGAGCCCGCGTCGCGCAGCACCTGCTGGCGGCGGACGACCTCCCCGGCGATGCTCGCGCGCGCCCGCTCGGTGAGGCCCGCGTCGTCGGCGAGGTTGTCGATGATGCCCGCGACGTGCGGAAGGTCCGCGAACGGCGCGAACGCGGCACCGCCCTTGTAGTCGACGAGGATCATCGCGAGGTCGTCGGGCGGGTGCGTGATCGCGAGCGCCGCGACCAGCGTCCGCAGCATCTCGGACTTGCCGGACCCGGTCGCGCCGACGCACAGCCCGTGCGGGCCCATGCCGAGCTGCGCCGACTCCTTGAGGTCCAGCAGCAGCGGCGTGCCCGTGTCGTCGACGCCGACGGGGACGCGCAGGAAGTCGCGCGGCGAACGCTGCGCCCACGTGCGGTGCAGGTCGATCCGGCGGACGTCCTCGACGCCCAGCAGCGCGTCGGTGCCGATCGCGGCGGCCTCGCCGGCCTCGGCGCTGTCCTCCCACGACAGGCGCAGCGGCGTGAGCGCGCGCGTCAGGCCCGACGCGAGGGGCACGGGGACGTCGTCGACCGTCGCGCGCACGGGGACGGCCTCGGGGTCGCGCAGGTCCTCGACGACGACCGAGCCGTCCGTGTCGACCGTGAGCCGGACCGCGGTGTCCGACGGCTCGTGCCGCCGGTCCTCGACGAGGTGCACGACCGTCACGCCGAGGTCCGCGGGCCGCAGCGCCGCGTCGACCGCGGGCAGCACCTGCGCGACGTCGCCGTGGTCGTCGGACAGCACCAGCAGGCGCGCGGCGAACGCGGCACCGTCGCCCATACCGCCGCCGCGTCGTGCCCGGGCTGCCGCCTGCGCGCGGTCGACGAGCGTCGGCCCGACGACGCGGACGAGCCCGGCGAGGTCACCGGCCACCCGGCGCGCCGCCACGGGACCGTCGAAGAGCGCGTCGTCCACGACGTGCGGCACCGCACCGAGCCAGGCCCAGTCGTCCGCTCGTGCCGCGGGGAACGCCGCCGCGACCTGCAGGTCGTCCGGCGCATGCAGCGCGACGGCCTGCGTGACGAGCGCCCGCACGACGGCCAGGCCGGCGTCGCGCGGTCCGACGACCGCGACCTCGCCCGCGCGGTCGAGCGGCACGGTCACGGGCATCTGCGGCACGCGCGCGTGCCGGGTCGCGACCGTCCGCGCCTCGGCCGCCATCGCGGGGTCGAAGGGTTGCGTGGGGTTCGGGTCCTCCGGGACGACGAGCGAGAACCACGGCCGGTCGCCCACGCCGACCCGCAGGTCCAGGAAGTCGGGGTCGGTGCGCCGGCGCTCCCAGCGCCGCTCCGGGTCGCGCACGACGTCGACCAGCGCGACCGGGTCCGGGTGCACCGTGAGGGCCGTGCTGCGCGCGTCGTCCTCCGCGTCCGCGAGGTCCGCGCGGAGCTCCTCGAGGTAGTCGAGGTACCGCTCGCGCTGCAGCCGCCGCGTCCTTGCCGCCGTGCCGCGGCTGCTCAGGGCCATGCCGACACCGCCGACCAGCGCGACGACCAGCACCATGATCCCGACCAGCACGAACAGCGGGTTGCCGCGCAGCACCAGCATCATCGTCATCGAGCCGACCGCACCGACCACGGGCAGCAGCGACTGCAGTCCCGCGCCGCCCGTGGCGTCGTTCGTCTGCGGCGGCGACGCGACCGGCACGTCCGGCGGCTGCTCGAGCGGCCGGACCATGCGCGCGGGGCGGTGGACGAGGACGCGCGTCATGCGACCTGCCCGTCGGCGAGCGCGGACGACGGGTCGCACGCGCGGGCCAGCAGGTGCGACGCGAGCCCCGACCACGCGGCCTTGACCGCCGTGCCCGCGACGACGTCACCGCGACCGAGCATCGTGTCGTGCGGCACCGCGACGACACTGACCGGCAGCCCGTCGAGCGCGTCGCGTGCGACCGCGTCCGACCGTCCGCCCGTCCCGCCGACGTCGACGAGCACGAGCACGACGGCTGGAGCACGCCACCCGCCGTCGACGGGCCCGGCACCGGGCGTCGTACCGGGCGACGTGAGACCGACGCCGGACCCGCCGGCACCGGACGCGCCACCGTGGGCGACCGGGCCGCCATCGGCACCGGGCCGACCCGGCGCGAAGCCGTCGTGCCCGCCGGTGACGAGTCGTGCTGCGAGGACGGCACCGCGCTCGGCCGGTCCACGATCGGCGCGCGCGACGACCGCGACGACGTGGTGGTCGCCCGCGACGACGCGCAGGTCACCCGCCGACCGCACGCCCCAGTCGGTGAGGACGACGTCGAAGAAGCGCCCGACGGGGTCGACGGCCTCCCGCCACGCGCGCGGGCCCGGCGGCCACGGCGAGGACGCCGTCCCGTCCCCGAGCACGCGGAGGCCGCCACGACCGACGGGCAGCGCGGCGCGCGCGTCGGCGGCACGCGCGAGGCCCGCCGTCGCGCCGCGCGCGACCGTCCACGGCAGCGGCTCGGGGGCACGCGTCGCCGCGACGAGGGCGGCGGCACCGGCCGCGGCGTCGACCGTCAGCACGGCGGCCGGCCGGCGCTGCGCCAGCGCGGTGGCGGCTCCCGCGAGCGTGGTCGTCGCACCCGCACCGCCGTCGGCCTGCACGACGGCGACGCGTCGGCTGGTCGAGACCGCGCGACGCAGGCCCTGGTCGGCCTCCTCGAGCGTCCGCGCGAGACCGGTCGAGCCCCCGAGGGTCAGCCGGGCGACCTCACGCAGCCGTGCACCGGCCATCAGAACGTCCCGAGCAGGTCGGCGTAGAGGCCGAGCACCCCGAGCAGCGTGGGCAGCATCGCGAGCACTCCGAGCAGCTCGGCGAGGTCGCCGATCCGCCGCCAGCGGGCGCGCTGCTGACCCGACGGGTCGAAGCCCGCGACGGCTGCCGCGACCACGGCGAGCGCGAGCGCCCCACCGGCCGCCGCGGCAGGCTCGCCACCACCCCACGGACCGAGCACGCCGACGAGCAGCGGCACGACCACGGCCGCCCACAGCAGTGCGACCTGCGGCCGCAGCGGGAGGCTCCGGGTGCGCAGCGCGAGCACGACGAGCGCGACGACGGCGAGGACGGTCGCGCCGGTGTCACGGGAGGCGATGAGGCCCGCGCACGACGTCGCCGCCGCGACGGCCACCGCGACGGTGCTCCAGGTGAGGCCCGCGTACGCGTCGCCGAGCGCGAGACGCACGGCGGGACGGCGCGGGGGTGTCCCGTCGAGCGCGGCGTCGTCGAGGCCGGTCAGCCCGGACGTCGTCATCGCCCACCAGGGCAGCAGGCCGCAGGCGATCACCGCGACGACCGCGACGACCGCATCGGCCCGGACCTCCGGCAGCAGCGCACCGAGCACGAGCTGGAGCGTCGTGAGGACGATGCCCGCGACGGCCCCGACGGCGGCGCCTCGGTCGGACCGGCCGATCCCGGCGCCTGCGCCCAGCGCGACCCACGCGAGCAGCGACCCCGCGGTCGCGGCCTCCGCGAGCGCCACGTCACCGGTCGCGAGGAGCAGCGCGGCGAACGGGACGCCCGCACCGACCACGGCTGCGGTGAGGACCAGGCCGGCGTACCGGCGGCCCGCACGCCCCAGGCCGGCCGCGACGGCGGCGAGCACGAGCGCGAGGACCGCGACCGCGGCAGCGCCCGCGACGGCCTGCTCGACGAGCGGCACGGCGACGATGGTCGCCGCCGTCGCGAGCCCGACGACGACGGCCGCCAGCACGCGGCGCGACGACGCCGACCATCGGTCGGTCCGCACGCGGAGCTCCTCCGCGGCCGCGTCGGTCACGTCGGCGACCTCCGCAGGCGGCGGCGCGGCCGCGGCGCGGACGACGCGCAGCACCTCGCCGTCCAGCAGCCCCTGCGACGCGGGGTCGAGCGCGAGGTCGACCTGGTCGCCCGTGACCCGGACCAGCGCGACGGCCTGCGGCGCGAGCCGCGGCGACTCGCCGAGCAGCTCGAGCAGCTGCGGGAGCATCGCGGCGACGCCTTCGTCGGACGGCACGACGACCTCGGCGCGACGCTCCGCGCCGACCAGGGTCAGCCGGGTGAAGGTGCTCACGGTGTCGTTCCGATCGTCGACTGCGGGCTCGACGTACCTCCGCGCAGGGACCCGCTGTTCGCCTGGACGAACGAGTACCCCGCGCAGCCCGCGCACGCGAGGGCGGCCACGACGACGCTCCCGACGAACCGCCGCACGTTGTCGTTGGTGGTCCGCCGGTCGCGCAGGTCGCCGTGCAGGAACGCGGCGCGCAGCCGCGCCCGGTGGACGCGCACGGACTCCAGGAGGACGGCATCAGGGTCGCGGGCCATCGAGCACCCCCTCCCACGGTCCGCGCGGGGCACCGAGCGCCTCCCGGACCCGGTCGTGGCCGATCGCCCGCAGCACCTCGTCGAAGGCCTGCCAGCCGTCGCGCTCGAGCGTGCCGAGCGGGAAGTAGAGGCCGGGGACGCGCGGCCGTCCGACGACGCGCGCGCCGAGGGTCCGCACGAGCTCGTCGACCGGCAGACCGAGGTCGCGGACGCCGGGCGGGCCCACGAGCATCCCGAGGGGCACGGGCGGCGCCTCGAGGACGGACGGGAACGTGAGGTCGCGGCGGCCCTGCCGGCCCATGACGAGGCCGAACAGCGGCATGCTGCGCGTCGCGAGCCGCTCGAACGTGCCCGGGAGCGCGTCGATCGCGGCGCGCGCCTGCGGGCTGCCCGGTGCGCCGACCCCGACGACGAGCTGCGTCGTCTCCTCCAGGCCGTGCTCGGTGCGGGTCGTGCGGATCGTGCCGACGAGCGGCCGCTCGGGCGTCCCCGCCACGACGACCGTCGTCTCCTCCGGCATCCGGTTCCGCGCGAGCTCGGTCAGCCGCGCGCGGTCCCACGCGACGACGGCGGGCTCGTGCGCACCCCAGCCGCTCGGGGCCGCACCCGTCAGGTCCTCGGCGAACAGCTCGGCCGTGCCGCCGAGCTGTGTGTCGACCGTCGCGCGGTGCCGCACGGCCTGCGACACGACGAGCTGCACCGACTGCGGCGCGACCGGGCGCAGGAACCGGACCGCGACGTCCTCCGCCGCCGTGATCGGCCCGCGCGTGGCGATCTCGCCGACCGACGACAGCCGACGCCCGTCGGACCCGTCGCGCAGCGTGCCGTCGATCCCGCGCACGACCCACGCGCCGCCCGAGTCCCGCAGCGCCTCGCGCATCGGGTACGACAGCCGCGTCACCTCGTCGCTCACGAGCGCGACCCGCCGCCCGTCGGCGCGCGCACGCACCAGCAGGTCGGCGCGCGTCTCGCTGAGGTACGCGACCTCGGCGCGCGTCTCCGTCACCAGGACCTCGCCCGCGCGCGCGTCCAGCGCCGGGTGCGGAACCGTCATGCCGTCGCCTCCACGCGGAACACGCGCTCCCCGAGCCGCAGCTGGGAGCCCACCGGGGCCTCTTCCTCCGTCGCCGTGCCGAGCCGCAGGGGCTGCGCACCCGGGCGCACCAGCGCCGTGCCGTTCGTGGACCCGCGGTCGGCGACCCACAGCGTCGCGCCGTCCCAGCGGACCGACGCGTGCGTCTTCGACACCGACCGGGTCATGTCGATCATCGGGACCAGCCCGGCGACGACCTCGCCGGGACGCGGCTCGGGGTTGCGCCCGATCAGCGTGAGACCGGTGACCAGCAGCCGCTCGCCGTCGTCCGCGACGAGCACGATCCCGTGCGCGCCACCCGTCGGTCGGCCTGCCGCACCGCCCCCTCCGACCACCGGCACGGCCCCCGAGAGGGGTGCCGTCGACCCGGACGGGCCCGCGGGTCCGCCGGCCCGGCCCGGGGCTCCGTGCGTGCCGCCGGACGCAGGCTCGCTCCCGCGCGTCGGGGTCCAGCCCGCCGAGGACCCGGCGTGGCCGGCGTCGTCGAGCGCGCGCACGGGCGGGAGGACGACGCCCGCCGCCGCACCGCCCGCGGTCGGGGCACCGCGACCGGGCGTGCCGGTCGAGACGGTGGGGAACGCGCCCGACGGCGGGTGCGCGACGCGAGGCGTCGGCGACGACGCCTGCGCACCGGGAGCTCCGGACGGGTCCGTGGACGCGGCGGCGAGTCGTGCGGCTCGCCGACCGCCGGCCGCCGGAGCCGCCTGGGCGCCGGCCTCGCCGGTGTCCGCCGACGCGGCTGCCGCCGTCGAGGCCCACGGGTTCGCGGCACCGGACAGGGCCGCCCCGGACGACGTCGCAGGCGCCGCGCCCGGAGCAGCGGGAGCACCGGACCAGCCGTCGCCCGTGCGCGGCGCGACGCCGTAGCCCGCGGCGGTGCCGTACCGGGTGTCGTCCGCGACGGGCGCGACGCCGTATCTCGGGCCGGCCGTGCCGGTCGTGGCGGGCGACGTCGCGGCGCCGGCACCACGGGCACCGGCCGCTGTGGCCGACCCCGCCCCTGCGTCGCCGGCAGCGACGGTGCCGCCCGCAGCAGGTGCCGGGCGCAGCCGACCGATCGCCTCTCGCGTCCCGACGCTCGCCCGCTGCGCGGTGTCGACCCCGCCGCGCACGTCGAGCACCACGCCGTCACGGGCCCACGTCGCGAGTCCCGTCCCGCGCCCGGGAGCCATCCCGGAGGCACCGTCGACGAGCCGCAGCCCGAGCGCGGCGAGCCCCGGCGTCCGCCCCGTCCGCCCGAGCACGACGAGCAGCACCACGACGACGGCGACCGCGAGCACGGCACCGAGGGCGACGAGCGCCCGACCGGCGGGCGACGTGCCGACGGCACCGACGACAGCCGGGGACAGCGCGACGAGCACGAGGAGGACGTCGATCACGAGGCCGACGACGACGGACGCGGTCGGGGCGCGACGTGCGCCCTCCAGCACCGCGAGAGGCTCACGACGCCCGCGCAGGACCGCCGACCCGCACCGGGGGCACGTCGCCGCACCGGCGGGAAGGGATGCCGCGCAGACGCCGCACCAGGCCACGACGGGGTCGCCCACGGCCCGCGTCACCCCCTCGGTCGGACCTGGGTCACAGCCAGGTGCCGCAACCGCTCTGCGAGCGCCGATCCTGGCACGTTTCGTGCGGTCGGGCGACCAGCGGAGCGCTCCACCGGTCGACCACCACCCCGTCGGCCCAGGTCAGCACCGATGGATGCCTCGTTCATCGGTGTTCGACCACGCCGAGCGACGATCGTCAGGACCAGCCCTGCGGGATGAGCTGCGTCGGGACGACGTCGACGACGTTCTCGGTCGGGACGACGACCTCGTACGCGGCGGCGTCGACCTTCACGAGACGCAGCCCTTCGGCGAGGTCGGCGTCGTGCCCCGTGTAGAACGCCCGCGACACCGTGCCGCCGTTCTCCGCGGGCCACTGGTCGACGAGCCGCACCTCGAGCCCGTTCCACCGGCCGCTGACGTGCAGCTCGAACCGCTCGCCGAGCTCCGTGAGCGGCACCTCGCGGCGCCACCGACCGATCGCCGTGCGGGTGAACCCGAGCTCCGCGCGCGGCTCGCCGTCGAGCGCGAGCACCGCGCGGTCGTCCAGCACGTCGGCGGACAGGTGCCCGCCGTTCCACTCGACCAGGTGCCCCACGAACCTCGAGATGCGCGGGTCGCGAGGGGTCCCGACGGTCGCGACGTCCGACGTCCACCCGTGCCCGACGTCCACGTAGCGCCCGATCACCGTCGACGAGCCGTCCCGGCCGATCCGCACGAGCTCCGAGCCCGCGGGGATGCGCGTGTGCTCGAGCCACGACAGCGGCACGACGTGGTCGGCCACGGCGACGAAGCCCAGCCCGGTGAACGGCGGCCGGTCGACGAACGGACCACCTGTGAGCTCACGCGTCCGCTGGTCCGTGCCGCCCGTCGCGTCGACGAACCGCATGGTCGGCCCGGCCGGGAACCGCAGCACGTCGACGTGCTCCATGTCCGCCCTGAACGGCGCCCCCGGGAACGCGAGCCCGTGCGCCTCGAAGACCGCCGCCGGCGTCGTCGCCCACGCCACGTCCGCCGCCCGCACGACGAACCCCGCGACCCGGTCGTACCCGGACTCCAGGTACGCCGCGCTCATCTGCGGGGTGACGGCCTTCTGCATGACGGTCACGAGGAACTGCTCCTTCGACTCGGCTCCAGACGCTCCGGCGAGTATGTCCCACGCGCGCCGACCCGGCCGCCCGCCATCCACACCCCCACCCGGACGGCAGGTGCGCGCGGTGCAGCGCCGCGGCGCCCTCGCGCCTCCCGCCGGACGGCGTCCCGAGGTCGCCTTCAGGCGTCCGGGCCGCTCACGTCCCGGACCAGGTCGAGGGCCGACCGCCGGAACGCGTCACCCAGCGGGTGGATCGTGACGTCCAGACCCGGGTCGACACCACGCCGGGCGACGACGCGCGCCGCCGCCTGCCGGACCTCCGACGCCCGCACGGCCACGGCCGCGACCGCACCGGCGTACCGACCGTCACCCCGACCCACCGCGCGCACCAGGCAGACGGTCTTCGAGACCGCGACGAGGGCGTCGGCCCGGCCCCCCTTGCGCGCGGCGCGCCACGCCACCTCGTCCCACTCGTCGACCGGCCCGCTGCGGGTCTCGACGACCCGCTCCTGCAGCGCCCCGAGCGCGCGGCCCAGCACGTCGCGGAGCCCCACGGCACTCGCGTCGTCCGTCACGGGAGCCGCCTGCCGGAGCAGCCCGGCCAGGTCCCCGAGCCCCGCGGCGGCCACCCACGTGGCCGTCGCGACCCGCAGCGTCCAGTCCAGCCGCCGGTACCCGCACGCGGTGTCGGCCGCCGGGTCCGCCTCGCGAAGTCGCGGCAGCGCACGCGCGAGCGCCGCGACGCCGTCGACGTCCGCCGACCGGTAGAGCGCGGCGACGAGGTCGCGCAGCTCGCGGTGCGCGGGCTCGCCGTCACCGACCCAGGCGGCGAGCTCCGCGGGCTGCGCGCCCGGCGGCAGGCTCGGTGCGGAGGCGACCGGAGGGGCCGACCGGGCCGGCACGCTCGGGACGGGCGCCTCACGGACCTCCTCGGCCACGTCCGTGAGCTCGTCCAGCGGGACGACCTCCGTCCCGCCGTCGGGCAGGGACACGAGCACCGCGTCACCCTCGACGACCGCGACACCCACCCGACGTCCGCGCCACGTCGCCGTCGTCGCGACCGTCTCCATCGCCCGGACGTCGGAGAGGGCGACGAGCCGGTCGCCGCTCAGGCCCGTCGCCGCGCCGCCTCCCGGGTCGCCGGTGAGCCCGAACCCCACGGGCAGCAGCCCTTCCCACGGCTCGCCGCACGGAAGCACGTCGTCGCCCACGAGCGCGTAGACGCCGACGCGCGTCGCCTCCGGACCCGTGCCGGTCACCCAGCGCGGCCGGCACCGCAGGACGTCCTGCTCGCGCTCCCGCACCTCGGTCAGCTCGGCGGGGTCGACGACCGCCTGCCACGCGCCGTGCGTCAGGTGGCGCACCTCAGGGGCGCCCGGCGCGCCCCACGGGCCGCCGACGACGACACCGTCGGAGCGGACGGTCAGCACCGTCACGTCCACGCCGCGCCACCGTGCGGTCGTCCGGACGCGGAGCACCCGGTCGACCTCCGTGCGCTGCCACGGCGTCGCCGTGCGGCCGGGACCGTCGTCGAACCGGGACGACAGCGCGCGCACCTGCGGCGCGTACGGTGCCTCGCACGCGTACTCCTGGCCACCGACGACGACGTAGAACCCGACCCGCACGGCGCCCATCGTGTCGCGTCACCCCGTCCCTGTGCTCAGGCAGCCCGCGCCTGGTCCGTGCGACCTCGTGCCTGGTCCGTGCGACCTCGCGTCTGGTGCGCGACCTCGCGTGAGGTCAGAGGGGGACCTCGTGCTCGACCTCGACGGCGTCGGTCAGCTCGCTGACAGGGACCTGCCCTTGCCACTCGAACCGGTCGACACGGCTCACCCGCGGGTCGGCCGGCAGGTCGTCGCGGTCGTACGACCAGATGGCCGTGTCCCCCTCGACCCGCTGGACGACGACGTCGCGCCCCTTCCAGCGGGCGGTCGTCTCGACGAAGAACAGACGCGACGCGGCCGACCGGTCGACCAGCCAGCTCCACCGCCCGCGCCCCTCGTCCTCGAACGCAGGGTCGGGTGCCTGCGGACCGAAGGAGAGCAGGCGCACGGAAGGCTTGTGCAGGCTCACGGCGGGGTAGACGTGACCGTCGACCTCGGCGTAGGCGCCTGCTCTCACGGCGTACCCGCCTTCGGCACGACGACCCACTTGTCGTTGACGTACCGGGCGACGAGCTCCTGCGAGCCGTCGGCGGCGGACCGCCACATCTCGGCACCCTCGGGGATCTCGATCTTGTTCGCGCCGTACGCGAGCTCGGGGCTGTACGCCGACGACGCACCGCTCCAGCCGCTCCCGCGGAACGGGTTGCGCTCGTCGCCGACGCGCGCCGTCCCGGTCTTGGGGTCGACGTCGAACGCATTCGACGCGTCGTACGCGGCGCTCGGGTGGTGCGTCTTGACCCAGTCGAACATCGCTTCGCGCCGTGCCACGTCGTCCGTGATCTGGTACAGCGAGTCGGGCATGGAGGCCATCGCCTGCAGCGGCCCCTCGGGGATGCCCGGGTAGACGTAGCTCGGCAGCGCCGAGCCTCCGCCGGACGCGATCCCGTCGCCGGCCATGTACCGCACGGTGAACGCGGAGTCGTTCGCGAGCGAGTACGGCGCCGAGTCGGGAAGCGTGAACGGGCTGCCCGGATAGTTGAGCCCGAGCTGGTGGTAGAGCTGGGCCGTCGTCGCACCGTCGATGTCGAGGAGCCGCGACACGAACCCGCCGAGGTTGTCGAGCTGGGCGCTCGGGAGGGTCCGCACGTATGCCAGGTGGTCCGGGTCGAAGAACCGCGCCGCGTCCGTGCCCAGGATGTCCAACGCCTGGTTCGGCGTGATGACCTTCTGGAGCAGCGTGTCCTCGTACACCGCGGGCATGCGCGAGCGGATGTCGAGCAGCGTGTCGACCTGCGTGCGCGTGAGGTCCTCGACGCGCGTCTGCATGAGCTCGCGGAACGCGGTCCGGTTGAGCCCGTGGTCGTACAGGACGTCGTCGAGGACGTCCGTGAACTTGAGCTCGGGACCGTGCGGCGAGCTGCCCGGGCCGGTCGGACCCGCGGGCGGCGGCGTCGAGCCACCCCCGGTCGCGGGGTCGACGGGGGTCGCCGGGTCGTGCGGGGCACCACCGGTCGCGGGGTCGACAGGCGTCGCCGGACCGTGCGGCGCGCCACCCGTGGCCGGGTCGTGCGGCGTGCCGCTCGTCGGCGGGTCGACGGGCGTCTTCGGCGGGTCGACGTGGCCCGGCGTGCCGCCCGTCGGCGGGTCGACCGGCGTCGTGGGCGGGTCGACGGGGTTCGCCGGCGGGTCCACCGGAGTCTTCGGCGGGTCCACCGGCGAGCCGGAGCCGGATCCGCCGGAGCCCGAGCCACCGTGACCGGTGCCGGACCCCGAGCCTCCGTGCCCGGCGCCGCCGGTCCCGGTGCCCGAGCCGCCCGTGGCCGGGTCGTGCGAGCCCCCGGTCGGCGCGTCGGTGCCGCCCGTCGTGCTGCCCGGGGGACGCGTGGTGCCGCCGTCGAGCAGGTCGTCGGCGCCCGAGCCGGTGCCGCCGGGGGTGTCGTGAACGGGGTTGCCGTCGGTGCCGACGAGCTGGTGCTCGGGGACCTTGACGGGCTCGGGCACGTCGGCGCCCGTGGTGTCGCCCACGTCGACGCGGTCGGGGTCGCGGACGGGGATGTTCGAGCCGAGGTCGTCGCCGAGGTTGGTCGGGACGTCGTCGAGCGTGGTGCCGACGTCGGCGACGTCGATGTCGATCGCCTTGCCGAGGTCGTCGACCATCTTCATGTTGGTCAGCAGGTCACCGAGCTTCGGCAGCGCGCCGACGCCCTTGAGGCCCAGCGAGATGGGGTCGACGAACTCGAGGACGCGCGCGCCCTTGCTGAGCCACGACGAGACCCGTGCGGCCTTGCCCGCGGCGCCGGCTGCGGTGGCCGCGCCCTTCGAGCCGGACACCGCCGCGCCCGCGGGGATGAAGATCGTGGCGACGTTGAAGATCGCGCCGCCCGCGGCACGCCCGGGGTCGTCCTCCCAGGTGTCCCACGAGATGAGGCCCTTGCCGAGCCCGAGCCACGCGTTGCCGGCGTTGCCCCAGGACCACTCGCCGTCGGCGTAGCCGATGAGGCCGCCCATGCCGACCCAGGTGGTCTTCATGGTGTCCCACGACCAGGACCAGTCCTTGATGCCGACGAGCTGGCCGAGGCCCACGACGGTGCCCCACAGGCCGTCGACGACGACGCCGTCCCACACGAACCGCTTGACCTGCACGGCCGCGGACTTGGGGCAGTGGTCCTTGCGCTCGACCTCCGACCCCCACGGCATGGCCGCGTCGGTCGGCAGGGAGTCGAGGCCGTAGCCCAGCGGGTCGTCCTCGCCCGTCATCGCGTGCCACGGCTCGGCGCCGTACAGCGCGCGGATCGCGTTGGCGCAGGTCCGCTCGGCCTCCCAGAGCTTGACCTGCTCCGCGTTGACGCGGGACACCAGCGCGGTGTTCTCGTCGACCAGGTCCTGGTCGTACTCCCACTCGGCGTTGGACGCGATCTTGCTGCGGAACGCGTACGCGTCGCTCTTGATCGTGGCCAGCGACGCCTTGATGGGGCGGATGGCCTCCGCGTACGTCTTGAGCGCCGCCGCGACCTTCTCGACGTCGTCGCCGAACTGGCGCGACTTGGTCTCGACGGGGTCCATGACGACGAACAACGTGCTCGCCTCGGGCGCCTCGTAGTGCCCGGCCAGTCCGCGCCACGTGTTGAGCGCGTCGGCACCGTGCTCGCGCACGGAGGCGCCCTGCGACGACAGCCCGTCCGCGGCGGCGACGACGCCGTCAGGGTCGAGGTCGGCGCCGGGGATGGCGTACGGGTTGATGCCCGAGGCGTAGCACTGGTCGGTCACGGAGTCGGCACCTGGAAGGTCGGGGCGTTCGCACCGGTGCACGACGCCGCGGCGGACTGCTGCTGGGCTGCCATCGTCTCGTCCCCCTCGAGGTACCACCGCGTCGCCGCGGCGGCGCCACCGACGGACGCGTTGATGCGGTTGCCGATCGCCTCGAGCGTCGGCTTGTGGTGCTCGAAGAACCCGGCGATGGCGTCGCCGATGATCGGCGAGTTACCCGCCGTCACCGCGGACTCGGCCTTGCCCGGCATGGCCTGGACGACGCTCGACAGCAGCCCGGCGACCGTCCCCACCTTGGTGAGGACGTCCTGGACCCCTGCCGGTTCGATGTGCCACTTCGTCACGGCGTCAGCCGATCGCGTCGACGGCCGCCTTGGCCTTCT
The DNA here is from genome assembly GCF_019024305.1 of Cellulomonas algicola. NCBI lineage: Bacteria > Bacillati > Actinomycetota > Actinomycetes > Micrococcales > Cellulomonadaceae > Cellulomonas > Cellulomonas algicola. The sequence goes on along the minus strand of NZ_JAHKSJ010000015.1, from coordinate 54,954 downwards.
TCAGCGTGTCCTGCGCCGTGGCGTCGTTCTTCTCGAGCGCGCCGCGGAGCGTGCGGATGATGGTGCGGACCTCGGCGGCGACGCGGTTCCAGCGCGCCTCCTTGGCGGCGTACTCCTCCGAGACGCCCGACGCCTGGTAGTCGGCCATGGCCGTCTTGACGTCACGGTCGCGCGCGTCGATCAGGGCCTCGAGGCGCTGCGCGACGGCGTTGAAGTTCTCCTGCGCGGTCGTGGACGCGCCCAGGTCGAAGTCCCGACGGTCGATGCTGTTGCCGCTCATCGCTCTCCCCCTCAGCCCTTCGCCGAACCGAAGCGCGCCGCGTCGAAGGCGGAGCCGCCCTGCGCGGCCTGCGTCTCGTCGGCCATCTGCAGGTCGCCCTCGCCGAACGACCGGTCCATGCCGCCGATGCCCTGGAGCACCGAGGCGAGGGCGCCGTTGAGGTCGACCGCGATGCGGTCCGTCTCGCCCTTGAACTTGTCGAACGCCGCACGACCGGCGCCGTTGAACTTGCCCTGCAGCGGCTCGGCGGCCGCCGCCAGCTGACGCACCAGCGCGCCGAGGTCCTCGTTCGACGACGACGTCTTCTTCGTCAGCGTCGAGAGGACGTCGGATCCCATCGCGAACTTCACATCAACCCCCTCGCGGTTCGGCGTCCTCGGACAGGACGACCCGAGCATCCTGCCAGGAACCGGACGGACCGGCGTTCCCCTCGTCCACAGGAGCGGACAGAACCACACGTACGGGTGCCTCGGGCACGTGTGGCGACGAGTGCCTTGAGCACCTTGCTAGCACGGACCGCCGACACACCGCAGCCCGGGACCGCCCGATTCACCCGCGGGCGTGCCGGCAGCGTCAGTCGCGCGCCGTCAGGACGATCGTGCCCTCGGGTGTCAGGGCCACGGTGTGCTCGGCGTGCGCGGCGAGCGACCCGTCCGCGGTGCGGATCGTCCAGCCGTCGTCGTCGATCACGTAGTCGTCGCCGCCCGCCATGAACCACGGCTCGATCGCCACGACGAGGCCCGCCTTGAGCCGCACCCCCGTGCCCTCCCGGCCGAGGTTCGCGACGTGCGGTTCCTCGTGCATCGTCCGCCCGACGCCGTGCCCGCCGAAGTCGGCGTTGATGCCGTACCCGGCGTCACGCCCGACGCGGCCGATCGCCGCGGAGACGTCGCCCATGCGCGCCCCGACCCGCGCGGCGGCGATGCCCGCGTCGAGCGCCTGCTCGGTCGTCGCGATGAGGCGCTGCGCCTCGGGCGTCTGCGTGCCGAGCTGGAACGTGAGCGCCGAGTCGCACACCCAGCCCTCGACCTGCGCGGCGAAGTCGATGCTCAGCACGTCGCCGTCCTCGAGCACCTGCGCGGACGGCAGGCCGTGCAGCGCCGCGTCGTTGACCGAGGTGCACAGCACGCCGGGGTACGGGATCGCGCCGAACGACGGGTGGTAGCCGAGGTAGACCGAGTGCGCGCCGGCGTCGTCGATCATGCGGTGCGCGTGCGCGTCGAGGTCGAGGAGCGTCATCCCGGGCCGTGCGACGTCGCGCAGCGACTGCAGGACTCCGGCGACGAACCGGCCGGCCGGCCGCATCGCCTCGATCTGGGCGGGGTTCTTGAGGGCCACGGGACCACCTTGTCATGCCGTCGCCGCGGCGCCGGACCAGGCCGGACGATCGCAGCACCGGCCGGACCAGCGGCGCCGTCGCAAGGCGGCCGGGCGGAGCCGGCGGGCACGCGAGCCGAGGAGAGAAGGTCTCCGGGCAGGGGACAGCCCGTGGGCCGGACCTGGACGGTCCTGCCGCGGCGGACGAGGTCGCGGCTCCCACGGGCTGCGGTGACTGCCGGAATTCGCTCGCCGCCCCTCGCCGTCTCCGGCGGGAAGGCAACGGGCGGACGTGCAGTCCGTCCCGAGCTGTTCGGGCGACTAGCGGACAGTCACCTCACGCGTCCTGGAAGACTTCATGTTCCGGACCACCTCCTTCCCGTGTGCTGACGACGCTACGTCGCGTCCGGGCGACCGCCAACTCATTTCGCTGCCCGCGAAGCGCGACGGCTCACGACGTCCACGCGGCGAGCTCCCAGTCGTCCTCGCGCAGCGCGCGCACCCCGGCGGAGCCGAAGCGGCGCGACCACTCGCGCCCGGTCCGGCAGTCGAGGAACCCGGCGAACATCTCGGTCACGACGCGGTCGCGCACCCGCGGTGACGTGACGCACCCGTGGACCGCGGCGTTGTACATGCCGAGCAGCTCGAGGTGCTCGCGGCTGTCGGTGGGGTCGGCGGCGCCGAAGACGGCGTCGAGCACGTCACGACGCCCGGCGCGGAGCAGCCACGTGCGGGTGCGCATGGGGTGCAGGCCGGCCATGAGCGCGAGCGCGGGCACGGCTGCGTCGAGGGGCAGCGTGCCGGCGCGGTCGAGGCGCTCGAACGTCCCGAGCACCGCGTCGGGGTGGTAGAGGCCGACGGCGCCGAGTCCCCGGAGGCAGCAGTACCGCCAGCCCGGGTCGGCGTCGGGTCGCAGCCACTCGTCCAGCACGTCGAGCGACGTCCCGGTCGCGGCGCACGCGAGGCCGAACGGCACGAAGACGAGGTGCCGGCCGCCGAGCGGTCCGGCGGCGGCGTGCTCGTCGTGCGGGCGGGCGGTCACCAGCCGGGTGAGGCGGTCGAGCCGGGGCACCCACGACGAGGGCGTCCGGTCCGGGGCGACGACGGCGTGCGCGACGAGGAGCGCGCGGTGCGTGCGGGCGTCGCCGCCGTCGGCCAGGGCGGTGACGAGCGCGTCCGTCCCGGTGGCGTCGGCAAGGCCGTGGACCGCGACGACCAGCGCGGCGAGCACGCGGAACATGGTCGTGTCGGACGCGAGCAGCGTGCGCAGGTCCGGCGCCAGGGCGCCCACGTCGACGTGCGGGTCGAGTCCCGCGAGCACGCGTCGCGCGGCGGGCGCCTCGGGCCGGTCACCGCCCAGCTCGACCGGTCCGTCGGGTCGGCCCGGAGGGGTGAAGAGGAGCAGCACGCGACGGGCGATGCGGCGCGCGACGACGCCCTCGACGACGAGCCGCTGCACGAGCGGGCCCCACGGGCGCAGCACCCCGATGCGGTCGACCAGGACGTGCCGCCACAGCCGGCTCGTCGCGTCCACGACCGCGGGGTCGGCGCACCCGTTGACGTAGTTCGTCACGGTGACCTGCGAGAAGAAGGTCACGAGCGGCCACGTGCCGCGGCGCGGCGGGAAGACGTGCAGCCGCCCGACGACCCGGTCCAGCACGTCACCGATGAGGCGTTGCGGGTCCGACGTGCCGTTCGAGTACAGCGCGAACGCGGCGGCCACGGCATGCGCGTCGGTGCTGTCGGGGTCGGTCACGACACCCGCGTACACGTCGGCCTGCGCGGCGGCGGGCAGCAGGCACGTCGCGTGCAGGGCGATGCGCTGGAGCTCGGGCGCGTCGTGCACCGCGACGCGGACCAGGAAGGCGGTCGCGGCGGCGGGCGACCGCTCCGCATAGGTGGAGAGGACGTCGAACACCGCGCCGCGCAGCAGCGGCACGTCGGACGTCCCGAGGAACCGGACGACGCGCTCGACGGCGGCGGTGTCGCCCGCACGCAGGTGCAGCGCGACGAGGTCGCGGTAGGGCAGCCCGAGCAGCAGCGGGTCGTGCACGGAGGCGGTGAGGGCGTCGACCCAGTCGCGCTCCAGCGCGCGGTCGCCGAGCGCCCGCCGGGCGTCGAGCGGCACCTCGCGTCGCGGACCCGCACCCGCGCCCGCGCCCGCGCCAGTGACCGGCGGAGGCACGACCTCGTCGTCGCGCGGCAGCTCGAGGAGGTGCCCGGGCGCGTGCACGAGCGGGTACGAGGCACCGACGTCGTCGGGATGCGCGAGGTCCGTCGCCGTCAGTGCCACCGCACCGCCCACGACCCGGCGGTGCGCGGCCGCCTCGTCGACCCGCAGCAGGTTCGGCCCGCCGGACGGCAGCGTCGCCGCGCGCAGGGTCGCGACGAGCGACGAGTGCGCGAGCCGGCAGCCGTCGGCGTCCGCCACGACGAGGTCGCCCAGCCCGTCGACGAGCGCCGCGACCCGCGGCAGCGTCGAGCCGAGCCACCGGACGAGCGCGGGCAGCGGCACGGGCCCGCGGGCGACCGCGAGGTGCGCGAGCAGCGGCTCGAGCACGGTCGCCCACTGGTCGCGCCACGTCGGCCCGAACGACTGCTCGAGCGTCGCGCGCAGGTGCCGTTCCGACGACGCGTCGACGTCGCGCGGCAGCTCGAGGTCGGCGAGCGCGACGTCGGGGCGTGCGAGCAGCTCGTCGGCCGCGTTGCGCGCGACCAGGAAGTTCCCTCCGGCGCGGGCGACGAGCGCGGCGATCTCGTCGTCGCCGCGGCCGCTGCCGTCGAGGCGACGACGCAGGTAGCCGGTGAGGTCCGCGTCGACGAGCGCCCGTCGGTGCGGGCTCGCGAGGTCCAGGCGTGCGGCGGAGAGCGCGTCGAGCGCGGTCGCGACCGCGGGGTCGGTGCCCGCGACCAGCACGCGCACGCCCGGGACGGCGGCGAGGCGCAGGACGGGGTCGAGGCCGTCGTGGTCGAGCCCGTCCACGAGCACGCGCACGGTGGTCGCCGGCGGCGCCGCCGTCAGCGCGGCACGCAGCGGCTGCCCGACGAGGACCGCGAACAGCTCCTCCGGCGGCAGGTGCGCGAGCCCGTACGGACCCGCGGCGTCGGCGCGGACGGGCTGCCAGCCGGGCACGGTCGTCGCGAGCTGCTCGGCGAGGGAGCGGACGACGGCGCGGGGGTCGACGGCCGCTCCGCCCCCACCCGGGGCGCTGACGTGCACCGCGCTCCACCGGCTGCGGACGGACTCCAGCAGGTCGACGGGGGCGTCCGGCTCGTCGGGCGCCGACCCCGCGCCGGCCAGCCACGCGGCGAGCACCGACGTCCCCGACCCGACGTCACCCGTGAGCAGGAGGGCCGTCGACGGGCTGTCCATCCACGCGGCGACCTCGCGCACCGCCCACCAGCGCGGCTGCAGCACGTCCGGGACGACCCCCGCGGGCACGCGGTCCCGCGGCGACACCACGGCGACGGGCGTGCCGGGCGATGCGGACGGCGCGACGAACACGCGCGGCGACGTGCGCGTGTAGAGGACGGGCGTGACCCACTCCGGCCCGCGCAGCAGCGCACGTCGGGCCGCGGTCACCGCCTGCTCGACGAGCGCACCCGCCGCCAGCCGCTCGTACAGCGCCGCAGCGGCGGCGTGCGCCGACCGGTCCGTCACCGGGTACTGCATCGCGAGCGCGACGGGAACGCCCGCCCGCACGAGCTGGTGCGCCGACCCCGCCTTCGGCTCCTGCGTGCTGACCTCACCCGTGCTGCACCCGTTGAGCACGGCCACCCGCAGGTGCGGTGCGGCCAGCAGGTGGTCCGCGAGGGTCCGGGCGTCGAGCACGTCCGCGGTGCCGTCGTCCGCGGTGAGCGCGAGGATCCCGCCGCGCGCGTCCGCGCCGCCGTGCCCGACGACGTGCAGCACGTGCCAGCGGTCGTCGAGCGTGCGCCGCAGCGCGTCGAGCGTCGGGGGCTCGAGCCGGTGCAGCTCGACCCGGTCCCCCAGCGGTGCGAGGGCCTCGCGCAGCGCGTCGACCTCGCGGTCCACGTCGAGCGGCGGCAGGTCGCTCGGCGACGCGGCGACGAGGAGGACGCGCAGCGTCCCCTCGAGCGGCGCGGGGTCGACCGGGGTGGACGCGTCGGGGTAGCGGACCACGAAGACGCCGTCGGTGTGCACGAGGAACGTCGACCCGTGCAGCAGCAGCTCCCACGGCAGCGCGGCCACGTCGGGGGCGTCGTCCAGCTGGAGCCGGACCCGGACGGCCCCGCCGTCCCGCCCGGCACGATCGCGAGCCGTGACGAGGAGGTCGCGCGCGTCGTCGGCGAACACGGCGTCGAACAGCGCGCGGCCGAGCGTCTCCGTCCGCTCGGCGAGCGCACGCGCGGCGTCGGCGTCGGGCCGGGTGCGGCCGCGCGCGTCCGCGAGCGCGTCGGCGAACGCGCTCGCGTCGGCCGCGACCGGAGGCGTGAAGGGACGGGTGCTCGACGCGCCGAACGCGTCGCACGACACGACCGCCAGGTATGCGTCCCCGTCGGGGACCACGCGGACGTCCACGTCGACGACCGCGCGGTCGGCCCCCGGCGGCGCACCCGCCGGCGGGTCGTCCAGGCTCGTCGTCATCGCGTGCCCCCCAGCCACCACCCCTGCCGCGGGCGTCGACGACGCCGGCGCGACGTCACGGACCGCCGCCGGGCCGTCCCGACCGCGTCGCGCGACGCAGCGAGCGTACGGCCGGCGGTTGCGTGGACGGGTGGTTCTGCGGTGATTTCGCCCGGTATCCGGAGCGTGGGAAACATCTCCTTCCCTTCAGATCGGCCACGGGGCGGCCGATGGTCCGGGTATGTTGCCGGACGCACGTGAAGACTGGACGAGCGCCCAGGAACGACTCGCAGAGGGCACGCAGGAGGACGACATGAACCCGCACGACAACGTCGCGCCGCGCGCGACCGCGCAGAACCTGACGCACGCGTTCACGGACCCGAACCCGTTCCTGTCCGAGGACCGCACGATCCTCGTCGGCGGCCGTGCGACGGCCATGCAGCGCGGGCTCAACACGACGCCGGAGCGCACCGAGGACTGAGCCCGGGACCACCCGAGCACGACGAAGGCCCGGCCCGGAGGGGAACCCCTCCACGGCCGGGCCTCGTCGTCTGCAGGGGGCGCCGACGGGCTGCGGCGGGCGTCGCGTCAGCCAGGGTCGGCCCGGGTCAGCCCGCGAGCGCCGCGCGGACCAGGGCGGACAGCTTCTTGCCGTCGGCGCTGAGCCCGGCGCGGGCCGTCGCCTCCTTCATGACGGCACCCATGTCGCGCAGGCTGCTCGCGCCGGTGGCGGCGACGACGTCCTGCACGAGCGCGGCGAGCTCGTCGTCCGACAGCTGCTGCGGCAGGTACTCCTCGACGACGTCGGCCTCGGCCGACTCGTTCGCGGCCCGCTCGTCGGCGCCCGCGGTCGTGTAGATCTCCGCGCTCTCCCGGCGCTTCTTCACCTCGCGGGCCAGCACGCGCAGCACGTCGTCCTCGGTGAGGTCCTTCTCGACGGGGCCCGCCTTGGCCTCGGCGCGCACCGCGGCGACGAGCTGGCGGAGCGTGCCGGTGCGGAACGAGTCCCGCGCCTTCATGGCGGTCGTGAGGTCGGAGGTCAGACGGTCGAGGGTCGGGGTGCTCATGCGGCCATCCTCCTCTGCGACGGCCGGGCGCGGCGATCCGATTCACCGCTCCGGGATGCGGGTGCGGGCGCGCCGACCTACCCTCGCGAAGGCTCCGCGCGCGACGACGCACGCCGCGCCCACCGCGCACGGTCGCCGTCGAACACGTCGACGAGGGGGACCGCCATGACCGTCCGACGCAGCACCCGACGTCTCGCCACAGGGCTCCTCGCCGCGGCGCTGGTCGTCGCCGCCCCGGCCGCCGCGATCGCGCACGGCGGCGGTCACGGCGGTGGTCACGGGCCCGGCGGCGGGCACGGGCACGACCGGCCGACGAGCTACCTGCTCGACCCCGTCGGCCCCGCGGCCGACGACGTCTACCCCGAGGGCGTCGCGGTGCACGGCGACGACTTCTACGTGGGCAGCACGACCGACGGCACCGTCTACCGCGGCGACCTCGACGACCCGACGGCCACGCCGTTCCTGACCGGTGGCGCCGACGGGCGCACGTCGGCGGTCGGCATGAAGACGGACGGGCGGACGCTGGTCGTCGCGGGCGGGGCCACCGGTCGCGTCCTCGCGTACGACGTCCGGACGCGCGCGCTCGTCGGCTCGTGGCTCGTCGCGCCGACCGGTGCGCCGACGTTCGTCAACGACGTCGCGATCAGCCCCCGCGGCGACGTGTACGCGACCGACTCGCAGCGGCCGTCCCTCTACCGCATCGACGCGCGCGACCTGCGCGCCACGCCCGCCGAGCGCACCCTTCCGGTGTTCCTCGACTTCACCGGGACCGCGCTGCAGTACCAGGCCGGGTTCAACGTCAACGGCATCGCGATCTCCGGCGACGGTCGGACGGCCGTGCTCGCGCAGTCGAACACCGCGACGCTCTTCGCCGTCGGGCTGCGGGACCGCACCGTGGCGGCGATCGACCTCGGCGGCGCGACGGTGGCCGGCGACGGCCTCGTGCTGAAGCACCGCACGCTCTGGGCCGTCGAGCGGCAGGGTGACGTCGGGTACGTGGTGCGCGTCGACCTCGACCGGTCGCTGCGGTCCGGGACGGTCGTCAGCCGCACGACCGACCCGTCGTTCGACGACCCCACGACCGCGGCGCTCGTCGGGCGGTCGCTCCTGGTCGTGAACAGCCAGTTCGGCGAGCGGGCCGCGGGTGAGGCACCGGGTCCGTTCACGGTCTCGCGGGTGCCCGCGCCGTAGCGCCGGCCGCGTCGGAGGCGTCGGTGACCGGCACCCCGGCACCCCGGACCTCCGGCCCGGAGGGGCCCGGGGCCGCGACGTACCGTGGACGGGTGACCGAGACAGCCTCCTTCGGCCCCGACCACCCCGTGCCCGACCCCGCCGAGATCCGCGCGCTCATGACGGACCTGCGGCGCCTCGTGCTCACGTACAAGTTCGGGATCGACGAGGTCATGACGAAGCTCTCGATCCTGCGCGAGGACTTCCGGCACATGCGCGACTACAACCCCGTCGAGCACGTCGGGTCCCGGCTGAAGTCGTTCGAGTCGATCCTCGCGAAGTGCCGACGCAAGGGCATCCCGCTCACGCCCGACGCGATCCGCGAGCAGATGTTCGACGTCGCGGGCGTGCGCGTGACCTGCTCGTTCGTGTCCGACATCTACCGGGTGCGCGACATGCTCGTCGGCCAGGCCGACCTCACGCTGCTCGAGGAGCGCGACTACATCGCGCACCCCAAGCCCAATGGCTACCAGTCGCTGCACCTCATCCTGCAGGTGCCGGTGTTCCTGTCCGACCGCGTCGAGGACGTCATCGTCGAGGTCCAGCTGCGCACCATCGCGATGGACTTCTGGGCGAGCCTCGAGCACAAGATCTTCTACAAGTACCACCGGCAGGTGCCGCAGCACCTCATGGACTCCCTACGCCTGGCGGCCGACGTCGCCGCGTCGCTCGACGCGTCGATGGAGCGGATCCACGACGAGGTGAAGGCCATGACCGCCGACGACGACGCCCGCGCCGACACCGACCCGCTCGGGCCGGAGGAGGCGATCCTGCGCGGCTTCTGGCGCACGGCCGAGGCCGCGGAGGCGGACCGCCAGCACCTCGACGGCTGAGGTCCGGCTGCGCGGCATCAGGGGAGGCGCGCGCCCTCCGGGAGCGCGATGGCGTCGTAGGCCAGCACGTGCGGGGTGCCGACGCGGCTCGCGTGGAAGAGGACCTCGGCGTTCTCCTCGACCGCGACGGCGACCTTGAACGCGAGCTTCAGGGAGACGCCGACAGCGAGCAGCCCGTGGTTCGCCCAGACGACGGCGTCGACGTCGTCGCCCATGAGAGCCGCGCTGCGCTCCCCGAACGCGGCGCACGTCGAGAACTCGAACGGCATGACCGGCACGGGTCCCTTGGCGTACAGGACCATGTTGAGCAGGACGGGGTCGATCGTCCGGCCGAGCGTCCCGAGGACGTTCACGAACGTCGACTCGGTGTGCACGATCGCCTGCACGTCGGGTCGGCGACGGTAGTGCGCGAGGTGGACGGGCAGCTCGGTGGACGGGAGCAGGTCGCCCTCGACCACGGTGCCGTCCATGTCGACGACGAGCATGTCGTCGGGGCGCATGGCGTCGTAGCGGACGTCGGACGGCGTGATGACGACGCCCTCGAAGCCGTCGTCGCCGTGCACGCGGACGCTGATGTTGCCCTGGGTGTTGAAGTTGAGGCCCGTCCGGACCGACTCGCGGCAGTAGTAGAGGATCTCCTCGCGCAGCGCCTGGTCGGCCCTGGACCGCGTTCCCGTGCGGGTCATCGTCGTCTCGCCTTCGCGCGTCGTCTTGAAACCTTTCAAGCCGACTTTCCCAGTCCGGCGTCACCCGTCTGCAGGACGAATGTCCTGAACCCGCGCGCGGCAGGCGCCGGTGCGCTAGAAACACCGCGTGCTCACCATCGCGGCCGCTGCCGCTGCCGCCTCACCCGACCCCGGGTTCCCACCGGTCGCCGTCGCGCTCGTCGTGGTGTTCGTCGTCGTCGCGATCCTGATCTCGCTCATCCCGCGACGCGACGGCAGGACGCGCCGGTCCGGCCAGGACTCGCACCGCTCGTCCGTCCATGCCGGGGGCGGCGACGACGGGTGGTCGGGAGGCTTCGACGGAGGCGGCTCGGACGGTGGCGGGGGCGGCGACTAGGACGCAGGACCGCCGGCCGAGCCCCTACCCAGGTCGGCCTCGACGTACGCGACGACGCGGGGCGCGCCGTCGAGGTGGGTGCGCCACTCGGTGAGGAGCGCGCGCATCGCCGGGTCCTGCTCGACGCGGAGCTGATCGGCGTCGTAGGTGGCGCGGTCGGCGTACTCCATGATCTCGACGAACAGCGCGGGGTCGTCGAGCGACCACTGCAGCCGCGTCCGGATGCCGCCCGGCTCCTCGTACACGGGGCGGGCGCGTGCCAGGAACGCCTCGAGGTCGGCGCGCGTCGTCCGGAGGCGGCCGTGCAGGTAGAGCGTGAACACGTCGACATCGTGCCGCGAGCGCTCCGAGGCGGATCGGGACCTCCGACCGGCGCCGCACGCCGAGCGAGCCATCCGCCCGTCACGTCCGGCATCTTCTCTCAGAGGGGCGCCGGACCCTGTGAGGTTGTGTGGGTCCAAGGGCCCGTCGCGAGCCTCGGACGTGCACGGATGCTGGTCGCAGCACCGTTCGTCCCCACAGGAGTCCACTCCGATGCGCACCTCTCCTCCGCCCGCACTCGGCCGGGTCGTCGTCGTCGGCGCCGGCATGGTGGCCCACCGCCTCGTCGCCGGCCTGCTCGACCGGGCGCCCGGCGACGGCTGGCACGTCACCGTCGTCGGCGACGAGCCGTGGGCCCCGTACGACCGGGTCCACCTGTCCGAGCTGATCACGGCGGACCGCACGCCAGCCGACCTCGCGCTCGAGCCCGGCGTGTGGGAGGACCCGCGCGCGTCGCTCATCACGGGCGACGCCGTCGACAAGCTCGACCGCGACGCGCAGACCGTGACGACCCGCTCCGGCGTGGTGCTGCCCTACGACCAGCTCGTCCTCGCGACCGGGTCGTGGGCGTGGACGCCGCGCACCGAGGGAACGGACCTGCCGGGCGTGTTCCGCTACCGGACGCTGACCGACCTCGACGAGCTGCGCGACTGGGTCGCCGACCGGTCCGCGGTGCTCGGGCGGCCGCTGCGCGGCGCGGTCGTCGGCGGCGGCGTCCTCGGTCTGGAGGCTGCGGCGGCGCTGCAGCACCTCGGCGCGAGCGCGACCGTCGTCGAGTTCGCGGACCACCTGATGAACGTCCAGCTCGACGCGGGCGGTGGCGAGGCGCTGCGGGTGCTCGTCGACGGGCTCGGCATCGACGTCCGCACCACGACCGGCTGCACGGGTCTCGCGGCGGCGGACGACGGTGCCGTCGCGACCATGCGGCTGTCGGGCGACGACGAGATCCCCGCCGACGTCGTCGTCTTCTCGACCGGTGTGCGGCCGCGCGACCGGCTCGCGCGCGAGTCCGGCCTGGCGATCGGCGAGCGCGGCGGTGTCGTCGTCGGCGCGTCGTGCCGCACGTCCGACCCGGCGATCTGGGCGATCGGCGAGTGCGCGTCGTTCGAGGGCGAGTGCACCGGCCTCGTCGCGCCGGGCAACGCGATGGCCGACGTGGTCGTCGACCGGCTGCTCGGCGGGCCGCGGCTGTACACGCCTGCTCCCGAGGGCACGAAGCTCAAGGGCGTCGGGATCGACGCCGCCTCGTTCGGCGACGTGCTGGCCCTGACACCGGGCGCGCTCGAGGTCACCTTCACCGACCCCGTCGCGAAGACCTACCGCAAGCTCGTCGTGTCCGACGACGCGCGCACGCTGCTCGGTGGTGTCTTCGTCGGCGACGCGGCCCTCTACCCGCAGCTGCGTCCCATGCTGGGCCGCCCGCTCGGCGCCGACCCGTCCGCGTTCCTCGCACCCGAGGGCGGCGCGCCCGACACCGGCGCCGACCTGCCCGACGACGTCGTCGTCTGCTCGTGCACCAACGTCACCGCCGGGACGGTGCGCGAGGCCGTCACCGAGCACGGCTGCACGACGGTCGGCGAGGTCAAGGCGTGCACGAAGGCCGGCACGGTCTGCGGCTCGTGCGTCCCCGTCGTCACGAAGATCGTCAACGCGCAGCTCGAGGCGTCGGGCATCGAGGTGTCGCGGGCCATGTGCGAGCACTTCGCGATGCCCCGCGCGGACCTGTACGCGCTCGTCGCGGCCGGCGAGGCGCGCACGTTCTCCGAGATCGTCGCCGCGCACGGCACCGGCCGCGGCTGCGCCGTCTGCAAGCCCGTCGTCGCGTCGATCCTGTCGTCGCTGCGCGCCGGGCACGTGCTGGAGCGCCAGCACGCCGGGCTCCAGGACACCAACGACCACGTCATGGCGAACCTGCAGAAGGACGGCACCTACTCGGTCATCCCGCGGGTGCCGGGCGGAGAGATCACGCCGGAGAAGCTCGTGGCCCTCGGGTCGGTGGCGGCGGAGTTCGGCCTCTACACGCGCATCACGGGCGCGCAGCGGATCGGCATGTTCGGGGCCCGTATCGACCAGCTCCCGGCGATCTGGCAGCGGCTCATCGACGCCGGGTTCGAGTCCGGGCAGGCGTACGGCAAGTCGCTGCGCGCCGTGAAGTCCTGCGTCGGGTCGGCCTGGTGCCGGTTCGGCGTCCGCGACTCCGTCGGCATGGGCATCCTGCTGGAGAACCGCTACCGCGGGCTGCGGACGCCCCACAAGTTCAAGGTCGGCGTCTCCGGGTGCGCGCGCGAGTGCGCCGAGGCACGCGGCAAGGACGTCGGCGTCATCGCGACGGCGGGCGGCTGGAACGTCTACGTCGGCGGCAACGGCGGGGCCAACCCGCGGCACGCCGACCTGCTCGCGGAGGACCTCACCGACGACGCGCTCGTCGCTGTGATCGACCGCTTCCTCGCGCTCTACGTCCGCCGCGGTGACCGGCTCCAGCGGACCGCGCCGTTCGTCGCCGAGTACCCCGGCGGCATCGAGGCGCTGCGGGCCGTCGTCGTCGACGACAGCGAGGGCATCGCCGCCGACCTCGAGGCCGACGTCGCCGCGCACGTCGACGACTACCGCGACGAGTGGGCCGCCGCGCTGGAGGACCCCGACAAGCTCGACCGCTTCACCGCGTTCGTCAACGCCCCCGACGCGCACGACCCCGACCTGGCGTACACGCCGCTGCGCGGGCAGGTCCGCCCCGCCGAGCCCGGCGAGGTCGCGCACCACGACCCGCGCGTCGCGCGCACGCTCACCCTGGAGGTGACCCGGTGACCGCCACCGCTCTCAGCACCGACGTCTGCGCGCTCGACGCCCTCGTCCCCGAGCGCGGGGCCGCCGCCCTCGTCGACGGCGTGCAGGTCGCGCTGTTCCGGCTCGCTGACGACACCGTCCTCGCCGTGCAGAACCGCGACCCCTTCGCGGGGGCCAACGTCGTCGCGCGCGGCATCGTCGGGTCGGTCGGCGACACCCCGACCGTCACCTCGCCCATGCACAAGCAGGTCTGGGACCTGCGCACCGGCGAGTGCCTGGACACCGGCGGCAAGACGCCGAAGGACGTGACGCCTGACCTGACGACCTGGGCGGTCGACGTCCGCGAGGGCAGGGTGGTCGTCGCGCCGCGATGACCAGGGCTGACAGTTGCGGTGATCACCCGCTCGCCTGAAGTCGCGCGGTGACCGCCTCGACCCACGCCCGGAGCCGACGCGCGTGCGGTCCCGGGACATCGGCGAGGTCCAGGCGTTCCAGCACGACCGGCGGGTCCAGGAGCCCGGCGCGGAGCAGCGCGTGCACGAAGTCCAGGTCCTTCTCGCGGAACGCAGCGAGCTTGGACACGGCCAGGTCGTGCCGTTCGAGGCACAGTGCACGTCCTGGTGCCGACGACAGCGACTCCCCTCGCACCAACCGGTCCTGCCACCCGACAGGCAGCACGATGAGGCCGTCGATCTCGACCCCTTGGGCGTAGTACCCGTACATCTGGTGGAAGCCCGAGTCCTCGCCGATGGCACCGTCGACGGCCAGAGCCTTCTTGGCGGCGTCCACGCCGAGGAACGCGACGTCGGCCTCGATCGAGCCGACCGCTTCGTCCGGCAGGTCGTCCTCGTCGAACGACCCCAGGATCGACTGCGACCCGACGATGACGATGTCGGGCGTGCTCGTGATCGTGGACGCGGCTCGGAGGATGTGCGCGAGGTCGGAGCGCTTCATCGGGCTGCGTCCAGAGCGGCGAGGCGTTCGTCCTCGGTCAGGACACCAGCGAACGGCGAGTTCTGCCGGAGCTCGCGCGAGCGCTGCGACGGCGACGTGAGCGCCAGCAGGAGGTCGTCGAAGGGGCCGTCCAGGAGCTGCTGCCACTGCGCCAACCACTGCGCTGGGCGGCCGCGTGTGTGCCTGGTCCGCATGTGCGCGAGGTTCTCCCTGGCGAGCTCGACGAGCTCAGGATGAAGGACGAGCTTCCCGGCGGTCGCGAATGCCAGGTAGAGCGACCGGCGCTGGTCGGCGGACAGTCGCTGGGTCGAGTACCGCAGCCTGTCCACGTCGGACCGGCGCACTCGTCGGTGGGCGCCCGACATCTCGTACGGCAGGTCGCCGCGCTCGGTCAGGTTCACGACGTGCTGCCGCGACGCGCCCAGCAGACGAGCGACCTCTCCGGTCGTGAGGAGCTCATCCACCTCACCCCAGGAGGCATCCGACGCCGTACGCATGGACCAACGCTAGAGCCACAAACACCAGAAACACAACGCATGAACGCGGCGCTTGCGTTTTTGGTGTCTACGTCTGCGCGGTCAGCGGTCGGTCGCCCGGCGCTCCAGGCGGACGACGATCGCCTTCGAGACGGGGGTGTTGCTGTCGAGCGCGGTGCTCGCGAGCGGGACCAGGACGTTCGCCTCGGGGAAGTACGCCGCCGCGCAGCCACGGGACGTCGGGTAGGCGACCACGCGAAGGTTCGGCAGGACGCGGTCGGGCTCGCCGGGCCACTCGCTGTGCACGTCGACACGGTCGCCGTCGGCCAGGCCCAGGTCGTCGAGGTCATCCGGGTTCACCAGCACGACGTCACGCCCCCGACGGATGCCGCGGTAGCGGTCGTCGAGGCCGTACATCGTGGTGTTGAACTGGTCGTGCGCGCGGACGGTCTGGAGGATCAGCCGGCCCGGCGGGCACTCGACGGGGACCAGGTCGTTCACGGTGATGTGCGCCTTGCCGCTCGGCGTCGGGAACGTGCGCGAGTCGCGCGGCCCGTGCGGGAGGACGAACCCGTCCTTGTGGCGGACGCGGGTGTTGAAGTCCTCGAAGCCCGGCACGACGCGCGCGATGGAGTCACGGATCGTGTCGTAGTCGCGCTCGAAGCCCGCCCAGTCGACGGGACCGTCGTCGCCCAGCACCGCGCGGGCGAGGCGCGTGACGATCGAGATCTCCGAGAGCAGCAGCGGCGACACCGGCGGGAGCGGGCCGTGCGTCGCGTGGACCGCGCACACCGAGTCCTCGACGGAGACGAACTGCGGGCCGGTCTCCTGCAGGTCGAGGTCGGTGCGGCCGAGCGTCGGGAGGATGAGCGCCTCCGCACCCGTGACGACGTGTGAGCGGTTGAGCTTGGTCGACACCTGGACGGTCAGGTCGGTGCCGCGCACGGCCACCTCGGCCGCGCGCGTGTCGGAGATCGCGCCGACGAAGTTGCCGCCGAGCGAGAACCAGACCTTCACGTCGCCGCGCTGCATCGCCTCGACGCACGCGACCGAGTCCAGCCCGTGGCGCCGGGGCGGCTCGAACGCGAACTCGGCGGCCAGCGCGTCGAGGAACGCGTCCGGCGGTCGCTCCCAGATGCCCATCGTCCGGTCGCCCTGCACGTTGCTGTGCCCGCGGATCGGCGACGCACCCGCACCCGGCTTCCCGATGTTCCCGCGCAGCAGCAGGAGGTTGACGATCTCCTTGATGGTGTCGACGCCCTTGCGGTGCTGCGTCAGGCCCATCGCCCACGTGACGATGACGCGGTTCGCCGCGAGGTAGCGGTCGGCGAGCTCGTCCATCTCCGCGACCGTGAGGCCCGTGGCCGTCAGGACCTCCTGCTCGTCGAGGTCCGCGAGGTGCCGGCGGAGGTCGTCGAGGCCCAGCGTGTGGGCGTCGAGGAACGCGTGGTCGAGCACCGTGCCGGGCGCGCGGTCCTCCGCCTCCAGCACGCGCTTCGAGACCCACTGGAGCAGCGCCATGTCGCCGCCGCTGCGGATCTGCAGGAACTGGTCGGCGATGTCGGTGCCGCGGCCGACGGCCCCGCGAACCGTCTGCGGGTTCCGGAACCGCTTGAGCGACGCCTCGGGCAGCGGGTTGACCGCCACGACCGTCGCGCCGTGCCGCTTGGCGTCCTCGAGCGCGGTGAGCATGCGCGGGTGGTTCGTGCCCGGGTTCTGTCCCATGACGACGATGAGGTCGGCCTGCGCGAAGTCGGCGTACGTGACCGTCGACTTGCCGATCCCGATCGTCGCGCCCAACGCCGAGCCCGTGGACTCGTGGCACATGTTCGAGCAGTCGGGCAGGTTGTTGGTGCCGAACGCCCGGACGAAGAGCTGGTAGACGAACGCCGTCTCGTTCGCGGCGCGGCCGCTCGTGTAGAACGCCGCCTGGTCCGGCGAGTCGAGCCCGCGCAGCCGGTCCGCGACGATCCGGAACGCGTCCTCCCACGTCACGGGCACATAGTGGTCGCTGCCGGCCGGCTTGTGGACAGGCTCGACGAGCCGCCCCTGCGACCCCAGCCAGTACTCCGAGCGGTCGGCCAGGTCCGTCAGCGAGTGCTCCGCCCAGAACGACGTCGGTACGGTCAGCTGCGTCGCCTCCCAGCTCACCGCGCGTGCGCCGTTCTCGCAGAACTCCGCCATGCCGCGGTGGTCCGGGTCCGGCCACGCGCAGCTCATGCAGTCGAAGCCGTCCTTCTGGTTGAGCTTCGTGAGCAGCCGCAGGGCGCGGGCCGCGCCCATCTCCCCGACCGCGTACGACATCGCGTTCGACACCGACGGCAGGCCCACGGCCCACGACGCGGGCGCGTGCACCTCCGTCGAGGGCGCGGCGGCCGCGTCGACGAGGGGCGGTCGACGCGTCATCGGGCGGCCGCCTCGACGGGCTGCGGCCGGACGGGGGCGGGGAGGGCGTCGGCCGACGACGGCGGGGCGACGCTCGACGGCGCGACCACCCGCTCCGCACCCGCGTAGGCGACCATCGACGGCCCGCGCAGGAACCCGACGAGCGTCATCCCCGCCGACCGCGCGAGGTCCACGGCGAGCGACGACGGCGCCGACACCGCCGCGAGGAACGGGATGCCCGCCATCCACGCCTTCTGCGTGAGCTCGAACGACGCGCGCCCCGACACCATGAGGACGGTCCCGCGCAGCGGCAGCCGGCCCGCGGCCAGCGCCCAGCCGACGACCTTGTCGACCGCGTTGTGCCGCCCGACGTCCTCGCGCAGCACGAGCAGCTCGCCGGTGCGCCCGTCGAACAGAGCTGCGGCGTGCAGGCCGCCCGTCTTCGCGAACACGTCCTGCTGCTCGCGGAGCCGGTCGGGGAACGTCGCGAGCAGCGCGGGCGGGACGACGAGGTCGTCGCCGTCGACGGTCCAGCACGAGTGCGTCCGGACGGCGTCGATGCTCGACTTCCCGCACAGCCCGCACGCCGACGTGCTGACGAACGCACGCTCCAGACCGGCGTCCGGTGCGGGCACGCCGTGGCCGAGCGTCACGTCGAGGACGTTGTACGTGTTCTCGCCGTCGACGGTCGCACCCGCGCAGTACCGGGCCGCGGCGACGTGCTCCCGACGCGAGACGACGCCCTCCGACACCAGGAACCCCTGCGCGAGCTCGACGTCGTGGCCGGGCGTGCGCATCGTGACGACGAGCGACCGACCGCCGACGCGGATCTCGAGCGGCTCCTCGGCGGCGAGCAGGTCCTCGACGTGCCGCGGCGGGCCGTCGACGGTGATCCGGGTGACCCGGGTGCGGACCGCGATCCTCGACATCACCCCATCATCGCGCCGCCGAGCGGGCTGCCTCCACGATCTCGTTCCCGCGAACCTCTGTTGCACAGATGTGTAACATCGAAGCATGAGCAAGACGATCGGCTTCCGGCCCGGCCCCGCCGAGCTCGACGTGCTCGCGCGGGCCGCAGAGCACGGCACCTCGACCAGCGACGCGATCAAGCGCGGCCTCGCCCTCCTCGACCGCGAGATGTGGTGGCAGGGTGCCCGTGACGACATGGAGCGCCTGGCCGACGAGGACCTGACGACCGAACCCGACGCCTGGTGATCCGCGGCGCGGTGTACCGCGTCGACCTCGGTGCGGCGCGCGGTCACGAGCAGGGCGGTCGCCGCTACGGCGTCGTGCTCGCGCCCGCCACAGGTGTGGCCTGGTCGGTCGTCGTCGTGGTCCCGACCAGCACTCGGGCGCAGCCAGCTCGCTTCCGTCCGCAGCTCGAGCTCGCCGGTCAGACGACCGTGCTGCTCGTCGACCAGCTGCGGGCGGTCGACGTCGACCACATCCACGGAGACCCCGTCGACCATCTCGGACCTGACGAGCTCGCCGAGCTGGAGCACACCGTCAGCCGCTATCTCGGCCTCGACTGACGTTCGCGCCCACGCCGCGGGCACGGCGCTCCCTGCAGCCCGCGGGCCTCGCCCCGACGTCGTCAGACGTCCGCGACCAGGCGGTCCCACAGCGCCTGCGCCTCCGCGGGACGGCCGGACTCGTCGAGCCAGCTCGCCGCGGTGCCGGCGGCCGAGTGCACGAGCGACGTCTCCCCGGCGGCGCGGGCGCGCAGCGCGGCGGACTCGAGCGCGGCGACGCCGTCGTCCGGGCGGGGAGTGTGCAGCAGCAGCCGGCCGCGCAGGATCTCGGCGTCGATCGCCTCGACCCGCCCGCCGACCTCGTCCCACCGCGCGGGCAGCCCCTCGACGGCCGCGAGCGCGTCGTCGACGAGCCCCGCCGACGCGAGCACCCGGCTGCGCATGCCCGCGAGCACGACGTCCTCCCACGCGAAGTCCCAGCCCTGCCAGGCCGCCGCCGCGTCGGGGTCGGCGAGCGTGCGGGCGTGGGCCGCCGCGTTGGACCGGGCGGCGTCGTCGACGTCCCGCAGCGCGGCGTCGACCCCGTCGGCGTCGAACCGCGCCGCGACCCGCTCGCGCCGCACGACCTGCGCGAACGCGTCCTGACCGGCGCGCTCGGCGAGGTCGAGCGCGTGCGCGTAGAGGCGGGTGGCCTCGACGGCGTCGTCGTCCTCCACGAGCCCAGCGAGGCGCGCGACGACCGCGGCCGCACCGGGGTCGGGTTCGGCGCCGGGCTCGGCGGGGCCGCTCGCGAGGTCGACGGCCTCGCGGGCGAGCGCGACGGCGCGGTCCTGCTCGCCGAGCGCGGCGGACAGGCGTGACGTGAGGTCGAGCAGCTGGGCGCGCAGGTGGCGGCGCAGCGCGCGGTGCTGCCGCGACACAGCGGCGTCGGGGTAGACGAGCCCGAGCGCGGCCTCGGCGACCTCGACGGCCTCGAGCTCGCGGCCGCGCGACGCCATGAGCTGCGCCGCGAGCGTGCTCTGCTCGATCGCGAGGTCCGGGCGCTCGACCTCGCGCGCGGCCGCGGCGACCGCGAGCGCGAGCGCCTCCGCGCGGTCCGGCTGACCGGTCCCGGCGAGCACGTGCGCGCGGCGCGCCTCGACCTGGAGCAGCACCTCGGGCGCACCGGCGACGCGCGCGACCCGGGCGGCCTCGTCGAAGTGCGCGTGCGCGGCGTCGAGGTCACCGTCCTGCGCGCTCGCGACGGCCCGCTCGGCCGCGACCTGCGCGCGCAGCATGGGCTCGTCGCCGTCGTCGAGCAGGTCGAGCGCGCTCTGCAGGACGGCCGGACGGTCGGGGCCGAACGGCGTGACGTCGAGCAGCACGCGCGCCGCGACCGACCGGTCCTCGGCGGAGGTCGGGCGGGCCTCGACGAGGATCGCGTAGGCCTCCGTGTGGAGCGCCCGGGCCTGCTCCTCGAGCGCCTCGGCGGCGACCCGCGACCGGACGCGCGCCCGCTGGACGGGGGTGCCGTGCGCGTCGACGGCCGCGATCACGGCGGCCACGTCGACCGGGCGACCGGCGTGCAGGTCCGCCAGGACCTCGACGAGCACGGCCTCGGCCTCGTCGCCGAGCGTCCGGTAGAGCTCCGCGGCGCTCGTCGCGAGCGACACGTCGGGCTGCGGGGACGGCGCCCACAGCGCGAACGCGTCGAGATCCGCGGCGGCGCGCACGGCGACGGCGTCGACCCGGTCGAGGGTCGCGAGCTCGCCGTCGCGGCGCGCCTTCCAGTGCGCCACGAGACGCGTCCACGTCGGGGTCGACGCACGGCGGCGCGCGAGGATCACGAGCTCCGCGAGCGCGGGCAGGTCGAGGCCGCCCGGGTCGGCGCCGAACGTCGGGTCGAGCGGGGTCCGGACCACGTCGAGGCGCGCGACGGTCTCGGCGGGGGCCGTGACGGGGCCGAGCGGGAGGTGCGGGAGGTCGGGTGCCTCGACCCACGCGCGCACGCGGTCGCCGACGGCCGTCGTGCCGTTGCGCTCGTCGAACGCGCGCGCGAGCGACCACGTCTGCTCCTCGACGCGGGCCAGCAGGTCGGCGGCGCGCTCGGGCGGCCGACCGCCACCGCGGACCGTCGCGTCGCCGTCCCCGGCCGCGACGACCGCGTGCAGCAGTCGCGTCGCCGCCGCGGCGAGCTCCATCCCCGCGTAGGGCGACGACGGGTGCTCGAGCGCGTGCCGCTGCTCGCCGAGCACCTCGAGCCCGCGCGTGAGGTTGCCGGTGCGCGCGAGCACGTGCAGGTGCCGCGCGACCGAGGCCGTGTCCGCGGGGTTGGACCGGCTCGCCCGGAACGCGGTGCGGTGCAGCGTCGCGGCGCGGTCGTGGTCGCCGACGACGACGAGCGACGTCAGCGCCTCGCCGATCGCGACCTGCGGCTGCTCGCTGCACCCCACGTCGCCGTCGACCACGGGCGCGAGCTCGGCGAGCACGTCCGCGTGCCGGCCCAGCTCGGCGAGGTGCGCGATGCGCGCCGACGGCTCGCAGCCCTCGCAGTCCGACAGGTGCGTGCGCGGCGCGCGCACCCACGCGTCGAACTCGGCCTCGGCCGCGGCTTCACCGTCGACGTGCGCGCGCAGCACGTACGCGCAGCCGAGCACGGGCGCGAGCCCTTCGCCGGCTTCCGCGTACCGGCGCCGCATGCCGTCGAGCACCTCCTGGAGCTGCGCGAGCGGCACCTGCGGGTGGTCGACGAGCCACGTGACCATCCACTTGTGCAGCCAGAGGACCTCCCACCGCTGCTCCTCCGTCATCCAGCCGGGCGCGGCGTCGTACTGCTGGAGGACGTAGACGAACGGCGCGAACATGCGGTGCCGGTCGTTGGCGTGGTGCAGCGACGACACGTACGCCAGGCGGGCGCGGAACCGCAGGTCGGCGTCGCCCTGCGCGTCGGCGACCTGGACGAGCTCCGTCGCGACGTCGGGCTTCGCGTTCGGCGGCGTCTGCGCGAGCCGGTGGAGCAGCTCCTCGACCTCGGCACGCGTCACGGTCATCGGGTCGTCCCCTCGGGGTCGGTGGCGGAGGTCTCGGTGGCGGGGGTCGCCGTCGCGACCGCGCGGTCGAGCAGGGCGTTGAACGAACGGTCGAGCAGGGCCGAGTCGGCGGGGCGCAGACGGCGCGGTGCGGCGAGGAGGGCGCGGCCGTACAGCGTCTCGGCGGCGACGCCGCGCAGCGCCGCGTCGTCGAGCGCGAGCACGCGCCGCACCGTCGGGTTGGCGTCGTTGAGCAGCAGGCGCGGGCGGTCGCTGCCGCCGTCGTCGAGCGCGCCGAGCAGCGCACCCCACGCGTCGTCGACCTCGGCGGCCACCGCCCGGACCTCGCGCCGGTCCTGCGCGGCGTCGTCCTCGACCAGCAGCGCAGGGAGCGTCGCGGGTGCGTACGAGCGCAGCTCGACGTCCACCTGGACGGCGTCGAGGACCGCCCGGACCTCGTCGAGCGCCGACGCGACCTCACGCGCGCGCTCCTCCCCGACGAACCGCACGTGCCCCTCGACGTCCGTCGGCGTCACGCGCTCCACGACCGCGTCGGGCCGGACGTCGACCAGCCGGTGCACGAGCGCGAGGTCGAACGTGTACCCGCCGTTGACGACCGCCACGCCTTGCGCGGCGAGCACCGCCCCGACCTGCCGGAAGTCGTCGATCGACTGCGTGACGCGCACGACGTCGGTCGTGGCCAGCAGCTCGGGCAGCGTCGTGACGCCCTGGTTCGTCTCGAAGGGCAGCAGCGGCAGGACGATGCGCAGCAGCTCGTCGTCGTGCAGCGCGAGCGCCTTGACCGCGGTGTCGTGCAGCGACAGGAACTCGCGCAGCCGGTGCGGCTGCGTCGCCGCGAGCCGCACGAGCCACGCGCGGACCTGCTCGCCGATCGACGTGCGGACGTGCTCCAGCAGGTCGTCCTCGACGAGACCCTCGCGGTCCGCCGTCGGGCGCAGCAGCTCCGCGTCGACCGCGCACCGCACGAAGAACGCCCACTCGGGGACGAGGTCCGGCACCTGGTCGGACAGCAGCATGCCCTTGAGGTGCACGCGGTGGCGCCCGTGCCGCGCGCTCGACGAGCGCTGCCCGGCGATCACGGCGACGCCGTCGAGCCCGGCCTCCGGCACCCGGATCGGCAGCACGTGGAACGGCGTCCCGCCGAGCTCGGCCTCCGCGAGCCGCACGCACGCGTCGCGTCGCCGCTCGGGGTCCGTCTCGCGCCACGGCGGGGTCCGGTCGCTCACCTCGACGTCGCCGTCGGGCGTGCGGACGACCACGCGGTGCGGCAGGTACGCGCCGTAGTGCCGGGCCAGCTCGACGACGCTCGGGCTGCTCAGCAGGTGCTCCGACCCGCGGCGCGGTGCGAGGGCGACGCACGTGCCCGGGCCGGCGCCGAGCCAGCCGGCGCGCTCGTCGTCCGCCTGCTCGTTCCCGGCCCAGGGCTGCAGCCGGTACGTCCCGTCCGCCTCGCCGACCCAGCGCACGGGCGGCTCGTCGGCCCGGTCGCCGCGGCGGGACACGACCTCGATCGCGTCCGTGACCATGAAGCACGACAGCAGCCCGATGCCGAACCGCCCGAGCAGGTCGGACCGCGCCAGGCCGAGCTCGTCGCGCTTGCTCGACCGGCCGATCGTCGCGAGGAACGTGCGTACGTCGTCCTCGTCGAGCCCGACGCCCGAGTCCATCGCGTGCAGGCGGCCGTCGTCGGACACGTCGGCCGGGACCAGGAGCAGCGCCGGGCGGTCGTCGTGCGCGCCGCGCACCGTCACCGCGTCGACCGCGTTCTGGACGACCTCGCGCACGTACACGCGCGGGCCGGAGTAGAGGTGGTGGCTCAGGAGCTCGACGACGCCGCGCAGGTCGACCTGGAAGGCGCTCTGCGTCGTCGTCCCGCTCGTCCCGTCGTCAGGCACCCGTGCACTGTAGGTGCCAACCCCCGCGCCCGGTGCCGGTTCTCCGGGGCAGGACGCTCTCAGGCGAAGTCGAGCGTCTCGACCCGCTGGCCGG
The DNA here is from genome assembly GCF_019024305.1 of Cellulomonas algicola. Lineage (NCBI taxonomy): Bacteria > Bacillati > Actinomycetota > Actinomycetes > Micrococcales > Cellulomonadaceae > Cellulomonas > Cellulomonas algicola. Next base: position 31,167 of record NZ_JAHKSJ010000015.1, on the reverse strand, counting down.
TCACGTCGGCGATCAGGTCGAGATTCTTGTCGACCGCGAGCACCGTGAGGCCCAGCTTCTCCGCCGTCGCCGCCACCAGAAGGTCAGGGATGGAGGCTGATCGGTGCTCGCCGCGCTCGGCGAGAAGGATCTGCACCTCGACCGCACGCGCCTCGATCCCGGGCGTGAGGTGCTCGACGGGCATCAGCGAGATCGGGGGGACGTCGCCGGCCGCGCGTGCGGCTCGGGCGGACACCGCGCTGAAGCCGACCTCGAGCCGCGTGACGACGGTGATGCGGAGCAGACCGCGTTCCAGCCGCGACTGCCAGAGATCACGGTCCACCGCGTACGGGAGCCGGACGAGGGCCGACTTATGTCGCGCTCGGTGGCGCGGGGGAAGGTGGCGAACTGAGCGACATCGGCGCGGCCGCGAGGCATCGATGTCGCGCCGTCGGGGCGTCGTCGCGTCGTCGCGCCGGGGGCGGTTCCCCCGAGTCGGGGAATCACCTGCTCTCCCGGCCCGAACGCGGCGCGGGCGTCGCACCGCACGGTTAGGCTCCCCGGAGTCCTGACGCCCACCGCCCCCGGACGTGGCGTCGCCCTCCGCCCGCGCGCTCACGCGCGCGCCCGTCAGACAGGGGAACCGTGGCCGTCCTCACCGCGGACAAGCGCGTCCTGCACGCCGACCTCCAGGGCGACTCCGTCCGGGCCGCGTCCGGCTCGATGGTCGCCTACACCGGCAAGGTCGAGTTCAAGTCGGCCGGCATGGGCGGCGGCGGCGGTTTCCGCGCCGCGCTCAAGCAGCGCGTCGCCGGCGAGTCGATCTCCCTCATGACGTGCAGCGGCGCGGGCCGCGTCTACCTCGCGCAGGACGCGATGGACGTGACCGTCGTGCAGCTGCAGAACGACCGGCTGACGGTCGAGTCCGACCACATCCTCGCCGTGACCGACGGTCTCCAGCTCGACGTGCAGTTCGCCGGGCTGCGGGGCATGACCAGCGGGCAGGGCCTCGCCACGACCACCGTGACCGGCACCGGGCAGGTCGCGATCATGTCCGAGGGCCCGCTGATCGCCCTTGCCGTCACCCCCGGCGAGCCGCTCGTCGTCGACCCGGACGTGTACGTCGCGGGCACCGGGCAGACGCAGATGAGCCTCGTGTCGGGCGTCTCCTGGCGGTCCGTCATCGGCGAGGACGGGGGCGAGCCGTTCTCCCTGCGGTTCGAGGGCAACGGCACCGTCTACATCCAGCCGGCCGAGCGCTGAGAGGGCGACGACGATGGCGTTCGAGAAGGTCAACAGCAAGGTCGTCCGCATCCCCGTGACGACGCAGAACCCGGTGCTCGCGCGGCGCGGCGCGATGCTCGGGTACGAGGGCAACGTGTCGTTCCGGCCGATCAGCGGCCAGGGGCAGGGCGTCGGCGGGTTCGTCGGGGCCGCGATGTCCGGCGAGTCCAACCCGATGATGGCGACCGAGGGCAACGGCTCCGTCCTGTACGGGTTCCGCGGCCTGCACGTGACGGTCGTCGACCTCACGGGCGACTCGCTCACGGTCGAGGCGGACCGGCTGCTCGCGCACGACGCGAACCTCCAGACGAGCGTCGAGTTCATCGGCCAGGGCGGCATCCGCTCCGCGGTCCGCGGCGCCATGACGGGGCAGGGCCTGTTCACCACGCGCATCTCCGGGCACGGGTCGGTCGCGCTGCTGTCGCACGGCGGCACCTTCCCGCTGCAGCTCACCGGGGACGTCGTCGGCGTCGACCCGCAGGCGTACGTCGGCCACACCGGCGCGCTGAACGTCGACCTCAAGGCCAGCGTCGGCCTGCGCGACCTCGTCGGCCGCGGGTCCGGCGAGGCGTTCCAGCTCCACGTGTCGGGACACGGCACGGTCTACGTCCAGGCGTCCGAGGAGAAGTTCTGATGATCAGCGGGATCGACACCACGGTCTACGACGCCCGGACCCTCCCGGCGAACGACAACGTCAACGCGTACTCGTTCTCGATCGACCTGAACGGCGAGTGGTTCACGTCGAAGGGCGCGATGATCGCGTACTACGGCAACATCGACTTCTCCGCCGTGAGCGCCTACGCGTCGCGCGCGTCCTGGGTCGCGGCCCGGTTCGCGTCGCCGCTGTACGCGCAGGAGTGGGTCGTCGCGAGCGGTCGCGGCAAGCTCGTGATCGGCGACCGCGGCAACGACATCAACTCGTACGACCTGGGCGACGGCAACCTCACGATCAAGCAGACCAACCTGCTCGCGTTCGAGACGGGCCTCGAGCTCAAGCAGTCGATCGTGCCCGGGTTCGTCACGCTCATCGGCACGGGCAAGTTCCTCGCGTCGTCGAACGGGCCCGTCATCTTCGTCGAGCCGCCGTTCCGCGCCGATCCCGAGGCGCTGCTCGGCTGGGCCGACTGCCCGTCGCCGAGCCACCACTACGACTACAACTGGATGGCGCACTCGCTCATGTCGGGCGTGCAGATGCTGTTCGGCCGCGAGTCCGGCGAGGAGCGGCAGTACGACTTCACCGGCAAGGGCACCGTGCTGCTCCAGTCGTCCGAGGTGCAGCGGCACGACCCCGCGCTGCTGCGGATCGTCGAGGCGCAGACGCAGATGCTCGACGCCCACTCCGCGGGCCAGCTCGGACACAAGCTCGTCGCCCGGTCGCAGCAGGCCTGACCGCTGCTGCGGCGGTGCGCGCGACCGGCCGCGCCGCCGCAGGACGGGCGTCGTTGGGCCGCCTGCGCGTTCTTCGACGACGTGCGGCTTCCGCGCGGGTGCGCGGGTCTAGGGTGGGCGGCGCAGTCCGGCCAGGTTGAGGAGGAAGACCGTGCCGCGCGTGACCAGTGCCGACGTGGCTCGGGAGAGCGGCGTCTCGCGCACCACGGTGAGCTACGTGCTGAACGCCAAGGACGGCGTCGTCATCACCGACGCGACCCGGCAGCGCGTCCTCGACGCGGCGGCCCGCCTCGGCTACACCCCGTCGGCGGCGGCGCGGACCCTGCGCTCGGGCCGGTCGGACCTCGTGCTCGTCGTGCTCCCTGACTGGACCGTCGGGCCCGTCATCGACACCCTCATCGACCACCTCACGACGACGCTCGCCGACCACGGACTGTCGGTGCTCGTGCACAGCGGCCGCGGCAAGGGGTCGCTTGCCGACCTGTGGCGTGCGGTGACGCCGTGCGCTGTGCTGGGCCTCGCGCCCTTCGCCGACGAGGACACCTACGCGATGCGTCGGGCCGGCATCCCCGTCGTCGGCACGGCTCTCGACGAGGACCCGCACCCCGAGATCTTCTCCGTCCCGCAGACGAACATCGGCGCGCTCCAGGTCGACCACCTGGTCGAGCGCGGGCACCGCGCGCTGGCCTACGCCGCTCCTGCCGACGACCGGCTGTCCGCCTTCGCCGACCGGCGGCTCGCGGGCGTGCAGGCCGCGTGCCAGGACCACGGGCTGCCCGCCCCGCGCGTCGCGGCCGTCGGGCTCGACGTCGAGTCGGCGACGGCCGCCGTGCGCGCGTGGCGGTCCGGCGACGAGCCCGTGACGGCAGTGGCCGCGTACAACGACGAGGTCGCGCTGGCGGTGCTGGCCGGGCTGCGCGCCGAAGGGCTGCGCGTGCCCGACGACGTCGCCGTGATCGGCGTCGACGACATCCCGACCGCGAAGCTCGCGGCCCCGCCGCTGACCACGATCTGGCAGGCCATCGACGCGCAGGCGTCCTACCTCGCGGCCTCCGTGCTCGCCGCGCTCGACCCCGCGGTCCGGCCGCCGTCCCAGACGAGCGACGTCTTCCACGTCGTCGCACGCGAGTCCACCTGACCCTGCCCGTCGAGGTCCCGGTCGCGTCGTCATGTCCCGGCGTGACGCCCCACGACGCGACGGCGAGCCGTCCTGATACGACGACAGGGCGCACCCGCCGGTGTGGAGCCCGGCGGGTGCGCCCTGTCGTCGGTCGGCCTACTGGAACGTGAACCAGTTGACGTTGACGAAGTCGGCCGGCTGACCGGACTCGAACGTCAGGTAGACCGTGTGCGTGCCGGTCACGCCCGCGATGTTCGTCGGGACGGTCCGCCACGTCTGCCAGCCACCGGTGCTGCCGATCGCGAAGCTGCCGACCGGCTGGGCGGTGGGGCTGTCGAGCCGCACGACCACGAGCCCGCTGACCCCGGCGACCGCCCCGGACGCGACGCGCGCGCTGAACTGCGTGCGGGCCGTGGTGCCGAAGCGGACGTTGTCGAACCGCAGGTGGTCGCCGTTGCCGATCCAGGCGACGTTGAGGCCGCCGTCGGTGTCGGACGTCGCCTCGGTGGCGGTGCCCGACTGGCCGTTGGACGCCTCCGCCTGGATGCGGGACGTCGCGTCGACGCCCGTGCCCGTGCCGGCCGACGTCGTGACGGACACCGAGCCGCTGGTGGCGGACCGGTTGCCCGCCGCGTCGTAGGCGCGGACCGCGAACGTGTAGGCCGTGGACGCGGACAGGCCGGACGCGGTGTAGGACGTGCCGGATGTCGAGCCGACGACCGTGCCGTTCCGCAGCACCTCGTACCCGGTCACCCCGACGTTGTCGGTCGACGCGGACCACGCCAGGGTCGTCGACGACGAGGTCGTGCCCGACGCGGCGAGACCGCCCGGCGTGGACGGTGCCGTGGTGTCGCTCCCGGTGCCGGACGGCGTGGAGACGTTGACCGACGTGCTGGACGACGACCGGTTGCCGGCCGCGTCGTACGCCCGGACGGCGAACGTGTACGTCGTGCCGGCGGACAGCCCGGACGCCGTGTACGTCGTGCCGGACGTCGAGCCGACGACGGTCCCGTTGCGCAGCACCTCGTAGCCGGTGACCGCGACGTTGTCGGTCGAGGCCGACCACGAGAGCGAGGTCGAGGACGACGTCGTGCCGGATGCGCTCAGCCCCGACGGGGTCGAGGGCGCCGTCGTGTCACCGCCGGTCGAGCCGCCCGTCGTCGACGCGACGGACCGCGCCGGCACGGACAGCGTGACGCCGTTGGAGAACGTCACGGTGATCGCCGAGCTGCCCATGTTGGCGGCCTGGTAGGTGCGCGTGCCGTTCTTGACGAAGACCGCGTGCAGCGGGGTGTTCGCCGTGACGGACCGGTCGACGGTGCCGAGCACGGACAGGTTCTTCAGCCAGTAGAACGTGTGCGCCCGGGACTCGCCCTCCTCGACGGTGTACGAGCCGGCCTGGGACCGGAACTCGGACAGCGCGGTGGGGGCGTCGGCGAGGGCCTGGAACTCCCAGATGATGTCCTGCCACACCGTCGCCTTGCCGCCGTTGTTGCGCTCGAGCTCCGTGAGGTTCCGACCGATGTACGACGGGTTGTAGCCGAGGTAGAGGTGGCCCGCGGTGCTGGGCAGCAGGTTGATGCCCTGGATCATCTCGGGCTCGGCGGAGAACCACGTCGAGTACGCGCCGCCGTCGCCCCACACCATGCCGACCGTGGAGTGCCCGAAGGAGGCCGGGAACGCCTCGTCGTCGGTGTCGAACCAGTAGTTCTCGATGGCCGACGCCTGCGTCGTGTAGAGGTAGATGCCCAGGTCACGGACCGTCTTGTTGCCCGTCGCCTGGCCCCACTGGATGAGCCCGCTGGCGAAGTTCATGCCCTCGGACGACGACTCCTGGTTGTTGCCCGCGCCGAACGCGCCGTGCCCGGAGGCCCAGTCGTGGCCGGCGTAGATGTCGAAGTCGCGCAGGAACGGGAACCGGGTGTCGGTGCGGTCCCAGTTCGCGGCGTCCTTGATGACGGTGTTGACCATGCCGCCGTACGCGGAGTCCGCGGCCCACGACGGGTCGAACTGCGCGACGTTCGCGGCCGCGACGACGTAGTAGCCGTAGTGGAAGTGGTGGTCGTTGAGGTCGGTGTCCGAGCCGTACGACGCGGGGTAGCCGATGAGCGTGCCCCACGACGGGTTGTACCAGAACGCCCGCTGCGTCTCGCCGGAGGACGCGGTCATCCAGTCGGTGAGGCGCGTCTTGACCGAGGCGAGCAGCTTGTCGCGCGCGGTGGTGTTGCCCGTGAGGTTGGCGATCTGGATGACCTGCGCGGCCCGGCCGAAGGCCTTGCCCGTCCAGTAGGTGTCCTCGCCGAAGCCCGCGAACGGGTCGGTCGCGGCGACCTGGTCGACGTAGCCGTTCAGCTGCGTCGCGTCGGCCGAGCCGGGCGTGAAGCCGGTCGACGCGAGCTGCGGGAGCACGCCGTTGAACGCGGTGACGGTCTGGAACTGCGACGAGCCGATGACGACGCGCATCGGGCCGCGCGGCGAGACGTACGCGTAGCTGCTCGGGGTGACGCCCGAGAGCTGGTCGCGCTGGTGCGGGTAGAGGGCGTACACGGTGCCCGTCGCCGACCCCTGCTTGGCGGTCGTGGTGAACGCGTAGGTCGCCGTCATGCGCGCGGTCGACTCGTCGTACGACCACGACACCTTGGTGCCCGTGACGTGGTTGTGCGCGTAGGTCGCGTAGGCGTTGAGCGCGGCGACCTTGTCCGACGTGCTGCTGCCCGACGCCGTCGGGAGGACCGCGACGGAGAAGAAGTCCTTGCCGTTCAGCGACGAGCTGATCGACGTCCCCGAGATGTTCCACGTGGAACCAGAGGGTGCGAACGCCGCGTAGTCGTGCCCGTTGACCGTGAAGCCGAGCGCCGCGTTGGTGTTGCTCCACACGGTCGGCGTGCCGGTCGTCGTGAGCGTCGCGTTGCCGCCGGTCTTGGTCGCGTAGACGAACGGCAGGCCGTGCCCGAACGTCGTGCGCAGGCTGCTCGAGCCGTTCGTCCAGAGCTCGCTGACGGTCCAGTCGGAGTAGCCGTCGACCTTGCCGTCCGACGACAGGCCCGCGACGCCGAGGCGGAAGTCCTCGGCGTAGGAGTAGTGGTACTCGCTCACACCCGTCGACGTGCCGGAGACGCTGGGCGTCGTCGGGTAGCTCACGCCGAGCCCGTTCGTGAACGCCTTGAACGTCAGCGGGTGCGCGACGAGGTTCTCGGAGATCGCGTTGCAGTCGAACTTGCGCCACAGCAGCGACGTCCACCAGTCGTTCGTCGGGATCGCCCCCGCCGGGAAGCTCGACGTGACGTGCGCGCGCGGGTTGGTGACCGGGGTGCCGTTGCACTCCGTGGGCACCGCACCGCCGCTGGGCGTCCCCTCGGCGTAGCTGCCGGAGCCCACCGCGACGGCGGCGGCGCGCGGGACGGGCAGGAACAGCGCCTGGACGAGGTACGCCACCAGGGCGCCGACCACGATCATCGCCACGAGGGCGCGCCGGTCGACGGCTCGCGCCCTCACCGGCAGGGGATGGGATGACATCCGACGGTCTCCGTTCTCGGGTCGGGTGCCGCCGGCTGTCGTCGTCGACGCGTCGTGCGGCACCGGGGGCCGGCGCGGGCGTCGGGGGACGTGCGCGCCGGGACGTGCTGGTCTCACCGGCGTCGCGAGACGCAGCGCCGGTGCGGGGCGGGCGCCGGTCGTCGGCGCGGTGGCGCCGCGACGTCCCTGTCGCAGCGCGGACCGTGCCTCGTGGCCGGCGTGGTGCGGGCGGCTCGTGACCGCCGTGGTGCAGTCCGTCGCCGGCGCAGGGCCTCGTCTCTGAGGCCTGGTCACGGTCGTTGACTCGTGTCACCGGCGTTGAGCGTCAAGGCTGGTGGCGACGCCGGACAAAGTCAAGCGGAAGGAGGAAGTCGTCCCCGGACGAGGGACACCGCCCGCACCCGCCCTGCGCACGCGCGTCACCCGCACGTACGCGTGCGACGGCGTCGGCACCGCCCGGGCAGCCCGGTCAGGCGCGGTACTCGAACAGCACCGTCCCGGCGTCGTCGCGCACCACCGCGCGGTGACCGTCGGTGACGTCGAGCTCGACGTGCAACGCCTCGTCGCCCGCGCGCGCCGTGTACGCGTACCGCGTGTTGGTCAGCGACGTCGCGGTGGTCGTCGCCCGGACCAGCCACGGGTGCCGACGACGCAGCCCGATGAGCTCCTGGTGCCGGCGGAACGTGTCGCCGCCCCACGCCGCGAGGTCGCCCGGCGACGCGGGCATCGACGGACGCACGTCGTCGTCGCCGCCCAGCCGCTCCTCCTTGACGCCCGCGTACCCCTGCTCGTCGCCGTAGTACACGGACGGCACGCCACCGACGGTCATGAGGACGACGAGCGCCAGCACGGCACCCTCCGGGCCGACGGTCGACGCGATCCGGCTGACGTCGTGGTTCCCCACGAACGTGCTGGTCAGGACGCTGTCGAGGATCTCCGCGTGCCGCTGCAACGCCCAGTCGAGCTCGAAGAAGTTGCCGTCGACGAGGCTGCTCCAGATCGCCTTCCACAGCTCGTACTGCGTCACCGAGTCGAACGTCGCCGCCCGCGCGATCGCGGCGTAGTCCCCGTGGATGACCTCGCCGACGAACCACGCGTCGGGGTGCGACTCGCGCACGCGCGGCAGCACCTGCGCCCAGAACTCGGTCGGCACCGCGTACGCCGCGTCGAGCCGCCAGCCGTCGATCCCGCGGTCGAGCCACGTCGTCATCACGCGTGCGACGAGATCGACGACCTGCGGCGAGCCGTGGTTCAGCGCGACGAGCGAGCCGTGCCCCTCGAAGTCGCCCAGCCGCGGCGCCGCCGGGTCCGACCAGTCGACGCGCAGCACGTCGGCGAGCGGACCGTCGGGGCCGCCCTCCAGCACCTCGCGCACCCATGGGTGCCCGGCGCCGACGTGGTTGAACACCCCGTCCAGCACGACGCGCAGCCCTCGCTCACGGCACGCGGTGACGAGGTGGTCGACGTCCTCCTCGTCGCCGAGCCGCGGGTCGATCCGGAAGTGGTCGAGCGTGTCGTACCCGTGCGACTCCGACGCGAACACCGGCCCGAGCAGCAGCCCCGACGTGCCGAGCTCGACCGCGTAGTCGAGCCACGCCTCGAGGTGCCGCAGCCGGTGCGCCGCGTCGTGCGCGGTCCGGATCGGCGCCCCCGTGAACCCCAACGGGTAGACGTGCCACCAGATGCAGTGCTCGACCCAGCCCATGCCCCTCCTCAGCCGACGCGTGCCGCCGGTCCGACCGTACGGGCCCGCGCGCGCAGCGCCCACCAGACGACACCGCCCACCGTCAGGCCCAGCCCGAGCAGGCCGAGGACGATCGTGAGGAAGACGCCACCGATCGTGCCGAACACGCCCAGCAGGAACGACGACGTCCGCTGCCCCTCCGCGACGACCGCGAGCGCGCCGTCGCTCGGCGAGCCCGGGACGACGACCGTGTGCTGACCCGCCGTCGCGACGGTGAACGCCGCCACGTTGGACGCCCGCCGGTCGCCGCGCTGTGCGTTGATGCTGACGCCCGGGGCGTCGTCGACCTCGACCGGCGACCCGTCGGGCCCGACGACCCGCACGTCCGCGTCGAGGCCCGTGTGGGCGTCGACGTCGTCGACCACGAGGAACACGTCGTAGCGCCCGGGCGCGAGGTCCACGTCGACCGCGCCCGGCACGTCGGTCCATGCCACCGCCGAGGGTCCCGCCTCACCCTGCGCGTCGATCACGCCGAGCGGCAGCAGCGACAGGAACGTGCGCAGGACCACGACCGCGGCGACCATCGTGGCGACGAGCAGCAGCGCGCCGGCCGACGTCAGGACGACAGGGCCGACGAGCGAGCGGCGCGGCGTCGTGGAGGTCGGCGGGGCGGGCGGCGGGTACGAGGCGTCCACGGTCGCTGGACGTTACTCCGCCCTGCTCCCCGGGTGGAGCGGACGCGCGCGACGGGTCGCACAGTCCGCGAGGCGACCGGGTCACGACGAGGCGGAGCCCCGAGGGTCCTCGTGCAGGACTCCTCGGGGCTCCCCCGGGTCGACCGGGCTGTCGGTCACCCGGTCCGTGGGCCGCTCACGCGGCCGTCGGTGCCGCCGGTCGAGCGGCGGGTCAGCCGGCGAACGTCTGGAGCTCGGCGATGCGCGGCGTGCCCGACGCGCTGACGATCTCCAGGGTCACCTTCTTGAGCGACGTCGACGAGAACGAGACGACGCCGGGTGCGCCGCTGCCGGACGCGAGGGTCGAGCCGTTGTCGCCGTTGAGGATCTTCCAGGAGCCGATCGAGCCGCCGCCCGACGCCTGGATGACGTTCACCTTCGAGATCGTCGTGGCGGAACCCCACTTGACCGAGATCTTCCCGGTCGAGCCGGAGGGCGACCAGTACGTGCTGGTCGAGCCGTCGATGACGTTGCCGTAGCTCGTGCCCGACGCCTTGCTCGAGCCGTCCGCACCCGCGCCGATGCTCAGGTTGGTGCCGCTCGGCGGCGTGGTCGGGTTCGACGTGGGCGTCGGGTTCGACGTCTGGGTCGGCGTCGGGTTCGAGGTCTGCGTCGGCGTCGGGCTCGGGTTGGTCGGCGTGCAGGAGCCGTTCGACGTCTTCAGGCCCTTGTTCGCGCCGGCGGTCGACGAGACGACGCTGGGGACGCACGACGCGCCGTCGAGGGAGTACGAGTACGGCACGGAGACCGTGGTGGTCGACGCCATGCTCGGCCCGGCGGGGTAGTTGTCGGAGCCGGTCGAGGACCAGGTCACGTTGTCGAGGATGTTGCCGGCGGTCTGCCAGGTGCCCCGCTCGGACGTGTAGAACGTGCCGAGCACGTCCTTCGAGTCCTCGAAGTAGTTGTTCTCGACCTTCGCCTTGGCCCCGGCGCGCGAGTTGATGCCGGACTTGGCGAGGTTGACGTAGTGGTTGTTGTAGATGTGCGCCGTGCCGCCACGCAGCAGCGGCGTGCGGGACTCGATGTTCGAGTACAGGTTGTGGTGGAACGTGATGAAGCTGTTCCCGGTGTCGCTCTCGCTCGACCCGATGAGGCCGCCGCGGCCGGAGTTGCGCAGGATCGAGTAGGACAGCGTCACGTACTGGACGTCGTCCTTCATGTCGAAGAGGCCGTCGAAGCCCTGGTCCTCGCCGCCCGACGCCTCGAGCGTCACGTGGTCGACCCAGACGTTGCGGACGGTGCTCTCCATGCCGATGGCGTCGCCACCGTTCGACGTGGGCGAGCCGGACTTCTTGACGTTCTTGACGGTGACGTTCTGGATGATGATGTTCCGCGAGTCGCGGATGTGGATCCCGATCTGGTCGAACGTGGCACCGCTGCCCACGCCCTCGATCGTCACGTTGCTGATGCCCTTGAGCTCGATCACGCCCGCCGCGGTGTTGCACGAGCCCGACACCTTGGCGGTGTTGCCGACGGTGATCGTGCCCTCGACCTGGATCGTGATGGGCGTGCTGGTGCTCGCGCGACCGCAGAGCGCCTGGTGGATGGCGGTCCCGCTGGTCGCCTTGACGGTCGTGCCGCCGGCACCGCCGGTGGTGCCGCCGTTCTGGGCGGCGTAGCCGTTGGCGGACCCGGCGACCGCGACGGCGCCGGGGGCAGCCAGGGCGGTCAGTCCGAGCGTGGCAGCCAGGGCCGTCGTGGCTCCCGCTGCGAGGAGTCGCACTGCGACTGGTCGGTTCATCGTTGCCTCTCACCTCGTCATCGAAGGGGCAGTGCCGTGGTGCGTCCCGCGCGCCGTCGAGGGCGCTGCGCCGCGTCGTCGCGGGTTCTGCAGACGTCACCCACACCGTGTGAGTAACCGGTTTCTCGATCGTAGGACAGCGGTTTCCGCAGACTCAACGGCTAAACGTTTCGCGACGCGAAAAGCCTCTTGACCTGCAGCGATGCGAGCCCGGGCGAGCACCTTCGCACCCTTCTCACCACGCGGGACGTCCCGACGGAGCCCTGGACATGCCATCAGACGCGGGGGACAGTGCGCGCTCTCGACAGGAGGTCACCGATGAGCGCCGAGTTCCTCTGGTACATCCCCAACCAGGTCGCGCCGGGTCACCGCGGCGAGCCCGTGTCCGCACGCCACAACAGCCTGGACACGCTCACCGAGCAGGCCGTCGCGCTCGAGCAGCACGGCTGGAGGGGCGCACTGCTCGGCACCGGCTGGGGACGGCCCGACACCTTCACGGTCGCCGCCGCGCTGGCCGCGCGCACCACGACGTTCGAGCCGCTCGTCGCGGTCCGGCCGGGCTACTGGCGCCCAGCGCACTTCGCGGCCGCCGCCGCGACGCTCGACCACCTCACGGGCGGCCGCGTGCGCGTCAACGTCGTCTCCGGCAAGGACGACCTCGCCGCGTACGGCGACGCGGACGGCGACCAGGCCGACCGGTACGCCCGTACGCGCGAGTTCCTCCAGCTCGTCCGACGGCTCTGGACGCAGGAGCACGTCGACTTCCGCGGCGAGCACTTCCAGGTCACCGGGTCGACGGTCCAGCCCCGCATCGAGCCGCGCGGCGACCGGCGGCACCCCACCTTGTACTTCGGCGGTGCGTCCGAGGCCGCCGAGCGGGTCGCCGCCACCGAGGCCGACGTCCAGCTGTTCTGGGGCGAGCCGCTCGCGGGAGTCGAGGAGCGCATCGACCGCCTCCGGACCCTCGAGCAGCGGCTCGGTCGCGCGCACCCGCCGCTGCAGTTCGGGCTGCGCGTCACGACGTTCGTCCGCGACACCACCGAGGAGGCCTGGGCGGACGCCGAGGCGAAGGTCGCCGAGCTCGCCCGCACGCGCGGCACCGCACCCGTCGACCGGCACCGCGGCACCGCCGTCGGTCAGCAGCGCCTGCTGGACCTCGCCGCTCGTGGCGACGTGCTCGACGACCACCTCTACACGGCTCCGGGCCGGTTCGGCGGCGGGGGTGCGGGCACGACGTGGCTCGTCGGGTCCCCCGAGGACGTCGCGAAGTCCCTGCGCCGCTACCAGGACCTGGGCGTCACGCACTTCGTCCTCTCCGACACCCCGTACCTCCGCGAGATCCGCCGCCAGGGCGACCAGCTGCTCCCGCTGCTGCGCGACTGACCGGCGGCGCCGCTGCGGGGCCGACCGGCACGCCGTCGGGGATCCTCCAGCGCACCGGCACGCCGTCGTCCTAGGCCACGGGAAGTCGCCCCACCACGAGTCGGTGAGCGGGGTTCGCGGCGTCGCCGGCGGCCGTCACCAGCAGGCTGAGCCCGGCGACGAGAGGAGCGCTCAGCCGGTGGCGGACGGCGGGGTCGACCGTCGACCTCGGGTCGGCGTCCCACTCGTCACGGGCACGCAGACGCACCGCCTCGGCACCGAGCGTGTACGGCCGGTCGGCGGAGGGGATCCGTCGCCGGTGCAGCTCGTGGGAGTCCACCCGCAGCGCCGCGACGGTGAACAGCTCCGGCTTCCCTGCCTTCTCGAGCCAACGGCCGTAGCCGAGATGCCGCCAGTCGACCACGTCGTCGCGGCGGAGCCCGGTCTCCTCCTCCAGCTCGCGAAGCGCACCGTGCGCGGCGATCGTCGCGAGGTCGGACGCCCCGGCCGCACCGACGTCGGCGGGTTCGAGGGACCCCGAGCCGCTCGGTGCGAGCAAACCGCCGCTCGACTCGTTGTGGGCGGACTGCGAGACGACGACCAGCCGACCGTCGGTCGTGAGCGCGAGCACCGACGTCCCGATCGCGTTCAGCAGCCAGCTCTCGCCATGGTCGCGCAGGCGCCCTCGTCGGTCGACGAACAGCGAGCGCCCGAATCCGCTCTCGAGCCGGCCGGACACGAGGACGTCCTTGGTCGCGAAGATGTCGCTCCCCAGGTGGTCCCAGTACCGCGCGGGGACGAGGTTCCACGTGGTCGTGGGCAGGGTGGGCCCGGTGCCGACGTCGGTCGCGAGCCCCAGGAGGTGGCCGTTGTACGTCGCACCGCGCGAGACGCGGCGCCGACAGAACGCGGCCCCGTAGCCGCGGAGCTCACGCGGCAGGACGTAGCCCGTGAGGCTGAGCCTCGCCACCACGGTGCCGCGGGCGATCGCGGCCGCCGCGACGGAGTCGAGCACCACGTGTCCCGCCCCCGTGTCGACCACCCGGAACCGGTCAGAGCCACGGAGGGAGGCGGCGACGTCCTGGAAGTCGTCGACCCGGTCGACGAACTGCACCGAGGCCAGTCGTGCGGCGTGCGCGCGCACCTCCAGCACCAGCAGGACGAGCGAGACGAGCGCGAGCGACCAGTTGAGCCACGCGGGCGTCGCTCGGTAGAGGCCGATGACACCGGCCGCCGCGAGCACGACGCTCAGGACGATCCACCGGGTCTGGAGGAGGAAGGCCCCCAGGCGCCATGCGGTGGTGAGGACCCACCGGCGGACGACGGTCATGAACGACGCCGGAGGCCGCACGCGGGGGTCACGCGGCCCAGCGTAGGGCGCCGGCTGCCCGCTCCGACGTCGCCGCTCTCCGCGGACCGCCCGAGTCGTCCGTCCGTGGTCCCGGCCGCTGTGCTTCACGCGCCGAAGATCACGGCGACATAACGATGTACCTGGTACCGCGTCGATTTACCTAGTACCGCGTGGCTCAGGTGCCGGACCGACTGCTAGACAGTCGCTCGGTTGCGCCCGAGGGCCCGCTCGACGACCACCGTCAAGGGTGACGGTGCAGGTAGCGGGCCCGTCGGGCGACCGTGTCCCCGCACCACCGCCCCGGGCGCACCCCGCCGGCGGTCACCACGACGAGGTGGTCAAGCATGAGGCGTCACATCCTGGCAGGCCTCGCCCTCGCGGTCCTCGCGACCGCGATCGTCCTGTTCTCCGGCCCTGACCTCCAGGGCGTCACCCTCCTCGGCGCCGCGCTCGGCGGGGCCCTCGGGCTCGTGCCCGACCGCTCCCCCGGCGCGCGCGCCGGCGCGTTCGCCGTCGGGTTCCTCGCCGCGTGGCTCGGCTACGCGCTGCGGGCCGCCGCACTGCCCGACTCCGCCGCCGGACGCGCCGTCGCCGTGCTCGTCGTCCTCGCGGTCTGCCTGGCCGTCGCCGGGGCCACGCGCGGGCGCCTCCCGCTGTGGGCGGCGCTGCTCGGCACCGCCGCGATGGCCGGCGCGTACGAGGCCACCTACTCCGCGGACCCCTCGGCGTTCGTCGCGTCGTCCGCCGCGACCGCGACGTCGATCCTCCTCGCGGCCGGCGCCGGCTTCGTCGCGACGTCGCTCCTGGGCGTCGTCGTCGAGCAGGACCGCGCGCAGGAGCGCGCCGACGCGGACGCCCACGAGTCGTCCCCGGCGCCCGCGGTCACCGCGCCCGAGCCTGTCGGAGGCTACGAGGCCGCCGGCACGCACGCGCCGGCCCGCCCGTACGCCGCCCCCGACCCCGCCCGCCGCGGCGCGCCCGCCACCCGTCCGTTCGACCCGCAGCCGGAGGCCTGACGTGCGCCGCTCCACCACCACCGCGGCGGCCGCCGCCGTCGTGCTCATCCCGCTCCTCGTCGGCACCGCCGGGTCCCCCGCGCTCGCCGCGGGCTCGGGCTCCGGCTCCGGCTCGGGCTCCGGCGACGTGACCGTCACCAACACCGAGACCGTGCAGGCCCGTCTGTCCGCGACCGGCGCGGTCCAGGAGGCCCGCGTCTACGACCAGCTCGCGTTCACCGGCCACGGCAGCGCGACCGTCGAGAACCCCGTGTCGACCAAGGGCCTGCGGAACCTCGACGGCTTCGGCGGGTACCGCGTCGTCGACGGCCGGCTCGTCGCGACGGTCGACGTCGACGGCGAGCGTCGCGCCCGCACCGTCAGCACCTACGACCGCGACCTGCCCCTCGCGGTCGAGGTCGAGTACACGCTCGACGGCGAGCCCGTGCAGCCCGGCGCCGTCGTCGGCCGCTCCGGCACGCTCGGCGTCCACTACACCGTCACCAACACGACCGGGAAGACGCAGGACGTCACCTACGACGACGGCACCGGCAGCGAGGCCACCGCCTCCGCCGAGACCGTCGTGCCGATGATCGGCCAGCTCGTCACCGTCCTCCCGTCGACCTTCACCGACGTGCGGTCCGACGAGGCGGGCCTGGCCGGCGACGGCCGCGGCGGCACGCGCCTGCAGTTCCAGATGACGCTCTTCCCGCCCATCGGCTCGGCGACCGCCGAGTTCGGGTACACCGCGCAGGTCCGCGGCGCCGTCGTCCCGCCCGCGACCCTCACGTCGATGCCCGTCTCCCCGCTCGACTACCCGTCGTTCAAGGGCGGCGCGGAGAGCTATCGCTCCGGCGCGCAGAAGGGCGTCGACCTCACCGCGGGCGCGACGCAGATCGACGACTCCGTCCTCCAGCTGCACGACGGCGCCGCGCAGCTCCTCGCAGGCCTCCTCCAGCTCCGCGACGGCGCGGCGGAGCTCTCCGCGGGCCTCAACGACTCCGCCGCCCCGGGCGCCGCGCGGCTCGCTGCGGGTGCCGAGCAGCTCGACCAAGGGCTCGCGCAGGCTCGCGCCAAGGCTCCACAGCTCCTCGACGGCCTCGCGCAGGTCGACTCAGGGCTCGCGCTCGTCGACGCCGGACTCGTCAAGATGTACGGCGAGATCGGCGCGCTGGACCAGGATCCGAAGGTGAAGGAGCTCCAGGCAGGGATCACCAAGCTCCGGACGGCGGCGGCGACACTCACCGGCGCGGTCCACCAGGTCCGTACGGGAGTCGCGGGCGCCGCCACGAGCGCGACGAAGCTCTCCTCGGGTGCCGTCGCCCTCGGCGGGCAGCTGCAGGACGCGGTGACAGGGCTCGGAGGACTGCGTGCCGGCATGAACCCAGCGTTGCTCCCGCAGTACGACTACGTCGTCGCCCAGCTCTCCGCGGGCGTCCCCGTCCTCACCGACACGACGAACCCCGCGACCATCGCCGGTGGGGCCTCGGCGCTCGCCAGTGGGCTCGCGACAGCCGCGGGCACGCTCGCCATGATCGAGTGCGGCCTCGACAGCACGTCGATCCCCGGCACCTGCGACACGAGCCGGCCGGACGTCGTCCACGGTCTTGCCGCGGTCGACGCCGGCGTCAGCCAGCTGATCTCGGGCGTCATCACGAAGGTCCGGGCAGGCGTCGGCGACGCCGACGACACCCGAGCCGACAACACCCTGCGGGGCGGCGTCCACTCGCTCCAGGCAGGCATGGACCAGCTCAGCGCCGGCGGGGGGACTCTCGCCTCGGGCCTCGCGCAGCTCGGCGCGGGGGCGAGCCGCCTCGACGACGGTGCCGACGAGCTCTCCGCTGGTATCGCGCGCGCCGCCGAGGGGTCACGCGCGTTGTCAGACGGACTCGGCTCCGCCTCCGAGGGCGCGCCGAAGCTCGTCGACGGGACGCAGCAGCTGTCCGACGAGGGCACGTCGCAGGTCGTCGCGAGCGGCCAGGCGACGGCGGAGGACTTCGGCGTGAAGTACGCGGTGCTCGCGGCCGGCGCCGAGCGTGCGCAGTCCGAGGGCATGGCGTACGGCGCACCGGACGGGGCGGTCGGCGCAACCGCGTACTCGATCGAGATCGCCGGTGTCGACGGTGCCGGGGCGACGAACATCGGCCGGCTGGTCGCGGCGATCGCGCTGTTCGCCGGGGGGATCGGCGTGGCGACGCTGGCGCGGCGTCGGATGTCCTGACCCTGCTCAGGGCACGAGAGGCGTGCGGCCCCGCTCGGGGTCGTACGCCTCTCGGCGTCTCCGGGTCCGTCGCTGCGTCGCGATCGGCACGTCGGCGCGCAGGGTCGAACGAGACCGGGCCGTGAGGGTCCCGGCGGCCACGAGCGACGCGGTCGGGCTAGCGGGGCAGCGTGAGGATCTCCGCGCCGTCGTCGGTGATCGCGACGGTGTGCTCGGAGTGCGCGGTGCGGCACCCCGTCGCGCTGCGCAGCGTCCAGCCGTCGGGGTCGGTGACGAGCTCGTCGGTGTCGGCCATGACCCACGGCTCGAGCGCGAGGAGCAGGCCGGGGCGCAGCGTGTACCCGCGCCCGGGCCGGCCGGTGTTCGGGACGTGCGGGTCCTGGTGCATGGTCGTCCCGACGCCGTGCCCGCCGAACTCGGTGTTGACGGGGTAACCCGCGTCGGTGAGGACGGTGCCGATCGCGTGCGACACGTCGCCGAGCCGGACGCCGGGCCCGACGGTCGCGATCGCGGCGGCGAGCGCGCGCTCGGTCGCCTCGATGAGCGCGACGTCCTCGGCCCGCGCGCCGTCGCCGACGACGAAGCTGATCGCCGAGTCGGCGACCACTCCCCCGAGCGACACCGCGAGGTCGAGCGTGAGCAGGTCGCCGTCCGCGAGCGCGTAGTCGTGCGGGAGGCCGTGCAGCACCGCGTCGTTGACGGACGTGCAGACGTAGTGGCCGAACGGCCCGCGCCCGAACGACGGCGCGTAGTCGACGTAGCAGGACTCGGCGCCCGCGTCGGCGATCATGCGCTGGGCCCAGCGGTCGATGTCGAGCAGGTTGGTGCCGACGGTCGCGCGGCCGCGGAGGGTGTGGAGGATCTCGGCGACGAGTGCGCCGGTGTCACGGGCACGCAGCACCTCGGTGGGCGTCAGGATCTCGATCATCGGGCCAGGCCCTTCCGCGGTTCGGATAACTATCCCGGCCATACTATCCCGGTATTACAATCGGTCGCATGGTCCGGTTGCCGCTGACGCCCGACGAGGTCGCCCGAGGACAGCGCCTCGGCGCGCTGCTGCGCCGCGCGCGGGCCGACAGGTCGATCCTCACCGTCGCGCTCGACGCCGGCGTCTCCCCGGAGACGCTGCGCAAGATCGAGTCCGGCCGCGTGGCCACCCCCGCCTTCCCCACGATCGCCGCGATCGCCGAGGTCCTCGGCCTCTCGCTCGACGCCGTGTGGGACGCGGTCAAGGACCCCGGCGATGCGCTCGACCGCACGTCGCCCGGCGGCGGCGCGCGCCTCGCGTCGTAGCCCGTACCTACCCGCCCCAGCCCTGTCGTCCGCCCCCCGGAGCCCTTGCCCCCGTGATCTCCACCCTGCTCGTCGCCCACCCGTGGTTCGGCCCGACGGTGCTCGCCGTCCTCGTCGTCGTCGGCCCGCTGCTCGGCTGGTGGCTCCTCGGCCGCCCGCCCCGGCTGTCGTGGATCCTCTGCGCGCTCTCGCTCGTGCCCGTCGTGCTCCTCACGCTCGTCCCGACGCAGCGCGAGGTGTTCGAGCGCTGCGCGGTCGGCTGGGTGCTCCCGACGTTCGGCCGGGTCGAGCTCCTCGCCAACGTCCTGCTGCTCGTCCCGCCCGTGCTGCTCGCGGCCGTCGCGACCCGTCGCCCGCTGCTCGCGCTGCTGGGCGGCGTCCTCGCGTCGGCGGGCATCGAGGCCGTGCAGGCGCTGCTGCCGGTCCTGGGCCGCTCGTGCGACACGAACGACTGGCTCTCGAACGCGCTCGGCGCCGCTCTGGGTGCGGGCCTCGCAACGGTCGCGCTGGCTCTCGCACGACGCACGGGGCGACGGGCCGAGAAGGCGGAGCCGACGGCCGACGCCCTGCGCTGAGCAGGACCGTCCGTCGCCGGACCCGACGGTCCGAGCCCGTCGCCGCGCGCCCGGCGTCACCCCCCACCGCGCGGGTGACGTCGGGTCAGGCCAGCCCGCCGACGTAGACGCCCCGCGCCCGCAGCTCGGCGATCCCCGGCGTCGTCCCCGGCAGCCCTTCGACGTCGACGCCCAGCAGGGCCGGCGCGTCCACGAGCGGCCGCAGGTCGGCCACCGGGTTGCCGCCGATCCACAGCTCGTCGAGCGCGGGCATCCGCGCGAGCGGCGCGACGTCCACGACGTCGTTGTCGCGGACGTCGATCTTCGTGAGGCTCGCAGCGCCCGCGAGCGGCGAGAGGTCGACGACGGCGGCGTGCGACACGTCGAGCTCGATCAGCCCGGTGGACCCGACGAGCGGCGACAGGTCCGACACCCCCGTGCCGCCCAGGCCGACGAACCGCAGCGAGGTCGTCCCCGCGAGCGGACCCAGGTCGTGCACACCGGTTCCCGACAGGCCCAGGTCGTCGAGCGGCAGCCCCGCCAGCGGTGACAGGTCCGCGACGCGGGGGTTGTTCGTCAGGCGCAACGACGTGAGCCGGGTCAGCGCCACGAGCGGCCGCAGGTCGGCGACGTCCTGGCCGGTCAGGTCGATCTGCTGCACCGAGGTGATCCGCTCGAGGCCGTCGAGCGACCGGACCTGCGCACCGCTGCTGCCGCGCGGGCAGTCGACCGTGAACACCTCGTCGAACCGGTGCGGCGCGAGCCCGTCGCCCCGGCCCGCGCCGAGGGCCCGTTCGAGGCACGCCGCGAGGACGGGATCAGCCACGACCTCGTCGACGACGCGCCGCTCCGCCACCCGCACGCCGGACGCGGTCCCGACGGCGACCACCACGACAGCCGCCACGCCGAGAGCGACCAGCCGTCGCCGCCGCAGGGTCGCCCTGCGCTCCTCCGGTCCGACCGTCCGGGCGGACGACTCCCCGCCCCCGAGCCGGCGCCACGCGACCACGGCGCACCACCCGGCGACGACCGCTGCCGTGGCCGCGACCAGGCCCGCTGCGACCACCCCGTCCTGCAGCACCGTCGTGAGCGACGACGGTCCGCCGCGGTTCCGCGCGACCGACGCGACCGTGCGCGCGGTCCACGCGGCGACGGAGAGGGCGATCGCCGCCGCACCGACGGCCACGGCCAGCGCACCCCCGACGACGGGACCCCGGCGCCGCAGCAGGACGCCCACCCCGGCCGCGCCCAGCCCGGCCCCCACGCACGTGAGCCACACGCCCGCGAGCGTGCGAGGCGACGACACGAGCAGCCAGATCCACGGCCGGGACGTGAGGGGCGCAGACGCAGGGTCCGCCGACACGACGAGCGCCCCGGCGACGACCGCCACCAGGCCGGCCGCCACGACACCCGCGACGACACCGGCCCCGCGCCACGTCAGACGGCGCGCTCCGGGCGGGACCGACGTCGACCCGTCCACCGGCGACGCGACGCTCGCGGTGCCCGGCCCAGCGGGCGACCGCCGCGCCACCCCACCCAGCAGGAGCGCGGCCGCGGGGACCAGCCCGAGCACCAGGACCAGCAGCGGCAGCGCGTCCCCGCGCAGCGCCCACAGCGCCTCGACGGCGTCCGACGGTGCGCCCTCCCCGAGCAGCGCGCGGAACCCGTCGCCGACCGTCGCCCACGTCCCGCCGCCGACCAGCGCCGCGGCGGTCCAGACCCCCACGACGGCGACGGCGCCCGCACCGGCACGCCGCACGGTCTCGAAGCGTGCCCCGTCGGGCATCCCGTCTCCTGTCCGTCGCTCGGCGGCCACCGGGTCCGGCGCCGGGCCGACCGTACCCAGCGGTCACCGAGGCCCGGACCGGGTCGGCGTCGAGGTGTCGTGAAGGCTCTGCGCGGATCGTCAGCGTCGCGCGACGGTGGCGTGCACACCGAGCCGTCGGCCAGGGCCGGTTCGTCGCGGCGACCGAGCGCTGCGCGGCCGCCCTCGACGCGCACACCGCGCGCGCACGGGACGTCGACCGCCCCCGCCGACCCTCTCGTCGACCGGCGAGTGCCGCCGCGCCGGTCGTCAGGTCGCGTCGTGCTCGACGCGCAGCGTGACCTTGCCCTCGGACTCGCTCAAGGTCAGGTCGGGGTTGGTGATGCTGGGCATGCTCCGTCTCCCGGTGTGCCTGCCGAGGCGCTGGTCGCCTCCGTACGCACGCGCCTTCGCCCCACGGCGCCGGCGCACGTCGTGGTGGGCACCACGAGATCCGTGACGTGCCCCGGCACGGGAACCGGGGCCCGTGACGGCCTAATCGATTCCGCCGTCGGACGGCCGCTGACGGGCTGCGGGCGCGCCCTAGCGTGGGCGGAGCGTGCCTGCGACGACCGCCTGGCCGGCCGGTTCCTCGCGGGCGACCGCCCACCCGTCGTCCGTCCAACGAAGGACCGTCATGTCACGGAACACCCACCCCCGAGGGCCGCGCCGGGCCTGCGTCGCCGCCGTCGCGGTCGCCGCCGCGCTGGCCGTGTGCGGCGTCGTCGCCCCGCAGGCGGCGTTCGCCGCCCCCGACCCGGGTTCGCAGGTCAAGGTCAACCAGGTCGCCTACGTCCCGGGCGTCGCCAAGGTCGCGACGCTCGTCAGCACGTCGACGTCGCCGGTCGCGTGGACGCTGCGGAACGCGGCCGGCACCACCGTCGCCTCGGGGCAGTCGACCGTGCGGGGCGCCGACGCGCTCTCGGGTGACTCGACGCACCTGATCGACTTCTCGACGTTCGACACCCCGGGCTCCGGCTACGTCCTGTCCGCCGGTGGCGCGAGCAGCCTGCCGTTCGACATCTCCGCGGACCCCGTCAAGAAGCTCCGCTACGACGCGCTGGCGTTCTTCTACCACCAGCGCAGCGGCATCGCGATCGAGTCGCAGTACGTCGGCAGCACGTACGCGCGGGCCGCCGGGCACCTGGGGGTCGCGCCGAACCAGGGCGACACGAGCGTGCCGTGCCGGCAGTCGTGCGGGTACAGCCTCGACGTGCGCGGCGGCTGGTACGACGCCGGTGACCAGGGGAAGTACGTCGTGAACGGCGGCATCGCCACGTGGCAGCTGCAGAACGCGTACGAGCGGACGCTCCACGTCGCGGGCGCCGACGCCACGGCGCTCGCCGACGGCACGATGGCGATCCCCGAGCGCGCCAACGGCGCCCCGGACGTGCTGGACGAGGCGCGCTGGGAGGTCGAGTTCCTGCTCCGCATGCAGGTGCCGGCGGGCCGCACGGACGCCGGGATGGTGCACCACAAGATCCACGACGAGAACTGGACCGCGCTGCCGACGATCCCCGCGCGGGACAGCCAGCGCCGGCTCCTGTCCCCGGTGAGCACCGCGGCGACGCTCAACATGGCCGCGGTGGCCGCGCAGGCGTCACGGCTGTGGAAGACGATCGACCCGACGTTCTCCGCGAAGGCCCTCGCGGCGGCGCAGACCGCGTACGCGGCGGCCAAGGCCAACCCGAACCGGCTCGCCTCGAGCACCGACGGGACGGGCGGGGGCGCGTACAGCGACAGCTCGGTGACCGACGAGTTCTACTGGGCCGCCGCCGAGCTCTACGCGACGACCGGCTCCGACACCTACCGCGCCGACGTCGCCGGCTCGTCGCTGTACAAGGGCGGCAGCTTTGCGCAGCGCGGGTACGACTGGGGCTGGACCGGCGGGCTCGGCGACACCACGCTCGCGCTGGTCCCGACGGGTCTTCCCGCCGCCGACGTCGCCGCGACCCGCGCCGCGATCGTGTCGTTCGCCGACGCCGCGCTCGCCCGTGCGAACGCCCAGGCGTACCCCGCGCCGAACAACGCCGGGTCCGTCTACTACTGGGGCTCGAACGGCCAGGTCGCCAACAACGCGAACGCGCTCGCGCTGGCCTACGACTTCACCGGCCAGGCGAAGTACCGGACGGGCGTCTACGCGGCCCTCGACTACTTCCAGGGTCGCAACCCCCTGAACCAGTCGTACATCGCAGGCTACGGCGAGCGCGCCGTGCAGAACGTGCACCACCGGTTCTGGGCGCACCAGGCCGACGCGTCGCTGCCGATCGCGCCGCCGGGGTCGTTCTCGGGCGGCCCGAACAGCGAGCTGCAGGACCCGATCGCCGCGGCCCAGCTCGGCGGCTGCGCGGCCCAGAAGTGCTTCGTCGACCACATCGAGGCGTACTCGGTGAACGAGGTCGCGATCAACTGGAACTCGGCGCTGGCCTGGCTCGCGAGCTGGGCGGCCGAGAAGGCGGGCACCGCGCCGGCCGTCGACACCACGCCGCCGACCGTCCCGGGCACGCCGGACGCGAGCGCCGTGACGGACACGTCGGTGACGCTCACCTGGACCGCGTCGGGCGACCCCGAGAGCGGGATCGCCGGGTACGACGTGATCCGCGTCGCTGGCGACGCGCTGCAGATCGTGGCGACGACGACGACGACCTCGGCGACGGTGACGGGCCTGACGCCGAGCACCTCGTACACGTTCGTCGTCCGCGCCCGCAACAACGCCCGGCTGTCCTCCGACTCGTCGCCGGTCACCGTGCGGACCACCGGCTCCACGACCGACCTGCCGCCCAGCACGCCGGGCCTCCCGGTCGCGTCGGCGATCACGCAGACGGGCGCCACGCTCACGTGGTCGGCGTCGACCGACGACAAGGGCGTCACGGGCTACGACGTCCTGCGGGCGCAGGACGGCACCGTCGTGGCGACGTCGAGCACCCCGTCGGTCACGCTCACCGGTCTCACGCCGGGGACGGACCACGTGCTGACGGTCCGGGCCAAGGACACCGCCGGGCAGCTCTCCGCGCTGTCCCCCAGCGTCACCTTCCGGACGCTCCCCGAGGTCACCACCCCGCCGCCGGGCGCGTGCCGCGTCTCCTACACGGCGAACTCGTGGGGCACCGGCTTCACCGCGTCGATCACCGTCACGAACACCTCGTCGTCGGCGTGGACGTCCTGGCGGCTCGGGTTCACCTTCCCGGGCGACCAGAAGGTCACGCAGGGGTGGAGCGCCACCTACAGCCAGACGGGCGCCGCGGTGACCGTGACGAACGCGCCGTGGAACGGCACCGTGCCCGCCGGCGGCTCGACGAGCATCGGCTTCAACGGCTCGTACAGCGGGACGAACACCGCCCCGACGGCGTTCACCGTCAACGGGACGCCCTGCGCCTGACGCGCACGGGTCGCGCGCCGTGAACGGCGCGACCTCCCGCGGTGCGACGGCGGCCGCCGGTCCACGTGACCGGCGGCCGTCCGCACGTCCAGCCCCCTGGTCGGACCGGGAGGGTCGCTCACGCTGGAGACGGCCCGGTAGGTCACCGACGACGGCTGTCGTCTGACCCCGATCATCCCCATGGGAGGAAGATGATGGCGTCGCCCCTGACCGCACCGACCGCGCTCGAGCTCGCCGAGCTCGGGCTGGACGCTCAGGTCGGTGACGAGCCGTGGGTGCGCACGGTGACCTTCGACGCCGCGGGCGTCGCGTCCGTCGAGCTGACGTGGGACGAGATCGCCGGATCGGTGCACGTCGTCTGGAGAGACGCCGCGGGCACCGTGATCGTCGAGATCACCCGGGAGTCGGTCGACACCGT
Organism: Cellulomonas algicola; assembly: GCF_019024305.1. NCBI lineage: Bacteria > Bacillati > Actinomycetota > Actinomycetes > Micrococcales > Cellulomonadaceae > Cellulomonas > Cellulomonas algicola. The sequence continues at coordinate 6,343 of NZ_JAHKSJ010000015.1, read as the reverse complement.
GTCGGTGTCGTCGCACCACGACGGCTTTCTCGTGGCGATCGCCTGCTCGAGCGAGCAGCTGGGCGGCGCATTCACGGCGTCCATCACGTCCACCGGCGTCCAGATCAAGGACACCCTGCTCCGACGCTGACGGGCAGCGGTCGCGGGCCGTGGTGCGTCCGACGGGCGGCCGTCGTGCTCATCCCTGAGCTGAGGTCAGATCCGGGTGCCGGGGTCGGTCCCGTCCTCGGTCGCAGGCACGGTCCCGGTGGACGGCACGTCCGTGACGACGACCTCCACGACGTCGTCGCCGCGCGGACGGTCCCGGTGGACCCGCGCGACGCGTGGCGTGTGGACCGAGCCCGGCCTGGTCCGCCAGTGGTGGTGCCCGGGCCCGTTCACCTGTCCCGTCGCCGTGCTCGACGTCCGCGAGGGCGGCACGTCGCTGCTCGGGATGCGCGCACCCGCGGAGATGGGCGGCGCGACGACGTACACCGCGTGGACGTGCACGCTGGTCGACGAGCCGCACGAGCTGCGCTACGACCTGCGGTTCGTCGACGCCGACGGGCACCACGTCGGCCCGGCCGCCTCCGGCCTCGACGGCGTCCCCGATCCCGTCCCGCACGTCGTGACGTTCGAGACCGCCGACGACGGGACGCGGATCACCGTGACCGAGCGCGGCTACGCGACCGAGGCGTCACGCGACCTGTCGGCCGCCGGCCTCGAGGCGTGCCTCGACAAGGTCGCCGCCCTCACGCGCGTGATGGCCTCGATCCACTGACACGCGACAGACGGGCCGCTGACCTCCGACGGACGTTCGTCCCTGCGGCTCGGGCGCCGTTCTGCCTGTCGGGCTCAGAGCGAGATCGTCGTCGGGTCCAGCTGCTCCGCGGCCCAGAGGACCGACTCGTTGTCCAGGACCCACACGGGCCCCGCGGCGGCGGCCGAGATCGCACGGACGACGTCGACGAACAGCACCTCGGACCGGCACTCGACGGGCAGACCGTGCGCCTGCGTCATCTGCGGGACGTCCTCGACGCCGCCGGCCGGGGTGAAGGGCTGCTCGCGGAAGTCGTCGCCCGGGTACTCGTCGCGGAAGAGCGTCAGCAGGAAGCCGTCAGGCCCCCGGAGCTGGGCCGTGTCCTCGACCGCGGTCCCGCCCCGGCCGACGATCACGTCGCGGGCCACCTCGAACAGGTCCGCGTCCTCGCTCAGCACGAGCGCACCCTTCACCGCATCTCTCCCACCATGGCGACGAGCTCGTCGAGCGACCGCGCGATCGGGATGCCCTGCCTCGCGGCGGCCTGCCACGCCCCGTCGGGCATGTCCGGGGCGAACCCGATCGTCCGGCGGCCTGTCGTCTGCTCGGTCTTGAGGATCTGGCCGGTCAGCCCTCGCGCGTTGCCCTCCTTGACCTGGACGACGATATCGCCCAGGTCGACGTCCACCTCGCGCGAGAGCCCGTTGCTCATCGGCACGAGGTTGTTGATGTCCCGGACCTGTCCCGGGAACGCGGCCTCGATCGCGTTGGCGGCGTCGGCGACGAACGGGTCGGACGACGTGAACGGGGCGCGGGGCCGCGTCGGCGCCGGGCGGGAGAAGAGGTCGTCGAGCGCCGAACGCCACGACGCCGGGAGGTGCCGCAGGGTCTTCTGCAGGATCTTCCCGACGGCGCCGGCACCCAGCAGCGACGTCACGGCGAGGGCGAGCTCGAGGCTGCCCTGCTGGACGAGCTGCTGCCCGTCGATCGTGCCCTCGCCCCAGTCGGCCGCCACGTCGAGGAAGTCACCGACGGACACGAGGGTGAAGCCGACGCCGACGACCTTGAGCCCGAAGGACAGTCCCGCGACGACACCCGCGCCTCCGGCCGGGACGGCACCGACCCCGAAGCCGAGCACGCCGCCGATCGCGGCCCCGCCCATGCCGCCGATGATCGCGAGCGCGATCGTGAGCACGGCCCCGACGGCCACCACGACCCACCCGACCACCCGGCACACCGTCGCGAGGACGCGGAACACCGCGACGTGCTCGCCGATGAAGTCGCGCAGCCCGTCCAGGTTCTCGTCGATCCAGCCGCCGAGATCGCCGCTGGTCCGGTCCCACCAGTCGGCGACCTGCCCACCAGCGTCCAGCACGCCGTCCCAGGCGTCGGTGGCGACGTCGGCGAACCGGTCGACACCGTCCGACACCGCCCCGGACAGGTCGTCCCAGCGGTCGCCGAACCAGTCGCCGATCCCGCGGGACCTCTCGGTGTCGCGCTCGTCGGCCTCCTGCTCCTCGACGGGTGCCGCGCTCCACGTCAGGGCCGATCCCCCGCCGGCGAGCGCGGTCTGGGTGAACGGGCTGGCGGGGACGAACGGGTCCGGGTCGTCGACCACCGGCAGGGTCGCGCCGAAGTCGCCGTCGTAGCGCATCGCCGCCAGGTCCCGTGCGCGCGCGACGTACGGGTCGAGCGTGCCCAGCACGTGCGTCCCGAGACGGTCCGCCATGGTCTGCGCCTCGTCCATCGCCCCGGTCGGCACACCCAGCGCGACCATCCGGTGCCGCAACGGCCCGACCGTGTCGCGCACCGCGTCGCGGGTCGCCGCCACGTCCGAGCGGACCCCGGACAGCGCCTCCGGGCAGACCTCGACGAGACGCGTCACGCGACGCCCTCCGCGTCCTCGCGTGCCCGCCCCAGGGCGCGCTCGGCGTGCGCGAGCTCGTCCGCCACGGCCTCCTCGATCCGGACCAGCGTCCGCGGGAGCGCGGCGGCGGCCGGCGCGAGCTCATCGCGGTGCAGCCGGTCGGCCGCCGTCCCCGTCCAGGTGCCGGCGGACCCGACGGCCTCGGCGGCGCGGTGCAGGGACGGGACGCCCTCGCGCGCGTCGCGCACCTGTCGCAGCAGCAGGCGCAGGTCGTCGACGCGGCCCTGGGCCCGGGTCAGATCGTCGGTCACGTCGTCACCCCCTGCGCGTCGCGGGTCGATTCGTATGGGATCGTCCGGGTGTGCACCCTAGCGTCGAGCGCACCTCCCCGGGACCCGGTCTGCCGGGCGTCCCCTCACGGCCCCCCTTCGGCTTCGGTGTGACCGCGCCCGAGGGCTGGCACGCCCTGCGAGGAGACGCGCCGTCGATGCGCGACGACCTCGTCGGCCTCGTCGCACGGACCCCGCTGTGGGCGGCGCTCGACGAACGTCGTCGTCGCGGCGCGGCCGCGGTGCTGGTGTCGGTGGCCCGGGCCAGCGCGAGCAGCGGTGCGGTGGTGACGCTGCTGCGTCTGGGCTCGGCGGGGGACGTGACCTCCGAGCCCGAGGTCAGCACGATCTCCCTGACGTGGCTCCGCACCGCCCCGCTGCGGGCGGACCTCACCCTGGCGCGGCTCGTCGTGCAGAGCGACGAGCGCGTGGACACCGGCATCGGGCCCGGCCTGGTCGCGCGCCGCGTCGAGCGCACCGTGACGGGCGCTCTCAGCCCGACGGCGCAGGTCGCCGCCCCCGTGCCCGGCAGCATCTGGCTCGCCGTGGTCACCGGCACGACGTCCGCACCGCAGTACGCGGACGTCCTGCACGACGCCGTCGTCGCCTTCGCGGCCGGCCTACGCGTCGACCGGCCCCCGGCCTCCAACGCGGCGGCGCGCACCACGGCCGCCGTCGACGCCCGCTGACGTCGGGTCGAGCGGGAGCGGTCCCCGTAACTCCTTGACTGTTCTGAGTGGTTTGCGACAGCCTGGCGGGGTTTGCGTCGTCGCTGGTCTCAGGGGGCCCAGATGGACGTGCCACGAAGCAACCTCCCGCGCCCGGACCGGCGCCGTGACCGGCTCCGAGGCCTGCTCGGTCTTGCCGCCGGGCTCGCGCTCGCCGTCACGGTCGTGCTCGTCCCGCTCGGCGAGGTGGAGGCCGCACCCCGCTTCGACATCCAGTGCGACGAGCTGATCGACGGCATCGACGGCATCGCGGGCGACGACGACCTGCCCGGCGGGAAGAACGTGCCGGCGGGGCACAAGGAGAAGATCCCGGACTACACGTACGAGAACCCCGCCGAGGCGTATCGGACCCGTGCGGCGCCGACCGGTGCGGAGCTCGACGCGCTGCAGGGCGACTACAAGGGCTTCCCCGCCGGGTCCGAGGACCACATGCTCCGGCGCTGGAAGGAGTACACGACCAGCGGCGGCGAGTGGGAGTGGGAGCGCTGGCGCAACACGTACATCCCGAACATGGCGAACGACTCGCGGGGCGACGGGTTCCACCGCAACGTCGGTCGGCGCCTGAAGCTCGGCGGCCCGGACTGGATGTGCGAGGACACGCAGCTCGCGAAGGAGAAGAACCTCGGGTACGACCGCCGGTACGACTCCGTGAACCGCAACCGGCAGGTCGCCTACGAGCTCAAGTCCGGTGGATCGCCGCTCAAGCTCGACCAGCTGCGGGCCGACCAGGCGCTCATGCGCGGGTCGGGCTGGAGGGTGTACTACGTCTTCAGCCAGGAGCCGCTGCCCGGGCAGGTCCGGCTGATGAACCAGCACGGCGTGCGGTACGTCGTGCTGGAGTCCACCGCACGCCTGCAGAACCCGGCGGCGAACCCGGGCAACAGCTCGATGAACCCCGACCCGAACAGGCCGACCGGCGGCGCCGCCAAGGACCTCGCCCAGCGCTCGGGCCGGACGGCCGCCGACGCGCGCGAGGCCCGGCGCCTCGCGGACGACTTCGCGAACGACCAGCGCCGCCAGGGCTTCGGTCCGCGGCGTCCGGGCGGCATCGACTGGACGTCGCTCGAGCTGCACTACGTGTCGGACAACCCGCAGACCAAGGACTTCGGGTACGCCTTCTCCGCCGCCGAGCTGCCGGACGACGGCGAGGCCGAGCCCGGGTACGGGGGCGAGGCCGCGCTCGACCTGTCCTCGGACGCCCTGTTCACCTGGCTGTCCCTCGACCAGAGCCAGTTCTGGGTCAGCCTCAACCCGGACACGCCGGAGTCGATCATCGACCCGCAGTTCGCGACCACCGACGCCGGGCGCGTGCTGCTGCAGGCGGACCTGCGGTTCAAGGAGACGCAGAACGCCTACATGGACCCGGCGACGGAGCACGGCAAGGCGTTCTGGGACTCCATGGAGCGCACCTCCGACGGCCTGATCTGCCACGGGTCGTACCGGATGTGGGTCGAGCCCAAGCCCGCGACCGTCCGCGAGGACGGCGACCAGCTGTACATCCTCGACGCGCCCCTGGCGGCCCGGTACGAGCCGATGGACATCGACTGGCGCCCCCCGGGCCAGGTCGAGGACCTCTGCGAGGACGCGCCGCAGGACGTCGTGGACCGCAACACGCAGCGGATCGCCGACACGTTCGCGCCACTGCTCGAGCAGCGGGTGAACACCGCCCCGGAGTACGCGGACCTGCGTCGCGTGTACACGTCCCGGGTGGCCGCCCAGTGGTTGACGGAGCGCGACGCCGAGCGTCCGGGCGCGTTCCACGACGTGATCGGCTCCGGTGACGTCTCGGCGTGGCCGGCGCGCACGGCGTGGGACCCGCAGGACGTCTTCGACGAGTACCTCGAGCAGCTGAGCACGCCGCTGTTCCGGTACGAGTGGACGTTCGGGGAGATGGAGTACTGGATGGACATCGTCGGCGGTGTCACGCTCCCGGACACGCCGCGTGAGGCGATGCCCGCGGAGCAGTTCCAGCAGGCGCACCCGACCCTGCCGGCGACCGTGCAGTCCTCCCTCTACGACGCGGTGAGCGTGCCGCTGGCCGCCCAGGCCGCCCGGGCCGGCGACGCCGTCGGCACCTTCGCCGAGGGCGCGGAGAGCATGGCGTGGCTGGGCGGTGGTCCGATCGTCCAGATCGCGCCCGAGCCGACCGACCCGCCGGACCCCGGCCCGGTCGACCCGCCAGGGCCCGTGCCCGCGAACCCGCCGGGTTCCGGGGCCGGCGCACCGGCTCCCGCCGACCCCGCCGCTCCGTCGGGAGGCTCCGGCAGCCGCACGGTCGCCCAGCGCACCGGCGCGGCCTGGGGCGGGAGGCTGCCCGCGACGGGCTTCTCCGACCCCTGGATCGTCCCGACCGCGCTCGGCCTGATCCTGGTCGGTGGGGCCCTCGTCCTGCTGCGGCGCCGGGCACGCACCTCGCCCTGAGGTGGGACGACGCCGGGCCAGGACGCGCCCGGTCACCGTCGACACCTCAGCCCGGAGCCCTGTCGAGCAACTCGGCGGGGCTCCCCGCTGTCCCGAACAGGCCCGCGGCCCCGCGTCGACGCCCCCACGAACACGAAGACTCCCGGCCAGGAACCCTGACCGGGAGTCTCGTACTGCTCGGGCGGTTCTCTCGGGAACCACCCCTGTGTGCGCGAGGGGGTGTCCTGTTTCAGGACATGGGCAACGCATGTCTCAGGAC
>NZ_JAHKSJ010000014.1:0-1357 GCF_019024305.1 Cellulomonas algicola | reverse complement strand
CGGCCTGGTCCAGCACCACGTCCACGAACGCACTGCCCGTGGCGGCGTCCACGTGCTGCAGCACGTCGGCGGTGATCTCGATCAGGAACGACTCCAGGTCCCCGGTGTTCCACTCCGCGAAGATGCCCCCGATCTGCGCCGCCGAGGCACCCAGGCCCTGCTTGAGCAGGTCGTAGGCCTCGGCGATCAGCTGCATGTCGGCGTACTCGATGCCGTTGTGCACCATCTTCACGAAGTGCCCCGCACCATCCGGCCCCACATACGTGCAGCACGGCACCCCGTCGACCTTCGCCGAGATCTTCTCCAGGATCGGACCCAACCACTCATACGACTCGGCCGTGCCACCGGGCATGATCGACGGACCCAGCAGCGCGCCCTCCTCACCACCAGAGACACCCGAACCCACGAAGTGCAGACCCTTGGCCCGCAGCGCCGCCTCCCGGCGGATCGTGTCCGGGAAATGCGCGTTGCCGGCATCGACCACGATGTCGCCCTCGTCCAGCAACGGCACCAGCTCGTCGATCACCGCATCGGTGGCCGCACCGGCCTTGACCATCACCACGATCTTGCGCGGCCGCGCCAGCGACGCCACGAAGTCCGCGGTGCTCGCCGAGGCGATGAACGTGCCCTCCTCACCATGGTCGTCGACCAGCGACTGCGTCTTCGCATACGACCGGTTGTGGATCGCGACGGTGAACCCGTTCCGCGCGAAGTTCCGGGCCAGGTTGCGGCCCATCACCGCCAGACCGGTGACGCCGATCTCGGCCGTGCCGGATGCCGTGGTGTTCGCGGCCATGCGTGAGGTGCTCCTTGTCGTCGACGGCCCGGGGCGCGGGACGACCCGTGCGCAGGAGGGCGCTGGGCGGGTGCGCGACGTCCGGGTGGGAGTGCCCGGTCAGCCTAGCGGCGTCGCGATGACGCGGGAGCGGCGTGCCGGACGTCAAGACGGCGACCGCGCCCGTACGCTCCCCAGCGTGACCCCAGCAGGCCCCGAGGACGTCCCCGCCGAGTTCGTCCGTGCGCTCCGTTCGCTGCGCAACGTGACGGTCCGGTCCGAGGTCGTGCTGGACGAGGTCCCCGGGCCCGCCCGGATCGCCCCGTTCTCCGCCGCGCTCACGGCCGAGGTGCGCAGCGCACGCCGGTCGGTCGCCGCGGCCGAGCTCGCGTCGGGCCGGTTCGTCGTGCTCTACGACCCCGAGGGCCAGGAGGCGTGGGAAGGCTCGTTCCGCCTCGTCACGCTGGTGCGCGCCACCCTGGAGGCCGAGGTCGGCACCGACCCGCTGCTGGCCGAGGTCGCGTGGACCTGGTTCACCGACGCGCTCGAGTCCGCGGGCCTCGAGCCGCACGCGGCGGGCGG